>NZ_CP030032.1:2425000-3100000 GCF_003258315.1 Bradymonas sediminis
GGTGCGCGTGGTCGACGTGGCGCGAGAGGGCTTCTATCCCGAGTTGGGACTGCAAATCCTGTCGCAGGTCCACGCCGACGCGCCGTCTTTGGAAGTCGGCCTTATCGGCGGGGTTCGCTATGTGCCGGTCATCGTCGACGCTGAGCTGCTCGGCGGCCACGGCTCCACCCAATCCTACGCGCCCAACAAAGATTCGGTGGTGCTGGTGATTGGCGGAGCACGCGGCATCACCGCCGAGGTCGCCCTCGACATGGCCAAGCGCTTCGGCCCCAAACTCGCCCTGGTCGGGCGCTCCAAGCTCACCCACCCGAACCCGCTCGAGATCGACCTGGCCGCCGAGAAGCGCCAGGCCCGCGCTCGCATTCAGGCCAGCGGCGAGCGCGTCACCCCGGTGCGCATTCGCCAGGAGTTGAAGCCGCTTAAATCGCAGATTGAGATCGCCCAGAATATCGCGCGCATGAAAAAAGCCGGCGCCCAGGCGGAGTATTTCTCCTGTGACGTCGCCGACCCGGCCAGCGTCGCGGTGCTGGTGGAGCGCGTCGCCTCGCGCTTCGGCAAGGTCGACGGCGTCATCCACGCCGCCGGCGTCGAAGAGAGCAAATTCCTGGCCGACAAGGACGCCGCGAGCTTCGACCGCGTCTTCTGCGGCAAGGCCGTCGGCGGGCTGAACCTGTGGCAGGCCGTTCGCGCCTATAACCCGAGCTTCTTCATCACCTTCTCCAGCGTCGCCGGCCGCTTCGGCAACGAGGGTCAGGTCGACTATAGCGCGGCCAACGAGGTGCTCAACAAACTCGTCGCCCAGATCAACGCCACCACCGACACCCGCGGCCTGAGCATCGACTGGACCGCCTGGGGCGACGTCGGCATGGCCACTCACGGCTCGATGAGCACCATTCTAGAAGCCCGCGGCGTCGAGTTTTTGCCGGTCGAGATCGGCGCGCCCATCGTCGGAAACGCCATGGAGCGCGGCCTCACCGGCGAGTATCTGGTGGCCGGCGCGCTGGGCGAGATGGCCGGCGAAGCCGCGCTTGAGCGCTCGGCGCTGACCGGCGAGGACGTCTTTGAGAGCGACCAATATATCTTCGCCGACCGGGTCACCGAGGTCGACGATAACCATATCGTCATCGAGCGCGTCTTCGACCCGGAGCGTGATTATTTCATCAACGACCACGTCTACCAGGGCGTCGCGCTGCTGCCGGGCGTGATGGGCTTTGAGTTTATGGTCGAGGCGGCGAGCCAATTCGTCCAGAATCACAACCTCTTCGCCAACACCAACTCGGGCGTCCTCGAGGTTAGCGACGTCAGCTTTGAGCACGCCATTAAATTCCACCACGGCGAAGCGCTCCGCGCCTTCGCCACGGCGACCGTGCACAGCCGCCACGACGCCCATATCGTGCTGGACGTAATCCTGGAGACCTCGCGCACCGCCAAGACCGGCCGTCGCCTGGACAAGCAGCATTTCTCGGCGCGCGTCACCATCGGCCAGGCCCAGACCCAGCGCCCCGAGCCCATGGTGCTCGACGCCAACGCCACCTACCAGGTCGGCCCGGACAAGCGCGAGATCTACCGCCGCTTCTTCCACACCGGCAGCTTCCAGGTGCTCGAAAAAGTGCCGCATATCGGCGAGTCGGTGGTCATCGGCTACGGGCGAAACCCCACCGGTCGACTGAGCGCGTCGCAGAACGGACACGTCTTCATCAGCGACCCGATGGTGCGCGAGATGGCGCTTCAAACCGCCGGCCTCTGGGGCATGAAGAATAACGGGCGCAGCTATCTTCCCATGGCCATCGGCCGCGCGATGCAATTCGGCGTCGCCCAACCCGGCGAGGAGATCTGCATCCGCTGCCGTCGCCGAAACGACGCCCAGGAGCACACCATCGCCTTTGACGTCGACATCCTGACCCAAAAAGGTGAGCTCCTGCAGATCATGGAGAACGTCCAGCTCATCGGGCACCGCCTGCTCAGCGAAGACGAGCAATTCGGCGAATTCCCGACGCGTCGCCTCAGCTCGCGCCGCTTCACCCTGCCCGAGGCTGAGCTGCTGCTGAGCGACCTGGGCCTGGACGCCGACGCCATCCTCACCGACGGCGAGCGGGCCGAATATGAGCGCTTCCGCAGCGACACCCGCAAGGCCGAATGGTTGGCCGCGCGCGTGGCCGCCAAGGACCTGATTCACTGCCACCTGCGCAACTTCTACGGCCTGAGCACGCCGCTCGGCGACGTGACCATCGCCAAAGACGCGCAAGGCGCGCCCTTTATCGAATTGCGCGGCGACTCCCAGCAGCAAATGGCCTCGACGCCGCTGCCGAGTCTCACGATTACGCACTCAAACGGCGTCGCCATCGCGGCCATCGCAGCCCCCGGCCCCAGCGGCCGCGCGGGCGTCGACCTCGAGGCCATCGAGGCGCGCGTCGAGGCCTTCGCCGATGACTATTTCTCGGCCGCCGAGCGCGCGCTGAAATTCCCCGAGAGCATCCACCTCGAGGATAGCGACCCCGAGTCGGCCCTTTTGTCGACCCTGTGGAGCATCAAAGAGGCGGTGAGCAAGGCGCTCGGCGCCGGGCTTCACCTCACGACCTCCGAGATTCAGGTCAGCGGCCTGCGCGTCGAAGACGGCTTTATCCGCGCGGCGGTCAACGTCAGCGGACGCGCCAAAGAGGCGCTCGTGAGCCTGAGCGGCGACGCAAACGCCACCGGCGAAGTGATGGAGGTGCGCGCACGTATCGACGCGAGCTTCGTCCTGGCGTATGCGTGGTTCGCGACGACCGGCACCGAAGTTTCATCCGCCCCCAGCGTCGAGCCAAAGCGCGTCGCCCCGGCGACGAGCCCCTCGCCGAAGGCAGCCGAGACCACCGCGCCGAAAAGCACGGACACGGACAGCAGCGTGCCGGACGACGCCTGGGTCAATATCGCCGCGGTCGCCGCGCTCCTCAAACACAAAGGCCTCCTCGGACGCCTGGAGAGCAGCGAGAGCAAAATCGAAAGTGAGAAAATTTCGCCCTGGAAACAATCATGATCTATCTCGTCGAAATCGAAGGCCATAAAGACCTGAAAGTCGCGCTCACCGAAACTCGCCGCGGCGTGTGGAAGGCGAGCGTGGACGGTCACGAAGGCGTTGAGTTGGAGTTCCGCGGGCGTGCCGAAAATGGCGCCTATATGATGGTGATCGGCGGGGAGACCCGCGAATTTCACCTGGACAAAAACTGCACCAAATACCTGATGGACGACGGCGAGCGGGTCTCGCGATTCCTGGTCGAGAACGCCGGCGAAGTCGTGCTTGAGCACGACCGCCAATTCGACACGGAGTGGGAATTTCCGGTCAACCGTCTCGACAGCACCATCACGGGCATCGTCCTTGAGATTCTGGTAAAACCCGGCGAGCAGGTCCAGGAAGGCCAGCCGGTGATTATTATTGAAGCCATGAAAATGGAGAACACGCTGAGCGCCCCGATGACCGCGAAGGTCGAATCGATCGGCGTCGAAGTCGGACAAACCGTCTACGCCGGCGATGAATTGGTAACTTTTTCATAAGTTACGTCGGGCGATCACTGTTTAATTTTCAAATGAGCGGGCCTTATGAATACGAATCAGACCTCAAACTCGCAGCAGCCACCCAAGGAAAACTCCTCGGCCAAGAACACCGCCGTCGACAGCCACACGGTTCAAACCGTCGCGCCGCAGACCGATGAGCGCACTGCGCTGGTCGAGGGACGCCGCAAGATCAGCGTCGCCCGCGCGCGCCTGGAGCGCCTCTTTGACGACGGCACCATGGAAGAGATCGGCGCCGAGGTGACCCACCGCGCCACCGACTTCGGCCTGGAAAAACGCCGCATCCCCGGCGACGGCGTCGTCACCGCTGCTGGGCTGGTCGACGGCCGCCCGGTCTACGCGTTCGCCCAGGACCGCACCGTTTTGGGCGGAAGCCTCGGCCAGGCCCACGCCCAAAAGATCGTGCGTCTCCAAGACCTCGCCCTGCGCGCCGGCGCCCCGCTCATCGCGGTCAACGACTCCGGCGGCGCGCGCATCCAAGAAGGCGTCGACGCCCTTGGCGGCTACGGCGAGATCTTTCGACGAAACGTCCAATCAAGCGGCGTGATCCCGCAGATCAGCATCATCGCCGGGCCGTGCGCCGGCGGCGCGGTCTACTCCCCCGCCCTGACCGATTTCGTCGGCATGGTCGAAGGCTCAAGCTTTATGTTTTTGACCGGCCCCAAGGTCGTCAAGACCGTGACCTTTGAGGACGTCACCGTCGAAGAGCTCGGCGGCGCCACCACCCACGCCTATAAGACTGGCGTGAGTCATTTCGCGTGGAAAAACGATCTCGAGGCCATCGATAACACCCGCAAATTGCTGAGCTATTTGCCCTCGAATAACCGCGAGAACCCGCCCTTTATTGAGCCCGAAGACGACGTCGAGCGCATGGACCCGAAATTCCACGACGTCGTGCCGAGCAACACCCGCCAGCCCTACGACGTGCGCAAACTCGTGGCCCTGGTCGCCGACAAAGATAGCTTTTTCGAGGTCCACGAAAATTGGGCCAAAAATATCGTCGTCGGCTTCGCGCGCCTGGGCGGCCACGTCATCGGCATCGTCGCCAACCAACCCCAGGAGATGGCCGGCGTGCTCGACATCGACGCCAGCCGCAAGGCCGCCCGCTTCATCCGCACCTGCAACGGCTACCATATCCCGATCGTCAGCCTCATCGACGTCCCCGGGTTTTTGCCCGGGCGCACCCAGGAGCACGCCGGCGTCATCGACCACGGCGCCAAGCTGCTCTACGCCTATTGCGAGGCGACCGTCCCGAAGCTGTCGGTCATCATCCGCAAATCCTACGGTGGCGCCTATATCGTCATGAGCTCCAAGCACGTCGGCGGCGACATCAACCTCGCCTGGCCCGACGCCGAGATCGCCGTCATGGGCGCCAAGGGCGCCGTCGAGGTCCTCAACCGGCGCGACATCGCCGCCGCCGACGACCCCGAGGCCAAACAAGAAGAGCTCATCCAGGCCTACGAGGACAAATTCCTCAACCCCAATATCGCCGCCCAACGCGGCTACCTCGACGCGGTCATCGAGCCCCACGAGACCCGCCGCAAGCTCTACCGCTACCTGCGCGTCATGCTGAACAAACGCGAGTGGATGCCGCCCAAGCGCCACGGGAATATCCCGACCTGATGGGTTTGTGATTCACGACGATACAGAACGGCGGCCCGAGCAGAATTGCTCGGGCCGCCGTTTTGTTTTGAATATATTCGCGAGCGACACATCTCTATTATTGTCGCCAGAGCGCGGCGCCGCCGGCGCGGGGCCTGGTTTGTGTTGCCTGGCTAGATTGGATATATAGTAACACGATCATAAAAATAATAAATGAATTCAACATGCTTAGAGGTTTGACCATGATATCGCCATGCTCGCAACGATGTCTCCTCGGGTTGCTTTTTGTGATTTGCGCCGCTCTCGGTGGCCTCCCTGGATGTGCTCTCGTAGATGCGTTTAACGGAGACTCCTCGGAATCCCGCGACGTGGGCGACGACGCCAGATCTAACCCCGACGACGTGGGCTCCAACCCAGGCGATGCTAACCATAACCCCGGCGACGCCAACCCCGGCGACGCCGGCACCAACCCCGATGACGCCGACGCCAACCCCAACCCCGGCGACGCCGATACCAACCCGGACGACACCGACCCCAACCCCGGCGACGATGGATATGCTGCTGTGAATTGCGGAGCCTATTATTGTTGCGCGCTCACCAACGCCGACTCGACGCTCGTGTGTTGGGGTGACGATCAGTTGCCAGAGGGGGACGCTCTTCCCGCAGAAGCGTTTGACGCGGTCGCCGTGGGAGCGTCCCACACCTGCGCGATTCGCCGCGAGGATTCAAAGGCGGTTTGCTGGGGAAAATACTCCGCAAATTCCAGCACAGCACGCCCATCACCGGATGTCGCCTATAGGGCCATTTCGTCGAGCAGGGGTTATTCCTGCGGCATCAATGACGATGATCACGTTGAATGTTGGGGCCCGTCATCAAGTCCGCCGAAACCACTCAGCGAAAAGGGGCGAACAAGCGGAAAACAATTTCTTAGCCTCTCCACGAATGAGGATCACGCTTGCGGAATCCTCGACGACAAGACGGTATTTTGCTGGGGGAATGAGAGTCCGGGACAACCGGAGTCCCCAACGAGTGATACTTTTACGGCCGTCGCGGCAGGTGTCGGGCACACCTGCGCGATTCGCGAGAGCGACTCGAAGATCGTGTGCTGGGGTTTTATTTTTAGTGAATCCGACGAGAAATTTAGCGCCGTTGTGGCGGGCGACGACTTCACCTGCGGAATTCGTGAAAACGACTCCCAAATCCACTGTTGGGAGGAATCTAGCTACAACATAACCCCACCGCCCTCCGTTAGGTTTAAGTCGCTCACCGCTGGCAGATCTCACGTGTGTGGGATCCGAGAGAGCGACTCGTCGGTGGAATGCTGGGGCACGAATACCTACGGGGACGTCACCCAAGGACCAGACTCCGCCCCCTAACCCTGGCCAGTTCCCCTCTACCGATCCACTGATATTCCCGCTGAGGCCGCGCTCGCGACACCTCAGCGGGAGCGCTTCCGCAAGCCCCCGCCGCACTCTTTCGAAAGCCAGCAGAATGATCGCCCCCAACGCGAATTGCGCCACACTTCTGAATTTTATATAGAGCCCCACGACTATTTTCGAATGGTATAAACCTGAGACTTTCGGCGCCCCAACTATGATCTCAAAAACCGAATTTGTTCGCGTTAATTGGCTAATCGCTATTGTGTGTATGGCCCTTTGTGGGCTCCCGGGCTGTGCATTGGTCGATGCACTCGGCGGAGACTCTGGCCAGAATAACACACCGCCAACTCACGACACCGTCAGCGACGCAGGCGAGGACGCCATCAGCGACGCCGGCGAGGACGCGATCAGCGAGGACGCGATCAGCGAGGACGCGATCAGCGATGCCGGCGAGGACGCGATCAGCGACGCCAGCGACGCCACGATCAGCGACGCCAGCGACGCCGGTGATGATGTCAGTGATGCTGCCAGCGACGCCGGTGACGACGCCGACAGTGGCGATTCGACGGATACCACCTCAGGCTGTCCCGCGGGTACCGCAAACCCCAACTGCGGAGCCTGCCAGGAGGGAACCTACTGCGCCGGCGAAGACGCCGCCCCGGTATCCTGTCAGACGCTCGACGCATGGGACCACGACAAAGACCCTGCCACGCCATGTCAGCCATGGACGGTGTGTCAACCAGGAGAAAGGGTCACCCGGGACGGCAGCTCGACCCACGATCGGGGCTGCTACAGTTGCACGATCGGATTCTATTCGACCCAGCAAAACCAAACCGAGTGCACCCGTTGGCGAAAATGTCCGCCCGGCGAGTATGTCACGCTGGCCGGAAGCACGACCAATGATCGAGAATGCGCGCCCTGCGCTATCGGCACCACGACGACCGCGCCCAATATCAACTATTGTGAGCCCACGACTCAGGGATACGCCTCCGTGTCCTGCGGCGCGCGCTATTGCTGCGCGATCGCCCATAGCGACTCCAAGCCCGTCTGCTGGGGCCTCGACCAGCTAGGGCCAGCAGAATCCCTTCCATCGTCCTCATTGAGCGAGGTCGCCGCCGGGTGGACCCACACATGCGCCCTTCGCACCAGTGACTCCCACGCGGTCTGCTGGGGAACCTCCAATTTTGGCGAGAATTCGCCCACCCCCGACGTGGCCTATCGCGCCATTTCGTCGGGTGAATTCTATAGCTGCGCCCTTCGCGCCGATACTTCGAGGGTGGAGTGCTGGGGCGATCAGGATTCCAGCGCGGTCTCGAACGCAAGCACCTACGCTTTTGATTCGATCAGCGCGAGCGACCAACACGCCTGCGGAATCCGCCGCAGCGACAAACGAGTGATCTGCTGGGGGAACAACGCCGAGGGGCAGGCCCCCAGCCTGTCGAGCCATGCGTTTGATTCCGTTTCGACGGGCGTCAAGCACACCTGCGGGATTCGCTCAAGCGACTCTAAAATTGTCTGCTGGGGGGACTCGAACAAGCCCTGGGTTCTCTCGGAGTCCACCGAGAGATTTCGAGCCGTCGCGGCCGGCGGAGGGCACACCTGCGGGATTCGCGCGAGCGACTCGAAAATTGAATGCTGGGGGAGAAATAATTTCCTCCAGAGTGACCCTCCCCCGGGAGTATTTCGTTCAATCGTTGCGACCGACGAGCATAATTGCGCAATCCGCGCCGCCGACTCTGCGGTGATCTGCTGGGGGCTTTCTCAAGACGGTCGAACCGACGGACCACCGGCCAACGCCCCCTAACCCCTCGCCAACTCCCACAATAACGCCCCCGCGCTCCCGCGGGGGCTTTTTTTTCCATCTCCCTCCCTCCCGAACCCCACCGAACGTGTGTCCCGAGCGATTCTGCGCCACCAAAGCCACGTCCAACGTCATTTTCGACCCATCTGGCTCCCAAAAAACCACGTCTCGCGTCATTTTCGACCCATCCGGCTCCCAAAAAATCACGTCTCGCGTCATTTTCGACCCAGCCGGCTCCCAAAAAATCACGTCCAACGTCATTTTCAACCCAGCCGGCTCCCAAAAAATCACGTCCAACGTCATTTTCGACCCAGCCGACCCGTATACAGGCGAACCGGCGGCCGCTGGCGCCCAGATGACCCCCTAGAAACTTTCCAAAAGCGGGCAAATACGCTACGACCTGCGACTGTTAACTTCTCTGCGCTAAACACGCGGCCATCCCCAGCTTTTTGGGTATTCCAAACGCTGGCGAATTCAAACGTAGCTACTATGAACCAAGCAACATCGGACCTGCCCGTCGACCTCACCGAGGGCGATATCACCCGCATTCAGCTCGGCGAGACCGAGATTCTGCTCGTCGGCACCGCGCATATCTCGCAGGAGTCGGTCGACATCGTCGTGAGCACCATCGCGGCCGAGAAACCCGACGTCGTCGCGGTCGAGCTCGACCAGGAGCGCTTTGACTCGATGCGCTCGGAGCAAAATTGGGAAGACCTGGACCTGCTCCAGATCATCAAGAATAAGCAGCTCACCTTCTTGCTCGCCCGGCTGGCGCTGGGCTCGTTCCAAAAGCGCATGGGCGGGCATACCGGCGTGAAGCCCGGAGCCGAGATGGCCGCGGCCATCGACGCGGCCGAGGCCGACCAGATGGGCGTGGAGCTTATCGACCGAAATATCCGCACCACGCTCTTGCGCGCCTGGCGCACGACCGCCTGGTGGAAGCGCGCCGAGCTCGTCATGGCCCTGATGCTCGGGGTCTTCCAAAAAGGCGAGGTCAACGAAGAAGAGCTGTCGGACCTGCGCGAGATGGAGAATATCTCGACCATCCTGGACCAATTGGGCGAGGAGATGCCCGACGTCAAGAAGGTCCTGGTCGACGAGCGCGACACCTATATGGCCTATAAATTGGCCAATATCGACGCCAAGAAGGTCGTGGCGGTGGTGGGCGCGGCGCACAAACCGGGCATCCTGCGCCAGATTCGCGAGCAAATCAGCGACGAGCATATGACCACCATCGACACCGTGCCGCCCAAGGGCTCCTGGGGCAAAGCGCTGACCTGGCTCTTCCCGGTGCTGGTCGTCGGGCTCTTCGTGTGGGGGTTTTTCAACGCCGACGCGACGCAGCTCAAGAACGCCGCCCTGGCCTGGATTCTGGCCAACGGCATCTTCGCCGCCCTGGGCACCGCCATCGCGCTGGCCCACCCGCTCACCATCATCGCCGCGTTCATCGCTGCGCCGATCACCTCGCTGCACCCGGGCATCGGCGCCGGCATGGTCACCGCGCTGGTCCAAACCCTGGTGGCCGGCCCCAAGGTGGGCGACTTCCAGACCATCGGCGACGATATCTCAAGCTGGAAGGGTTGGTGGACCAACCGCCTCGGGCGAGTCCTGCTGGTCTTTATCTTCTCGGGGATGGGCAGCTCGCTGGGGACGTTTGTGGCGCTGGGTTGGCTCAAAAATTTGATCTAAGTCTTCGGACAAAATGGCCCGAGCGGCCTTAGCGCCCGCCGCTCCTCGACGCATCGCCCCCGGCATTTCCGCCGCGGTCGATGCGTTTTTTTGTGCCATTATCCACGATAAAAATACTCGCCCCCCAGGGGCCGCATTGCTGCTGGTCGCGCCACAGCGTCCAGTGGATATAGACCTTGCCGTCGGGGCTGATGATCTCGTCGGGCGCGCCGGTATGCGGCCCGATCTCGTTAAAGATCACGATGGCCTCGGCGTCGAACATCGTCTGCCCCGAGGTGCGCACGATATTGGTGGCCTCAATCGCACCCGAGGCCGCGTCGATAATATACTCAAGCGTCACTTCAAGGCTCGCCCGGCTCAGCGGATGGGATGGCCCATAATCGCTGTCGAGGCGCGGCAAATACCCGCCGCCCCAGCGCGGGTGAAGTTTGCGATGAATCCGCGCGATAAAGGTCGCGTACACCGCGGCCGCCGCGTTCACGCCGGTATGATTGCCCGGGCGCACCTCGAGATTCGTATTCTCCAGGCTCGCGCGCATCGCCGCCTCGCGCTGCTTCCAGCCTTTGAGCAGCCGACGCCCCTTCTTATGGCGATTCATCGTGCTCGCCGCCTTCTTGTCGGCCTCGCCGAAGACCTCCTCATAGTCCTTCGCGCTGGGCTGAAAGAGCGAGCGAGGCGGCGGCTTATAGGGCTCGCCGGCCTCCTTTGGCGCCGCCTTGGTGGCAAAGGGTGATTCCTGGGGCGCTTCAACAGCCGCCGCCTCGCCCTCTTCGGTCTTCTCGGGCGACGTCCGCTCCGAGGGGAGCTGCTCGGGCGGGAGCTGCGCGACCTCCTCGGGCTCCTCCTGGGCGGACGCCTCTTCGGCCTCGGCGGCCGCAGGCTCCTCTTCGACCTCGGCGACGAGCTCCTGCTCGTCCTCGGGCGCATCCGCCTGGGACTCCTCGTCGCCGCCGGTGAGCTCCTTGAGGTCGTCGGGGACCGTCTTTCCGGCGAGCACATCCAACTGGGTGGTCTCGCGCGCGCGGGTCTCTTCCTCGACCTTATTGGCCTTCTCGGCCAAATATTGGGAGTCGACGGCTTCCTCCTCGTTATTCTCCTGCTGCACGACCTTGCGATTGAGCTCGGGCGGGGGCGGCGGCGGCGTTTCGGGCGGCGCAGGCATCTCCTCTACTATCTCCTCCGGCTCTTCTGTCTCCTCCTCTTCTTCCTCTTCCTCGGGCTCCTCTTCTTCGGGGTCATCGGGCGATTCAAGCTCGGCTTCCGGTAAATTCTGCGCCAGCAAATCCTCGGTCGGCTCGACTTCCTCCACGTAGGTATTAACCTCGAAGGGCTTCTCCTCTTTGGGCTCGGGCGGCAAAATATCGCGAAAATTAGGCGGTAACACGGCGACCATAATCCCCAGGTGCACCAGCACAGAGCCCACCAGCGCGAGCAGAAGCCCGCGGGACTTCCCCTTGCGGCTCTCCCCTGCGGGGGAGCTATCTTCGCGGCCCGACGGCGCGCGTGGTGGGGTTTGGGTCATCTTGTCATTGACTCTCAACGGTTGTACAAGCAGGCTCGTTTCGCGCCTTTATAATCAACGCGGCACGATGAATAATCCATTGCTAATATTATCGCACTCACCGAACTCGCTGCGTCCACAAATATATATCATGGCTAAAAATTTCTTCTCGACGCGGATTTTGTTCTCGCTCCTCATACCGGTACTCGCGCTATTTTTCATCTTCGCGAGCGGCTGCACTCCATCGATCGGTGACGAGTGTTCCACGGGCCGCGATTGCCCGATGGAGCTCGGGTCGGTCTGCGACACCACGGTCGAGGGTGGCTATTGCCTGATCCAGGACTGCGACCCGGGAAGCTGCCCGGCCGACTCGGCCTGCGTGGAGTTCGACCGGAATAATCGGCTGTGCATGGCCCTTTGTGAGTCGGATAGCGAATGCCGCGCGGGCTTTGAATGCCGCAAAGACTTTAACCTCGAGGGCTCTTCGGTCGGGTATTGCTATACGCCCGCAGAAACCTCGGCTGCTCCTGCTGGAACAAACGCGGACGCCGCTGGCGACGCCGACGCTTCCAGCAACGCGGACGCCAGCTGACCCCCGATTTACTGCGTCGGCATAGCATACTCCTCGCCGAATTACGCAGCCCGCGCGCGCCCGACAATCACCAGCTCCGGCGCGCGCCGAGTAGTCTCCCAAAAAAATCGCGGGACACGTGGGCAATCACGCCGCTGAATTTTATCCGAAGCACCGTTCCGTCTTGGAGCGCGTTCCGTCGCTCGGCGATGCGCTCACGGACGGCTTGTTTTCCAAATTTCTACAATTAGGTGACCCAATGAATTGGTACGAAAAACTCAGCCAATACTTTCCTACCCAGGAGATGAAGACGCGCGCGCATATGGAATTACTCCTTAAAGAACGCGGAGATATCTATCATAAGGACGAAGGCCCCTATCACGTCCTGATGTACGCGGAGACCCCCGGATTTGTCTTCGTTGACTATATCTGGGTGTCGGCCAAGGCGCGCGGCCAGGGAATCGGTCACAAGCTCATGGCCAAGCTCAAGCAAAAAGGCAAACCCATCATCCTGGAGGTCGAGCCCATCGACTACGAGGACTCGGACACCGAAAAGCGCCTGCATTTCTACAAGCGCGAGGACTTCGAGCACGCCTCCACCATCGGCTATCACAGCCGATCGCTGCGCACCCAGGAGGTCGATACCCTTGAGATTCTGTATTGGTCCCCCGGAAAGGAGTCCGAGGAGAGCATCATGGAGAAGATGAAGCAGACCTACGATAAGATCCACACCTTCAAGGACGTCCAATTATACGGCGAGTCGCACGACCCGGTGGATGACGTGCTGAGCATCGATCCGGAGGCGACCAACGACATCCTTGAATTCGACGAACCCGGCGCCTAAACCGCCCCGGAGTTGACTCCTACTACCAACGCTAGTAACAATGCCTTCGGCGACGCATTTTTCCAGGCCCGGAGGCATTATGAAAGGCATACGCATCCGCCCCGAACAAGAGGGGCTTCGCACCACACTCTTCGATCTCGAAGCCGAGATCATGGAATGCGTCTGGTCGGCCGGATGGGAGTCATTCGCGGTCTCCGACGTCCTTGAGGCGCTCCAGGAGAGCCGCGAGATCGCCTATACGACGGTGATGACCACCGTCGTGCGCCTCTTCAAAAAAGGGCTACTCAGCCGGCAAAAAGACGGGCGTCGCTACGTGTATCAGAGCAAGATGTCGCGGGCTCAATTCATCGAAAAGATGACCCGCGACGTGCTCTCAAGCCTGCCCGAGGGTGGGCGCGAGACCGCGATGACCTTCCTGGTCGAACAGATCGAGGACGCCGACGATGCCGAGCTCGACCGCCTCGAGGCGCTGATTCAAGCGCGTCGCCAGGAGCGCGCCGCCGCGCTTAAGTCGAGCGACGAGGAGGACCCGTGAGCGAGCTGGCGTTCCCCATCGCGGCGCTTGCGCTGACCTTCTTCGTGCTCATCCCCGCGATGAGCCTGATAAGCTGGGCATTGCTGAAATACAAACGCGCGCGCACCGAGCATTGGGTCGACTTTGGCGACAACGCCACCCTGGCCTGGCTGCTCGCGCCGACGCTTTTGCCGCTGGCCTGGCTGGGGTCTTCGGCGCTGCATCAAGGCGAGCCGGCGCGCGCGCTCGAGGCCTGCCTGATTGAGCATTCCGTGCTGCTGGCGACCTGCCTTGAGGCCCTGGTGATTTTGGCCGCGCTGACCCTCTCGACCCTCGGCGTCGCCGGCCTCAAAGCCCTCCAAACCCATCCAAGAAACCTGGGCGACGGACTCCCCGAAGACGATCTGCGTGTCCAAAAACTCCTGAAGATCGTCGCCGCCGACCCGCTGCTAAACGCCTTCCCGATCAAAGTGATCTGCCAGGCCCCCGCCGCCGTCTTTACCCACGGCTGGTGGCGCCCGCGCTTTTATGTCGACGCATGTTTCGTCGCCGACAACGACGCCGAGATCCTGCACGCAGCCCTGCTCCATGAGCTCAGCCACGCCCGGGCGCGCGACCCCTTGCGCGTCTTCGCCGCCCGAATTTGTTTGATGCTCAACCCGCTGAGCCGCCTGCTCGAAGCCGACTTCGAGCGCTGGCGAAACGCGCGTGAGGGAAGCTGCGACGCCGAGGCCGTGCGCCTGGGAGGCGACCCCCTCTCACTGGCCCAGGGCATCGTGCGCGCGGCGCGTTTTCGCTGCCTCGACATCAACACCTACGGCATCTCGATGCTCTGCGGCCACGACGCCACCTTGCTGCGCCTGCGCGTGGCGATCCTGATGGAGGGCGCGCGAATGCCGCGGCGCACCTTCGGGCACCTCGCCCTCGGCAGCGCCCTGGTCGTCGCGGTGATTGTGCCCCACATCTTCGACACCGACGCGCTTCAATATTTTCACCACGCGGTCGAGCGACTCTTCCTCGGCGCGGCTTAATATTATTTTGTATACGCGTCCCAGGCGCCCCTAAATTTTTCTGGATTTGAGCACACGATGGACCTTAATAAATATACCAGCCTCCCAAAACGAATTACTATTGCCGGTAGTTTTATATTCGCATCCGCCCTCCTCTCGCTTGCGATGCTTCCAGCCGCAAACGCGCAGAAGCGCGAGGAATATGAGAACATTCCGGCCGAATTGAGCGAACCCTATATACCCAGCGCCCAGATGGTCGACCCGGCGACCGCCACCGAGTTAAGCCTCGATGAACTGCTGGTCTTCGCCGACCAGAACGCGCCGACGATTCGCGTCGCGCGGGCCGAGGTTGAGCGAGTCAAAGCCGACCAAACCGCTGCGCGGGCGACCTTCCCCGAGAATCCAGCGCTTGGCCTGGGCGCCGGCCCGCGCATCATCGACGGCGATAGCGGGATGAGCTTTGAAGTATCGCTTGAGCAAACCATCGAGCTTTCGGGCGCGCGCGGGCTGCGCCTCGACGCCCTCCAGGCGGCCGAGCAGGTCGCCCTGGCCGAGGTCAACGAGGCGCGCTGGGCGATCCACGTCGAGACCCACGCGCTCTATAACGACCTGCTGGTCAATATCGAGCAACGCGACCAGGCCCAGCGATTTTTAGAGTTCGCGCAGTCCCTACGAGACATCGCCCAGCGGCGCATCGACGCCGGCGAGTCCTCGCCGCTGACCCTCTTCGCCGCCGACGCGGATCTTGCGCGCGCAGGCAATGAGGTCTCGCGCGCCAACGAAGACGAGACGCGCATCCGCGCCGAAATCGCGGCCGTCGTCGGCTGGCCTTCCGAGTCGATCCCGCCGGTCACCGGCGAGCTGGAGCCGATCCGCAAGGCGCCCGACACCAAAGTTCTGCTCAAGCGAATGCGCAATAATCACCCGCAACTTCGCACCCGCCGACTCGCCAGCGTCTTGGCGGAGCGGCGCATTCAATTCGCCGACCGCGAGGCCTGGCCCAACCCGACCCTCGGCCTGAGCTATGAGCGCGAGGGCGAGCCCGACGCGGGCCCCTCGCCGCAGACCTGGATGTTCAGCGTCTCGGTGCCGATTCCGCTGTGGCAACGCAACCAGGGCCCGCGCCAACGCGCTCAGGCGGACCTCTCACTCGCCGAGCAAAAACAGCACGCCGCGGCCCTGAAGCTGCGCTCGGAGCTCACCGCCGCGGCCAGCGCGCTCACCGCCACCGCCGAGCGCGTCGAGCAATACGACCGCGCCGTCATCGCCCCGCTCGAGCAAAACCTCACCCTCTTGCAGCGCGCCTATGAGCTGGGCGAGGTCGATATATACCAGATCTCACAGATGCGCGAATCGCTGCTCGAAGCCCACGCCCGCTATATCGACGCGCGCCACGAATATTACCAGGCCGCCGCCATCCTCGAAGGCCTCGTCGGCGCCGAACTCTGGCCGACCGAAGGGAGCAACCCATGAATATCTCCACGATGACTTATAAATTTCTATTCATCTTCGGCGCGCTGACCCTCGCCGCCTGCTCACCGTCTTCGGCAAAGAACGACCACGGGCACGACGACCACGCAGACGAAGCACACGCCGACGACGAGCATCCTGAGACGAACGTCGTCAAACTCACGCCCGCCGCGCTCAAACGCAGCGATATCCAGACCCGCCCGCCGACCGCGGGCGCCCTGAAGGAGCAGCTGCGCGTCCCCGCCCAGGTCGACTTCGACCCGAACCGCGTCGCCCATATCAGCACCTTCGTGCAGGGGCAGATCGTCGATATCGGACCCAATATCGGAGACCCGGTCAAAGCCAACGAGAAGCTCGCCACGGTCCGAAGCGTCACGCTCGGGCAGGCCCGCGCAGGCCTGAGCACCGCGCGCGCGCAATTTGAGGTCGCCGAGAATAATTATGAGCGCCAAAAACTGCTGCGCGCCGAGGGCATCAACTCCGAGCGAAGCCTGGCCGAAGCCCAGGCCGAGCTGCACGAGGCCCGGGCGGCGCGCGACGCCGCCCAATCCAAGCTCACAGTGCTGGGCGACGCCGGAAAATCCGGCTCCCGACTGACGCTTCGAAGCCCGATCGACGGCGTCGTGCACGAACGCCCGGCGATTCGCGGCGAGAGCGTCGCCCCGGGCGACGACCTCTTCGTGATCGCCGACACCTCGCGTGTGTGGATTCTCGGCCAGGTCTACGAGCAGCAAGTCGCAAACCTGAAGGTCGGCATGCGCGCTGGGCTCACGCTCGCCGCGTACCCCGGCAAGCGTTGGGAGGGGCAGCTCGACTATATCGCCGGCGCCCTGGACCCCAAGACCCGCACGTTGACGGTGCGCGTCGAGCTCGACAACCCCGACGGCCAACTCCGCCCCGGCCTGCTCGGCACCCTATGGCTCGCCGCTAACCCCGCTGACGCCGACGCCGACGCTGAGACGCCACCGACCTCATTGCATATCCCCCGCGACGCCGTGCAGGAGCTCCACGGCCGATCGGTGGTCTTCGTCGCGCGCGGCGAGCCCGGCGAATTCCACGCCGAACCGGTGGCCCTGGGGCGCGAGAGCGGCGGGCAAGTCGAGGTCCTCGACGGGCTGGCACCCGACGCATCCGTCGTGGTCCAGGGCGCGTTCATCCTCAAATCCGAGCTGATGCGCGGCGAGCTCGGCGACGGCCACGCCCACTGACGCGTGCGCCATTTTTTAAGCCGATGAGCTTCTGATTGCGACTTCATCACCGGGGCTTCGCCAAACGCTAAGCCCCTGAGAAAACACATGAAAAGCCTGGTTGAATTTTGCATCCAACACCGCTTCCTCGTCATCTTCGGCGTCCTCCTGGCCGGCGTGCTGGGCGTGCGCGCGGCCCAGCATCTTCCGATCGACGCGGTCCCGGACGTCACCAACATACAGGTGCAGGCGCTCACCAACGCGCCGTCTTTGGGCCCGCTCGAAGTCGAGCAATATATTACGCTCCCGGTCGAAGCGGCGATGAACGGCATCCCCGGCGTCGAGAAGGTGCGAAGCCTGTCGCGCGTGGGGCTGTCGGCGGTCACCGTCGAGTTTGAAGAAGGCACCGACCTCTATTTTGCGCGTCAAATGGTCGCCCAACGCCTGAACGACGCCCGCGAGAATATCCCCAGCTCCTACGGCTCACCGGAGCTTGGTCCGCTGACCAGCGGGCTCGGCGAGATCTACCAATTCGAGGTACGCGGCGAGCCGATGTGCGCGTCCTCGGCGCCGGCCGACAACACCGACGATTGCTATACCCCCATGGAGCTGCGCTCGATCCTCGACTGGTCGGTCAACCTGCAGCTTCAGACCGTGCCGGGCGTGGTCGAGATCAACTCCTTTGGCGGCGACCTAAAGACCTACGAGGTCCAGATCGACCCCGAGCGCCTCAACGCCTTCGGCCTGAGCCTCGGCGAGGTTTTCGAGGCGCTGGAGGCCAATAATGCGAACGCCGGCGGCGGGTATATCGTGCGCGGCGGAGAGCAGCGCGTGATCCGCGGCGAGGGGCTGATCGCGACGCTCGACGACGTGCGAAATGTGCGCGTGAGCACGCTCAACGGCGACACGCCAGTCTATGTGCGCGACATCGCCACGGTCGCGTTTGCCCCGATGCTTCGCCAGGGCGCGGTGACCCGCGACGGGCGCGGTGAGGTCATCACTGGCACCGCGATGATGCTGGTCGGCGAGAACTCCGCCGAGGTCTCCGACGCGGTCAAAGAGCGCCTCGACACGATCGCCCCGGGGCTCCCCGATGGCGTCACGATCGAGCCGTATTATGACCGCTCCGAGCTGGTCGACCGCACGATCCGCACGGTCGCCACCAACCTGATCGAGGGCGGCGTCCTGGTCATCGTTGTCTTGCTGCTGATGCTTGGGAACCTACGCGGCGGGCTGCTCGTGGCCAGCGTAATTCCGCTGTCTTTGCTGGTGACGTTTATCGTGATGCGAGTGTTCAACGTCTCCGGCAACCTGATGAGCCTGGGGGCCCTGGACTTCGGTCTGATCATCGACGGGGCCATCGTGATGGTCGAAAATATCACGCGCAGGCTCTCGGAGCAGCGCGCCCAGGGCAAAGATATCAAGCGCACCGTGCGCGACGCCGCCGCCCAGGTGATGCGCCCGGTGCTCTTTGGCACCGCGATCATCATGATCGTGTATATCCCGGTGCTCTCGCTCGACGGCATCTCCGGCAAGATGTTTCGCCCCATGGCCATCACCGTTTTGGCCGCGCTGGGCGCGGCGCTGATCTTCGCGATCACGCTGGTCCCGGCGGCCTCAACGTGGATCTTTAAGGACGGCGTGCGCGAGAGCGAGCCGTGGCTCGCGCGCATCAGCCGGCAGCTCTACGAACCGCTGCTCCACCGCGCCCTGATCATGCGCAAAACCGTCATCGGCATCGCGCTCTTATTGCTGGTGGGTGGCGGCATCATCGCCTCACAGATGGGCGCCGAGTTCATCCCGCAGCTCGACGAGGGCGCGATCGCCATGCAGGCCATCCGCCCGCCGTCGATCTCGTTGGAGGAGTCCATCGAGGCGACCACGCGCATCGAGGCCACCTTAAAAGAGAGCTTCCCCGACGAGGTCGACACGGTGATCTCGCGCACCGGTCGCCCAGAAATCGCCACCGACCCGATGGGCGTCGATATCTCGGATATCTACGTGATGCTGCACCCCGAAGACGAATGGACGCGGGTCAAAACCAAGGCCGAGCTGGTCGACGCGATTGAGGAAGTCCTGCTGCACGAAGTTCCGGGGCAAAATTACTCCTTCTCACAGCCCATCGAGCTTCGTACCAACGAGCTCATCAGCGGCACCCGCGCCGACGTCGCGGTCAACCTCTACGGCCCCGACCTCGACGAGCTCGACGCCGCCGGCGCGCGCATCATGAGTGTTTTGCGCACCATCGACGGCGCCGCCGATGTCAGCGCCGACCCGGTCGCCGGGCTGCCGTCTTTGCGCGTCATCGTCGACCGCGAGGCCGCCGCCCGCTATGGCATCAACGCGCGCCAGGTCCTCGACGCCGTCTCCGCGATGGGCGGCCACCCCGTGGGCACCGTCTTCGAGGGCCAGGAGCGCTATAATCTGCAGGTGCGCCTTAAAGAAGACGCGCGCCACGACCCCCAGGCCATCAAATCCCTGCTGATCGCTGCGCCCAACGGCCGGCGCGTCCCGCTCGGCCAGGTCGCCGAGGTCCGCCTGGACGAAGGCCCCGCCGTCATCAACCGCGACAGCGCCCAGCGCCGCCGCACCATCCAGGTCAACGTGCGCGGCCGCGACCTGGCCGGCTTCGTCACCGAGGCCCAGGAGCGCGTGCTGGCCGACAGCGACCTTAAACCCGGATATTTTGTCCAATGGGGCGGCTCCTTCAAGGACCTGCAGGCCGCCACCTCGCGCCTCGCCATCGCCGTCCCCGCCGCGCTTTTGCTCATCTTCCTCTTGCTCTACACCATGTTCGGCGCCGCCCGCCCCGCCCTCATCATCTACCTCAATATCCCCATCGCCACGGTCGGCGGCATCTTCGCACTGTGGGCGCGCGGCATGCCGTTTTCGATCTCGGCGGCGGTCGGATTCATCGCGCTGTCGGGCATCGCCGTGCTCAACGGCGTGGTGATGGTCTCCTATATTCGCGACCTCCAAAAAGAAGGCTTGAGCCTGTTCGACGCCACCGAAAAAGGCGCGCGCCTCAGGCTCCGCGCCATCCTCATGACCGCGCTGACCGACGGGCTGGGATTCCTGCCGATGACCCTGGCGACCGGCGCGGGCGCGGAGGTCCAGCAACCGCTGGCGACGGTGGTGATCGGCGGGCTGATTACGGCGACGTTTTTGACGCTGTTTGTGTTGCCGGCGATTTATAGCCTGTTGGGCGGGGAGTATGTGGAGGCGGATTTTACGCGCTAGAGCCGCTGAGCTGAAACCGGAGCCCTTTCTGGCTCTCAGTCCGATTCACCGGCCAGGCAAGCTGGCCGGGGCCTTTTGCGCAGCAACCTCACACGACCCCAGCGGGTTTACCCCGCTGGTGAGCGAGACTGACGGCCAGCCTGTAAAAAATCACGTCCGACGTCCCTTTTTGGCAGCCCGATGCCTCATAAATCACGTCCAACGTCCCTTTTGGGCGGCCCGATGCCTCATAAATCACGTCCAACGTCCCTATTTGGCAGCCCGATGCCTCAAAAATCACGTTCGACGTCCTTTTTTGGCAGCCCGATGCCTCAAAAATCACGTCCGACGTCCCTTTTTGGCAGCCCGATGGCTCGAAAATCACGTTCGACGTCCTTTTTTGGCAGCCCGATGCCTCATAAATCACGTTCGACGTCTCTTTTGGGCAGCTCGATGGGGTGGAGCTCGCCAGCGCGGCCACGCATTGAATTATCGCGCCAAGTCGATGTAGTTTGAGCGCCTTATATGTCTGCTCGACCCTTGCTTAATGACAGTTTTTGGAGCCTAGAAATGAACCCAACAACCGCCCGCCCTAATCGCACCCTGCTCAACCTCCTCGTCGGCTCGGGCCTATTGCTCGCCCTTGGCCTCGCCAGTGGCTGCTCGGCGACCTGCCCTCAGGTCCAGCAGAGCTACGCCCAGGCGCTCGCAAAGGAGTCCGCGCTTGAGGAGAAGAGCCCCGAGGGAAAGGAGCGGCCGGTGCAATTCGGCCTGACGCTTCGGGCGGATCTGCTCAATAATATCGCGAATACCGCGATTCAGGGGGCGCTTAAGACGGGCCTAAACGCGGTGTCTGATATCGACGTGGGCGCCGGCCAGACCGTGGGCGTGAAGACGTCGGGGGATGTGGTGAACCTCAATATCCAGCCCTCCGACGCCTGTGAGCATTGCTTTCGCATCAGCGGCAAGCTCGACGGGGCGGTGGGTCTCGACATCCCCTTCGTGGGCAATAAACGCACCAAACTCGGCGGGAATTTAAGCGTGGTCGCGCCGGTGTTGTTGGCTCAGGGAAAAGACGGCGGGGGCGTGCTTCAATTCGATATCGCCAGCGCGGCGAAGATCGGCAAGTCGAGCCTCTCCACCACGCTCGGCGACCTGCCCGGCTCCTGGTCGCGGGTGCTCCAGTCGAAACTGTCGACGGTGCTGCTCAACAAGCTGCTCGAGGGCCAAAAGCCCATCGACCTCTTTAGCTTCGAGGGGCCCAGCCTCGGCATCCCCGGCATGGAGATTCTGCCGGCGCGCCTGGTCACCGACGCCAAAACCGGCACGATCTACGCCGGCTTCTCGACCAATATCAGCGGCCTGCAAAACGAGAAGAATATCGCCCCGGTGACCCAACTCAATAGCGACCAGAACCTCGCCCTGAGCTTTAACCCCAATATGATCGTCCACGCGATTTCGCTGATGATGAAGTCAGATATCATCCCGCGCCAATATAGCAGCGACGGCAAGGCGCAGCGCGACGGCTCCGCCCACGCCACGGTCAACGCCGTGCGCTTCACCCAGGGCGAAGATGGCGAGCTGCCGATGCACGTGGATTTTAGCGTGTTTGACTTCGGCGCCGGGCAGTCGATGTGCTACCAATTCGCGGGGAGCGCGGGCGGTAAAATCGCGCTGAAATCCAACCGCCTCCAGGTCTCGCTGACCGACGCCGACATCACCGACTCCTCCATCCCCGGATTCGCAACCGCCATGAATTGGGGGAAGGCGTCGTTTTTGCAGAGCTCCAAGACCGTCATCAACAAATCGCTTGACCCGCAGAATATCGAAATCCCCGGCGGCAAGCTCGGCTTCAGGGGACTGTCGGTGAACCTCGAAGGCGGCGCGGTCGTCCTACGAGGCGACTCCTCCCCCATCAACGCCGGGGCGAATTAAGGCAATCACAGGGCGCCAGACGACCTTGGCGCCTTGATATTCCCGGTCATCCCGCGTAGAAAACCCGCCATCTAATTACCAATATTTAGACGCGGTTTTTTGCCATGAATTGCACGTATTGCGGGTATTTTAACGAAGAACAGACCACCCTCTGCCGCCGGTGCGGGGCGGACGTGGCTCAACCGACTTGCTCCCAATGCGACGTCCCCGTCGCCTGGGGTCAAACCCAATGCGCCCAATGCGAGGCGCTGTCGGAGGCCGCCGACAAGACGCCCTGCCCGTCCTGCCGCGCGCTCAATACCGTCTCGGCCGGATATTGCACCGCCTGCGGCACGCCCATGGCGGTCATCACCCGCGTGATGACGCTCGGCAACGCGCGCGACCGCGAGCCCCTGGAGACCTGGCGCATCTACGGCATCGAAACCCAGGTCGGGGGCCGCGACGCCGAGCTCGACGCGCTCTCCGAAAACCTCAAAAAAGCCATCCAATCCAAGGGCTTGCGCACATTGGCGCTGAGCGCGCCGACCGGGTTGGGCAAGAGCCGGCTTATCGCGGAGTTCCAGCGCAACCTCAACGCCTCCTTCGACGAGACGGTCTTTTTGCAGGCCGCCAGCCGCGACGAATCCGGCGGCCCCTTCTCGATGTTCGCCCGCATGCTCAAGGGGCGATTTTATATCGGCGAGCACGAGAATCCGGCCTCGGCCCGGCGAAAATTCATGGAGGCGGTGCGCGCCCTGATCGACATCCCGGAGGAAGCCGAGCGCGTCGGCCACCTGGTCGGCCACCTGATCGGCATGCATTTCGAGGACTCGCATCACCTGCCGAGCGTGCGCGACTCCGAGGGCGCCTTCAACCTGAATAAGCGAAGCTACGACGCCTTCGCGACACTTTTGGCCGCGGACGCCGCGAAGAACCCGATCGTCGTCGCCCTGGACGACCTGCAATACGCGACGCGCCAATCCGGTGAAGTGCTCGAATATCTTGTCGAGAAACGCGCCGATAACCCGCTCAAAGACCGCCCAATCTTGCTCATCGCGTCCTGGAATTCCGACGAGATCATCGCCACCGACCCGCTCAAGACGCTCGGCTACGACGCGCGCGTCGAGCTCAAGCCGCTCAGCGACCAGGAAGTGCGCGACTTCGTGCGCGACGCGCTGCATAAGGCCGAGCAGGTGCCCGATATCCTTGTCGATCGCATCGTCGACGCCACCCACGGAAACCCCCTGGCGGTCGAAGAAACCCTGCGCATTTTGATGAGCCGCGGCGTCATCGACACGCGCCAGTCGGTCTGGCAGGTCAAGCCCGACAAGCTCAAGGATATCGACATCCCGACCACCGTCGAGGACACCGTGCGCGCGCGCCTGGCCACGCTGGCCGACGACGAACGCCTGGTGCTCGAGATGGCGGCGAGCATCGGCGACGTCTTCTGGCCGGAGCTGGTGCATTGCCTGTACCGCGCCCGCCTCGATTACGACGACCAGCCGCTCAATTATTGGAGCGACGCGGACCCCGACGCGCGGGTGGACGCGATCATCGAGAGCCTCGAGCGAAAGGATATGATCCGCCGCCACGACGACACCCTCTTGGCCCCGGTCGACGAGATGCATTTTAAGCATCGCATCGAGCGCATCTCGCTCTTCGAAGACCTGAACCCGTTGCATAAGCGGCGCTACCACCAGGCGATCGCCCAGTGGATTCAAAACGGATGGATTGGCGCGGACCCGGCCGAGGACGAGCTCCATATCTGTGAGATGGTCGCGCGCCATTATGACGCGGCCGAATGCCCCGATCAGGCCGCTGACTTCTACCTGCGCGCCGCGCGCCTGGCCGGCGCGCGCTACGCCAATCACAAGGCGGTCGAGCTCTTTACGCGCGGGCTCGCGCTGCTGAGCGAGGCCCGCAGCGCCGACAAGATCGACGCCTTCCACGACCTCGGAAGCCTGTGCGATTTGCTGGGCGAGTTCGACCAATCGCTGGCCTATTTCCGCGAAATGCTGCGCTATAGTTGGCTGCTCGACAACCTCTCCAAGGGCGGCGTCGCCTATAATAAGATCGGGCGCGCCTACCGAAGCCTGGGCGAATATGACGAGGCGCTCGAAGCCTTCGAGCTCTCGCTCATCCTCTTTCGCGACGGCGAAGACACCCGCGGCGTGGCGAGCACGCTCGACGATATCGGCCAGATTCACCGCATTCGCGGCGACTACGAGGCCGCGCTCAAATATTATTCGGCGGGGCTTCAATTGCGCCGCGAGCTCGGCCTGGAGCGCTCCATCGCGCTGAGCCTCAACCATATCGGCACCCTCAAATTAGGCACCGGCGACCTCAAAGAGGCGATGGTCTATTTCCGCGAAGCCCTCGAGATGCGCAAAAAGATCGGCGACCGCCGCGGCGTCGCCGAGAGCTTCAACAACCTCGCCGCCCTATGCGTCGAGCGCGATATGTACCCCCAGGCGGTCACCCTCTTTGAGGAGGCCCTCGAGATCGCGCGCGCCATCGGCTATCGCACCCTCGAGATGATGGTCCTGAATAACCTGGGCGAAACCCTGCTGGGTCAGGGCGACACCGCGCAGGCCGAGGACACGCTCAACAAGGCGATGGACGTCGCCCAGGTCTCCGGCGACAAGCGCGTCCTCTTCGATATCCTGCGAAACCTGGCGCTGGTCGCCGCAAAACAAGGCGAGCGCCCGCTGGCCGTCGAGCGCATGGAATCCGCGCTGATGCTGGCCGAACAGCTCGGCTCACGCGCCCTCTTTGGCACCGCCAAGCACTCCCTGGCCAAGGTCTATACCCAATTCTGCGACGCGGACCCCGACGCCATCGCCAAGGCCCACGCCCAATTTCAGGAGGCCGCCGACGTGCTCGAAGACGTCGGCAACGACGCCCAGCTGGCCCGCTGCCTGTCGAATTTCGGCGATTTTTTGCTCAAACAGGGCGAGCGCGAGCGCGCGACCGAAACGCTCAACCGCGCCCGCGCGATCTTTAAGCGCCTGGAGATGAACCGCCAACACGACGCCGTCTCGGCCCAGCTCTCGTGACACGCGCCTAAACCACGCCCCCCATAGGCCCCGGTAGCGCCGAAATCCTCAACGCTCCGATTGTATCCCTGCGTTGAAATCGGGTAGGCTACCGGGGTGATGAACGACCTTAGAAAACACATATTCGGCTGCTTCTTTCTGGTTCTGCTCACGACGGTTTCGACCTGGCTGGGCGGCTGCTTTGACGAGTATCCGTGCACCGAGATCGGCTGCGAGGGCGATCTCATCTGCAACGCGCAGACCGGCGGGTGCGAGGAGTTCGTGAGCTCCTGCGTGCAGACGGGCTGCGCCGAGGGGTTGATCTGCGACAGCGGCAGCGGCGAATGCCGGGCGCCGGGGGCGCGCTGCGTCGACGATAGCTGCCCGGCCCACCAGGCATGCAACGCCCAGACCGGGTATTGCGAAGCCCGCAGTAATTGCGAGCTCGACCCCTGCAACGGCGCGGCGGAGCAATGCGATGCGGCCAGCGGCCAATGTGTGCCGCTTGAGTGTGACGCCCAAAACCCGTGCCCGACCGCGTTCTATTGCGACAACCGCGGCCTATGCCGGGCGGGCTGTCTGCTCGACGACGAAGACGGCTGCGTGAGCGGGGAGTTTTGCCGCGGCGCGCCCGGCGAGTCGGTGGGCCAATGCCGCAAGGAATGCCACGGGGATCAGGAATGCCCGCTCGGCCAGCGCTGCCGAGATGCCGGCGGCAGCGCCTCCTGCGAGCCCGAGCCGCGCTGCGACAGCGACGACGATTGCCGCGACGAAGGCGTCTGCTACGACCATATCTGCCGGGCGCCGCCGTGTGTTTCCGACGCGGACTGCGCCGTCAACCAGGCCTGCGAGCGCCCCAGCGGCATGTGCATCGGCGGCGATTGCGAAGAGGATATCCACGCCCCGAATCAGCGCGTCGAGCAGGCGGTCGAGCTGCAGCCGGGGAACTACGCCCAGCTTCAAATTTGCCCGTTGCGGGCGGATTGGTTCTCGCTAAGGCTGCGCAGCTCCGACTTTTTGCGCGTACGCATGGAGCACGGCGCCGAGGTCGACCTCGACCTCTTTGTCTACGATACGAACGGAACCCTGCTCGCCGCGAACCAGCAGACGGGCAGCGTGACCCGGCTCGAGATGCACGCCACCGAGACCCAGACGGTGAACCTGCGGGTCGCCGGCGTCGGCAAAGCGTCCGCGCCCTACTCTCTACGCATCCAGCGCAACCCGGACCAGACTTTTTGCCGCGATGATTCCTTCGAAGAAAATGACCGCGCCTCCGACGCCGCCCAGCTCCCCACCGGGCCCAATATCCTCTTTGAGCGTACCCTCGAATTGTGCGGCCCCGATGTCGACTGGTTCGTGCTGCCGAGCCTCGACGCCGACCAGGGCCTCGAGGTTGGGCAGAGCGATAGTGACTCAGAGGTACAGATCGAGCTCTACACACCCGACGGCGAGCAATTCACGCTCAGGGGCGACGCGCTGTCGGGCTCTCGCCCCTTTTATATGGCCCGCCTGGGCAGCGCGGGCGACTATTATATTCGGGCGAGTTCGGTGTACGCGAACTCACTCCCCTATCAACTCAGCACACGCGTGCGCCCGCCGATGGAATGCGACCAACCCGGCGCGCATGCCCTGCCCGCCGATGCCGAATACCTTGCGCCCAATGTGGTGAGTCGACGTGCGTTCTGCCCGCTCGACCAGGCATGGGAGGTCGAGTGGCTCGCCCTCGAAACGACCACGGTCCCCGGCGAGTTGAGCGCACGTGTGGTGGTCGTCGGCGAGCTGCCCGCGCTCGATATCGCGCTGTTTAAAAAGGAGAATGAGTTACTCGAATTGATGCGAAGCGCCCAATTTGACGGCGAGCGCTACAACCTCAGACTGCCCGTAGCGGCCGACGAGAAATACCTGATCCGCATGAGCACCGATGCCCCGCTGGAACGGATTCTGGAGAGCGTCGACTACCAGGTATTCTATCGGTTTGAGTCGGCCGAGTGACATAGTGCCCCCCCATCGTTCCGTTCAAAATAAGCTTAATAAGGAGCTGGTGCCCACGCCCTGTCCATTCAGGGCGTTGAGGAAATAATGGCTGGCTCGCCAACCCCAAAGACCGAAATGGCATGAATCGAGACCGTATAGTCCACGTCAGGGTTCAGCCCCTCGATAAGATGCTCGCTGACGGTGGCCTCGTTTATAAGATAGTCGGCAGGGCCATCGACTTGGTCCGCGGGAGCGATGGTGATGCGGTAGTCGAGAATGGTCGCGCCAACCGGCGCTTCCCACGATAAGGTCGCTCCGGAGTCGGTACGGTGGAGTTCAACCTGTGTAGGTGCGCCGGGAGGGTCGTGTTGAGGCGACCACTCAACCCCCCTGGCACGCGAGCCGAGAAGTGTCCACTCCTCATCTATTTCCATCGTGCTTCGGTCAACAATAACAAGATAAGGATTTGTCGAACCTGCGATTGCTATCCTCTGACTATCATGCGACCAGGCAATATCTTGTATACTTGTACTAGGCCAGTCCATGGGCCAGCCAGCTATATTCTCCTTGGTGCTAGTGTTAATTACCTGCATCCCGCCACCTGGCGATCCAGAACTAAGTAGGATTAAAAGCTCACCGTCTGGTGACCAATAAAGATTGGTTATTTCATCAAAAATTAATTCAGGCCAACCTGTATCGATCGTCTTGCTGTCTGCATCAATAATAATATAATCATTACTCATTCCGGGATGTTCACTGATAGTATAGTGCATAGCGAGCCGCTTTGAGTCTGGCGACCATTGCATATTAGAAATTGCAGATCTAACTCCGTGTTCAAATAGATCAGGCCAATCTGATTCAATCTCTTTTGTACGGGAATCCAGTATCGTTAATCGCTCGGGAATATCGCCCGAGTCAATCCCTAAGGCGAATCGGTCGCCATCGGGCGACCAATCCAGGGCAGCGGTATAAAGACCGGCAAAAACCGGCCAGTCGCGCTCGATTTCTCCCGTTTGTACATTCAAAACGGTATGAACCGCTCGCCCATCCAATGACAACGAACGGAAGGCCAAGCGATGACTATCCGGCGACCAACTAAAACCATAAAAGCAAAACTCACCAAACTCATCAGAGTATTCAAGGTAGATTTCCTCTCGGGTTACGCGGTCGAGTAACGCACACCGCCGACCCTTGCCGGCGCTATCAAAAATGGAAACAACTACTTTTGTCCCATCGGGAGACCAATTATAGGCGTTAACAACATAATCGACGAGCGAATCCCATCCCAGTGCGGGTCGCTTGCGTATACTATCAAAGATATAATGCGATGAATCGCTTGCCAGAGATAGCAGCGGGCGCGAGAAAGGGAGAGTACGGAAAATAAAGGGGTCACCAACTTCCATATCGCCAGCAAACGCCTGAATTTCAAAGGAATATCGGATATCATTGACCAGGCCACCAAATAAATAGCGGGTCGCCGTCGGCTCGATAATACGCTCGGCTTCGCCCCACATCAGCTCCGCTGGCGAGCCTGTGATACGAATATGGGTAAGAGTATCATTTTGTGGTAAATCCCAACTTATCAGCACCAAACCTTCCAAAGGGTGGACCGAGACGTTTTGCAAGCCAGGACTGACCTCTTCGACGTCAGAATCTTCGATTTCACTGCTGTCTACATCGACATCTAAATCGTTCTCTCTGCCTATATCTTCCTGTTCATCATGACTCGCCCCATCCTCTCCAATATCTTCCGGTCCACCCGATGGATCTGTACCGGAACAGCTCATCACAAGCAGGCTTGCCAAGAGAAAAAAACAACAAAACGAAGTTGGCTATTCATAATAGCACCTGAAAAATCATACCAACACGGTTTTTTATAAGACCGCTATGCAATCTTATAAAAAGAAAGTAAGCGTTCAGGGGGTCTATAAAGTACGGGGTTGAAACGCGCTTTTTGAGCATTAATTCTGTTTAAAATGACTCTCAAACCGCGTTTTCACCCTTAAAAAAGCCCCTTACTGAACGCTTACAAAAGAAAGTAAACGTTCAGTAGGGTGTTTTTAATAACGCCAATGCGGTTTGAGAGCCGTTTATAGCGGAATTAACGCTCAAAAGCCTGTTTCAACCCTATTTTTCGTAGACCCAGTGAACGGTTACAAAAGAAATAATTGTTAAGCCACCTAATAATCACATCCCTATTAACTCGACGCTGATCAGTCCGAATTTAGAGCCATTGGTATTGATGTGAATATAAGAAGCTTGAGGAGTAGACGCTGGTATAAGGAAAAATGTGGAAACCTCAAATGAAGTTCCAACCGCGTATGAAGTAGATGTCTGAATGGTGGCCGTATGAATATTATTGTCATTCACGCCAAACACATCAATATCAACCACTGGCTTCATATTGGCGTGACCGTTTTCAAAATTAAATTTCAATTGAACAGCATTAAATGAAGCGATACCTGGATCAAATTCATCTGCCAGTACAATTTTATAGTGGGGATGGCCCGAAACAAACTTGCCACTATATGCTCCCCCACTATTTGCTACAATCTCATACCATGAAGTCGTACTACCATATGAACTTGTCGTGACATAGAACTCAAAATTCGTATTGGGATGACACACCGCGCCATTAATAAAATTGGGCGATGTGTCAAAATCCTCGAAGCTCGCCAGCTGACCCGTATAGTCGCAAACGGGGTAAAGAGTACACCTTGGTGTACATAATGGGTCCGCGACTGCCGTTCAGAAAGAAAGGGCGAAAGACATTACGAAAAACACACAAATACCTAAAAAGACTCTAAAATTAATCATTTTTCCCTCTGAGTTGATTGACACTTACGCACTAGCCATATGCGCAGATAATTGTGTCGAAAATTGATACCGAATCCCTACAACAAAGATTATGAAAATGATCTTAGCGAATAAAACATCACCGATCAAGGACACCCCAAATCATACGTGCGCCCACAAAAAACGATTGCCGCTCAAGCCACGCTTATTCTGATTCTTCCAACTGAAGCTTCTTCAGCGTACGCTCCAACTCATGAAAAATCCCAAACCAGGTCGACTGCTCGCGGCGGTCCAGCCCGGCGCGGGTCAGCACGCTGCGCAGCATGCGCATGATATGGTCGTTGGTGGGGGTCTTAAAGAACTCGGTGTACCCGATGACGCGCTCGATGAGCGCGTACATATGCTCCATGGCCTCGAGGTTGGCCGGGGGGAATTCGCTGGAGGGGCGGGCGACGCGCACGTCGGGCTCTTCGACCCCGACGCCGGTGGCGACCCGGAAGACCTCCCACATATTGAGCAGGACGGCCTGGCCGAGGTTAAGCGAGCTATAATCGGGGCGGGTGGGGATGGTGATGATGCTATGGCAGCGGTCGATGGCTTCGTTGGTGAGGCCGGCGTCCTCGCGCCCGAAGAGATACGCGACCTTGCCGGCGCCGCTGGACGCGACTTCGACGGCCTTTAGGGCCGCACCGCGGGGTTCGGTGACGATATGCTCCTGGTGGCGCGCCCGCGCGGTCGTGGCGAGGGCGTAGACGCAGCCCTCCAGCGCCTCTTCGAGGGTGGCGCAGTGGCGCATCGACTCGATGACGTCCATCGCCTTGGGGGCGCTGATCGAGATGCGCTCCGGATCGGCAACGCGCGGGCGCACCAGTCGAATGTCGGTGATCCCGAAATTCTTACACGCCCGCACGGTATTTCCAATATTGATGTCATCCTGTGGCTCCCACAGGATGACAACGATTTGCTCAAGGTTGGAGACTGCCACGGTTATCCGTCTTTATGCTGTTTGGGCTTTCGCAGGAAGGTCGGCACGTCCATTTGCTCTTCCTCGGTGGGGGTGAGCCCGCCGGTGGTCGGGCGCACGGTGCCGCCGCTGGGGGTGCGGATGAAGCTGGCGCGGCGGTCGTCTTGCTCGGCGGCCTCGCGCGGCTGGGCCTCGTAGGTGCCGGTGGTGATATGGCGACGACGCTCGTACTCGTCGCTGGCGTCGCGCGGGTGTACCGCGGGCGAGGCGGCGATCTCGGCGCGCATCGGGCGCGTGATGCGCGCGGCGGGGCGCTGCTGTTGGGCGGCGGCCTGCTGTGCGTCGAGCGCGCGCTGACGGCTCTGCTCAAACCCGGTGGCGATGACCGTGATCTGAATCTCGTCGCGCATCTCTTCGGCGATGACGTTGCCGAAGATGATATGCGCGTCTTCGTCGGTGACGGCTTCGATGAAGCTGGCCGCGTCGTTGATCTCTTTGAGCGTGAGGTCGTAGCCGCCGGTGATATTGATCAGGATGCCGGTCGCGCCCTCGATGGAGACGTCTTCGAGCAGCGGCGAGGAAACGGCCATTTCGGCGGCGGCGAGTGCGCGGTCCGGGCCGCTCGCGCGTCCGGTGCCCATCAGGGCCATGCCCTTGCCGTTCATAATCGTGCGCACGTCGGCAAAGTCGACGTTGACCATACCGCGAATCGTGATGAGGTCACTGATTCCCTGGACCGCGTGCAGCAGGACCTCGTCGGCCATCTTAAAGGCGTCGAGGATCGTGGTGTCATCGCCGGAAATAGCGAGCAGGCGCTGGTTGGGAATGGTGATCAGCGTGTCGACGGCCGCGGCGAGGTTCTCGATGCCCTTCTCGGCCTGACGGCGGCGGCGACGCCCTTCGAAGTTGAAGGGTTTGGTCACGACGCCGACGGTCAGGGCGCCGAGCTCACGCGCGATATTCGCGATCACCGGAGCCGCACCGGTCCCGGTGCCGCCGCCCATACCCGCGGTCACGAAGACCATATCCGCGCCGGCCAGGACTTCTTCGATGCGCGCCTGGTCCTCGAGCGCGGAGCTGTGGCCGACCTCGGGATTTGCCCCGGCGCCCAGCCCCTTGGTCAGGTTGCCGCCGAGCTGGATTTTGGTCGGCGCGAAGTTATTCTCCAGCGCCTGCATATCCGTGTTGGCGGCCACAAACTCGACGTTATCGATCCCTTCGGCGATCATCGTGTTGATGGCGTTTCCGCCTCCGCCACCGACACCAATAACCTTGATACGGGCCGATTCTGGGAGCATGTCGTCATCAAATTCAAGCATTTTAGGGAACTCCGATGAGCTGTTTTAAAAGGGTATCTACGTCTACGTCGCGCCCCGGCGTGAGGCGGTGCGCGAAGATAGCATCCGGACGGGCCGCCTTCAAGAGCGTCCTGGGATTTCGATAGCCGAAATCATCAAGATCCGCTCCATATATTGGGCTTAGAACATGTCCGAAAACCACTGGCCTACGCGGGCGGTAAAGCGCCGGTAAAAGCCGGTTTCTTCGGCGCAGTAGGCGTCAATATCGGGTTCTTTTGCCCCGTGCAAGACAAGACCTACGCCGGTGGCGAATTTGGGATTTCGAACGACATCGACCAACCCGCCCACGCCGCCGGGCACGCCGCGGCGCACGGGCAAGCCGAGGATTTCCTCGGCCAATTCGGGCATGCTCTCAAGGATGGTCGTCCCACCAGTGATAACCACACCGCTGGTGAGTTGATCCTCGAAGCCCGAGTTCTTCAGCTCGCGGCCGACATAGGCGAAGATCTCTTCGACGCGCGGCTCGATGATCTCGCTGAGGATCTGGCGGCTCAGGATGCGCGGGGGACGCCCGCCGACCGAGGGAACCTCGATGGTCTCTTCGGCGCCGACGCGTCCGGTCATGGCGCAGCCGTATTTTTGCTTGATGCGCTCGGCCTCGGCCATCGGGGTGCGCAGGCCGACCGCGATATCATTGGTCAGGTGGTTGCCGCCGATCGACAGGACCGCGGTGTGGACCAGGCTGCCCTTGCTATAAATCGCGATATCGGTGGTGCCGCCGCCGACGTCGACCACGGCGATGCCCAATTCCTTCTCGTCTTCGCTCAGGACGGCTTCGGAGCTGGCGAGCGGCTCGAGGACGATGTCGGCAACATCGAGCCCGCAGGCGTTGGCGCATTTGACGATATTACGAGCGCTGGTGACCGACGCGGTCACCATATGCACGCTGGACTCAAGGCGCACGCCGGTCATGCCCAGCGGCTCTTTGATGCCTTCCTGGTCGTCGATGATATATTCACGCGGGATGACGTGAATCACCTGACGGTCCATCGGCATGGCGACGGCGCGGGCGGCGTCCACGACGCGCGCCAGGTCTTCGCGGGAGACCTCTTTATCTTTGATCGCGACGATGCCGCGCGAGTTAAAGCCTTTAACGTGGCCGCCGGCGATGCCGGCGTAGACGCGGTTGACCTCGCAGCCCGCCATAAGCTCGGCTTCCTCGACGGCTTTGCCGATCGAGTCGATGGTGGCGTCAATATTGATGACCACGCCCTTTCGAAGCCCGGTCGACGGATGGGTACCGATCCCGATCACGTCGATTCCGTGTTCACCGACCTCGCCGATGATGCACGCAATCTTGGTCGTTCCAATATCCAGCCCAACAACAATTTTATCCCGATTTCGCATCTCGCTACCGTCCTTGGTTGCGACGTCCTGCGGGTGGCCGAGCACCTGCAGTTGCCTAATTCATATGATAATAAATAATTCGCTAAATATTTTTCTGGCACCCGCCTCAGGGCCGACGCGTCGAGCGCCTGGCGAGCCAGTCAGTCTCTAAATTTCACGGCGCCCCTCCCAGGCCCACTTTTTCTCCGTAGCGTTGCCCTACCGCCACACGACTCAAATCCGTTTCCTGGTCGATTAAGATATAATCGACCTCCATGGCGCGCTCGACGATTGACCGCTGCACCACCTTCAAGCGCTCCAACCGCTGGCGATAGCGCCCTCTTCCCAGCCGTATCTCAATGCCGGTGTCGGCGCTCACCAGGCTCAACCCGAGCGTCGTGTCGACATGAATCTCGCTGAGCGGCTCCCACTCCGAGAAGCCCATCTCTTCGTAGAGACTCGCGACCTCCATGGCCTCCAAAAACACCGCCTTATCCACCAACGTCAGCGTGGACGGCCGGGCCGACGCTTCGCTCGAATCGTCCTGCTTTCGCGTGACCTCAAGGCCGCTGATCATCGGCAGGTGAAGAAACGCGTTGAGGGAATCCCCAGGCTCGATGGTGTCGAAGATATCACCGTCTTCACTGATAAGACGGTAGCGCTCGCCGACCAGCACCGCGACCGGGGTGTATTCGGCCAGCGTCACCTGCACCGTATTGGGCAGTCGACGCTCCACCTCGACCTCGCGCACCCAGGGGTGCCCGGCGATCGAGGCGCGCGTGCGCTCCAGATCAATATCAAAGATATTTCGCCCGGGCCGAAGCCCGGCTTTCTTGAGGAGCGGCTCGCGCTCAACATGAGCGAGCCCGCTGACGGTGATTTCTGAGAGCTCGAAGTATGTGCCGGAGACGGTGCTCAGGTAAGCTTGGAAGATCCCGAAGGGTACGCCGATCGCAACGGCCGCTAAAAAGACCAGGGGCAATAGCTTGCGCCCCAGGCCGATAAAGCGTTCACCAACCGACTCGACACGTTGTCGCATAGGTCGGCGTTTGCGGTTTTTGGGGCGGATACCAAACATCAACTTCTTCCGTAAAGCTACAGCGTACGCTCATCCTTGAGCGTCTTGATAATATACTTCGGTCGGTGCGCTACTCTACCAAGTTATGGGGCATCGCAGCAAGATGCCGCGAGCATTAACTCGGTAAAATCTTCAAAAGCAATCCCGTGGGAGGCGGCCAATTTGGGGATTAGGCTCGTCGCGGTCATGCCGGGAATCGTGTTTATCTCCAGGACATAGAGTTGCATCTGCGCGCCTGAGTCTTGCCCCTGTGCATCATTCGATCCCTTTGGCAGATGCGCCTTGATGTCGACTCGCGCGACACCCCGACAGCCGAGCGCTTTGTAGGCATGTCGGCCGATGGTTTCAAGGCGAAATTTTAATTCTTCGTCCTCAACCGCCTGATAGCGCGTTTTATCTGATTCGTATTTTGCACGATAGTCATAAAACCCGTCTTCGGGTGTCACTTCGATCGATCCCAGGCAGATATCGTCGAAAAATCCGACGGTATATTCGGGGCCGTTGAGGAATTGCTCCACCAAGATCGCCGGCGTTCCCTCGCCGACTTCGCGATCCCAGAGGGTATCGAGGGCGACCGCGAAATCGGTCTCCTCTTTGCACAAATACACGCCGACCGAGCTGCCCTCATCATTGGGCTTGACGACCAGCGGCAATTCCAGCCCGAGGGCGTCCAGGTCGGCGTTGACCGCCTCGAAATCGAAGTCGCCGAAACCAGCCAGTCGCAACCCGCTGGGGGTGGGGACGCCGGCGTGGTTAAGCACCGCCTTGGCGTGCCCCTTATCCATGGCCAGGGCCGAGGCGAGCACGCCGCTGCCGGTGTAGGCCACCCCGAGGGTCTCGAGAAACCCCTGCAATACACCGTTCTCGCCGGCGCCGCCGTGCAAACCAAGCAACAGCGCGTCCGGGCGATCCGCGACCAATTTTCCCAGGTCCGCGGGCATATCATAGACAAGCGGCTCGTAGCCGAGCTTTTTCAGCGCGCCCACGAAACCCTCGCCGGTGCGCAAGCTAATCGCGCGCTCCGAGGATTGCCCGCCGGTCACGACGCCGACGCGTTGGCCGCGCCGGGCGTCTTTTTGAATCGACGCGTAGAGCAAATCCGCAACCTTCGTATTCTCTTTCGCCTGGTCCTGCATGAGTCGAATACCCTCGCCGCTTTCGCGCAATCTCTATGACCGCGCGAATAGATTGGTGTCCCTGGGAGCTTAAATTAGAGTTCGCGGATGAATGCCGCACGTTGACCAATAGACAGGTAGGGCGAAGCATATCAACCTCATCTCGCCCTTCCCTACTGTTAGCTACGTTCATCCAGACCGCGCTGTTTTCTCAGCGTAAAGATGGCCTCGATTTCATCGACGCGCTCACTAAATACGCCGTTACAATACAAGACATCCTCAGTCTCGCAAGGGTCCGGAACACGCCCCCAAAATAACTTAAAGCCCATTATTTACGCAGACTTAGCACCCAAAACCTAAGGCATCACTCAAGGCTTTTCGCCAGATCTGAAGTTGAATCTTGGAGCGAATCCGCCCCCCTTAAGCGACGCATCAGGTCGCCTGAGGGGGCTTAAGTTTCACCTCAACTCAGATTCGAATCGCCCACCCCAGAAGATGGTATTTGAGGCGCTCAGGAAGACGATATTTTACAGCATTTCGATGCATTTCTGGGCGATGATCGTGGCCGCGTCGGGGCGCCCCAGCGTGCGCGCTTTTCGGGCGAGGTTTTGCAGGGAGATCGGATTCTGCAGAAGGCCGGCGAGCAGGCGGGTGGCGCGCCCTTGGCCGACGTCGGAATCCGCGATCATGATTCCGGCGCCCGCCTCGGCGATCGCCTGGGCATTTTTGGTCTGATGATCGTCAGCGGCGTGCGGGAACGGCACATAAATCGCCGGGATACCGAGCACCAAGACCTCGGCGATCGTGGAGGCGCCGGCCCGGCAGATCAGCAGGTCGCACCATTTATAAGCCTCGGCCATATCGTCGATAAACTCGACCACTTCGGCCTCGCCGGCGAAGTCGCTATAGCCGCCGTCGACCTCAGCCACTCGCCCGCGACCGCATTGATGGCGGATGCGAAGATTGGCGCCCTGCTCACCGAGCGCGCAGAAATCGGCGGGCAATTTCGAGTTAAAACTCGCCGCCCCGCCGCTGCCACCGATGATGAGAATTCGGAATTCACGCCCTTCCTCCGGCGCCTCGTATTCGAAGCCTTCCGCCAAATCGAGCAGGCTTTTTCGCACCGGATTCCCGACGAAGTCGCAGGGGATATTCGGGAAGAACTCGCGTGTTTTTTCAAAACTCACGAAGGCCTGGTCGACGACCTTTCCGAGCAATCGGTTGGTCATGCCAGGCGTCGAGTTTTGCTCCATCAAGGCGCAGGGAATCCCGCGCATCGAGGCGAGCATGGTGAACGGGCCGGCCGCGTAGCCGCCGACGCTGACGACGAGCCCCGGGTTGAGGCGCTTAATCGCGCCCATCGCGCCGAAACCACTGCCGGGCAATTGCACCAGACCGCGCGCCCAGCCCGCGGCGCCAGCGCCGTTGAGCATCGGCACATCGATCAGCTCCAGGTCATAGCCGAGTTTGGGGATGGCGCGCGCTTCGATTCCGCGCGGCGAGCCCACAAAGGCGACATCGACGCTCGGGTCGAGCTGTTCGATCGCCTCGACCACCGCGACGCCCGGGAAGAGATGCCCGCCCGTTCCACCACCAGCAATGACGACGCGCCGCGCGCGCTCTCCAGAAAATGGCCACATAATGACTTCCTTATATCTTTGATTAATCGCGCAGATCTTTGCGGCGACTCAGAATTCTTTGCTTCTTTCGCGACCATCGCTTCTCCGAGCGTCGCGCGAGGCGCTCCTCTCGGTTGAGCTCCCATTCATCGGGCGCGTTCTTCGAGATATTGAGCAGTATCCCAATCGAGCATAGCGACAGGATCATTGAGCTACCGCCGAAGCTCACGAACGGGAGCGTCAGACCCTTGTTGGGCAGAAGCCCCGTGACAACGCAGAGGTTCGCGGTGGCCTGAATGCCGATAAGCGAGGTCAGCCCGAACGCCAGGTAGCGGCCAAAGTCATCGGTCGCCCGAAAGGCGATCAGCGTTCCGCGCCAGACGATGACGATGAAGAGCGAGACCAGGAAGATCATGCCGAGCAGTCCGAGCTCCTCGGCGATGATGGTGGCGATAAAGTCACTCCACAGCTCCGGCACATACCCCAGGTTTCCGGTGCCGTTTCCGAGCCCGCGCCCGGTAAACCCACCCGAGCCAATCGAGATAAGCGACTCACTGATCTGGTAGCCGATGCCGCTGCGATATTCGAAGGGGTCGAGGAAGGCCATCACGCGTTTCATACGGTATTCGCGGCTCGTGATCGCGAAATACGCCAGCACTGCGCCGGTGACGGCGAATCCGCCGAGGTAGATAATCCGCGCCCCGCTGACGAAGAGCAGAAGCCCCATCATAAGCATCAGGATGACGGACGTTCCGAAGTCGGGCTGCAACATCAACAGCCCGACCAGCAGGCCGATGACCACGATATGGGGGACAAACGCCACGCTGAATTTCTTCATCGTGCCGATCTTTTTATTCAGGGAGTAGGACAAGAAGATGAGCGACACGACCTTGGCGACCTCGCCGGGCTGGAAGCTCGCCCCGCCGATACTAAACCAGCGCTGGGCGCCGTTCTGGATCTTGCCGATGCCGGGGATGAGGACCAGGACGAGCATCAAAATCGTGATGCCGAGGATTGGGTAGACGAGGCGTTGGTACCAGCGGTAGTCCACGCGAAGCGCGACAAAAAGTCCAACGACGCCCACGCCCACCTTTTGGGCCTGGCTGAGGACCAAAAACATCGGGTCGCCGAATTTCTCAGCAGACATCACGGCGCTGGCCGAATAGAGCATCACCAGGCCAAAGCCCACCAGGGCCAGGACCGCGGCGAGCAGCCAGCTATCCCAGGGCTGTGCGTCGGGGTCGCCGAAGCGATCGCCCGATGTATCCCCCGAAAATTGCCCGGCGAGGGTGCTAAGTCGATCCGTGGTGCTCATTGTGGCCCTCCGTGGCCATGCTCAGAACAGGCTCTACAAATACGAATCTGCGCAAATCCTTTTGCGCAGATTCGATCAGAAGCTGTTTTAATACTCGAATTCTGCCATGCGCTCAGCGCAATTTAAGCGACGCCAAAGCGACCAGGTTCAACACTATCGCAATGATCCAAAAACGCACGATAATTTTTGGCTCCGGCCACCCTTTCATCTCGAAATGGTGATGAATCGGCGCCATGCGGAAGACCCGCTTGCCCGTGAGCTTATAGCTCGTGGTCTGGGTGATGACGCTGATCGCCTCGATCAGGAAGATGCCGAAGATAATGGTCGACAATAATTCATGCTTGGTGATGACCGCCAGCGAACCCAGCGCGCCGCCGAGCGACAGCGCGCCGACATCGCCCATGAATACCTGCGCGGGGAAGGAGTTATACCAGAGGAACCCGACGCCAGCGCCAATCATCGCGGCACAGAAAATCGCGAGTTCCTGGGCGCCGTCCACCTTGGGGATCATTAGATATTTCGCGAGGTCGAATTTCTGCGTCACGGTCACACCGTTGACGACCTCCTCATAGCCCAGCACGGTCGCCGAGCTGTAGGCGAGGATGAGGAATGTGCCGGCGGCGACGATGACCGGGCCGATGGCCAGGCCGTCGAGCCCGTCGGTGAGATTCACCGCGTTCGAGGTGCCCACGATGACGAGCATCGCAAAGGGCATATAGATCCAAAGCGGCAACTCGAAGGCGAATTTTTCGGTACTTACAAAGGGCAAATAAAGCGTGGTCGAATAGTCGAAGGCGTTGAGCTTGAACATGATGAGCATCGCCGCGCCGGCGACCGCGAACTCGATCAGCAGCCGAATCTTCCCCGACAGCCCCGCCGAGGATTGGCCGCGCAATTTCATATAATCGTCGAAAAAACCGACGACCCCAAAGAGCACGGTGATGCCAAGGATGACGCCGACATAGGGGTTTGAGAGGTCCGCCCACAAGAGCGTGGAGACCACGACCGCAAAGAGCAGCAGCACGCCGCCCATGGTGGGCGTTCCGGCCTTGCTAAAATGGCTCTCGGGGCCATCTTCGCGGATCACCTGGCCGATCTGGCGCATCTGGAGGCGTCGAATAAACCAGGGATACAGAAAAAGGCTCATCCCCAGCGCGGTGATCATCGCCGCGACGGTTCGGAAGCTGACATAGCGAAAGACGTTGAGGGGGCTAAAATAGTCTTTTAGCCAAAAGAAGAGTTCAAAAAGCATGAGCGTTTCCTACCGGGCTGCCGGGCGCTCCCGACGGCGTTGGGGGTCTGAATACTTCGAGAAGCAGGTGATTATTGCGCGTGTATTGATGCTTAAGTCTGGGGCCATGCATTCTTAAAAAACGACATAAAATCAAGAACTTAGCAGCGCCAGGGGCGGTCAAATCACCCGCCTATTTCTCGCCTGTTGCGACAACGAGGTCAATCACCCTTTCGAGCCGTGCTCCGCGACTGGCTTTGAGCAAAATACGCGTCAGCCCCCGCTGGTCAACGATATATTTCAACCAGGGACCGACCGCCTCGACATCCTCAAAGGCCGCCACTTCGAGCGTGCGCACCTTTGATGCCGCCTCGGCCATCTGTTGGGCAAATTCACCGACGCAAACCAACGCGTCGACCTGCGCAAACTCGGCGACCTTGGCCGCGACTTCGCAGTGCAATCTCGCCGCCTCCGCGCCTAATTCCCGCATCTCGCCGAGAATCACAACACGCGGCGACGGCTCCTCGGTCGCCGACGAGACAAATGCCTGAACCGAGGCGATGGTGCTCGACGGATTCGCGTTATAGGCGTCGTCGATAAAATAGTAATCGCCCTGCTCCACGATTCGCCAACGCCCCGCGGGAAGCGCGAGTTTCGCAAGTGCGCCGTTGAGCGCGGGCGCGTCGATAGCCTCTCCGGCCGCGATAAGCGTGGCGATCGCGGTGGCGGCGTTGAGCGCATGATGCGTTCCGGGAATCGGCAGGTGCAGCGTGTATTCTTGGCCGGCGTGCGCCATCGTAAACCCGAGCGCGCCGCGGGCGTCGGCACCGTCGAGGAGTTCGACCCGAAGATCAGCGCCCGCTTCGAAGCCGACGGTGAAGCATCGTCCCGCAAAGTCCGGCCCGACGAGATTCGAGCTTTCCGAAAACGGCAAGATGGCCGCGGTGTCGGCGCTCGGATTTTCAAAGATCTCGGACTTCGCGCGCCGGATTCCATCCAATGAGCCGAAGCCCTCGATATGGGCCAGGCCGATCGAGGTCACGACGCGCGCCTCGCCCGGGGCGAGCGCTAGCAATTGGGAGATCTCACCGGGGCCGTTAGCGCCCATCTCGAGGATCAGGCGCTCGCAATCCGCCGGAATCGCACACAAAACAAGGGGCACACCGATATGATTATTGAGGTTGCCGGGCGTCGCGAAGACCCGGGCGCGCGCGCCCCAAAGGAGCGCGAGCATCTCTTTGACGGTGGTCTTCCCGTTTGACCCGGTGACGTTAATCGTGCGCATGCCGGCGTCGCGTGCTTCGTTCCAGATCGCGTGTCCCAGCCGGCTCATGCCAGCGAGGGTGTCCTCGACGACGACGAGCGGCAATTGAGTGTCGAGGGCGTCGACGCGGTCGACCAGAATCGCGATCGCCCCGCCCTGGTCTGCGCGCCCCAGAAAATCATGGGCGTCGAAATTCTCGCCACGAAGCGCCACGAATAATTCGCCCGCCTCAAGCGTGCGCGTGTCGCTGCTCACCCCGACGGGGCAAAGCGCGGCGACGCTCTCAGGCGCGGGCGCGTCTTCGATATGGTCGAGACAAAGTCGCCCGCCGATGGCCTCCGCGATCTTCGCGAGCGACCAGGATGCGATGCGCTTCGGAGCATTCTGACCGACCTGCTCTTGCGGCAGCGCCTTCGCATCCAGCGCCGCCCGAGCGAATTCGACATCGTCAAATGGGATGCGTTCGCCGTCTCGCTCCTGATAATTTTCGTGGCCTTTGCCGGCGATAAGGACGGCATCATTCGGCCCGGCCAGGTCGATCGCCTTTTTGATCGCGCGCGCGCGGTCAACTTCGACGCACACCCCAACTCGGTCGGCGACGACCTCGTCGACGCCGACCAAGATCTCGTCGATAATCGCCTCTGGCGACTCGTTTCGTGGGTTATCGGTGGTGATAATCGCGACATCGGCGCCCTCGACGCCGACGCGTCCCATGGGCCCACGCTTCTGGCGGTCGCGGTCGCCGCCGCAGCCGAAGACCACGACCACTCGACCATCGGTGAGCGGGCGCACGGTCTCAAGCGCGCGCAAAAGCGCGTCGGGGGTGTGGGCGTAATCGACGAAGACCGCCGGCTGGGCCGCGCGGGCGTCCGCCGAGGTCGCCTCGACCCGCTGCATGCGCCCGGGCACGGCCTCGAGCTCGGCGAGCGTCGCCTGAATCTGGGCCTGGGACACACCGGCGCTTCGCGCAGCGATGATCGCGGCGAGCATATTCGACACGTTGAATTCGCCCATCAATTTGCTGCGGATGCGGAAGGATTCATCCGGCGCGCGCACCAAAAAGCGGGTCCCGTGCAGCGTTTGTTCGACCTCGGTGGCGCGCCAATCCGCCTTCGACGACTGCCCGTAGGTGAAGGTCTTCACCTGGGCGGCGCGAGCCTGTTCTGCGAACCAATCGCCGGCGGGGTCGTCAAGGTTAATAATCGCGACCGGGTCTTTGCCGGCCTTCTTCGAGGCGGGTAATAACCTATTGAAGAGCCGCCCCTTCGCCTCGCGGTAGGTGTCCATATCACCATGAAAATCAAGGTGATCCTGGGTGAAATTGCTAAAGACGGCGGCGTCAAAATGGGTGCCACCGAGGCGGTAGGTGGCGAGCCCGTGGCTGGAGACTTCCATGGCTACGCGCTCGACGCCGTCGCGGCGCATATCGGCCAGCACGCGCTGAATGACGAGGCTCTCGGGCGTCGTATTCTTGGCGACTTCGCGATGCGCCCCCCAGCGATATTCGATGGTGCCGAGCAGTCCGCTGGGCGCGCTTTTTTGTGCGGATGCATCAGCGGACTGCGGGTCTTCGGCCGAGAATAACGCGTCGAGGATCCAGCTAATCGTGGTCTTTCCATTGGTGCCCGTGACGCCTGCCAAATAGAGGTCGTCGGCCGGGTGGCCGAAGAACGCCGCGCTCAGCGGGCCGAGCGCCTGGCGGGTGTGCTCCGCGACCAAAAGTGGGCAGTCCAAGCGACCTTCGAAGTCGGCGGCGCGTGCGCGGTCGACCAGAATCGCGGCCGCCCCGGCCGCCTGGGCGCCCTCGATAAAATCATGCCCGTCCATCGCCGCGCCGTGCAACGCGACGAAGAGCGTGCCGGGCTCGACTCGACGCGAGTCGAAGGTGATCGCGTCGATCTCAACCGCCGACGCGTCCGACGTCGCCGCGTGGAGTGAGATGCCGTCGGCCTGAGCTAGTAATTTTGCTAATTTCATCACGTCTCGAGATTCTCAGGTCTTGCTGACTCGCTCAAAAATCAAACCAGCGCTTGAACTTGTATCGACTCGCTTACAGAGCAGATCCTGGCGACGGTTCCACCGAGAAGAGTGCGTCGCGGGTCGCCGGGGACAGCACCAGGGCGATCACCTCGCCGGGCTCCATCGGCGTGCCGGGAGCTGGGGATTGGGAAATCACCCGCCCCCAACCGTCCACCGACGGCAGAAGCTCGCGCTCATTGGCGCGCTGAAGCGCGGCGCGCAGCGTCAGCCCGCGAAAGTCGGGCGCGCTGCCCTCGGCGAGGTCTTCATCATCGATCAACTCATCGGGCAAACGCACGGTCGGCAATACGAGGACATCGTCGGCGACCGAGCCAAGCAGCACGACTTCTTCGGCGCCCGGCTCATCGCTCTCATCATTGAATTGGAAGCGGTCTTCGTCGGCAAGCGGCATCACGCCGCGCAGCGAGAGCGCGGTGCGCATGATATCCTTGAAGACCGGCGCGGCCACGACGCCACCGTAATGGGTACCCTTTGGCTCGTCGATCATCACGTTAATCACAAACTCGGGGGCTTCTGCCGGGGCAAAGCCGATAAAACTACCGACCCACATATGCGGGTCATAGCGGCGTGTTTCGGGGTTCACTTTTTGCGCGGTGCCCGTTTTGCCGGCGACCGTATAGCCCTCGATCGCGGCGTTCGTACCGGTGCCACCCTCACGCGTGACCATGCTCATCGCCCAGGAGGTTTCGCGCGCGGTTTCTGGCGAAACAACGCGGCGCACCAGCGTGGGCTGGGACTTCTCGACGATATCGCCATTCTTGTCGCGAATTTCCTTGATAATGCGCGGCTTCATCAACATGCCGCGGTTGGCGATCGCGGCCATGCCGGCGGTCATCTGCAGGGGCGTCGTGGTCAGACCCTGGCCGAACGAAATGTTAGCAAAAGAGACCTCGGCCCAGCGGTCCGGCGGCCATACCAGGCCGGGTTGCTCACCGCGCACCTCAATGCCGCTTCGCCCGCCAAAGCCGAAGGCGCGAATCGCGTCGTAGAGCGCTTTCTTGCCGATGGTCTGCGCGATTTTATAGATACCGATATTACTCGACACCTGCATAATCTCGGCCGAGTTCAGAATCTCGTGGCGCGAGCTGTCGCGAATGGTGTGTCGGCCGATACGAAGGCGGCCGTTCTCGGTGTCAAATTGGGAATGCAGGCTGACTTTCTTGGCCTCCAGGGCGGCCGCGAGCACGAAGGGCTTGAAGGTTGAGCCGGGCTCGAAGGTGTCGGTGACGCTGCGAAGGCGCCAATCTCCGGAGGTATATTCGCCGAAATGATTCGGGTCGAAGCTCGGCGTATTCGCCAACGCCAGGACCTCGCCGGTTTGCACGTCCATGACCACTGCGTAGCCGCCCTTGGCCTCAAATTTCTCGACGGCGTTCTTCAAGGATTGCTCGGCGACGCGCTGAATGCGCGTATCCAGCGTCAATGTGATGCTATTCCCCTCAAATTTGCTGAACTCCGGCAAATCGCTCATCAGCAGCGTTCGCCCGCGCGAGTCGCGCATTCCGTCGATCTGGAAACTTCCGCCGGCCAGCGTGGAGTTCATCGAACTCTCAAGCCCCTCAAGCCCCTTGCCGTCGACGTTGACGAAGCCCAGGACCTGGCCGGCGCGCTCTTGAAGCGGATAATAGCGCTTGCTCTCAGTGGTGATGCCCACGCCCTTGATATCAAGCGCGCGAATCGCCTCGGCAGAGGCCGGAGTGGTCTGGCGCTCCAGCCACACAAAGGCGCTCTTGGAGTCGAGCTTCTTGAGCAACCACTCAAAGTCCCGACTCATATGCGGGAGCAATTGGCGGGCGACCTGGCGAGGGTTTTCGATCTCGCGGGGGCGCACGAAGATGCTGGGGACTTCGACGGTCACGGCCATCTCGACGCCGCGGCGGTCGAGGATGCTGCCGCGTTTTGCCTGTAATTTGATGCTACGAGCGGTCTGTTTGCTCGCCATCTCGGTCAAATTCTCGCCGCGGGCGGTTTGCAGATAATAAACCCGCCCAAGAACGACCGATAACGCGCAAACCATCACCCCAAGGACGATGGTCATGCGCGCGCGGACCCATTTTTCCCGGTTTTTATCATTCGCCGGTGAGGTCGGGCTTCCCGAGTATTTAAGCTTTTTTCGCACTGCTAAGCGTCCCGTTTCTTGCCGTTATATGGGCGCGTTCAACCCTGAATCAGCGCCGGCTTAGTTCCAGCGCAGCGTGCTTCTGGGGTGCATCCTGGTCTTGCTTTGCATCGCTATGGGCGAACTGCTCGACCTGAATGACCTGCGAAGGCTGAAGCTCCTCAAGACCAAATTTTTCCCGCGCAAGCGCGAGGACGCGGTCGTTTCGCCCCTGGTAGGCGGCCTCGATGCTCAGCTTTCGCTTCTCTTCGATCAGTTGACGATGGGTGCGGGTTTGCTCGGCGACCTCATAGCCCAGATCGGTGATCTGATAGCGGGTCCACACGTGGAAAAAGAGCATCGCGACCGGGATCGCGACCAACGCAACAACTCGGAGAATGCGAAGCCCGTCAGCGGCTGATTCCTTCAACATCTTTTTCATCACTTCCTACCAATTTTACAAAAGCACGAAAATTAACGGCATATATCGAAACAAGGCTCACGCAGCCCTCGCCTGCAACCACGGGGGGTCTACGTGTCAGACAACAATCATTATAGAACTTCGACGACCCGCAACTTTGCGCTGCGGGCGCGTGGGTTTTGCTCAAGCTCCGCCGGACCGGCGGTCAGCGCCCGAGAGGTCAACACCTTGACCTTTGCCCGCTCATCACAGGCGCAGATCGGAAAATCAGGCGGGCACACACAATCGTTGGCCAACTCTCGAAAACCGTGTTTTACGATGCGGTCCTCCAGGGAATGAAAGCTGATAAACGCCGCCCTCCCCCCGGGTTTGACAACCTTCGGGATGGCGCGAACGGCGGCCTCCAGGGTGTCGAGTTCGCGATTAATCGCGATACGAAGCCCCTGAAAAACGAGGGTCGCCGGGTGAATCTTGGTCTTCTGTCCGCCCCCGCGCGCGCCGCCGCCAATCGTGTCTTCGACGACGGCGGTGAGGTCGACGGTGGAGTGGAGCTTCCCGGCCTCAAAGGCCTCCAGAATCGCCAGGGCGACGCGCTTGGCCGAGCGAATCTCACCGTAGACGCTCAGAACCCGCATAAGCTCGCGGGGCTCGACGTCGGCGAGGTATTCGGCCAGCGACGGCGCGTCCGGGCCCATCCGCATGTCGAGGGGGCCCGCGCGCCGGAAGCTAAACCCGCGCTCGGCCTCATCGAGCTGGTGTGAACTCACACCGGCGTCGACCAGAAACCCATCGACGGGCGAAAAATCATTTTCGGCGCAGATGCGCTCCACATCCCCATAATTGCCTTGAACCACGCGAAAGCGGTCTCCAGCGCCAGCCAGGCGCGCCTGCACCTGGGCGATGGCTTCCGGATCACGGTCAATCGAGAGCAACTGCGCGCTGGGCGCACCTGCGTCAAGAATCGCCGCGCTATGCCCGCCGCCACCGGCGGTGCCGTCGACAAAACGCGCTCCAGGGCGAACCTGAAGGTAGCGAATCACCTCGTCGACCATAATCGGCGTGTGATATTCGGTGGCGTATTTTAGGGTATTGGGCACAGAAAACTCTCGTCTAATAACGGCCCCAAGCAGACCCATCCTTGGGTCGATTCCGAGGCATTTCGAGACTGCGCAAAAGAAGTAAAGTGGCCCATCCTTGGGCCAGCGCGCTCGGAGTCGGGTCAAACCAGCGCCGGCTGCAAGCCGACCTAAACAACCCGGTCAAAACACGCGCTTCAATCCTTGAAGACTTCTTTCGGCGACTCATCCTTGAGTCTAACCCGGATGCCCCGGGTTAATGCTGCGCGGCGGCTCGGTGAAGAAATGCAGCGCAGCGTTCTCATCCTTAAGATAACTTTTAAATTCTTGCTTCGTGTGAGCTCGCCGGGCCCGGTCCAACTTAGAGACCGAATTCGGCGACCTTCTGGCGCAGCTCCTCGGTGTCCTCGAGCGCCGCGTTGACCGCACGGTCCCAGCTTGGCTTCGACCACATTTGGACCTTCTCCAATTGGCCGACCCACACGACGTCTCGCTCCAAACTGGCGAATTCGCGCATGGATTTCGGGACCAGCAGACGACCGTGGCTGTCGAGCGTGCACTCCACAGCGCCGGCGACGAAGACACGCAACACCCGTTGAACATAGGGGTCAAACTGGGGCAGCGAGCGCACCTTCTCTTCGAAATTAAGCCACTTATCGAGCGGATATAGCTCGAGGCTCTTCTCGAAGTTACGCGTCAGGATGACACGGCCCGCGTTTCTTCCCTCGACGTCCATTTCGGTCAGCACCTCTCGGTACCGGGCGGGTAGACTGACGCGACCTTTGGCGTCCATCGTATGTTCATACTGACCACGAAACATGACGCCGCCACGTCCAGGAAAAACGCAGATCGAAGATGCTTCCTTGCATCAACAATCATCCTGACGAATGAAGCCATCCTTGGCTTCAGCACGCCGGGACCTCTCGACCCATTTGGCGCTATGGGAATTTGTCCCACTGCGGCCCACTATAGGGGCACCGATACCCACCGTCAACAACTTCACACCCATTCTGGGCCCAGCGCCGCCGAATCGAGCGGGAATTTGATCCACCGATCCAACACCCCTCCGAGCATCCCCTTAAATTTCAACAACTTAGAAAACCACCACCCTAAAAATCGCGCCGAAAATTAATTTCTAAACCATTTTCTAGGGCGGTACACACCTGCCCTGGGAGTGTATTGGGGGGCAGTGGAGCGCAGTGGGATGGCGGTGGGGATGAAGTGGGATCAGGGTGGGATCGCGGTGGGATCATCCCCCAACACACGACCAAACGCAGGTGGGGATAAAGTGGGTTCGGTGGGAATTCGCCCCAAAATGCCGGCCGAAACGGGGCCTGGGACGAAGTGGGAAAGAAGCGGGGATGAAGTGGGATCGGCGGGAGCATCTCCCAGCGTCCATAAAAAAACGCAGGCGCCACACCCTAATAAAAATCGGGGATGACGCCTGCGTTTTCAGCTCTTTAATGCGCGCTATGCGTCGCGATTAAAGTGCGGATTCTTCCAGCTCGAACTTCACGTATTTCGGCATCACGCGAACTTTTTTGCCGGGCATATACTCAAGCTCGACGGTCTGGTTGATCGGCACCATTTCTTTGGAAACGAAGCACATGATCTTCTGTCCGCCGGTGTCGCGCTCTTCTTGCTCGGCTGCTTGTTGCTCGGTTGCCTCTTCGGCGTTCTTCACTTCTTCGGCCATGTTGCTTCTCCTTAAGAGGATTGGAGCCGAGTGATTTCGGCTCAATCAATTGGATAATAAATTCAGTTCAGGTCTATGCTTTTCGCGATTATCAGAAATCGTCTTCCAGGCCCGCAGCCCCTGCTTTGCGCGGCAGGCCCTTGAATAAGCGTTGCTCCATTAGCAATCCCAGGGGCGCACGTCAACATTGCGGTCGCCCTGCCCGGCTCAAGCCTGGCCCAGGCGCGGCCGTCGAAACCCGGGGCGCCCGGGTTTGACCTGATCTATGAATCAAAATAGAGTCTCAGCCGTCGGCACCACGATCAATCAGGCACGCCTACACGCTACGCTCAACCGCATATACCGCTCAAATTGGGCGTGCGAATATCGACTTCACACAGCGCCCCAAACCCACCGCGTATGACCTATGTATAAAATGATAAGCCGCGCCGCGCTCACCTATATCCTCGCCGCGCTCCTGGCGCTCAGCGGTTGCGCCTATGGCAAGCATATCAAGCAAGGCGACTCCTTTTTTGAGCGCGGCGAATATGAGCGCGCGCTGGCTTCCTATGAGGCCGCCTATAAGCTTGACCCGGACGATCCCGAGGCCAGCGATAAGATCCGCCAAACCCGCACCCGCCTGGCCGAGCATTATCACGCCGCGGCCGAAGGCGCGCTGGCCGAGGACGACCTCTTCGCGGCGATCGACGCGGCCTCCAAAGCCTATAAATTTCTGCCGAGCAGCGGCCGCGTGGACCAGCTTATCCACCGCATATCGACCCGCGCCGACGAGGTCGGCGCGGCCGCTGCGGAGCAGCAATCCTGGGCGTATACGCTGGCGCTCTTCGAGGCGGTCTCCGAGCAACTCCCGCCTAAACGCAGCGCGTTCGCGCAGAAAGCCACCCAGACGCGGGCGCGCTGGTCTGAGGAGCTTCAGCTTGGCGCGCGCGACGCCGAGGAGCACGAACAACTGGGGTTGGCCGCGCTGTATTGGGCGAAGTCCCTTCAGTTGAGCGGCGACCGCACCGCCCGCCAGCGGCTTCACGCCATGCGCCAGCAGCTCGCCGAGCGCCACCGCTACCACGCCTACCTCCAAGGCGATGCCGACGACGCCGGGTACAAGGTCGTCGCGTCCGCCATCACCGGCGCGAATAAGGCCAACGCCCTGCACCTCTCGACCCGAAAGACCGACGCAGACCCGAAGATCGACGCGTTCATTCACGTGGGCGTCACCGAGCCGACCTTCGAGACACGCCGCAGCGCCCGCGGCGAATCGCTGACCTACCAATCCGGCACGCGCATGGTGAAGAACCCGGCGTACCATCGGGCCCAGGACGACCTCATCGACGAGGAGCGCCGCCTGGTCGACTATCAAAAGGAGCTCAGCGACGCCCAATACGAGCTCGATTATTACCGCACCGAATACGCCAAGATGGACCCGGCGAGCGTGAGCGCATACGCCGAGCAGGACCTGACGCGGGCCCAAAAGAAGGTCGACAGCGCCCGGGATAAGGTCGACGCTCAACGCGAGGATGTGCAATACGCGCGCGAAAAGCTGGCCGTCACCGACCAGCTCCTCGAAGAAGCGGTCTACCGCGACCTTCGATATACCGTCACAACCCACACGCGCCACGCCACGAACTCGGTGCAGATACGCATCGAGCACGCCGACAATCGCCCCAAATTAGAGAAGGGATTTCGCCTGGAGTTAACGGCCTCGGACGATGAGCACCGCGCATACCCCGAGGCAGGCCTCGCGGGCGACCCGCTCACGCTGCCGTCAGATGGACAGCTGCGCGCGAGCCTTTTCAGCGACGCGGCCGCGCCGGTGATGCAGGTGATTGGGGATAGTTTTGAGGGGTGGCGCCAGAAGCTGGTTCAAAAAGCGCTCCAGGCGCCGTCGGATCGCGAACGCGTCGACTTCTATGTGAGCTATGTCCTCACGGACCCGACCGCCGTGGCCGCGGACGTGGCCCAGGAGCTCACGTCCATGACCGGCATCCCCGACGCGGTCGAAGTGCTTCGACCGTGACGTCGGGGCGGATTAGAACTCGGATGCGGCGGGGGCGGCGACGAAGTCGGAGGGGGTGAAATACTCGGCGTCGCGCAGCGTCGCGGAGTTGGCGCCGATGCCGCCGGTCAAAAGAATCTTCCCGTTAGCCAACAACGTCGCAGTGCTGTCGGCGCGCCCGTTCACGGACTGAGCGCCGGTCGCGCTCGCGCTGTAGGCGTTGCCCTGGGAGAGGCTTGCGAATTTGAGGACCTCCACCCCGCCGGCGCGCGAGTTATCGGACTTACGCCCGTCGAGCACGACGATGTCGCGGGTATTGGGGAGCTCCACCGCCTCCAGGCCGCCGCGCGGCGTCGACAAGGTGCAGGCGCCGCACGCGTTGAAGCTATCACGCCCCAACTTACCCAGTTCCACGGAGCCGGTCGCCGCGCCGTTCATATCGGTAAAGCCACCGATGGCCACGACGACCAGGCCACCGCCCGCGACATCGGAAGAGCGCACGGCTTCGAAGTCGTAGCGCGCCTGCAGCATCGTCGCATTGGGCGTCACGAAACCGCTCACGCCAATGGTCGAGGTGGAGCTAAGCGCCTGGGAAGAGTCGCGCCCGCCCAGAATCCAGATGGTCTGGTTATCGGCCATCAAGACCGCCTCGTGCTGGGCGCGCGGCGTCGCCAGCGCGGGGCCCGGGACAACCGTGCCTGCGTTCAGATTAATAACTTCGACCGTGGCGAGCACGTCGGTCGGGCCGCCGGGACCAACGCCGCCGGCGACGACGACGCTGTTGTCGACCGGGCGATACGTCGCGCTATGAAATACCCGCGCCCCGCTGAGGCGAAGCGGCATCCCGTTGGCGTCGAGCAACGGACGAACCCGCGAGCCCGCCGGAAGACTCAGGTCGATCATCTCGATGCTGCTCAACACGCTGAGCGCACCGTTCTCCTCACCATATCCGCCGATAACCAGGTATTTATTATCCCCGATATCGGTGACCGTGTGGAAGGCGCGCGCGCTCATCAGGCGGTCGGCGCCGCCGGGGAACACCGTGTTGGTGGCCGGGTTAAACGACAGGTCGGTGAAATATCCGCTATTGGGATCAAATTCCATCAAATCATCGTGGAGCGACAGCGCGCGGCCGTCGCTCGGGGTGCGAAAATTCGGGTCGGCCCCGGCGCGCACCGGCGAAATCGCGTCACCGCCGCCCACGATCAGCGCCTTATTGCCGCCGTCCATCGTCACCGCCGCGTGACCCACCCGCCCCAGCCAGCGCTCAATTCCCATCGACGAGATAGAGCGCGGGTCCAGGGTTGACTGAGCCATCGACCCGCTGAGCACCGCGCCGACCGGCGAAAAGCTATTTACCGGGTCGACCTGAATGCGGAAGCTCTGCACATAATCGGTGCCGCTGAAGCTAAAGAGCGGCGTGGCCCCGTAGGCCATCGGCTGCATCGCCGCGTCGAGGACGTCGAATTGCATGCGCAGGCCATCGCTACTCTCTAACTTCGGCAGGCGCGCGTTTCGCTGGGCGACCGCGAAGGTCTCGCTCTCCACCACCCGGCCGGTGGCCGGCTCGGTGAGGCTCACCCGAACATTCTGGGCGCCCGGGAAATTCGGCAGCGTGGTCTGAAAGCCGAGCGTCCCGTCCACCCCGGGGCCCCAACCGATGACGTCGACCCGCAGGTTGCCGTCGCGCGAGTCGACCCCGTCGCCGCAACCCAACGTGGTAGCGCCAACCGAAAGCATCAAACAGGCGGGAAGAATATATCGCTGAAGATTCGCCATTTTATCTAACTTCACAGTATAATTTTTAGTTTTTCGCAAGAATCCTGCGCCCCGCCCCTTGAAGGACCGGAGCGCCAAGCGCCGCACCGGGGTTGCTTACCAGGACAGCGCCGCGTCGAATTTTCCGCCGCCCGCAGGGTCAGCGTCGTCAGCAAATAACAGCACGCCGCCGACCACTGCGCCCGCGACCAGGACCGCCGCGCTACCGGCGCCGACCCACATCCAAACATTCGAGTCATCGTCTTCGTCGAGCCCATCTTCGATCGGCGGCAGCGGCTTGACGGATTTGGACTGCTCAACGGGAGCCTGCGCGACCGGCTTGGTCTCAGCCGGCGCCTGCGTGCTCGGCTTCTTATCGGCCTCACCGGCGGCCGGCTTGACCGCCACTGCTGCCGGGGCGGGCTTCAGGTCCACCGAGGTCACGAGCTTGTCGCCCGCCTCGGCCCCGACCACGCCGCTGATCGAATTGGCCAGGGTATTCACGCCCACCCGCAGGTTCGACAGCGCCAGGGTAAAGGACACATCGCCCTCGCGGACCAGCTCACTGGTCTCGACATTATAGATGAAGGGGACCGCCGAATAACTCGAGCGCTTCTTCACCATCACGACCCAGGCCATATATTTGGCGCCGGTGCGCGAGTGCAGCTCGTCGAGATAGGGACGAAGTTGTTCGTCGCTGAATTTTCCCGACCCGACGCTCGAGACGAGGCCCGTATAAAACGCGGGTTGATTCGAGGCAGCAGCATCCGGAGTCGCCCCCGGCGCGCCAAGCTTGGCCTCAAAGGTCTGCTCTTTCGAGCGCCCACGCACCCGAATCTGCTCGCTCCACACCCCACCGGTCGCGCCGCGAACGACGAGATAGTGGTAACCGTAGCCGATATCGTTGAGCTCAACCGGAGCCTGACCTTTCTCGACGCCGTCGACAAATACGGTGGCCTTCTCGCCGCCTGCGGTGACGCTGATCTTGCCCGGACCGGCCTTTTTGACCTTGTCGGCCTCGACCTGGTAAACCTCACGCAACTCTTTAGGGAATTTCTCGGGGTCCAACTTCTCGTTGGGACGAAGATTCGCGTAGACCTGCATCTTTTTGCGGGCGTCGAAATCAAAGCCCGCCAGGAAGTACGCGAGCGCCATATTCCGATAGGCGTCGACCAGGACGTTGAAATTCTCGAGGTCTGCCAGGTTCTTCTCGAGGCTGTCCACCGAGCGCTGGAAGGTCGTCGCCGCGCGGTCATTCTGACCGGCGGTCAGCAGGCCGATGCCCGAGGTATAGAGGCGCTCGGCCTCGGCGAGCTCCGCGTTCGGATTGCCCCCGCCCTGCTGCATCATCGCCTCATAGGTCGGCAGAAGCTTGGCGCTGCGCTTGTCCGCGAGCTGCGCGCGCAGCATCTCACCGATGCGCTCCGGGATAATCTCGGACATCTCCCCTTTGATTCCCTGGGTCGGCAGCAAGAACATCGTGGGCGTCGGGCCCGCGGGCTTGGGCGCCGGCGCGGCCTCTTCGGCCTGCTTGGCTTCGCCCGCGTCATCCGACGCGCCCGGCGCTGCCTGCTGGGCGATGGCTGCCAATGGAGAGCAAACAAACGCCATCATCGTTGCGATGGCGCAGGCCGAGCGCAAAATTTTGGCGCGGCAGGTGGATTCCCCGAGGGACGTCTTCTTGGTCGAGTTATCAATCATCAATATATCTTCGGAAGCTCTTGGAGCCTGATTGGAGATCATGATCTCATTCGTATTTACAATAGAAAATCGTCAGCCATGCATCACAAATATCGCCCGCGCGCGGCCCGAACGGCCCTCATGGATAACACGAGCTAAAATTAAGCGTCAACTCAATGCGCCGGGCTAAGCGGCTGTGTATCTTAACAATTACGCGCTCGCTCGCCTCGCCAATCAGCGCCGCGCTGCAGGACAAACAAAGCCGAGCAGCGCGCCACCGGGGCGCCCTGCTCGGCCTGCTTGATTCATCACATTTTCAGACGCCGCTGCGCCTTATTCGGTCGCCTTCTCGGCTTCCGCGCTCTTCACAGCTTCAAGCTCTGCTTCAATCGCCGCGATAATCGCAGCCTTATCGATGCCCCCCTGATACTGACGCCCGTTGATATAAAGCGTCGGGGTGCCGGTCAGCCCAGCCGCCTCGCCCTCTTGACGGTCACGCGTGATCGCGCCCGCGATCATCGGGCTCTTCAGGTCGGTCTTGAATTTCGCCATATTCAGGCCGATTCGGCCGGCAAATTTCTCGTAGCTATCCGCGGCGAGCGAACGCTGGTTCTCGAACACCAGGTCGTGCATGGGCCAGAATTTATCCTGGTTATGCGCGGCAAGCGTGGCGATCGCCGCGCTCATGGACTGGTTATGCGCGTTGAGCGGGAATTGCTTGAAGTAGATGACGATCTTGTCGCCATATTCTTTGGAAATCTCGTCGAGGATTCCCGAGGCCACTTTACAATGGGGGCATTGGAAGTCAGCGAATTCAACGATGGCCACCGACGCCTCTTTATTGCCCTTGGACGGGACACCCTTGAGGTCAAAGGTGTGGATCTTCTTGGCGTTGGTCACGAACTGGGCGATGACATCCTGGATCTCCGATTTCGGCGCGCCGGCGTGAACGCCGCGAACGACCGTGTTGGCGACCTGTTTCGCCAGCGCACAGGCTTTGTCCGCATCCTGCAGACATGCGTGCAGGCTCTCAGTCGAGTCCTCGCACGGGCACAGCTCGGCTTCGGTGATCTCGACAACCGTGGCGCGCTTGGCGTCGGGCAACATGCCCAGGTTCATGCCGGGATAGATATCTCCGGGGGGCGCGTCCACGACTTTCTTGTCGTCCTTCGCCTCTTCTTTTGGAGCCTCAGCGGCGGCTTCGGCGCCGTCCTTCTGGGCCGAATCCGGCGCGGACTCATTGCTCTTGCACGCCCCAAGGGAGAGCAAAAAGAAAAGCGCGACCAATGACAGCAATGTGGCGCGGCGACGATTATGATTTTGAAATTTCGACATAGGTTATTTTCCAAGTACGGAGAGTTAAGACAGACGGCCTATAGCACATGGCACCGATGGATATAAAGGCATCTCACGCGGCGGCACGCCCCGAGGCAACATCCCATAGAGTACCGCTAAATATCTCAATATATTTCGACCCACTACACTTTAATCGCGTACTGGACCTTTGAAGCCAATCTTTATAAGTAAATGCGGCAAACCCGGCGATGGCGCGCAGAGTCTGCGCGCCTCTCTAGTTGGACTCGCTTTACTTCGCCAGCATAGATAATGAAATCGCCCGCTAAAATACTGATATTTTCAACCGACTCCGATCTCTCCTGAAGGTTCCGACATGGCTGAGCAAGAAAAACAAGACGTCGACAACAAAAAAGATGCACTCTACCGCGTGCGCCACTCGGCCTCGCATATCATGGCGACCGCGATTCAGCAGATGTTCCCGGACGCGAAGTTCGCGATCGGCCCGCCCATCGCCGACGGCTTCTACTACGATTTCGAGCTCCCCCGCCCCATCTCCACCGACGACTTCGGCCAACTCGAAGGCCGCATGACCCAGGTGATCAAGCAGAACCAGACCTTTGAGCGCGAGGAGTGGAGCAAAGAGAAGGCGCGCGAGTTCTTCGCCGACCAGCCCTACAAGCTCGAGCTCATTGACGGTATCGAGGGCGAGACGGTCTCGATCTATAAGAACGGCCCCTTCACCGACCTGTGCGCCGGCCCGCATGTCGAGTCCACCGGTGCCTGCGAGCATTTCAAGCTCCAAAAAGTCGCCGGCGCCTATTGGCGAGGCGACGAGAATAATCCGATGCTCCAGCGCATCTACGGCACGGCCTTTGAGACCGCCGACGAGCTCAAGGAATATCTCTTCATGCTCGAAGAGGCCAAACGCCGCGACCACCGCAAGCTCGGGCGCCAGCTCGGCCTCTTTGACTTCGACCGCCTCTCGCCGGGCTCCATTTTCTGGCGCCCCAAGGGCTGGCTGGTCTACCGCAAATTGCAGGATTATTTCCGCGAAATCGAAGAGAAGAACGGCTATATCGAGATCAACCATCCCCTCCTCTATAATAAGGAGCTCTTCGAGCAATCGGGGCATTGGGAGAATTACCAGGAGAACCTGTTCACCTTCGAGGCCCACGACCAGACCTATTGTCTCAAGCCGATGAACTGCCCGGACACCATGCTCTTCTTTAAGAGCGACAAGCGCTCCTACCGCGAGTTGCCGCTGCGCGTGGCCGAGTTCGGCACCCTGCACCGCAACGAGATGCCGGGCGCGCTCTCCGGAGCGACCCGCGTGCGCCAATTCTGCCAGGACGACGCGCATATCTTCTGTACCCAGGAGCAGATCGGCGATGAGATCTCGCTCTTCTTGAAGATGGTCGACCAGACCTACAGCCTCTTCGACCTCGACTACGATATCGAGCTGTCGACCCGCCCCGAGAAGTTCATGGGTGAGATCGAGGTTTGGGATCGCGCGGAAGCCGCGCTTAAAGCCGCGCTGGACGCCAACGAGCGCCCCTACACCATCCACGAAGGCGACGGCGCGTTCTACGGCCCGAAGATCGACTTCCAGGTGCGCGATAGCCTGGGCCGCAGCTGGCAGTGCGCGACCATCCAATTGGACTATCAGCTCCCGCAGCGCTTCGAGCTCAAATACGCCGCCGGCGACAATACCGAGAAGACCCCGGTCGTGCTTCACCGCGCCCTGGCCGGCAGCCTCGAGCGCTTCATCGGCATCCTGGTCGAGCATCTCGCCGGCGTCTTCCCCACCTGGCTCGCCCCGGTGCAGGTCAAACTGCTGACCATCACCGACGACCAGAATGACTACGCCTGGGAAATCGCGAAGGAATACCGCACCCACGGCATCCGGGTTGAGGTCGACGACCGCACCGAGAAGATCGGCTTTAAGGTCCGCGAAGCCGAAACCCAGAAGGTCCCCTATATGCTCGTCATCGGCGCGCGTGAGGCGGAGGCCGGAAACGTCGCCGTGCGCAGCTACTCCGAGGGACGCCTTGGGAATATGACCCCCGACCAGGTGCGCGATGATATCCTGGAGAAGGTGAAAAACCGCACCCTGGACGTCGAAATCCAGCGCTCCAAAATCGCCACCGCGGCCCGAAGCGCCGAGGGAACCGGCGATGATATGGTCGACCGCGGCTACTAAACCCGGCGACTCAACAGGTGACTAACCCCGGCGACACGAAGAGCCCAAACCCCTACCCCGCTCTTCGTGTCGCCATCGGGCGGCTTGACGAATCGCTCAAAAGCGCTATCGTCGCCCACGATTGCAGTATTTCATAAATAATTTGACGGGACGTTTTTTGGTGCGACGATAAACTGCCTAATCTGACTGCAGTCACGGGACGGCGGATGCCGTTCCAAAATTGTCAATGTAAGTGTCTATTAACCACGCTGTTTACCAGTAGGAAAACAAATGAAAAAACAACTGTTGCTGATTGCTATCTTTGCCATGGCTACTTTTGCTTTCTCCTCCTCGGCATTTGCTCAGGGCGACCGCGCTCCGAATAACGCGCTTAAAGCCGGCCAGCACTCGCTTTCCTTCTCCGTACCCGGCGGCGGAAACCCGTACGCGGGTGGCGCTTTTGGTTATTGGATGATGCTGACGCCCAACGTCAACCTGGGCCTGAACGTCGGTCTTGGCCTTGACCCGCGCGACGGCTTCACCGACAGCGGCGAAGAGACCACCGACTTCTATTGGAACCTGCTGCTCGCCCCGACGCTCAAATACTACCCCAGCACCCGCGGAAACGTGGCGATGTTCTACTTCGGCCAGCTAAACCTCGGCCTTGGCGGCGGCGCTGGTGAGTTCGACGACCCGGGCTTCGGCATCGCCGGTGGCCTCGGCGCCGAGTGGTTCCCGACCACCCGCTTCAGCATCTCCGGCCAGGCCGGTCTGGGCATCGACATCGTGCGCCCCAACCAGAAGCCGTTCGGCGTGGGTACGTTCACGTCGGCGCTTGCCGCGAATATCTACTTCTAAGCCAGCCTGCTTAGAGACGCATAAGGGCTGCCAATGTGGATATTATGATTAAATTCGGCTATCCTACGGGCATCCCTAACGCAGGAGCACCGCCGCGTCCGACGCGGCGGTGCCTCTTAACTAACATCTAGAAATGCTTGGAGGCATATTATGAAAATGCGATTATATACTCCGATCGCCCTGCTTCTTTTTGCGGGACTTGGCGCCGCAGGCTGCGCTGAATCCATCGATGACACCTCCGAAATGCACCAATCCAGCCAGGATTTGGTGCTTTTAAGTGTCCAGGACGACGCCTCGGGCACCCAGGCCGTCAGCGTGAGCTACACCCCGGAGCGCGGCTGGCACATGAGCCTGAGCCCCGAGCTGCGCCCGACCAATATGCCGGGCACCGAGAACTCGCTGCTCCGCCGCCAATCCAGCCTGGATCTGGACTTTGACTTCAGCGACAGCGGCCCCGCCCCGGCTCGCTACAATGCGTCGCTCTCCGGGTCGCGCAGCTTCTCGGCAAGCGTGCCCGGCTCGTCGCGCTTCAGCACCTCGGTTGGCGGCACCTCGTCGTTCAGCAGCGGCCTGCCGACCTCCTATAGCTTCTCCTCGGGCCTTTCGACCGGCGGCAGCTGCTCGCTGGAGGGTCTGTGCGACTTCGCCGAGTTGATCTGCCAGATGTCCCCGGCCGGAGAAGAAGGATGCAGCGGCGCCGAGATCGCGCAATGCCGCGCCAGCATCAACCAGGTGCAGGCCGAGATCCCGCCGGAGGCACGCCCCTTCCTCTGCGCGCTCAGCGACTTCTTCGCCTGCGCCAATATCGCGCTTCGCAGCGGTGGCAACCCCGAAGCAACGATGCAAGCCTGCGTCGCCAATAGCGCCGCGGGTGGCTTCGTCGGCAACATCGTCGACTGATGCAACACCGATAGGCTCATGGGCCTCCTCGGGGGCTCGAGAGCGCACCTTAAATGCCGTCGCCGACACCTTGTCAGCGACGGCATTTTTGCGCCTCACGCCCGCCCTCACGCGCTCGCGCCGCGCCAGCGCACAGCTCGCCGCACGCCCCGCCCGTCGAAGTGGCGCAGGGGCACGCTCTGGCGCTCCCTGACACCTCCAGGAACGCCTCCACGAACGCCAATTTAAAGACACAAAAAAGCCCGCCTACTTAAGAAAGTAGGCGGGCTTTTAAGATTAAATTAGCTCGACCCCTGAGCGGTCAGCGGACACCCCGTGTCCAGTCCGCTGCTCCCTCCCGGGCCTGACGGGGTACCGAATCGGTGGTCCCGCTGACCGCTCAGGGGTCGAACCATGCACCAGCAGGACTAAGCAATATCCTGCTGATTGTAAAGCGAAATCTTATAAGCGGAGAGAGAGGGATTCGAACCCTCGATACCTGTGAGGGTATACACGCTTTCCAAGCGTGCGCCTTCAGCCACTCGGCCATCTCTCCGAAGGAGGGAGTGGGATTCGAACCCACGGTACCGCATAACGGTACATTTGATTTCGAATCAAACGCCTTCGTCCACTCGGCCATCCCTCCACAAAAAAACGAAGAGTATCAATGCCTTCTGCAACTGAAGAATTCCGCTGTCAAAGATCGCTTCTACTCGCGTGCCGCCTTTCGGCGTTGGCGAATTGCTTCAAAGAAATCGGTCAAAAGCCCCGCACATTCATCGCGAAGACAATTCTCGGTTATATCGACCCGATGATTAAGCCTGGGGTCTTCGAGCATCGCATAAAGCGACCTCGCAGCTCCCGCTTTGGCATCGCGCGCCCCATAGACAACCCGCGGGACTCGCGAATTGATAATGGTCCCTGCGCACATCGGACACGGCTCAAGCGTGATATAAAGCGTGCAATCGAGCAGGCGCCAACTGCCGAGTTTCTCGGCGGCGCGCCGCATGGCGATTAGCTCCGCATGAGCTGTGGGGTCTTGCCAGGTCTCGCGGCGGTTAAAGCCGGTCGACACAACCTGACCGTCCAATACAACAACCGATCCTACCGGAACTTCTCCCAAGTCCGCGGCCTTTCGGGCCTCGGCGATCGCAAGCCTCATGAAATCCTTATCATTGGCCACAATCTAAACTTCCAAAAGAGAAACTCTTAAATAGCGCCTCCCCTCCCCTGGATTCCTCCTCAAAAGAAGAGGCGCTATTTAATGATACCGGTGTTCGATTTATCGGCTTTCGAAAAAGCCCTGACTTAAAAAAAGGGAAGCGCCTTACAGGCATTTCCCTTTTTTCATGCACTTGGAAGGACTTGAACCTTCAACCTACGGTTTCGTAGACCGTTGCTCTATCCAGTTGAGCTACAAGTGCGTCTGTTAGCTCCCGCCTTGCCAGCGGGAAACAAGGTTTACATTCATTAAATCAGAATTGCAAGCCTTATTTTTAAGCATTTGCTAAATAGTTTCAACAGGCGAACCAGGAGACTATTTAACTCCCGCCTTATCAGCGGGAAATAAGGTTTACATTCATCAAATCAGAATTGCAAGCCTTATTTTGGATTCATTATGAAATAATCTTAACAAGCAAACTTAAGAAAACTATTTCACAACTTCGTCCAGCGGAGAGGGAGGGATTCGAACCCTCGATACGGGATAAACCGTATACTCCCTTAGCAGGGGAGCGCCTTCAGCCTCTCGGCCACCTCCCCGAATCAAACGATTCAGGTAAACTACTGTTTACATCCTAAGATAACTTCAATCAACTTCGCTGCTACAAAGTCATGTTATCTAAGCAACGACCGCCTTATTTCATACCTTGCAAATCTTTGTCAAGCACAAAAAGCGAATCGTTTGAAGTCCAAGTGGAGGAGGTGGGATTCGAACCCACGAACGCCCTAAAACGTTGCTGGTTTTCAAGACCAGTGCCTTCAACCGCTCGGCCACTCCTCCCGAGTCAGGCGCCTATTTGGCGCTTTTGCGAAGTGTTAAATCCGCAACCCGCGAGGGCCGCCGATAATACCCATGCGAAGCCGAACGTCAAGCGCTTTTTATTGTTTTCGCCGCATTATTTCTCACCCTCCGCCCGGGCGCAACTTAAACCACTGAAAGTAAAAAGGAATCTGCGCGCGCCCGCCGACACACCCGGCGACGCCCTGTCCAATCCCGCTGGATCGCGCCGGTATAATCGGGCCGATAATGCACGCTCGACCGGGATCCTGCGGACTGGGATGTGCATGGACGACGCCCCCGCCAAACATGTATATATGCAGCAACTATATTTGTGTTCCCAGAAGCCCAAAGGAAAATAATGCACCTATACCGTGGTATCCCCGCCCACCTTATTATTAGTGCGGGCCTTATTATGTCCCCGGCCACTCTTGCGTGGGCCCAGGAGTCGGGCTCGTCGGCCGAGGCGCCGGGCTTTGCCAACGAAGCGCCCTCTCCCCAGCTCAAGGAGACCGCCGACGCCCAGGCTTCGGCGGACACGCCCGCCTGGGATCTTCAGTTTGGCGGTTATCTACGCACCAAATACTCCGCCGTCCAAAACGATCCCCACTACCAACTCATCGGGCGACGCGACGGCTTCTCCCTGGCGGATGTCGCCCTGGCCGTCGACGGCAGCCTTGAGAACGGCGTCGGGTTTAATGTGGTGCTCGAAGGCGCCGCAGGATTGCCCAAGGGTGCCGACAACGAGGATATCGAGCTGGGGACACGGCTTTTGGACGCGTTTCTCTCTTATGCGCCCCACGATCTTGTGCGCATCTCTGTCGGCCAATTTAAGGCCCCCTATGATGCGGAGACCCTGCAATCCACCAAGGACCTCCTCTTTGTCGATCGCTCGGTCGGCAACCAGGGCGTCAGTGGTCTCGACGGCATGCCCGTTATGGGTCTGAGTCAGGGCCGACAGGTTGGCCTGCGCCTGGACTCCGAGCCCTATTATTTCTTCAATGATTCCCAGGACGCCGCGCCCAATGGACCGGCGCTGAGCTATGCGCTTGCCGTAACCAACGGGCAAAAGGTGAACCTGCGCTTCAATGAGAACGACAAGATGGCCTATTACGGCCGCCTTAACCTGCACTGGGGCGACCTCATCCGCGTGGGCGGCGCCGGCTTCTATAACGAGCGCACCCTCGGCGCGGCCCCCGATCGCCTCAACCAAAAGAACGTCGGATGGACCGGCGATCTCACGGTGAACGCCTACGGCGTGAGTCTGCTGACCAATATCACGCAGGTAGAGGTGACCCCGGCGCCCGAGTTGCAGGCTGAACAATCCCGCACCGCGCGCTCACTGCAGGCACAGATCGCTTATCAGGAGCCGTTTTTAGGCCTCCAACCCGCCTACCGCTTCGCCTATTATGACCCGGACATCAACGACGATGGCTCCGCAAATGTGGCCTATGAGGCGCTGACCTATCACACCTTCGGCCTGAACTATAATTCGCCGGATTACCCGGTCCGCATCCTGCTTAACTACACGGTGACCGGCGAGGATATCCGCTCGATCGACAACAATCGCTTTGACGCCCTTGCCCAGATCGTGTGGTGATCACCGACGCGGGCCGCGCGACCGGCCCGCACCGCACCGACAAGATCTTCTGAGCTTCTCATCATTGTCTCGAATCTCTGTAGTGATCGCCTCAATGCAATATAATCAGCCAAGCGATAGCTCGTCCTCCGGTTCCCAGCCTGCGGCGCGCCGATTTGCCCGCCTCTATCTGCTCATCGGCCTCTGCGCGGCCCTCGCCGCCGCCCTGGCCATGCCGAGCTGCCTGCCCGACGGGGATGAACCCGCCCGGGCCAGCGCCAAGCGCATCACCAGCCGCGACGAGTTGATCGGCGGCCCCACCGCCCTGGGCGAGATCGGCGACTTCATCTTGATGAACGATAAGATCAAGGTGGTGGTTGAGGACGTCGGCTTCGCCAGCGGCAGCGGGCTCTTTGGCGGCTCGCTAATCGACGCCGACCGTATCCGCACGACCTCCAACCCCGACAAGATCGGCGGCTCCGGCAAGGATACATTCGGCGAGTTCTTCCCGGCGTTCTTTTTGGAGATGGTGGACCCCGAGGAGGTCGTCGTGCTCAACGACGGCAGCGACGGCAAAGCCGCGATTGTCGAGGTTCGCGGGCGCGGCGGCGAGTTCGTCTCGATGCTGCGCTTTATCAACCAGGCGATGATCAATAGCTATGAGGCAAACTTTGGCGACCTGGTCGCCGGCATTCCTGCGAACTCCGACGGCGCCCCGCTGGTGCGCTTCTCGGTGCGCTATATTCTGGAGCCCGGCGCAAGCCATATCCGGGTCGAGAGCACCCTGAAGAATGCCAGTGACCAACCCCTGACCTTCCCGAATGCCGCCGTCATGGGCGTGCTGGAGTCTTTCCTCGGCCTCGATCTCAGCGGATTTAGCGTGCCGGTCGGCGCGGTGCTCGGCTTCGGGGAGCTCAACAGCCTCTTTCTTCCCGGCGTTGGCTATGACCTGCGCTGGGGCCTCGAAGATAGCTATCGCCACGAGATCCCCCTGCCCGCCTTCCCGGGGCTGGTCACCGACTTTATGGCCTCCTCCAACACCAAGGGCACCAACTACGGCTTTATCGCCGAAGAAGCACCGGAGCGAAATTTCGTCGCGAATAAAGAGGCATATGGGGCGCGTGATGACGACGATATGCTCGTCCTCTTTTATGCCGCCGGATTCAGCGGCGCGTTTACCCACGACATCCCGGACACGATGGGTGTCGGCGAGGAGTTCACCTTCACCAACTACCTGATCGTCGGGACCGGCGACGTCGCCAGCATCCTGGACGAGGCGTATATCATCCGCGACGCCCCCACCCAGACGGTCGCCGGGCAGGTCCTAACCCCGACCGGCGCGCCGGCGCGCAAAAACACCTCCCTGCTGCTCTACACCGCCCGCACCGACAGCGGCGCTTCGGCCGACGGCTGCAGCCGCGACGGCGAGGGCTTCGATCTCCTTGCGCCCGCGCCCTATAGCCAGGCGTTCACCAATGACGAGGGTTATTTCCAATTCACCCTCCCGCCGGGCAAATATTGCTATCGCACCCGCGACGAGGGCCGCCCGCTAAGCGACTACAGGCCCTTTGAGGTCGGCGACAAACCGGTCTACCTGAATGTGCAGGCGTCCCCGAGCGCGTCGCTCTCGGTGCTGATCCAGGACGAGCGCGGAAACCCCATGCCCGGCAAGATCATGCTGGTTGGCAAGCACGATTACCGCGGCGATCTTCAGAAACGCTTCTATCTCTACGACCTGCAGGCCGGCGAGCCGTGGCGCACCAGTGATATGGTCCCGGATGACCCCAACGATCCTTCGACGCGCGAATATCTCGAGGCGATCGCCTACGCCTCAGCCGACGGCATCGCGCGCCTCAACGCCCGCCCCGGCACCTACGATGTCTACGCAAGCCGCGGCATGGAATATGAGCTGGTTCGCAGCAAAGACGTCACCCTAAAACCGGGACAACCCGCCCAGCTCGCCGTCACCTTAAATCGCGCGATCGACACCACCGGCTACCTCAACGGCGACTTCCACATGCACGCGCGCGGCTCGATCGACAGCGGGCTGAGCTTCGACGATCGGGTCATCAGCATCGCCGCCGAGGGGCTTGAGACCGTGGTCTCCAGCGACCATAACCACGTCTCCGACTATCTGCCCTATATCGCGCGAAACGGCCTACGTCCCTGGCTAAACTCGGTGGTGGGCGTCGAATTGACGACCTTCGAGTTCGGCCACTTCAACGCCTTCCCGATGAATTATGACGTCGGCAGCATCAACGGCGGCGCGGTCCCCTGGCAGAGCCTGCCGCCCCAGCAGATCTTCGACGAGCTGCGCAAACACGGCACGATTTCGCCCGAGGAGACGATCATCCAGGTCAACCACCCGCGCGACACGATCATGGGGTACTTCTCCCAATATAACGTCGACCCCTTCACCAGTGAGGCGACGCTCACCTTCCAGGACCCGTCGGTCACCGGCGTCGACAAGATCATGGCGACGATCTCCACCCCGAGCGGCCCGAGCTTTATGCGCGACTGCCGCAGCGAGGGTGAGTCCTGCCGCGGCACCGAAAAGTTCGAGAGCACGCTGAGCTGGGATTTCGACGCCATCGAGGTCTTCAACGGCAAACATCTCGAGTTACTCAAGCATTATCGCGTCCCGTATCCGGCGTCCGTGGGCGGGGCCGACGGCTGGCCGCAGCACGCCGTCGACCAGATCATCGACACGACCTGCGCCGACGAGTTCGGCGCCGAGCTTACCCAATTCTGCACCGATAACGCGATCCCCGCGGCCGATTGCGAGGCCCCGCTGGCCGACCACCCCACCGCAGCCTGGTGCTCCTTCGACACCCAGGCGCTCTTTGCCCGCTACCCCCAGGGCTCGGTGCTCTGCGACGGCGACGCGGTCGCGTTCCCCGGCGGACTCGACGATTGGTATAATACCCTCAATTATCCGCGCACCTTCATCCGCGGCGACGCCACCCCCGCGCCGGCCGAGCCGGTCTACAAGCGCTATACCGCCACCGGAAACTCCGACAGTCATACCGCAGGCGTGCCGAACTTCACCCAGCCGGGAAGCCCGCGAAACTTCTTCTATGTCGGCTACGATGACCCGACGAAGTTTAAGCCGGCCGATCTCGTCGAGGCGATGACCCAGCATCGCAATATCATCAGCAACGGCCCCTTCGCCTTCATGAAGATCGGCGAGGCCTCGATCGGCGATGAGATCGCGATCGCCAACCCGCGCGTCGACGTCGAAGTCGTGGTGCGCGCGGCCAAATGGGTCGGCGCGAGCCGCTTCCGCATCATCAAGAACGGCGAGGCGGTCGTGGTCGACGATGACGCGACGCCGACCGTCCACGAATTCCAACTCGACGAAGGCGGCGAATACCGCGCCACGGTCTCGCTCACCGTCGACAAAGACTCCTGGCTGGTGCTCGAGGTCGAGGGAGACAATAGCCTGTTCCCGGTCTACACCCCGCAGGAGATCCCGGAGGTCAACTTCGAAGCGGCAATCGGCAGCATCGCGGGCACCCTTGGATTTGGCGGCGGCGTCGACGGGCTGGCCCCCGAGACGACCTTCCCGCTCACGCCCTTTGCGTTCACCAACCCGATCTGGTTGGTCTACGATCGCCCGGGCGACAGCGACGGCGAATTCACGCCGCCCGCCCCCAGCGCGCCGAGCTGCTCGGCCGGCGCACTCCAGCTCAGCGAGATCGTGCAGGCCGACGCCGACGCGCCGCTTAAACCCGTCGCGCCCGCCGCGCCCCGGCGCCTGCGCCGCCTCGACACCGCGAAGCTCCCCGCCTCGCTCAAAGCCAACGATCACCACGGCCACGAGGCCCTCGAGCGCCAACCCGGCGAGTACCGGGATCTGCGCACACGCTTTAAGAATTGGCACACGCATTAATTCCCCCCCCCGGTCACTCAAATGCTCCACACCGCGCTTCGCCCGATCTTCTTCGCCCTCGCCGCCGCGCTGCTCCTGGGCCCGAGCAGCGCTGGCGCGCACACGCTGCCGCAGGAGCGAAAAGTCGTCGCCCAGGTCTCGGGCGACCGCGTCGAGATCTTGGTCGAGTTTCTCGAGCCCCCCAACGATCGCGTCCAATTATTGCTGCGACGTTTTGACCTCGACGGCGACGGCGAGCTGCGCGGCGCCGAGGCGAAGTTAGCCGGCGGCGCGTGGAGCAAATATATTCTGGCCGGGCTGCAATTCGAGGTGGTGGGCGAATCGCCAGCGGCACAGGAGCCCGAGATTAAGTTTCGGCGCGCGCAAAAAGGCGCGCTCACATCCCTGCTCTATATGCGCTGGGATCTTCCTCAATTGGCGCCCGGCGCCACGCGCACGCTGCGGCTGAAGATGCAGGCGGACGAAAAAACCGTGCCGACCGCGATTTCTTTTTCCCCCGGCGAAGCCACCGATATTCGCGAAATCGCGGTGCCGCTGCGCTTTAAAAGCAACCTCGACGCGGCGGTGTTAAACCCCGGCGAACGCGCGCACCTGCGGGTCGAAGTCGCCGCGGCCCGCCCCTCCCCATCCGCGGATTCTCCCTAAATATGCTCGCCAAAATTCGCGGCGTGGCTAGCCCCCGGGGGCTGCCATAATCATCTAGCACCGTGTTTGACGGACCCTGAAGGCTGTCTAGGTTTGAAATCAAGCGAGCAAATCGAAGTGAATGCCCATTCAGCAGAATCCGCATTCACAATCTACAGCGGTCGACAATTCGGACGGGCAACAGGCTGCCCGATATGATTTGCCAATGATTTCGAACTCGCAATATTGGGCACACGCTAGCGCCTGGGGGTGTCTCCCGCCATGGATTGGCATCGGAGATGACTAGCGGTGGGGCTGTCGGGAATCTTCCGACAGCCCCGTTTTTTTCTTGAGATCTCGGACGCGCCTGCGCCCCGCGGAGTCGCCAGAAAATATCTTAGATCGTTTCGGCGAGCCGCGCGTTCGTACTCCCTGACTCGATCGCATTACCCAGCGGAGCCCATTGCCCCCAAATTTGGCCGTCGCCTTGACGATTATCTGGACTGACTTCGATGAAATTCATCAAAATTTTGCTTCGCATCGCCAAGGGCATTTACGATATCCTGGCGAGCTATTTGCTCGGCTGGGTATTGGTCTTCGCGCTGTTTTCGCTGGGGCTGCACCTCGGGCTGGAGTCGGTCGCGAGGCTTCAAAATTACGATTCGGCCGACGCCCTGTGGCGCGCGCTCTCCTATGCTTATGGGGAGCGCGCGATCTTATGGATGCGCCTGCTGGTCTTCGGCGCGCTCAACGCCGGATTGGTCTACCTCTTTCGGCGTCCACTGCGCGCTACTCAGCACTTCATCGAGTCGGGCATCGATACCCTGATCGAATTCTTCCAGCACTTCAGCCAAAACCGCCCACGCGCACGCACACTCGGCCACCTCGTCTTTAGCGCCACCGTTACTTCACTGCTCATCCCCTTTGTACTCCAACCCACGCTGGTCGCGGATTATCGCAATCGAGGCGCCTGGCTTGAGCGCGGGGCAAACCTGGTGGACGGCAGCGCAAGCCGATATGTCGCGGACTCGGTCATCGGGCTCTACCGAAAATTCTACGCCTCGCCGGTCGAATCCGTGGGCGGGGTCTCGGACAGCGAGGTCGCCTCGGCCGGGGACCCACAGGATGGGCGCCCCCCATCCTCGACGCCGCACGGCAGCACGCACTACCCGCCGACGCCGGCGAGCGCCCAACCGCTGATGGACCGCTGGGACCCCATCATCTGGCGCGCGGCCAAGAATGACCCGGAGCGCTTCGCCATGCTCAAGGCATTTATGTGGGTCGAATCCGCCGGGCGCCAATTCGCGGTGAGCACGACCGGGTGCAGCGGCCTGATGCAATTTTGCGCGGGAACGGCGCGCGCGCGCCCCTTCCGCGAGATCTTCGGCGTGGGCCAAATCACCACCTGCAAATGCGATGGCCCGTGCAGGATCGACAAGCAGACGCGCCAGTCACTCGAGACCGGCGCCATCAACGCTTCCGAGGCCGGCGACGCGTTCCCCTGTGACCCCGCCGACGCCCGCTTTAACCCCGAGCGCAGCATCTTCGCCGGCGCCGCCTACGTCGCGCAGCTCAGCGAGCGCTTCGGCGGCAATATCTACCTGATGTATATCGGCTATAACTCCGGGCCCGCGGTCGCCTCCCGGGTCTATCAGCGCCTGGGCCGACGCGCCGACGCCAGCTTAAGCGATATCGAGCTGCACCTGGCCGCCGCCATGCGCCCCTACTACGCCAACGCTTCGGCGCGCCGCGCGCGCTCATTGCTGCGCACCCACCTGCCCAAGATAAACCGCGCCTATCTGGGGTACCAAAACCAAACGCCCGCCCCGGCACCGGTCGCCATGCGCTAAAATTTGACCTCGCCCGGACGCGCGCCGCGGGCCCATAAAGTCGCGACAAACTCCCCTGCACCCATGCTTGACCATGATCAACTCGACTGCTATTGCCTACGCTCCTTAGACCGCGCTGTTTTTTGCGGCCGATTTGAAGCTGTTTAGCGGAAAACCGACGCGTTTTTCGCTCAAGAACATTGTATTTAGTGAGAAACGACTCATGTTGAACACGATTGTCATCGCTCAGGGAGCGCCTGAAGGCTCGTTCCTTGTCCAGATTCTGCCATTTGTACTCATCTTCGGCGTCTTCTGGCTCCTGGTCATCCGACCGCAGCAAAAGCAGGTCCAAAAACACCAGGCGATACTGAACAGCCTCAAGAAAGATGATAAGGTCATCACCAGCAGCGGTATCTTAGGCACCATCGAGAAGGTTGACGGACAGGTCATCGACCTGCGCATCGCGCGCGACACGAAGATCAAGGTCCTCCTCTCGAACGTTAAGGGATTGCAGGATCAACTCCTCATCGCTGGCGACGCGGAAATCGAGGATAAATCGAGCTCCGACAAGAAAAATTCGAAGACAAAAAGCGATGACTCAGACAAGGCCGCCGACGACTCGTCGGACGACTCTGGGAAATGGTAATTATTTAACATCTGGCCGCAGCCTGCCCGGGGTAATCACCTCGCGCGCGCTGCGGCCGAATCGACCTCCGAGCGGAGTTTCGGGATTATGAGCGCCAATAAATTTAAGTGGATCATCACCATTCTTGCTATTCTCTTAGCCGTCTACGGCCTGATACCCAGCGTATTGGACGGCGCGGACGGCAAGTTGGACCGAAACGTCGAGAATTATAGCGGTCCGACCGTCGACTGGTTCATGGAGAACGGCAAGGCGTTGACCCTGGGGCTGGACCTGCAGGGCGGCTTGCTGCTGCAATACGGCGTGCTCGTCGAAGAGGCCGTGCAGGACAAGCTCGAGCGCATGTCCGACGACCTTGAAGCGCGCCTGGAGGGCGAGAATAGTGGCGTTGAGGTCACCACCGAGCACCCCAAGAATACCAACTACGTCGACATCCGCTTCAAGGACCCGTCCAACACCACGCTCATCACCGATGACTTCATGAGCTTCTTCCCCAGCATGACCCAGGTGGATATGGGTTCGGGGGTCGTCCGGGTCACCATGACCGACGATTATATCAAAGAAACCAAGGAGTTCGCGGTCACCCAGGCCGTCGAGACCATTCGTGAGCGTATCGACGCCCTCGGTGTCGCCGAGCCCAGCGTGACCCGCCAGGGCCAAAACGGCATCGTCGTTCAGTTGCCCGGCCTCAAGGCCGACGACGTCGACCGCGCCAAAGGCCTCATCGGCCAGACCGCCCAGCTTGAGTTCAAGATGGTCGACGACGACGGCACCCAGGCTTTCTTCAGCCAATTCCAATCCGGTGGATTGCCCGCAGGTTTTGACCTGCGCCGCATCGGCGACGGCAACCTCTCGGTCACCGCCAAAGACAAAGACGCGCTCATCGCGTTCCTTGAGACCAAGATCGACCGCAACCACGCCATCGGCGTTCAATACCACCCGATCTACGAGAATAGCCTCGAGAAAACCGGCGTGGACCCCGAAGCCTCGTATTGGAAGTCCTATTATCTCTTCCGCAAGGTTGACCTGACCGGTGAGTATATCCAGGACGCCCGCGTCGCCGTGGACCCGCAATTCAACAAACCCTACGTCTCGCTGACCTTCGACTCGCGCGGCGCTGAGCTCTTCGGCGACCTGTCCGCCAATAACGTCGGCAAGCGCATGGCCATCATGATGGGCGACGAAGTCCAGAGCGCCCCGGTCTTCAACGAAGCCATCCGCGGCGGCCGCGCCCAGATTACCCTGGGTTCGATGGAAGGCCCGATGCAGATGCAGCGCGACGCCCAGGACCTGGTCATCGTGCTTCGCCACGGCGCCCTGCCCGCGCCCATCGAGATGCAGTACCAGACCGTCGTCGGCCCGACGCTTGGCGCCGACTCCATCAACACCAGCCTCAAAGCGCTGGGCGTCGGTGGCCTGCTCGTCATCCTGCTGATGGGCCTGTACTACCGCGGCTCCGGCATGATCTCGATCGGCGTGCTCTTTCTTAACCTTCTTTTCATCACCGCAGCGCTGGCCGCCCTGGGCGCCACGCTCACGTTGCCCGGCATCGCCGGCGTCATCCTGACCATCGGTATGGCTGTCGACGCCAACGTGATTATCTACGAGCGTATTCGCGAAGAATTGCACCGCGGCTTTTCCCCCTACGAAGCGGTTCGCCTTGGCTTTGACCACGCCCTGTCGGCTGTTATGGACGGCAACATCACCACCGCCATCGCTGGCCTGGTGTTGCTGCAATACGGCACGGGCCCCATCAAAGGCTTCGCCGTCACGCTTCTCATCGGTATCGGCAGCACCCTGTTTACCGCCGTCATCATTACGCGCCTGATCTTTGACACCTACGGAGCCGGTCGCTCACGAGATGTCGAAAAAATCAGCATCTAAGCGCGACGATTCACCCACTGTGACGACGCAAAACTGGTAAACTGAACCAAGAAACGCTTTAAGGAACTCCCGATGTTCGAAATCATTAAACCCGACGTAAATTTCCAGATCGTCGCGAAGCAGCGCTTTTTCCTCATCGTCTCGGCGATCGGTGTCTTGCTCAGCCTCGCCGCTATCATCTTCATGGGGCCGACCTACGGCATCGACTTTAAGGGCGGCAGCGACATCATCCTTCGCTTCACCGAAGACGTCGAAGCCCAGGCGGTGCGTGACGCCGCCGACCGCGCCGGCCTGCCCGACGCCCAGGTCCAGCGCTACGGCACCAAAGAGCAGAAGACCTTCCTGGTCCAGACGCGCGCCGCCTCGGTCATGGACGAGACCAAAGCCGACGAGATCCGCGAGAACCTGGCCAAAATCGGCACCGTCACCGAGTTCACCTGGGCCCCCAACCAGCCCAACCGCGCCCGCGTCACCTTCGACGCCCCGGTCAGCACCGACGAGATCAAGAAGACCGTCGAGAAATCCGACCTCCAGGGCATCGAGGTCGCCGAGTCGAACACCTCGGGGCAGAATCGCTACGACATCAGCTTCGAAGACCTGCAGACCTTCGTGACCGACGCCTTCGCCGAGGAATTCCCGACCCAATTCGACCCCGCCCACGGCATCGCCCGTATGGAGACGGTCGGCTCAACGGTCGGCGCTCAGTTCCGCAACGCCGGTATCCTGTCGCTGCTCGTCGCGCTGCTGGCCATCATGCTCTATATCGCGATCCGCTTCGACATTCGCTACGCCCCGGGCGCGGTCGTCTCGCTGCTCCACGACATCATCATCGTCGTCGGTATCTTCACCATCATTCAGCACGAGATCAGCCTGCCGACCATCGCCGCGCTGCTGACCATCCTCGGCTATAGTATCAACGATACGATTATCGTTTATGACCGTATTCGCGAGAACCTCGCCAGCGCTGATGACGACGCCTCCGTGCCGGAAGTCGCTAACCGCAGCATCAACGAGACGCTGAGCCGCACGATCATGACCAGTACGACCACCCTGCTCGCCATCTCGGCCATCGCCGTGCTCGGCAGCGGTATCATCCAGGACTTCGCCCTGGCCCTGATTATCGGTATCGCCGTCGGTACCTACAGCTCGATCTTCGTCGCCTCCTCGGTCATGGTTCGCCTCGACGCGTTCATCACCTCGCGCCGCGAAGCCCAGGAGCTCATCGACGCTCAGGCCGCCGACGCAGCACCCTCGGCCTAATGCACCAAATCAGCAGGCGTTGACCCCGAGTTAACGCATACGCGAGAGGCGGCCTTTTTAATAAAAGGCCGCCTTTCTTATTTTCTTCGCCTAGGCTGACGCCTACATTGTCCTATGTTAGAATTCTGAAGAACCTCGCGAGCCTGTCGCCTTTGTGAGAGACTCGCGTCTCAAGCTCGCTTTTATTTCGCCCGAACGACGTTTTTGCCTCGACCCTCTTACGGTTCACCGCATGACCTGGGACTCCGACATGGCTGCATATCCACGCAGGTGGATCCTCAGGCGCAGCCGGCCCGCCCAATGGCGCGCGCTCCAGCAGGAGTTCGACCTCCACCCGCTCACCGCTCAACTGCTCTTCCAGCGCGGCTTCTCCGACCTCGAGGAGCTCGACACCTTCTTGAACCCCTCGCTGGCCAAGATGCATGATCCCTTCCTCATGAAGGATATGGGCCGCGCGGTCTACGAGGTGTTGCTCGCGCTCGACGGCGGCCAACGCATCGTCATCCACGGCGACTACGACGTCGACGGCATCTGCAGCGTCTCGGTGCTCTACTCGTTTTTGCGCGCCCTCGGGGCGAACGTCAGCTATTTTATCCCCACCCGCGAGCAGAACGGCTACGGCATCGCCGAGCCCACCGTGCGCAGGCTCGCCCAAGACGGCAACGACCTTCTCATCAGCACCGATTGCGGGGTGTCGAACGTCGACGAGATCGCCCTGGCCCGCGAACTCGGCATGCGCGTGGTCGTGGTCGACCACCACACCGTCCCCGAGATCCTCCCGCCGGCAAACGCGATCCTCAACCCGCTGCAACGCGATTGTAATTTCCCCTTCAAGCAACTCGCTGCGGTCGGCGTGACCTTTAATTTCGTGGTCGCGCTGCGCAAAGAACTGCGCAGCCGCGGCGTCTTCGCCCACGTCAAAGAGCCCGATATTCGCGCGCTCCTCGACCTGGTCGCCATGGGCACCATCGCCGACGTCATGCCGCTCGTCGGCGAGAACCGGATCTTTGTCAGGAGCGGCCTGGAGATCCTCGGCAGCAAAAAACGCCCGGGCATCGCCGCGCTCCTGGAGCGCATCGGCCGCCCCGAAAGCCAGGTCAACACCGAGACCGTCAGCTACGGCATCGCCCCGCGCCTCAACGCCGCCGGGCGCATCGGCGACGCCTCGATTTGCGTCGAATTGCTCACCACCCGCAGCTACCAGCGCGCCCTGCAACTCGCCGAGCGACTCGACGCCATGAACCGGCGCCGCCAGGAGGTTGAGCGCGGGATCCTCGACGAGGCGCTCGCCAAAGCCCAGGCCGAAGTCGACCTCGAACGGAAGATTTTGCTGATCGCAGGCGTTGATTGGCCAGGCGGCGTGCTTGGTATCGTCGCCAGCCGACTCACCGAGCGCTACCACCGCCCCGCCATCATCGTCAGCATCCAAGACGGCGTCGCCCGGGGCAGCGCCCGAAGCATCGAGGGATTCGATATCTTGGACTTATTGCGCCAATCAGACCCGCTGCTGTCCACCTACGGTGGCCACACTGCGGCGGCAGGGCTGTCATTCGCCGCCGATAATTTGGAGGCATTGCGCGACGCCCTCAACCAGAGCGCCAACGTCGTGCTAAAGACCAGCGGGCTGCCGACCCCGCAGATTGTGCTCGATGGCAGCGTCGAGTTGGGCGATCTCGACGAGCGCTTCGTGCGCGACCTCGCGCGCCTCGCCCCGTTCGGCATGGCCAACGCCGAGCCGATCTTTTTGGCCGAGCACACGATCGCCTCGCGCGCCCGCGTCGTCGGCAGCGACCACCTGCGCGCCCGCTTTCGCGACGACACCGCCGCGCTCGACGCCATCGGCTTTTCATTGGCCGATCGCCAGCCGCTGCTTAGCTCCGCGGTCGCCATCGCCTTCTCGCCGCGCCACTCGACCTTCCGCGGGCGCGCGCGCCTGGAGATGCACCTCAGAGACATCCGCAGCGCCGTCAACAACCAGGCTGACGAGGTCTTCGACGCCCTCGAATCGCACGACGCGCCCAACGATTAAGACGACCTAATTCGCCCAACCCGAGACACATCGCGCCCACGCGCCCCCCATTTACACCACCTGATTTATGGCTCTAAAACGACGCCGCAACGCCAGTCACTGGCTGATCCTCACCCAGATCGTGCTCTTATCCATCATGTTGATCGTGATTCTGTTCTTCCGCGATCTCATCGCCACCGGCGCGAGCAACTTCGTCGGCGTCTTTGGCAATGACGATATCCAGGTCGAGGCGCCCGCTGAGCCCGGCGCCCCATCGGACCTCTCGTCGGAGCCCCCGGCAGACAACCTAGAGATGGACCTCAACATCAAGCCCAACGCTGACCCGGCAGAGGATGCCGAATAAGCGTCGGGCCGGCGGCGACTTTATTTCGCCTGCTTGATCGACAGCGCGATGCGCCCACGGTCCTGGTCGACCGACACGACGACCACCTTCACCTGATCCCCCACGCTCAACACGGCGTGGGGGTTTTTGACATAGCGCTGGGCCATCTCACTGACGTGTACCAGCCCGTCTTGCTTAACCCCGATATCGACGAAGGCGCCGAAGTCGACCACGTTTCGCACGGTGCCAACCAACTGCATGCCCTCTTCAAGATCGTCCATCGACAGCACGTCGCTGCGAAGTTGCGGCCGGTCGAAATCATCACGCGGGTCACGCCCCGGCCTCAACAGACCGTCTACGATATCGTTAAGCGTGTACTTACCCACGTTGTGCCGCTCGGCCAGCGCGCTGAGCTCGCCCGAGGTGCGCAGGCGCTCCAGGCCCCTGGCCACCGCGGGGTCGCCCAATTGCTCGCTGCTTCCGCCCGCTTGCTTCAAGATCGCGCGGGCGAGGTCGTAGTTCTCGGGGTGAATTCCGGTGCGATCGAGCGGCTCCGATCCGTCGCGAATCCGCAGGAAACCCGCGCATTGCTCAAAGGTCTTCGCCCCCAAGCCGCGCACCTTCTCTAACTCCTTGCGCGAGCCGATCTGGCCGACCTTTCCGCGGTGGCGAATCACCCGCGCGGCCAGCGTCGGCCCGATGCCCGCGACCCGCGCGAGCAACTGCTCCGAGGCCGAGTTCACGTCGACGCCCACGCCGTTGACGACGTCCTCAACCACCGCGTCGAGCGACTCCATCAGCCGGGTCTGGTTGACGTCATGCTGGTACATGCCGACGCCGATGCTCTTCGGGTCGATCTTCACAAGCTCCGCCAACGGATCCTGCAGGCGCCGCCCGATCGACACCGCGCCGCGCACCGAAACATCAAGATCGGGAAACTCCTCACGCGCGACGTCCGACGCGCTGTAGATACTCGCCCCGGCCTCGTTGACCATCGCGTAATGCACCGAGCCGGCGACCGACCCGCTGCGCTCCATATCCCGGATCGCCTCGGCCGCGGCCTGCTCGGTCTCGCGACTTCCGGTGCCGTTACCGACCGCGATCACGTCGATCTCATATTTCTCCACCAGCGCGCGAATAATCGCCGGAGCGTTCGCCTTTCGCCCGTCATGGATATGAATCATGCTCGTGCCGAGCAGCGCGCCGGTCTCATCGACCGCGGCGATCTTGCAGCCGGTCCGATACCCCGGGTCGATCCCCAGGATCCTCTGCCCGGCCAGCGGCGGCTGAAGCAGCAGATTCTTCAGATTGAGCCCGAAGACGTTAATGGCGTGCTCTTCGGCCTTTTCTTCAAGCTCCCGGCGAAGATCGCGCTCGGTGCTCGGGTGAATGAGGCGCTTAAAGGAATCCTCGATCGCCTCGTCGACCAGGCGGCGCGCCGCGGGCGACTGGACGTTATTCTTGCGGCGCGAAATCCAGCGCACCATGGCGTCGGCGTCGACCTCAAGACCCGCGCTGAGCACCTTCTCCTTCTCGCCGCGCCGTATCGCCAGCACCTGGTGCGGCTTCGCCGAGCCAAAGGAGGTCGAGAAATCGAAATACAGCTTGAAATTCGGGTCCTCATCGCCGCCGCGCCGCCGCCGGCACCCCAGACGCCCGCTCTTGCGCGCCTCGTCACGCACATGCTCGCGCACATCGGCATCGTCCGCGATATCCTCGGCGATAATATCTTTGGCCCCGCCGATCACCTCATCGACCGTCCCAAAGTCCTCGCCAATATGGCGCTGGGCGATGCCGAGAAAATCACCGCCCTGCAGGATCGCCTCGACCACCGGCTCCAGCCCGGCCTCGCGCGCCTTCTGCCCGCGCGTGCGACGCTTCTGCTTATAGGGCGCATAGAGGTCGTCGAGGCGCGACATCGTCTCGGCGCGCTCAAGCTCCGCCCGCAGCGCCTTCGTGAGCTTGCCCTGCTCCTCGATGGTCTTGACGATCATCGCCCGCCGATCTTCGAGCTGACGAATCTCTTCGGCGACCGCTGCCACGTCGCGAATCTGAACCTCATCGAGGTTCCCGGTGCCCTCTTTTCGATACCGCGCAATAAACGGGACCGTATTGCCCTCATCGAGCAGATCCACGGTGCCGCGCACCTGACGGTCGCTCAAATTCAGACGCTTCGCGATCCGTCCGATAAGCTCGCGAACGTCATATGCGCCAGGGGTTGATTGGGTCGAAGTCGTACTCATTGATGCGTCCTCTTTGTATTCGATTATCAGATATCCATACGTCGCCGGCCCCTTATTGATGCACATGCAGAGGCCAAAAACTCGCGCCCACCCGCCGTGTTGGCGAGGCGGTCGCGTACTCTATTTCAGCGCCCAGGTCTTCGCTGCGCAAAGCCCGTGGCGGGGCTATTCGATGATCTCGAGCTCCACGGCCTCCAAGAAATCCCGGGCATCGAAGAGCGCCGCGGCCGAGGTGAACCCGCCCTGCTTCGGGGGCGCGGCGATGACGCGCCGGGCGGCCTCGACGATGATCCGTGCGGTCGTCAGGTACGGGTCGCCGCCGGCGATCGCGACGAAAAAACTCCCGTCATCGGGATCAAAAGCGGTCACGCGAAACTCGGGCTGATGGTCCCCCACCGTCATCTTATCTTCCGCCGAGCTCCGCTCACTCGACTTCATCGGCGCGGCCTTATCTCGGTGCGGATCGCCGTCGCTGCGATCGATGAGGCGGTCCAGAATCGGTCGCGCGAAGCCAAGCGCCGGCACGAACAGACCGAGCCCACGCTGGAGCGCCCGACCCACCCGGGCGCCGGTCGCCACGCAGGTCTCCACCTGGGTGATATGCTCGGCAAAGAGCGGCACTTGCAGCGACTCGCCTCCCGGGATCCACAGCGCGCTCACCCCCGGGCGCCCGGGACGCGGCACGTCGAAGACACGGTAGCCCATGCGACACTTGGACAACTTCCCATCAATGAAGGTCAAGCCCGGATTGGTGATCGCGCGCAACACCGACTTTTTGGTGCCATGCGACATGCCAGAATTTCGCTGCGCGTAGCAGATTCCCAGGCGATCGGCGCCCGCGCGCACCGCCAGGCGCGCGGCAAAGCCACCCACCGCGTACTCGTAGGCCGTGGCCGGGGCGAGCACCACCCCGCGCTCGCGCGCCCGAGCGCCGAAATCCTGCTGGACCTGTCGCATAAACGACTGCTCCCCGGTGGTGTCGAAATAATGCACTTCGTTTCGCAGCGCCGCAGCCACAACCGGCAGGCCCACGTCGCAAAACGGCCCGGCGCAATTGATAAGCACGTCCACGCCGTCGAGCATGGTGTCGAGCGAGGCGGCGTAGTCCACCGAGGCCTGCCGCGTCTGTACCACCACGTCGTGGCTGGCGCGGACCTCCGCGGCGAGCACGTCGAGTTTGGACTGCGTGCGCCCGGCGATAATGAATGAATCGACCCGGCTGGCCAACTCACGCACGACTAATTTCCCGGTAAAACCGGTCGCACCATACACTGCTATTCTTGGTTGCGTCGTCATAATCCCGCTCGGTTTAAGTCGAATTTATTGAGGCTTTAGCACGCGCACCGGTTTCAGGCGCGGCGCACCCGTGTCGTCCGAGATCGCCTTTACCTGGGCCATCGCGACCAACTCATCGGCGGCGTCAGCGATCGCGACAAACGCGTCCTTCTCGGCCGCCAGCCCTACGGCATCAATCTGCTGGCCATAGCCGATCGCGCGCACCTGGGCTTCATCGGCCACAAACGTTGTCATCCCGCGCATCATCTCCATCGGAGAGCGCAAAAGACCGGCGAAGTTCTCGGGCGTAATCTCCGCGAGCGGCGTCGCCTCGCTGAGGTCAAAATCCCCCACGCGCGTGCGACGGATGAGCGTCGTATAAGCCGCCGAGTCCAACGCGCGCGCGATATCGCGCGCCAGGGAGCGCACATAGGTCCCCGACCCACACCGCGTATGCAGTCGAGCGCGCGGCAGGGAACACGACTCCAGCACCAGCGACTCGATCATCACCGGCCGCGCCTTCATCTCGACCTCCTGGCCGTCGCGCGCCAACTTATACGCGCGCTCACCGTTGATCTTGATGGCCGAATAGATCGGCGGCACCTGCTCGATCGGCCCGCGAAATTGCCCCAAGACCTGCGCGAGCGCATCCTCGGTGACATGCTCCCAGCCCGACTCTTTCGAGGTCTCACCCTCGGCGTCCCCCGTGGTCGTCTCGCGCCCGAACTCCATCTCGAAGTCGTATTCTTTGGTGTCGAGGGTCAAAAATCGCGCCAGCTTCGTGCAACTTCCGACCACGATCGGCAGCAGCCCGGTCGCCAACGGATCCAGCGTTCCGGTGTGGCCCACCTTGCGTGTCCTGCCGACGCGCCGCACCTGGCGCACCACGTCAAAACTGCTGATTCCCGCCGGTTTATCGATAAGCAAAAGACCATTCATATTTTATATTCGTCTTTAATCGAGAAGATATTCGATACGGTGCCGCGCGCTCCCGCCACACCCTAAATACGTGGCCCGCTATAGCACGATGCGCCGATTGTCGCGCCTATCAATTCGCGCCAGGCGCGGCTCAAGCAAAGCGCGCGGCGCAAACAAAAACGCCCCGCCGATATCAAATATCGTGGGGCGAAATCGCCGGGGCGGTGACTTAAAATACTACTCCCGCAGCGCCACCTCAGGGAGTGTCCAATAAGTCGACGAGCGCCTGGCTCAACTTCTCGACGATCTCATCGCTGGTCCCAACGATCGTGCAGCCCGCGGCGTTATAATGGCCGCCGCCGCCGAACTTCGCCGCCAGCGCCGACACGTCGACCTTTCCGCGCGAGCGAAACGAGATGCGCCACGCCCCGTCGGCGGCCTCACGGATCTGTGTGGCCACTTCGACCCCGCGGATGGCGCGCGCGTAATTGATAAACCCGTCGGTAAGATCGGTGTCGGTGCCCGCCGCGGCGAACATCTTGTCCTCGACCCGCAAAAACGCCAGCCGCCCGCAACCCGAGAACTCAAGCGTGTCGAGCACCATGGCGAGCAGCGTGAGCCGCTCGCGCGGTTGGCTCTCGTAGATCTCGGAGGTCATTTTCCACGGCTCGACGCCCGCTTCAATGAGTTCGCCGGCGATCCGAAAGGTCGTGCGCGAGGTATTCGAATAGCGAAAACTCCCCGTGTCGGTCATCAAGCAGCAATAGAGGGCTTCAGCCAGGCCGATGCTCATCGCGACGCCCGCCGCGGTGGCAATACGCCAGACCAACTCACCGGCCGCGGCCGCCCTCACGTCGCGGACATAGACATCGGCAAACTCGGAATTCCAGGTTTTGTGATGGTCAACGACCGCAACCTTAATCGGCGCGCTTGCGGCGCCCTGGCGCTCGCCGAGCCAGGCGGCGAAGTCATCTCCGACCCGCGCGGCTTCGGCGCAATCGAGGATCACCGCCACGTCGATCGGACCCTGCGGAAGCTCCTGGACGAGGCGGTCCGCCCCTTCCAAAAAACCGAAGTTATACGGGACCGGGTCACGGTTATACAGGACGACATCCTTGCCCATCGCCTCCAAGAAAAGCGTCATCGCCACGCTTGAGCCGATGGCATCACCGTCCGGCGAGGTATGGGCGACAACAAGAAAGCGCTGATTTTGAGCCACCTGGCTCAAAAAGCGCTTAATCGCGTCATCTAAATGGGAGGATGTCGGGACGATTTCGGAGGGCGCGTCAACGCGCGTAGACGAAGTCATGATCTATCGGGGCCAGGATACGCAATAATAAATTGCAAAAATTTCTGAATTTGGACAGCCCGAAAATTACACGTCTTCTTCGGGGATGTCCAGATTCGAAAGCAATTCATCCATATGCCGCCCGCGTTCGACCGACTCATCGTAGATGAACGTCAAATGCGGCATATAGCGCAGGTCCAACTGCTTGCCGATCTCATGTTTGAGATACCCTTCGATGCGCTCGAGACCCGCTTGTGTTTTCGGGTCCGCTTCGCGCTGGTCGAGCATCACATAAAAGATCTTGGCGTTGGTTAAATCCGGGCTGACTTCGACCGAGATGACCTGGACCTTCTGTACGCGCGGGTCATCCACGTCGCTCAGCAAGAGCATTGCAATAACTTCGTGCAATTGCTGAGCGACGCGGGTGCTGCGCTTATAGCCACGTTTGGAGTGTGCCATTAATTCTTCCTATCCAGCCGGCCTGAATTAAAGGGTCGCGGCGACTTCGATATATTCGAACCCTTCGATGATATCACCGAGTTCGAAATCGTTATAACCTTCGACGGAGACACCACATTCAAAGTCCTTCTTGACCTCATTAACGTCATCGCGGAAGCGACGCAGCGAGGAGATCGTGGACTCGTGTACGGTTTTTCCACCGCGCAACACACGGACATGCGCGTTGCGACGCAGGACACCGTCGGTGACCATACAACCGGCGACCATGCCGGAGCGAGGGGTGGTGAACAGGTCGCGAACTTCCGCGTGCCCGGTGACCTTCTCCTCGATAATCGGCGACAGCAAGCTCTCCAGAATCTTATTAATCTGGTTAATCGCGTCGTAGATGATGCTGTGGGTAAGAATCTTGACGTGATTCGCCTCGGCGACGGCTGCGGCGCGCGAATCAGGGCGCACATTGAAGCCGACGATGACGCAACCGGACTCTGCGGAGGCCGCGAGTTGGACGTCGTTCTCGGTAATACCGCCGACACCAAATCGAATCACGTTGACCCGAACTTCTTTGTTACCCAACTTCAGGAAGGCGTCGCGAACCGCTTCCACCGAGCCCTGGACGTCGCCCTTGAGGATGACGTTGAGCTCTTTGACTTCGCCCTCTTCGATCATCTTCGAGATGTCTTCGAGGCTGCCGGTGGTGGCGCGAGCACGCTGCGCCATGGCTTCTTTGCGGCGCTGCGCGGACACGTTATCGGTGATGCGCTTGGCGTCTTTCTCATCGGGGACCGAGAAGAAAGGCTCGCCGGCTTCCGGGATTCCGCCAAGACCGGTGATCTCAACCGGCGTGCTGGGTCCAGCTTCCTTGGTGGTCTTGCCCTGGTCATCATACATCGTTCGCACGCGGCCATAATACTGACCACTGACCACGATATCGCCCTGTCGAAGCGTACCGCGCTGCACCAACATGGTGGCCACGGGTCCACGTCCAACGTCGAGCTCTGCCTCGATGATAACGCCCTGCGCGTCGCGGTCGGGGTTGGCCTTGAGCTCTTCGATCTCGGCCTGAAGCGCGATCATCTCGAGCAATTCAGCCACGCCGATTCCCTGCTTCGCGCTGACTTCGGCGAAGAGCGTCGTGCCGCCCCATTCCTCGGGGATAAGCGAGTATTCGGTCAACGCCTGCTTAATACGACCCGGGTTGGCGGTGTCCTTATCGACCTTGTTAATGGCGACGATAATCGGAACTCCAGCATCGCGGGAGTGGTTGATGGCCTCGACCGTCTGCGGCATGACGCCGTCGTCGGCTGCGATAACCAGGACCACAATATCGGTGGCTTTTGCACCACGCTGGCGCAGCTGGGTGAACGCCTCATGACCCGGGGTATCCAGGAAGGTCATCTCGCTGCCGTCACCGGTGCGCACTTTATAGGCGCCGATATGCTGCGTGATTCCGCCTGCCTCTCCGCCGATGACGTTCGCGTTGCGAATCGCGTCGAGCAGCGAGGTTTTACCATGGTCAACGTGACCCATGACCGTGACGACCGGAGCGCGCGACTTCAGCAACTCGGGGGCGTCTTCGGAAGTATCGTAGAAGTTCGAGATATCGAACGCGACGTTCTCGACGGTATATCCGAACTCGTCGGCGACCAGCACCGCGGTCTCGTAGTCGAGCATCGTGTTCACGGTCGCCATCATGCCCGATTCGAGCAATTTCATTGCGACTTCACCGGCCTTAATACCCATCTGATGGGCAAGGTCACCGACCGAAATAACGTCTTCGATGCGGATGACGCGCTTATGCTCGGCGGCCTCGGTAATCTGCGTCTTCTGCGGAGCTTTACGCCCACGGCTCTTGCGCTTGTTGCGACGGCCGCGTTTTTTGCCATAAAGATCGCTGCCCTCGACGACGCGCTTGCGCGAACGACCGCGGCTTCCGGCGCTGCTGCGACCGCGTCCCTTCGTGGACTTCGACGGACCAGGAGTAAAGTCTTTGCCCTCGGCCGACAGACGGTCTTTGACGACATTGGTGTCAATCTGACCCAGAATTCGTGCGCCACCGCCGCCTTCTTTACGCTTGCGTCGACGACGAGGCGCCGCTGCAGCGACAGGCTTCTTGTCGGACTCGGGCGTCTTCTCGTTGGTCGCGGGTGTCGCTTTCTCAGCGGCTGCCGCGGGTGCCTCAGCTTTCGCGGGCGCCTCAGCTTTTTCGGCCACGGCGTCGGTTGCCTCGGCAGCCTTCTCGGCGACCGGAGCTTCCTCAGCGACTTCGGACTTGGCAGCCTCGACCTCGGCCGGAGCTTCGTCGACGGCTTTCGTCTCCGTCGCTTCCTTAACCTCGACCGGTGCGGCCTCTTCTTCGGCCGGCTCGTCAGCGGCTTCGACGGGCTCCTCGACAACGGGCGTCGACTCAACTTCATCGGCGACCGGCGCCTCCTCGACCTCGGCCTCGACGACTTCTTCCTGCACCTCGGCCTCTTTGGCCACCGGCTTGGTCGAAATCTCGGCGCTCGCCTCGCCCTCGGCAGCTTCGCCCACCACAACTTTCTTGCGGCGGCGACGAACCGTCGGCGCAATCACGTCGCCCGAGGCTTCATCGGCCTTGGCGTCCGCGTCGCTCTCAGCTTCATCGGATTTGCGCCGAACACGAGTGCGGGTCACAATCCCGGGCTGCTCGGTTTCTTCCGACGCAGTCGGCTTGGACTCAGCCGCCTTCTTAGGCTTCTTGGCAACCTTCGCCTCGCCCTTGTCGGAGCTCCCCAGAGCTGCTTTCAGCTGGGAGATCTCTTCAGGACTCAACTTGGTCATATAATTATTCGCCGTGAAACCTAGCGACAGTTCATTGATCTTGGTGACCAATACCTGGCGATCCAGACCCAACTCTTTGGCGACTTCGTATACTCTTTGACTCGGCATGTGCTCTCCGCTCTGTTCGCTGAAGCCTGGCATGGCGGCGAACAGGAAACCTCAAATTAGGCTACTATATCTCTATCGACTGGCGCGTGCACAATCGACCGGCACTGCATACTTCGCTTTGCTACCAGATTCAACCCCGACAGACCTTCGGCCGGCCGGGATGCCTCAAAGCGACTCCAGATGCTCTTTAATGTCGATGTCCCGGCGTATTCTCGCCAGGCAACGCGATGGGGCTACAGCGACTACCGCCACGAAGGCGCGTCCACTCAGGGCCCCGAGTTCTTCTCCGCTAAGCGTCTGGCGCACCGGAATGCCCTTTCGCTCGGCGTTGCTGCTGAATTTGTGACGTGTGCTTTCGCTGGCATCACGCGCCACCAACAGCAGTGCAACTTGATCCGACTTAACGGCCTCTGCAACAGCCGTACCGCCCAGAAATAACTTTTGCGACTTCAGCGCGACCCGCAAACCCTCTTGCAGCCGCCGGTAGACACCGATGCAAACATCATCAATCAATGTATCGGCGTCAACCTGTACTTTGGTCTTAAACCCGCGGGAAAACCCGCCCTTCTGCGCGGCGCCTAGCAGGCACTCACGGCGAGCGTGAACATACGCACCACGCCCGGGAGCCTTTTGACGAAGATCGTAAATCAGGCCACCTTCCTCGTGATAAATAAACCTCTCGAGGTCTTCCTTCTGCGCCGGCTCACGGCAGCTCACGCAAATGCGCTCGGGCTGTGATTTGCTGGCTTCAGCTTTCTTTTGGTCGTTCGCGGCCTGAATCTTCGTCTCTCCTAAATAATATTAAGCGTAATAACAACCCTGCAACACGCAACCTCCTCCATTAATTGCAGGAGGTCGCGTGTTTGGGCTTATTCTTCTTCGCCAGCCGCGTCGTCCTGCTCCTCGGCGGCGTCCTCTTTCGGGGTCGCGGCTTCGGCAGCAGCGGCCTCCACGGTCGCAGCTTCCTTGGCCATGACGGCCGCGGCGGCTGCGTTTGCCTTCGCGCTGGCGTACTCGAGACCGTAAAGCTCAAGCGCTTCTTCGGTTTCGATGCCTTGCTTGGCCTGGACCAATTCGCGGGCAGCGTACCAGAGTTGACGACCTTTTTTGGCGGGAATCCCCACCGCTTTGGCCATCGCCTCGGTGTCTCTTGCGAACGCGATACTCTCAATCTTCAGGTACCCAGCCTCATACAATTTGGCCGCGACCTTCGGACCGACCCCGCGAATTTCTTCAAGCGCCTGGCGCTCGTAGTCTTCGGGCGTCATCGCCTCGGGAGAACCCGGAGCGGGACGTGCCAGAATCTCGTCGGCGGCGTCGATAATAATCTCGGCCTGCTCGGAGTTGATTCCGGGGATCTGCGCGAGCTCTTCGATATTGGCCTGCGCCAAATACTCGAGCTTATTATAGCCAAGCGTGAACAGCGAGCTGACCATATCTTCGTCGATACCGTCGAACTCAAGCAAGCTCTCGCGCGCCTCTTTCATCAAGCTCTTAAGGCGAGTCTCACTGATGATGTCGAGGTTCCAACCCGTAAGTTGGGCGGCGAGGCGGACATTCTGCCCACCACGACCGATCGCCAGGCTAAGCTGGTCGTCCGGAACAATCAGCTCCATGGTCATATTATGCTCATCGATGAGCACCTTGCTGACCTCAGCCGGGCTGATGGCGTTGGTGACGAATCGTGCCGAGTCTTCGACGTAAGGCACGATATCGATCTTCTCGCCGTGCAACTCCTGCACGACCGCCTGAACCCGCGACCCACGCATACCGACGCATGCGCCGACCGGATCGACATCGCTATCACGGCTATACACGGCGACCTTGGTGCGAACACCCGGCTCACGCGCGACGGCGACGATACGAACGATGCCCTCGTAGATCTCGGGGACTTCGTGGCCAAAGAGGTTGATGATCAACTGCGGGTCAGCGCGCGTCAGGACAACCTGCGGGCTACGACTCGAGCGCTGAAGCTCTTTGATCATCGCCTGAACGCGGTCGCCCGGGCGATAACTCTCGCGCGGGGTCTGCTCGCGGCGCGGCAAAATCGCGTCGGCGCGGCCCAGGTCCACAATGATATTGCCCTTCTCGAAGCGTCGAACGATGCCGGTGACCATATCCCCGACGCGGTCCTTATACTCGTTGAAGATAATATCGCGCTCGGCCTCGCGCACCCGCTGGATAATAACCTGCTTGGCGGTCTGCGCGGCGATGCGACCAAAGGTCGACTTCGAGGATTCGAGCTTAAGCAATTCCCCGAAGCGCGCGTCCTGACTGCGGGCGCGCTCCTTATCGTCATCGCGATAGAAGATCTGGAAGAGCAATTCGTCGCCGGCTTCGGCGCTGAATCCAGCCTTCTCGATCTCCTCGGTTGATACCTCGCGGAACGGGTTATCGACGCTATCGTTCACAGTGACAATCTGGAATAGCTCAACTTCGCCGGAGTCCTCGTTAAACTGCGCCTCGATCTCGCGCTGCGGGCCGTAGGTACGGCGTGCAGCAGTCAAAATCGCGGCCTCGAGGGTCTCGATGAGGGTCTCGCGGTCAATCCCCTTGTCTCTGCCGACCTGTTCTATGACGGTGTTCAGATCCATGGAATACTTACTCCTAACCTAAAAATCGAAATCGTATTTGAGACGGGCTTCTTTCACATCAGCCCATTGAATATCGACAGGCTCATTGGGCCCCTCATCCAGGAGGACGCTTAACACACCATCCTGATAGGCCATCAACTCGCCAGAAAACTTGTTCTTCCCTTCTACCTGCGTGCGCACAACCAGCTGCACGCGATGCCCAACCACCATCTCGAGGTGCTCGGGCGTCTTCAGCAGGCGCTCAATGCCCGGGCTGGACACTTCCAACACATAATTGTCGGGCAAATCAGAGGCGGCATCCAAATAGGCTTCGAGATACCGACTCACCTTCTGGCATTCACCCGCTTTAACGCTTTCTTCGGGGTTAAGAGGACCGGGGCGATCGATATAAACACGAATCGTCCAGCGGCCATGAACCACCATCTCAACGTCATATAAGGCGACGCCGTTGGCAGCGGCAGCTTCCGCCGCCCACTCCCGAATATTGGCAACCGCCTGCGGTGCATAGACCTCGCCGGCCTGAGCAGAAATATCTGCCGAGCCATCCTGAGACGATGCTTGCTTTCTTCGACGCCGCTTTGCCACGAAACTACTCCATCTATCCTGGCGCAGCCCCATCGATGATGGGTTCGGCGCCAATTAATTAAGTTCTTAGACGCGAGAACGCGCCGATTTCTACGGGTATTCCACCTGAAGCACGCGATTTTTTGATAATAAAAAAAGCGGGCATAGGGCCCACTTCGCATGCATCTCGCGAAATTGTGACACCGAGTGCTGCGGTGTCGCCCGCATTAATAACCATCAACGTGAGGGTCATTAATACTCAAAAAACAGCCTCGAAATAATGCGACCGTTAATCGTGCAACGGAGGCTTACAAAACCCGGCCCGCCGCGTCAAGCCTGCGATGAAGCGCTGCTAACGAGCGGGCGGTCAAATTCGGCGCTAACACGCCGCCACCAGCACATATCTCGCGACGTTTCGAGCACAAAACCATGCACTTCGGCGCAGTATTCCGGCAAGCCAAAAAAGAGTGAACAAAGGCGCTTGCGCCGAATATTCTTGCCCGCTTATTGCTTTAGATGTCAGCGCGATGGCTGAAGACCTGAAAAACACGTCAGAGCATGTTAATATTTTCCTGAGCTGCTATTTTCGGCCGGCGTATCGGCCGTTCGATATTCGATATCCTTATAGAACCTGGATCGCTCCCCATGAAGACGTCTCTTATTCAACTCTGCTCGACGCGCGATGTCGCCCACAACCTGAAGCGTTGTGACGAATTGGCGGACCAGGCCATTGCCGACGGCGCCGATTGGATCCTCTTTCCCGAGAACGCGCCCTTCCTTGGGCCCGACAAAGAGAAGTTCACCATCGCCGAGCCCATCGATGGGCCCATCGTGGGTCACTTTCGCGAGATCGCGCGCCGCGGCCAATGCTGGGTGTCGCTGGGGAGCTTCGCCGAGAAGATCGCCTCCGAGCGGGGAGGTGCCCCCGAGCGAACCTATAATACCCAACTGCTCATCGCCCCCAGCGGCGAGACCGTCGCCGTCTACCGTAAGATCCATCTGTTCGATGTACACGTTGAGGGTGGCCAGAGCTTTTTAGAGTCCGGGTCGGTCGCCCCCGGCGACCAGGTCGTGAGCGCCGCGATCGCCCCCGACGGGACATCCGCCCCGGCCCAACGCGTCGGGTTGACCATTTGCTATGACCTGCGTTTTCCGGAATTATACCGCGCATTATCGGCCCAGGGCGCCACGGTTTTAACCGCGCCGGCAGCCTTCACCCTGCAAACCGGTCGCGACCACTGGCACCCGCTCTTGCAGGCGCGCGCCATCGAGAACCAGGCCTATATCCTGGCCCCGAACCAATTCGGCAACCACTTCGGCCAGCGCTGGTCGTATGGGCACTCGGCCATCTACGACCCCTGGGGGCGCATGATCGCCTGTGCGCCCGATACCGAATGCGTGGTCAGCGCGACCCTTGACTTCGAGTATCTCAACGACGTACGCCAGCGCATGCCGTGCCTAAGCCACCGACGCCTGGGTGGGCCGAACACGTCCACCTTCAAATAATATGTCTTCATAGGCCCCCTTCATCGAGGGCCGAACCTCTTTCGAAAAATGACGAGTCCACTCAACATCCTCGAATTGGCCTTGCCGGCGCTCTACGCGCTGACATTTGGCGTCTATTATCGCCAGTTTTTCGGCGAGGATGCGCAGGGCGACCGCTTTTTCGGCAGCTTTATGCTCAAGGGGACGCTCGCGATTCACGTGGGCTACCTCATCTACCGCGGCATCACGCTGGCGCATTTCCCCATCGCGACCGGCGCCGAGTTTATGTCGATGCTCGCCGCGAGCATCGCCGCGATCTATGTGCTGGTGGAGACCCGCCATAACAACCCGAATACGGGCATCTTTTTTATCGGCCTGATCACCCTCTTTCAGCTCTTCAGCTCGATCCTGATCACCGATATCAGCACCTATCCCGATCGCATGACCCATTCGGTCTTTGGCGTGCATATTATCGTCACCGGCCTGGGATTCGCAGCGCTGAGCCTGAGCGCCATTTACGCGCTGATGTATGTGATGCTCTCTCGGCAACTAAAGGCGCGCAACCTGGGGGTGATCTTCCGGCGGCTTCCGCCGTTGGCGACGCTCGAGAACATGAGCAAATTGGCCACCATCGCCGGCGTAATATTGCTGGGCATCGGGTTGGCGCTGGGGCACTGGTTCGCGCTTGAGCAAGGCGTGTCTTTAACCACGCTCGACCCGACCATTATCGCCGCCGACCTCATCTGGCTCGCCTATTTCCTCGGATTAATTGTCGTATCCGTGCGTGGTCTATCGGGACTTCGTATGGGTTATTTTTCGCTTTTCGGATATGTCGCGCTCGTCGGGACGATCGTCGTAATCCTGTCGGTCTCCGGTGCGCTTCATTCCTTCTAAGGTGAGGATCCTCCTCCGTCCATGAGTACCGCGAATAAACTCATAGCCTTCTCCTTTAGCCATAAGAATACATCGCTAAAGGAGCGCGATCGCCTGGCCTTCTCCGCGGAGGATGTCGCGGCGTTTATGGCCGAGGTGCGCCTGCAACTCGGCAGTGAGGCTGCGGTGATTTCGACCTGCAACCGTAGCGAACTGTATTTCTTCGGCCCGGCCGCGGCCCTCACCTGGGCGAAGGTCTGGGACGCAATCTGCGCGGTTAAATTTGGCGCCCACGACAGGCCCGCCCCGCCCAGCCAGCCGCCCCATACCTTCGAGGAGCACGAGGCGGCGCTGCATCTATTTCGAGTGGCGGCCTCCCTTGAGTCCATCGCCCTCGGCGAAAACCAGATCCTCAGCCAGCTCAAAGCCGCCCACGCCCTGATGCTCGAACAGCCGGTCAAATGCCCGACGCTCGACCGCCTTTTTCAATTCGCGCTGCGCTGCGGCAAAGAGGTGCGCACCGAGACCGGCTTATGCGCCGGCACCGTCTCCATCAGCTCGGTCGCGGTACGCCTGGCCGAGAAGATCTTCGGCAGCTTCGCCCAGCGCCAGATCCTCATCATCGGCGCCGGCGAGACCGCCGAGAAAGCCGCCGGCCATTTCCAGGGCGCGGGCGCCGAAGACTTCGTGGTCGTCAATCGCAGCGAGGCCAAGGGGCGCGCGCTGGCCGAGAAATTCGGCGGCACCTGGCGTGGACTCAACGCCATTGCTCAGTCCTGCGTCACCGCCGACGTCGTGCTGGTCGCCACCGGCGCCACCGACTTCCTGCTGACCACGGCGATCTTCAAAGACGTCATGAAGAAGCGCCACCACCGCTCTATCTTCTTGATCGATATCAGCAACCCGCGAAATATCGACCCGGCGCTTGCCAAACAATCGGGCGTCTTCCTCTATAATATGGACGACCTGCAGAGCGTGGTGGCCGACAATCTCGACGCGCGCCGCCAGGAGATTCCGGCCGCAGAACAGCTCGTCGCGCGCTTTGTCGAGGAATGGGAGCTCTGGGCCCAGACCCTTCAGGTGACGCCCACCATCGCCACCCTGGCCCGCTATTTCGACGCGATTCGCGAGCAGGAACTCGAGCGCCACGGCGGCCAGATGAGCGAGACCGAGCGCGTGATGCTCGAAGACTTCTCCCGCGGGCTCGTCAAGAAATTGCTGCACCATCCAATTATGTACCTGCGCTCTTCGGTCCAAGAAAAGACGTTCAAAACCGAAGACTTACGCGTCTTGCGCTCGCTTTATAAACTTCAGGATTTCGAGGAGCAGCCCGATGAAAATTAGTCTCGGTTCGCGAAAATCTCGCCTCGCCCTCTGGCAGACCAACCGCATCGCGGACCTGCTCAAAGCGGCTCACCCCGCGCTCGAAGTCGAGATCATCACCATGGACACCCTGGGCGACCAGATCCTCGACAAGCCCATCCCGGAGATTGGCGGCAAGGGATTATTCACCGCCGAGCTTGAGCAGGCGCTGGCAGCCGACGCGGTCGACTTCGCCATCCACTCGCTCAAAGACCTGCCCACCGAATTGCCCGCGGGCATGGCCTATGTCGGCTCGCCCCGGCGCGCCGACCCTACCGATAGCCTGCTGAGCTATAAGTGGAGCAGCCTGGACGACTTGCCCGAGAACGCGGTCATCGCCACCGGCAGCGTTCGCCGCCGGGCGCAACTTCGCGCACGCCACCCAGGCTTCGAGTTCCGCGAGCTGCGCGGCAATATCGGCACCCGGCTGCGCAAGCTCAAAGAATTCGATTTTGACGCGATTATTATGGCCAGCGCCGCGCTGGACCGACTGGAGCTAGACCTCGCGGCGGAGGGTGTTTATTGCCACAAGCTCGACCCCAGCCTCTATGTGCCGGCGGTTGGCCAGGGCGCGATTGGCGTCGAGATGCGCGAGGGACGCGAAGAGATACGCGCCCTCCTGGACCCGATTATTGACCCGGAGACCCTGGCCGCGGTCGAAGCCGAGCGCATCGTGATGCGCCGGCTTGAGGGCGGCTGCTCCGTGCCGCTGGGGGTCTATTGCTGCTTCGACGCGAGCGCGACCGAGGAGCCCTGGTCACTGCACGCCTGGGCGTCGAGCCCGGACGCAAAAGTCGTCATCGAGCATAAATTACGCGGCGCATCTCCCGAGAAGATGGCGTTTGAGATGGCCGACGCGCTCGTCGCTCAAGGCGCCGGCGCCGTCATGCGCCCGCGATAAGCCAACGGAGCTGCGATGTGCACCGATGCCCCCGACGACATTTGCCCCGACGATGCGCCGCTGACGGTGCTCTATACCGGGACACGCAGCCCCACGATTAAACATCCGGGCCTTGCAATCGTGCACCGCCCGATGCTCAAGCCCGCGCCCCTCGACTTCGATCGGCAGCGCGCACGCGCCCTCGCTAAGCAAGCGAAAACGCTCGTCTTTTATAGCCCGAACGCCGTTGACCACCTGGCCGATTCCGGCGTCCTCGACGGCCTCGCGCTCCATGAAAAGACGGCATGGGCTGTCGGCGAGAAGACCGCAGAGTCGCTCCACGAGCGATTTGGCGTCCACGCGCGCGTCCCCGAAGACCCGCAATTCACCGGCATGCTCGCCCACTTTCATGCCCGAAAGCCCGAACTTCCCCTGGTCGCCTTCGGCATTCAGGGGTCACCGCGCAGCTTGATGGGCGACGCCCCCGGACAATTTGCGCCGGACGATGCCGCCCAGATTCATCAGATCCCGATCTACCAGACCACCGCCGAGCACCACGCTGACCTGGGCGAAACCATCGCCCGGGGGTCCATCCGCTGGGTTGCGCTGACCAGCCCGCGCGGCGTCGATGCCTTCGTCTCTCACTTCAGCGCGTCCACCCTCGCCGGGTTTAAGCTCGCCACCATCGGCCCGACCACCGCCGACGCGCTCAGGGGGCACGGACTCACCGTCGATCTGATGGTGCAACTGCCCGACCGAAATGCGATGATGCTTGAGATTCTCCACGCGGCAAGCCTGGCCCAGCCACCATCAACTCAGCCGCCCTGAATGTCTTGGACCACTTACCCACGCACAAGAGTCCCGGACCTCAATTTTTAATCTATCCTCAACCCGAGTCCTGCCCTTATGTCGCCCCCTAAAGTCACCGCCTATCGAGCCCGAAACACCCTGCTCTTATGCGCATTCATGCTCTCAGGCTGCGCGCTCACGGATGCATTTAGCGGCGAGCAGAAAGACGACAAAGACGCGCAGACCTCGGACGTATTCGCCGAGGATACCCGCACCGAAACCGACACCCAAGAGGTTGCGGATGTCGGCCGCGACGTCTCCACCGACGCCTCAGGGTGCGCCCCGGGGTATGCCGGCGCAGACGGGATAAACTGCACCGTATGCTCCTCAGGCACGTATTGCGCGGGCGGGCAAAGCGAGCCCGTCGATTGCGCTGTGGGGGCGACCTATGACCACGATTTGGATCCCAGCACGCCGTGCCGAACGCAGGTCACCTGTGCGCCCGGCGAAGAAGTCGCGCAGGCAGGAGACGCAACGACCGCGCGGGTATGCTCGGCTTGCCCAGCGGGTACGTATTCCGCTGAAGAAAACGCGGCGGAGTGCACCCCTTGGACCGACTGTGCGTTCGACGAAATTGTCAAGGAACTCCCAACCAGTGAAAGCCAACGTCAATGCGAGACGTGCCCAGCGGGGAGCGCTCCGATTCGCACCAACGCAACCGCATGCAATACGCCCTCTGACCTGATCACAATGGGCGATGGGCACCTCTGTATTCTAGACCCTATAAGCAACCAATTTCAGTGCACGGGACGCGATGATTTCGGTCAACGTGGCCCAAACCAACCCAACGATGGCTACGACTTTATCTCCGCGGCCGGCACGCGCACCTGCGGTATCAGACATGACAACGCGATTGTCGATTGCTGGGGAAAAACCTCAATTACCGACCACAATACACCTCCAACTTGGACCCGATTCAAATCGATCTCGGTCGGCGAGTCCCATGCCTGCGGCATTCGACAACAGAACTCCCGTATCACTTGCTGGGGCAATGACGTCTTTGGTCAAGCGCCCACTACGACCATGACGGCATTTAAAGCGGTCGCCGTCGGCAACGTCTATTCGTGTGGAATCACGAGAGACGGCGCCAATATCCGCTGCTGGGGGTCGGTGACAGACCTACAACCGCCCACGATGGAGAATCTTCGATTTAAGGCGATCAGCGCGGGCAACGACTTCATTTGCGCAATTGAGGAACTGAACTCGACGGTGGGCTGCTGGGGCGCCGACGACTTTTACCAAACCTCAGATCCAACGATTCCCTCCGGTCGAGTCATAAGTGTTGCTGCGGGAAAGCGTCATGCGTGTGCGATCTTGGAGAACCAGACGATCACCTGCTGGGGAGACAACCAGCATAATCAACAAGACCACGTCCCGGATGGGCTGTTTAAAGCCATCACGGCCGCAGGAGATCGCACCTGCGCAATAGCGGCGGACGACTCGCAGGAACACAGCGTGCAATGCTGGGGCGGACAAACGGTCCACTAACGAAAGACGAACGCGGCTCAGGGGCCAACATTAAAAAACGCCGCGCCATCGTTCGATGGCGCGGCGTTTTTAGTTTCACTGCCCCGACAAAAGTTGGCGCGCGCGCCTACTCAATCGACTCGGCCCCACCGGCCTGCGCCTTGCGCTTCTCCAACCAGCCCATGCCGATCTCGTACACAATCGGCAACACCGATACGATGATAATGCCCAATACCACGATGCCGAAATTCTCTTTGACGACGGGAAGGTTGCCGAAGAAATAACCGAGGAAGATAAACCCGCCAACCCAGGCCAGGGCGCCGACACAATTATAAAAGAAGAAATACGAATAGCGCATATTCGCGGCCCCGGCGACGAAGGGCGCGTAGGTGCGCACGATGGGCACGAAACGCGCCAGGAAGATCGTCTTGCCGCCGTATTTTTCGTAGAACTTTTCGGTGCGCCGCAGGTGCGAAAGCTTCAGAATCTTGGCGTCCTCCTTGAAAATACGCGTGCCCACATAGCTGCCAATCGCGTAGTTCAGGCTGTCGCCGATGATCGCCGCGACCAGCAATAGCACGAACAATATCACCGGATTCATCGACGTGGTCGCGCTCAGGGCGCCCGCGGCAAAGAGCAGCGAGTCGCCCGGCAAAAACGGCGTGACCACCAGGCCGGTCTCGCAGAAGATGATCAAAAATAGAATCGCATAGGTCCACATACCGTAGTTATTGATGACCTCGCCCAGCTTGTCATCGATATGTAAAAACCAGTCCAACGCCTGCATTAAGAGTTCCATATTTACGCCCTAATTCTGACTTCGGTATGTCGTGTGTGGTTGTTTGGGTTGGTTGGGGGCCAAGGTGATGCGCCAGGCGCGTCTGAAATCGGTTACTATCCCAGGGTGCCTGCACTGTTCGACCCGGAGCCATCTTTTGTCATAGCCCCCATCGCATCGCAAGAGTCTGGCAGGGATACCCCGAAAAATCGGCGCAAATAGATGCGCTATGCCCCTTGCAATTTGAACGCATCCGGGCATGTTGAAGCCGATTAAATGGGGAATCCATTCCTTTCCTTTGACGCTATCGATGAGGCCCTGCATGAACTCACGCGAACGATTCTTAAAAGCCTGCCGCTGCGAACCTGTAGACCGTCCGCCGATCTGGGTGATGCGCCAGGCTGGGCGACATCTACCCGAATATCGGGAGTTTCGCAAAAAACACACGTTCCACGAAGTCGTGAAGGCCCCCGAGCTCGCGCTGGAGGTCACCATGCAGCCGATTCGCCGCTATAAGATGGACGCGGCGATTATCTTCTCCGATATCCTGGTCATCCCCGAGGCGATGGGTCAGCAATACGGATTCCCCGAGGGCGGCGGCATCGAGATGGACTTCGCCGTGCGCACCCAGGCCGACGTGGACCGGCTGAGCGTCGACGGCATCGAGTCGCGCCTGAGCTATATGAGCGAATCGCTTCGCCTGGTCAAAAAGGAGCTCAACGGTGAGCGCGCGCTGATCGGTTTTAGCGGCTCCCCCTGGACGTTGGCGACGTATATGGTCGAGGGCAAGAGCTCCAAAACCTACACCCACGCCAAAAAGATGTTCTACGAAGACCGCGTCCTCTTTGACCGGCTGATGCGCAAAATCACCCAGGCCGTCGTGCGCTATGTGCGCCTGCAAATCGCCGCCGGCGTCGACGCCATCCAGCTCTTCGACAGCTGGGGCGGCGTGCTCGCCCCGGACGCATTCACCCAGGCGTCGGCGTTTTGGATGAAGCGCGTGGTCGACTCCGTCGCCGGCCAGGTTCCCGTCATCATCTTCTCCAAGGATATGTCGCACCTGGGCGACATCCTCGCGACGACCGGGGCCAACGTCCTCGGGGTGAATTGGAACCGGCGCCTGTCGACGGTTAAAAATAGTCTCCCCAGCGGCATCGCCGTGCAGGGCAACCTCGACCCGACCGTGCTCAACACAAACCCGGAGGTCGTGGAGCGCGAGGCGCTGCGCATCCTCAAAGATATGCGCGGCCTGCCCGGGCATATCTTTAACCTCGGCCACGGCATACAGCCCGACGCATCCCCCGAGAACGTGGCGAAGCTGGTCGACACGGTCACGAATTTTAAGTAAATCGAAGCATCGGCGAGCTCATGGCGAAGGAAGTGAATCGGGGAAGCATCGCGGTATTAGGCGGCGGGATTACGGGTCTCACCGCCGCCTATCGACTCCAAAAAGCCGGCTTCGAGGTCGTCCTCTTCGAAGCCGGCCCGGCCCTCGGCGGCCAGATAAGCTCGGCGCGCCGAGACGGGTTTTTGCTCGAAGGCGGCCCGCATACGCTGCTGGAGCGCGGACGCCTGGCCGACCTCATCGCCGAGCTGGGACTCCAGGGGCGCGTCGTGGAGGCGAACCCCGCGGCGAAGAAACGCTTTGTCGTCCGCGACCACCTTCCACACGCCCTTCCCACGAGCCTCGGCGCGTTTCTCAACTCCCCAATCTTGTCGCCGCTGGCGAAACTTCGCCTGCTGGCCGAACCCTTCGTCGCCAAGGGCCCCGGCGAGCGCGACAACTCAGAATCACTGGCCGACTTCATCACTCGACGGCTCGGCCCCGAGGTCTTGGAATTCGCCGTCGACCCGATGGTCGCGGGCACCTTCGCGGGCGACTCCACCAAGCTCTCGGCGCGCCATGCGTTCCCAAAACTCTTCGAGCTTGAGCAGACCCACGGATCACTGGTCGGCGCCGGGCTGGCCCGCGTCGCCAATCGCCTGCGATGCCTCTTAAAACCAGGCCAATCGCGGGACGAAGCCACGCCCAAAAAAGCAACCCGGCTTATTAACTTCGACGCAGGCTCTCAGGTCCTCATCGACCGCCTTTCGGGCGAAATAGGCAAGGCACCTCGCCTCAATTGTAAGGTCCGCACCCTTGAGAAAAAAGAGAACGGTCGCTGGCTGATACGCTTTGAGGAAAAAGACGCCGACGCGAAGATCAAAGACCGCCAAAAGACCGTCGACGCGGTCTTCTGCGCCCTTCCCGCGAACGCGCTGGCGGATATTTCGGTGCGGCTGCATAACGCCGACCCCGCGGCGCCCTTCGAGCCGCTTCGCGGCATCGAGTATGCCGCGGTTTCGGTGGTCTCGCTGGGCTTTCGCCGCGAGGATATCGAACACCCGCTCGACGGCTTTGGCATGCTCGTCCCGCGCCAGGAGCAACGCCATATCCTCGGCACCCTCTTTATGAGCACCCTCTTTGCGGGCCGCGCGCCCGACGGTGAGGTCTTACTGACGACGTTCGTCGGCGGCGCGCGAAACCCCGAATACGCCCATTTGCCAAGCGACGAAATTTACGCACGCACGCTCGCCGACCTCGATGATTTGCTGGGCGTGCGCGGCGAGCCGACCCTGCGCGAGCACCGGTTCTGGGGGGAGGCGATTCCGCAATATAACGTCGGCTACGACGCGTTTGAGACCACGCTCAACACCATCGAAGCCACCCACGCCGGCCTGTTCGTCGGCGGCAGCTTCCGCGACGGCATCGCGGTCCCGGACCGCATCGGCGCCGGCTACGATATCGCCGAACGCATCGAAACCTATTTAGATAAAGCGACTCAAGCACCAAGCTAAACGCCTTAAAAAAAACAAGGACTTCCAGATGTCGAAACCCGCTCTCAACGCACCGCTTATCCGCCGACCCCGCCGACTTCGCCGCGGCGAAAACCTGCGCGCCCTGGTGCGCGAGAACCATCTTCGGCGCGACGACCTGATCATGCCGATTTTCATCACGGCCGCCGACAATACCGCGCGCGAAATCGCGTCGATGCCCGGCATCTTCCAATACTCATTGGACCGGGTGGACGCCGAGCTCGAGACGCTTCTGGAGCGCGGCATCACCCGCATCATGTTATTCGGCATCCCGGCGGCCAAAGACGCCGTGGGCTCGGACACCTGGCACGACCACGGCATCATTCAGCGCGCCATCGGCCATATCAAAGCCAACTACCCGGAATTCTACGTCATTAGCGATGTCTGCTTCTGCGAATTCACCAGCCACGGCCACTGCGGCGTGGTCGACGACACCGGCGCCCTGCTCAACGACCCGACGCTCGAGAACCTTCAAAAACAAGCCATCTCGCACGCCCAGGCCGGCGCCGATATGCTCGCCCCGTCCGGCATGATCGACGGCATGATCGGCGCGATGCGCGGCGCCCTGGACGCCCAGGATTTCGCGCACCTGCCGCTGATGAGCTACGCGGTCAAATACGCCTCCGCCTACTACGGCCCCTTCCGCGACGCGGTCGACTCCGCCCCCCAATTCGGCGACCGACGCGCCTACCAGATGGACCCGGCCAACGCCCGCGAAGCCATGGTCGAGGCCGCCCTCGACCTCGAAGAAGGCGCCGACATCCTGATGGTCAAACCCGCCCTGGCCTACCTCGACATCGTCCGCCAGGTGCGCGACCGCTTCGACGTGCCGGTCGCCGCCTATAACGTGTCGGGCGAATACGCGATGGTCAAAGCGGCCGCCGAAAAAGGCTGGGTCGACGGCGATGCGGTCGCGCTGGAATCACTGCTGTCGATGAAGCGCGCCGGGGCCGATATTATTTTGACCTATTTTGCCCGGGATATCGCGTTGTTATTGCCGTGAGCTTTTTATTTCGGGCACTCTTTGACTATTAAATACGCCGAACTTGCCAGACCTTGAAGGTCTGACTCCTGATTTCGCGACGAAACAATACCGGAGCCAGACCATCTTGGTCTGGCATGCAAACTCCCTCCCCTCCGGAGCCAGACCATCTTGGTCTGGCATGCAAACTCCCTCCCCTCCGGAGCCAGACCATCTTGGTCTGGCATGCAAACTCCCTCCCCTCCGGAGCCAGACCATCTTGGTCTGGCATGCAAACTCCCTCCCCTCCGGAGCCAGACCATCTTGGTCTGGCATGCAAACTCCCTCCCCTCCGGAGCCAGACCATCTTGGTCTGGCATGCAAACTCCCTCCCCTCCGGAGCCAGACCATCTTGGTCTGGCATGCAAACTCCCTCCCCTCCGGAGCCAGACCATCTTGGTCTGGCAAATAAATATTGCTCTCCCTACCAGTACAAAATGCTCTGGCTCCAACGATGGCTACCAAACAAATCAATACTGCCTGCGCCACTTCCAATCTCGTAACCCGGCGGCTTCCGGATTCGCCCACACATATTCACGAATCGCCGCGAGTTGCTCATCGCATCGAATGGATCGGTCAAAATAGTCCCGTTGCCAAAATCGCCCCGCACGACCCAACAATGAATTGATCTCATTCGCAGTAAACGACTTCCACGAATGCAAAACCTTCTGCAGCAAATTCTCGGCACACAGTTGGAAAATCACGTGGATATGCGTGCCCATTATCACCCACATATCCAGGACATAACGGTCACCATGAAAGTACTCGAGCGCATCGACTACCACCTGAGCGATATCGTCTCGACCAAGAACAGGCTGACAAGCCGGCGAGTCCAATAGCGCGTCAACCTTTAAAAAATGCCCCCATTCGATGGCGTCACGACCCTCAGGCGTCAGGCGTTTCTGGCGCTCCAATTCGAAGAGTTGCCGACTCCGCTCCAATTTAAGGCGCTGATGCAGCTTTGATGGGATTGCGCCATCAAGGCAAATTGTCACGAAATATGTGCCGCATTTCACCTCAAGATGAGGTAAATACTCGCCGTGATGGCGCGAAACTGAGTTCAGATAATCTATCATTGTCGTATCCTGTCGAAGAAGTTTGACGAAGTGCTCCCTATTGTTTTCGACAGAATTGCCGCGTTAATTGCGTGTTCGTGCCCTGCGGCGGCCATAGTAGTGCATCAGACGGCGATAATAGTTCGGTTTCCCTGTTTAAGATTGGGCAGTTTTTGACTATTACATGCATCACGCTCGCCAGACCATCTTGGTCTGGCATGCAACACAATAGTGGCGACTCGTGTCTGCCGAACTTGCCAGACCTTGAAGGTCGGCTCCTGATTTGGCGACGAAACAATACCGGAGCCAGACCATCTTGGTCTGGCCATCAACACAATAGTGGCGATTCGTGTCTGCCGAACTTGCCAGACCTTGAAGGTCGGCTCCTGATTTGACGACGAAACAATACCGGAGCCAGACCATCTTGGTCTGGCATGCAACACACATAGTGACGATTCGTGTCTGCCGAACTTGCCAGACCTTGAAGGTCGGCTCCTGATTTGGCGACGAAACAATACCGGAGCCAGACCATCTTGGTCTGGCCATCAACACAATAGTGGCGATTCGTGTCTGCCGAACTTGCCAGACCTTGAAGGTCGGCTCCTGATTTGACGACGAAACAATACCGGAGCCAGACCATCTTGGTCTGGCATGCAACACACATAGTGACGATTCGTGTCTGCCGAACTTGCCAGACCTTGAAGGTCGGCTCCTGATTTGGCGACGAAACAATACCGGAGCCAGACCATCTTGGTCTGGCCATCAACACAATAGTGGCGATTCGTGTCTGCCGAACTTGCCAGACCTTGAAGGTCGGCTCCTGATTTGGCGACGAAACAATACCGGAGCCAGACCATCTTGGTCTGGCATGCAACACACATAGTGGCGATTCGTGTCTGCCGAACTTGCCAGACCTTGAAGGTCGGCTCCTGATTTGGCGACGAAACAATACCGGAGCCAGACCATCTTGGTCTGGCCATCAACACAATAGTGGCGATTCGTGTCTGCCGAACTTGCCAGACCTTGAAGGTCTGGCTCCTGATTTGGCGACGAAACAATACCGGAGCCAGACCATCTTGGTCTGGCCATCAACCGACCCAAACCCCTCGGAACCCACCCATGACCCGCAACGCATCCCCTCGCAAACAAGGCGTCTTGCTGATCAACCTCGGCTCCCCGGACTCGACCGACGTCGGCGACGTGCGTCGTTATTTGCACGAATTTCTGACCGACCCGCGCGTGCTCGATAACCCCGCACCGATTCGCCACGCGGTGGTGAATTTGGCGATCTTGCCGACGCGCCCCAAAGAGTCGGCCCACGCCTATGAGCAGATCTGGACCGACGAGGGTTCGCCGCTGATCATCATCACCGAGAAGGTCGCGACCTTGCTGCGCGAGCGCATCGGGGCCAACTTCGACCAGGATTTGCCGGTCGTCGTTGGCATGCGTTACCAGAACCCGTCGACCCGAAGCGCCCTGCAGAAGTTGGCGGGCCTGGGCGTCGAGGATCTTTTCGTGGTTCCGCTGTATCCGCATTATGCGATGTCGAGCTACGAGACCGCGGTGGCGAAGGTCAAAGATGAGGCGCGGGATTTGGGCCTGGATATGTCGCTGACATTTCAGCCGCCGTTTTTTGACGACCCGGATTATATTGAAGCGATGGTTGAGGTTGCCAAGCCCTATCTCGAGGAGGATTACGACAAGATCCTCTTTAGCTATCATGGGATTCCGGAGCGCCATCTTCGCAAGAGCGACGCCTCGGGCTGTCATTGCCTGCAGAGCGAAGACTGCTGCCAGAAGGCAAGCCCGGCGCACGCGACCTGCTATCGCCGACAGGTGCACGCGACCACCTGGGCCTTCACCGAGAAGGCCGGCATTCCCCCCGAGAAGTGGGACCTCGCCTTCCAATCGCGCCTGGGGCGCGACCCCTGGCTGATGCCCTATACCGACAAGGCGATCGAAGACTACCCGGGCGAAGGCGTCAAAAAGCTCGTCGTTATCTCGCCGGCGTTTGTCTCCGATTGCCTGGAGACCATCGAGGAATTGGGCATGCGCGGCAAAGAGGATTTTCTGGCCGCCGGCGGCGAGGATTATCGCCTGGTCCCGTGCCTAAATGAGCACCCGCGCTGGATTGATACCCTGGAGAAATTCGTTAAGACCTTCGTCGACGGCGGCTTCCATGACGCGCGCCCGACCGTCCCGGTTGCGCGCACTTAATAGCGCCGCGCAACCGTAGAAAAGATCGACTTCATCCACAGCAAGACATAGGAACTCCCATGTTAGATAAGAGCCAAGCACTGCTTGAGAGAGCCCAAAAGACCATCCCCGGCGGCGTTAACTCGCCGGTCCGCGCGTTTAAGGGCGTCGGCGGCACCCCGCCGTTTATCAAGCGGGCCGAGGGGGCGTATATCTTCGACGAGGACAATAATAAATATATCGACTTCGTGCTGAGTTGGGGCCCGGCGATTCTTGGCCACGCGAACCCCGAGATCGTCGCCGCCGCCCAACACGCCGTGGCGATGGGCTCGTCCTTTGGGGCGCCGACCGCCGCCGAGATCGACATCGCCGAGATGATCGTGGCGCGCGTCCCCGGGCTCGACCGCGTTCGCATGGTCAGCAGCGGCACGGAGGCCTGCATGTCGGCGATTCGTGTCGCCCGTGGGGTGAAGTCGCGCGAGAAGATCATTAAATTCTCGGGCTGCTATCACGGCCACGCCGACTCGTTTCTCATCGCGGCAGGCTCGGGCGCGATGACCCTCGGGCTGCCGAACTCCCCGGGAGTCACGCGCGGCACGGCGCAGGACACCTTGATCGCCCAATTCAATAATATCGAGTCGGTGCGCGCGCTTATCGACGCAAACCCCGACCAGGTCGCCGCGGTTATCTTGGAGCCGGTCTGCGGAAATACCGGCTGCATCCCGCCCCAGGACGACTTCCTTAAAAAGCTGCGCGCGCTATGCACCGAAAAGGACGTCGCGCTGATCATCGACGAGGTGATGACCGGGTTTCGGGTGGCGCGCGGCGGCGCGGTCGAGCGCTACGGCGTCAAACCCGACCTGTATTGCTTCGGCAAAGTCATCGGCGGCGGCTTCCCCATGGCGGCCTACGGCGGCACCCACGAGATGATGAGCCAGGTCGCCCCGGACGGGCCGATCTACCAGGCAGGCACCCTCTCCGGAAACCCGGTCGCGGTCGCCGCGGGCATCGCTGCCCTCAAGCAGCTCGACGCCGAGGCCTACGACCTGCTCGAAGCCCGCGGCGCCCAGCTCGAAGCCGGCTTCCAGAAGATCATCGACGCCAACGGTTACCCGCTCAGCCAGCACCGCGTCGGGTCGATGTTTACGCTTTTCTTTCATCCCGGACCGATCCGCAACCACGAGGACGTGAAGAGCTGCGACCTCGAGCGCTTTAACCATTTCTTCCACGCTATGCTCAAGCGCGGCGTCTATCTGGCCCCGAGCCAATTCGAGGCGGGCTTCCTGTCGACCGCGCACACCCCCGAGATTATCGACGAGGTGCTGGAGAAGGCAGAAGCCGCGTTGGCTGAGGTCTTTTAAGACCGCCTCTCCCCGGACGCGGTGCGTGCAGCTTTATAGGTGCGCGCACCGCGGCGAGTTCTTATAGACGGTGAAGGAGGTGCGCGTCGGAAAGAGCGCGTTAAGCTTGCGGTACATGCCCTTTGAGCCCGCGAAGATATCGACGTGTCGACCGTTGATGCCGCCGCCGACATCATCGGCGCGGAAGCAGCCATCGTGGGTATATCCGCCGAGCGTGCCGCTGGTCGGGATGGCCATGCCATCCCATTCTTCGACATAAAGGACGCTCCCCGACGAGATGATGCTGGTGTCGACCGCCCAGGAGCGAAGCGGCTCGAGCGCGTTGCCCCGCGAGCCCTTGCCCCAGGGGAATGCGCTGCTCATCTCGGACCAGGTAAAGCTGCACGCCCCGCCGCAATTAGTGCCATTATAATAGTTGAGCATGCGCCCGTCGCTGAGCTTTGCGGTGCCCTCGATGCAGGCGAGTGAGGCGAAGTCGCTGCGCACCGTGGCGATGACGCTGCAATTTTTATCGTAGAATTTGGCCGTCTTCGGGCCGCTGAAATCGCTCTCATCTTCGACATAATAATAGGTATTGATAAAGCTCCCCATCGAGGTGCCCATGCCGGGCGGCGGCGCGTCGTCTTCGACGGTGATGGAGATGGTATCGCGCGCGACCTCGGCGCCGCTGCCATCATAGCCGTAGAGCACGACCTCGCGCGGGGTGCCGGTTCCGTTGAAGGTATAGCGCAGCGTGGTCGAACTTGTGGGATTCCACGGCTCCGACAGCGGCCAGTCGTCGACCTTGATCTGAACGGTCGATACGTGTTCGGCGGCGATCGAAAAGTCCACCGGATTTTCTACGGTCGCCCCGTTGTTTGGGCTTAGAATGGACACCGTCGGCGTGATGGGGTTGGGCTCCGGAGAGGTGTCCGGCTCAGCGCCCGTGTCGGGGTCGGGTTCTTGTTGGGCGTCGGGCGTATCCACGGTATCGGGCGCCTGGTCGACGTCTTCGGGGATCTCAGCGTCGCCGCCAACATCGGCTACATATCCGCTGTCGGCGCAGGGAGGCACGGTGCACGCGACGCCGCCAGAAGATCCGTCGGCATTCGTCGAGTCCACATCGCGCATCGCGCTCTGGCCTGTATCCCCATCATCGGTCGAGACATTTGGCCCACCGGAGCTTATTTCACCAGTGCAACCGGCTCCCAACAGTGCTATCGATGCGGCGAGCGAGATATGCGCTTTCCAATTCATAACGTCTCCCAACTATCCAATTGTCACCAACCCTCGGTTGCATTCATATGCACCCGAGATTAGCCTCTGTATTTTAGTATTCATACCTTATTCCTACGAGGATAACGAATATGGCAAAAGAATTTATCTATCAGATGACCAACTTGAGAAAGACCGCTCCGGACGGGAAGAAGATTCTCGACGGCATCTGGCTGTCTTTCTTTCCTGGCGCCAAGATCGGCGTGGTCGGCCCCAACGGCAGTGGTAAATCAACGCTGCTCAAGATCATGGCCGGGCTGGACACCGAGTTCAACGGCGAGACCTGGATGGACCCGGACGCCCGCGTTGGGTATCTGGCCCAGGAGCCCAAGCTCGACCCGAATTTGACCGTCCGTGAGAACGTCGAAAAAGGCGTCGCCGAGATCCGCGACGTGCTCAATCGCTACGAGGAAGTGTCGGCGAAATTTGCCACCGTCGAGCCCGACGAGATGGACGCGCTCATCGCGGAGCAGGCAAAATTGCTCGAGCAGATCGACGCGGTCAACGGCTGGGACCTTGAGCGCACCCTGGACGTGGCGATGGACGCCCTTCGCGTGCCGCCGGGCGACTCGAGCGTGGAGCACCTCTCCGGCGGCGAGCGCCGCCGCGTCGCGCTTTGCGCCCTTCTGCTGTCGAAGCCCGACCTGCTGCTCTTGGACGAGCCGACCAACCACCTCGATGCTGAGACGGTCGCCTGGCTTGAGCGCGCGCTTCGTGACTACGAGGGCACCGTCATGGTCGTCACCCATGACCGTTATTTCCTCGACAACGTCACCGAGTGGATCCTTGAGCTTGAGGGCGGCAAGGGACTTCCTTTTGAGGGAAATTACACCTCCTGGCTTGAGCAAAAGCTCAAATCCCTGGAGGAGTCCGACCGTCAAAACACCCTGCGCTACCAAACGCTGTCGCAGGAATATGCCTGGTCGCGCCTGAGCAATGACGAGCGGCTGTCGCGCTCGCAGCAGCGCCTCACCGACTACGACGCATTGCAGCAGCGCTCGAGCAAGCGCGAGCATATGATTCAGATCCCGCCGGCGCCGCGCATCGGCGACGTCGTCGTGCGCGCCGAGAACCTCAAGAAGGGCTACGGCGAGCGCATGCTTATCGAAGACCTCACCTTCGACCTGCCGCGCGGTGGTATCGTCGGCGTGGTCGGCCCCAACGGCGCCGGTAAGTCGACGCTGTTCAAGATGATCTCGCAGCTCGAGCAGCCCGACGGCGGCTCATTGACCGTCGGTGAGACCGTCCAACTCGCCAGCGTCGATCAGATGCGCGGCGACCTCGATATGGACCGCACCGTCTGGGAGAATATCTCGGGCGGTGAGACGATTCTTCGCATCGGCGACCGCGACATCAACTCGCGCGCCTATGTCGGGGCGTTCGGCTTCGGCGGCGCTACCCAGCAGCAGAAGATCAGCACGCTGTCGGGCGGCGAGCGCAACCGGGTCTACCTGGCCAAGACGCTGCTCAAGGGCGGCAATCTTTTGCTCCTCGACGAGCCTTCCAACGACCTCGACGTCGAGACGCTTCGCGCGCTCGAGTACGCGCTTGAGGACTTCGGCGGCTGCGCCGTGGTCATCAGCCATGACCGCTGGTTCCTCGACCGCATCGCCACGCATATCCTGGCGTTTGAGGGCAACTCGCATGTCGAGTGGTTCGCGGGCAACTACCAGGACTATGAGCGCGACCGTCGCGCTCGCCTCGGCGAAGATGCGAAGCAGCCGCACCGCATCAAGTATAAGCCGCTGACGCGATAAAGTCGCCGAAATAGCACGCTAAACCAAAGCCCGCGCCCTGCGCGGGCTTTGTCATTTTGAAATATCACAACACTTCAAAAAATTGGCCAGCATTGTGTAGCCGGAGGGTGTGAGGATGCTCTCGGGGTGGAATTGCAGCCCGAAGGTGGGGTGCTCGCGGTGGGCGATGGCCATCACGAGGCCGTCGGCGCGGGCGCAGACGCGCAGCGCGGCCGGCAACGGCTCAGAGGCCATCAATGAGTGATAGCGCCCAGCCTGCACCGGGCTTTCGAGCCCATCGAAGAGCCCGGTCGCGTCATGGGCGACCGCGCTGGGTTTTCCGTGCATGGGCGCCCCGCTCGGGACAACCTGGCCGCCGAAGGCCCGCACAATCGCCTGGTGGCCCAGGCAAATCCCCAGCAGCGGAATCCTCGGCGAAAAATAGCGCACCGCGTCGACGCTGATGCCGGCCTGGTCGGGGTGCCCCGGCCCCGGTGAGAGGACCAACGCGGCGGGTTTCCAGGCGATCAACTCATCCAGGGTGACGGCGTCGCTGCGGTGCACCACCACCGAGATGCCCAACTCTTCAAAGCGATGCGCGAGGTTATACACGAAGGAATCGCGACAATCTAAAATGACGACTTCGCCTTCGCGTTGGTGGGACCATCGCGTCGAGGTCAGTCGCTCCATTCGATTTCGGGAGGCTTCGGGATACACGGACTTCGTCATGGCAGCCACTCCTGCGCGCTGAGGGCCCAGGTATTGTCCAACTCGCGCCCCTCCAACGAGGCCGCGGCGAGGACGCCGACACCGGCAGAGAGGAGTACGATTTCGTCGGCCATGCGCAATTCTTCGACCGCAATTTCGCGCACATCGACGGCTTGGCCGAATGCCTGGGACTGCGCAAGAATGCCGGCGCGCGTCACGCCCGGCAGGATGCCACGAAGCGGTGGAGTGACCGCCCGGCCCTCCCGAACGACGATCACATTGGCGCAGCTCGCCTCGCCGACAAGGCCGTCGGGCGAGGTCATAATCGCGTCGTTAAAGCCCTGGCGCATCGCGCGGCGCCGGACCTCGACGAAGCGCAAAAAGCTCGTGGTTTTATGGACGGCAAGGGGGTCGTCGGGAAGATAAAAGCCCGGGGCGATCGTAAGGTGTGGGCGCACGGGTTCGTGGTACGGACGATAGCGCAGCGTGACGGCGCCGCTGCCGCCGAAGGGAATGCTTTGGCCGTGGGCGTCGGAGCCGGAACGACTCACGCTGACGCGCCAGATGCCCGGTGTTTGATTGGGCAAGCCGCGAAGTTTGGCGACCGCGGCTTCGATGGCGCCCTCGCCAAACCCCAGGGCGTCGCCCGATTTTTGAAGGCGTTCGATATGCGCGTCGAGCCAGCGAATGGTGCCGTCCTCGCGCACACGGACGGTCTCAAAGAGCGCGTCTCCGTAGAGATAGCCGCGGTCATCGGCGGCGATGAAATCTTCTCGACTCATGAGAACTTCGCCCCCAGCGCGTGCGCGATGGGCCGGGCTTTGACGCAGGCTTCCTCGTATTCGTCGCGCGGGTTTGAGTCGGCGACCACGGCGCCGCCCGCGCCGTAAAAGACCTCGTCGTCGCAGAGCACGGCAGTGCGAATCAGGACGCTGCTGTCGAGCTGGCCGGCGCCCGCCGAGGCGTAAAATAGCGTGCCGGTATAGGGGCCGCGGGCGTCCTCTTCGACTTCGGCAATAAGCTCGATGGCGCGCAGCTTGGGCGCGCCGGTGATGCTCCCGGGTGGAAAACAGGCGACCATGGCGGCCACCGGTGAAACGCCATCTTCCAATTCGCCGACCACGGTCGACACCAGGTGATGCACCCCCGAAAAGCTATATAATCCACACACTTCAGACGCCGCCACACTGCCCGGTTTGCACACGCGGGTGAGGTCATTTCTCATCAGGTCGACGATCATAATATTCTCGGCGCGGTCCTTTGGGCTCGTGCTTAAGCCCTCTGCCAGGCGCCGGTCCTCCTCGGGCGTCTGACCGCGGGCGCGGGTGCCTTTGATGGGACGCGTACAAATTCGCCCATCCTTAATCGACATAAATTGCTCGGGGCTGACCGAGGCCAATTGAAAGTCACCGGCGTCCAAATACGCGCAATAGGCGCCACTGCTGGTGGCGCGCAGTTTCTCGTAAAGCGCCCAGCCCCCCAATGACCAGGAGGCCCGAAAGCGCTCGGTATAATTCACCTCGAACGCCTCGCCAGCGTAGATCGCGTCGATGACAACTTGCACCCGACGGGCATATTCATCGGGGGTGATATTGAGGCGAAAATTCGAGTCAGCGGCGCCCGACGACATGCCGGATGGGAGCGTGCGGGATGCGTCGCGGGCGTCGTGATGGGCCGGATACTCAAGAGCATCGCGCAAAAGACGCGCCCCGGCAGAGTGCGCGTCGCCGGTCAGCCACCAGGAGGCGTCGCGATGCGAATAGACGAGCGCGCTCGGGTAGTCGCCGACCCAACAGTCGGGCGTGGGGCGCGGCGCCGCGTCGGCGCGAACGTCGTCGAGCGCCCAGGCGAATTCGAAGCCAAGCATGCCGGCTAGGCCGCCGTAAAATGGCAGCGAAGCGGAGGCATCTGACATTCGTAACGCGTCCAGTCGATCGACCTCAAAGCGGGCGAGCGCGGCGCTCGGATCGGTGTAGATCCGGTCGGGCTCGCAGCAGATAATCGACCACAGCGGCGCCCCGCTCGCATCATGAGATTCGGCGCACCCGGAATCGAAAAAAAGGAGCCCCCTCGCGCCCCTCGAACTCAACGTTCGAACGACATCCAAGGGGGCTCGATTGATTTGCAGCAGTTTACTGGCCACTCAGGTTCGCCATCACTTGCTCAGGGGATGCGAAAAATGACTTCGATACGGTCATTCTTGGACGCATCATCGCCGAAGCGAGGATTCTCCTGTCCGAGGCCGCTGGTGGTGATACGACTGTCTTTGACGCCAGCATCGGTAAATACTTTGCGAACCGTGCGCGCGCGCGAGGCGGAGACGCCGAGGTTCTCGGTGGGGTCGCCCTTGCGCGTATAACCCTCGATGATGAGCTCGGCCTCTTTATATTTATCGGCGAGCTTTGCCGCGCTGGCGGCGAGCACCTGGCCGTCGGCGTTCAGCGTCCACGAGCCTTTGTCGAAGGACATCGCCAACACAACGCGCACGCCCAACGGCTCGACCACGGTGAACGGGGCGCCGAAGGTCGACTGAGCGTCGGTGCGAATCGCAGCGCGGCGCGCGTCGGGGTTCTGCATAGCGATCGATTCTTCGTGAAGCGGCTTGGCGACGGCGTACGCCTTGCCGTAGAGCGCGGTCGCCTCATCGGCGGCCCTGCCGACCTCGAGCGCAGAGGACGAGTCCTTGGAGCGCAGCACGACGGCGGCGTTATATCGCGTCGTGGCGGCGTTGAATTCTTCGATCGCGAACTCATCGGCCTTCACGGTCAACGCTTTCTCGCGCGCCTCGTTGGCGGCGTCGAATTTATAGCCAATCGCGGCCATCGCGCCGGTGCTATCGGCGGTATTTCGCTGAAAGGAGTTATTCGACTGGGCTTGCTGCATCCGCTTGGCCTGTTCGCGCGCGTTGCGCGCCCGAGCAACCTGCATTTCCAGGGCCGCGACCTCTTTGACCAGCTTATTTCGCTCTTCGCTGAGGGTTTGAATCTCGGGGTTAACCGCTGCGACCAGCGCGTTTGCTTCGTCCAGGCGCGCCTTGTCCTCGGACTGCTTTTTAATGGCGGCGGCGGTCCGGTAACGCAGCGTTCCGAGCAGCGCGTATTCTTTGGCGCGCTCGACGTCATTGTCCTCGTAGGCCTTGCGCGACACACGCCGATACTGGCGAGCCTCGCGGTAGTATTTCTCCGTGCCCGGCGCATCCCGCACTTCAAGGGCGTCTGGGGCTTGAAGAATGCGCTCCAGCTCGGTCAACTCTTTGGGTTTAGGCGGCGTTGAGCAACCGCTCACCAGCGATAATCCCAACCCTAAGCTGAGCATCGAAATAATTAAAAATCTCAGCGAATTTTGCTTCAACATCAATTCGACTCCAATCCACATATATTAATTATGGTCGACAAATCCCGACGCATAATTTCAGCGCAGCTTTTATAGTTGTGATTTTAGCGTGGCCATTTTGCCCTTAAGCTCTTCGATTTCCTTCTTCAAGGCCGGAATCTGCTCATTGGTGGCTTTATAATGGGCAGCTTCCTGGTCATCGGCGGCCTCCTGAAGGCTGCCGACAGTGGTCAAGGCGTCGATAAGTTCGAGCGCAAAACCAACGCGTCGCAGCAGGACTTCAGCGCCGTCCTTGTCGCCGTTGGCGAGCAGAATTTTGGCGTTGGAAAGCCACTCGTGGGCCTTCTCAATATCCTCTGCGGCCGCCGCGGCGCCTGGACCTGCTTCGTGCTGAGCGAGCATCTTCTCGTATTGTGCTGCTTCCTCTTTGCCCGAGCGATCGGCGGCGTTAGCCACCGAAGTTAAGCCGAAACATAGAAAAAACACCGAAAGCGGCACCCAGCAACGTGAAAATAAGCCAGATAACATTCCAACTACTCCGTACAATTATCAGAATACAAAACCGTCAGGCTCTACATTAGTCGTTATAACGAGTCGTCAGCAAGAAGGCTACCGCCTCGCGCGCACAATGGTCGCAATAACCGTAGCGCTCCTTCAGATTCGCGAGCGTGGTCTCGACCGCCGAAATCTCAGCCGAGGTGAGCGACTTTTTGTCGTCCTCGAAATAACGCAGCAGTGTCTCTTGGACCTTTTGAATTTGCTGCTGGCGCTCACTATAGAATTTACGCTCCAGCGCGATGAAATAATCGGGGAAGGTGCGCCGAAAATCAATCTGCTCGCCGGGGTGGTCGATAGAGTAGGCGGCGACCGAGGAGATAAGCCCGTGGCGGAAGTCATCGACGTCTTCCTCAATGTCGATCATCTCCTCGACGTTGCGCATCAGCTCTTCATCGGGGTCTTCGCTGCGCCCGGTGATGCGATTGTAGACCTTTTCACCCTTGAGCCACTGACTGACATTCTCGATATAGCGCGTGAAGAGTTCCTCGTATTGGGCCTCCTCAACCAGGCCCATGGCCCCGCGAATCTCCGCGTCGATCAGGTCGAGATACCGGTCGGTCGCGATTTGGATGAAGTGGTCGTGGCGCCAATAGTCGCCGTCGGGTTTCATCTGCAGGAAGCGAAAGACCGACGGGTCTTTGATGAGCTCCCGAAGCTCTGCGAACACCGCCAGGGGCGACAGGCACGGATACCGCTCACTCTGGCTGGCGTTGAGCAGGATCATCTTCATCTCGCGCGGGCTCGCCCCAAAGCGTCCCTCATAGGCGCTGGAGCCCTCACCCTCACTCATCATGTCCGGGATGACCCGCTTAAGCGCGCGCGCAGCCTCCGCGCCGATGCCCTCCGGGACCTTGCCGCGGGCGTAGAGGTCGGCCTTCTCCAGGGGCGTGAGATCCGCGATAACCTCGCGCACCTCGTCATCATAATTATCCGCGTCGGGCCGCTTCAGCCGCGTGAGCGTCGCCCACAGAGCGGCGACAAAGGTGGTATGCGGTGCCACATGCTTGATGGAATCCACGGTCTCCATTTGCTCGTCATAGACGAGCTCCTCGATATTATAGTCGAGCAAATAGGGCAGACGAATCAGCTCGATACGCCCCTTAAAGGAAGAATAGTCCGGCGACTGCTTGAACGCGTCGAGATAATCCTCATTGGCGGTCGCCATCAGCACCAGGTCGAGGTGCAGGATGCGATTCTCCAACGACACCGTGCCCTTCTCACTGGTCGCGAGCAGGTATTTATTGAGCTCCGGCTGGCGTTTGAGCATATCGTCGTATTCGACCAGGCCGCGGTTGGCGTCCACCAGGTCGCCGAAGGGCTCGAACATGGTCTGGTTTTGAAGGCTCGACGGCAGCGCCGACAGGCTGCGGTCCACGGTGATCTGGCGAAGATTTGCGTCCACCCGCATCGCGGGCTCCACGCTCACCGCGCCGACCCGATAGCGCTGGCTGACGAAGAAGCGCTCGACCTGGATATGCTTAAAGACCTTCTCGATATCGCCGCGATAGGCGGCCATCAAGGCGTCGAAAATCTGACGGCTGGTGTGACTTAAATCCCCATCATAAATATATTTACTCAGCACAAAGGGCGGCTCGCTTTGCTCCGCGGGTTGATGGCGTTTGCGCGAAGCCTTGCTGCCCGCGGTGGTGGCGTTGCCCAGGTGTTTTTTGAGCAGCGTGCGGCGCGCTTCCAATGGGATCAGCAGGAGGGGATGGTCCTTCATATCCGCCGGGATCTTGGCGTCGATCTCCTCCTCTTCCAGGTAGGCAAAAGAGTTAAGGTCGCTGTCCTCAACTGCGCGCGCGGTGAACCCACCAAATCCAATCGACGAACCGCTGGCCAGGCGCTCATTTGGGAAGATCCAATTGAAGCGAAACAGCGCGCCCTCCTCGGTCTGCGAGTATGCTTCCATCGAGCGCATCAGCATCTTCACGAAGGTGCTCTTCGCGCTGCCGTTGGGCCCGTGGAGCAGCAGCAGCTTATTGACCTCGCCCTGGCGCACGAAATTATCGAGCAAGCGAAAGACCCGCTGTTGGGCCTGCTCCTGGCCGACGAGGCGATCGCGCCCCTTATCAAAGGGGGCGTCGAACAGACGAAAATGGTCGACCTCGCCCCACACCGTGGGCTTGGTTTCGGTGCCGTAGTACCGAAAGCAATCACGCAGGTATTGCACCGCGTTTCGCGCGTGGCGCTGCGGCGTGGCCGCGAAGAGTTCGAGAAACTCGGGAAAACTCATGATGCGCTGTCCGCGCGCGTAGTCTTCCCGAATATCTGAGGCGAGTTCCGAAAGCATCTGATGACCGTCGTTCATACCGAGGGGCGCTCGTAGGAGTCATGTGATGATCAAGCATCCATCAATTAAAATGGCGCGACCAATATCAGTCAAATACTTCATCTCAGCGCGTGATTCGGCGCGAGGTGCGCATCGTGGGCCAACCAAAAACTGAACCCCCGTGCGCATATTTCAAGCGCCGCGCTCACGCGCGCACCGCCAGGCCAGGTTAATTCGCTGCGGGCTCCGGCGCGTCTTCGCCAGCCGCCGCCTCGATATTAAAGGCGAGCTTCTGGTTTCGAATCACGTAGCATTGCGTGTCATTGCAAACGCTGAAATTGCCCACTGCGTTGACGGTGTGTTTTCCGGGGGCCGAAGCCGAGACCGTCACCGGGATCGATGCCAGGCGGTTTTCGAGTTTAAGTTCGTCCATCTTAAACTCTTTTTGCGCGATCTCAATACCCTCGGTGTCCTCAAATGTGATCGACCAGGGGAATTCCTCGTTCACCTTCAGCCCATCGGCCGCCTCAATGGTCAGCGCGACCTCGCTCTTCTGGCCGACCGCGATCGCGTCTTTCGGCGCTCCAAGCGCGTAGCGGTCCGCGTTAAGGTCCTCGTCCGCCCCGCCCGGGTTGGTCGGGATTGAGTTAACCGGCGCCTGCGCAGTGGGCGACTCGGGGGCGCTCTTGTCACACGCCGCCACGAGCACCAGGGCCACGCTGGCAATCAAAAGGGGAAGATAGCGAAGACCACGCGTTGGCGCGGCGTTTAGATTGTCTGTAATTTTATTCATCATTCTACTTTGTTGTATTGAGGTTTCGTCGCCGCCGAAACCGAGTCGCGCGGCGAAATTTTATCCTGACCGAAAGCCTCGGGAATACCCTTAAAATAAGTGATAAAAGCCCTTAACACCCGAAACCGCGGCGTCCAATAAAAAGCCTAGCATAGCGCTGCGACGCAGGTAAGCGCTGGGCGCCGATTGAGCCGTGGAGGGTTTCGCCGATATCGCGGCGCGCCCAAAGGGGCCCGGCCCATTCGAATTGTTCATTGCGCCTGCGTCGTGCTATGATTTTGTGCGCGCTCACGCCGCGTTTATCGGCGACCGAGGACGTCGCCAAAGCCGGTGCCAAACCCGCCCGCTGTGACGTCCCTAGTAGAAGGTGCGATTCGGTCCATCTATTCCAACTCAACCGACGTTTCTGGTCCGCAGGTCATGGCCAAATCATCTGACTCAAATATCCAAGACTTGGGCGGCACGCTCGAGCCACTCTCGGAGCCAAACCCATACCCTTTCGAGCTCGGGCCGCAGCCCGATGACGGGGTTATCTCAAGCCTGGACAGTCGACGCGAATTGCTCGATCTGACCCGAGATCTACTCGCGCGCACCCACGGCCAACCCGGCAATTATCGCCAACCCGTCGTGCGCCCGAGCGCCGCGCAGCCCAGCGCGCAGCCGACCGGGCCGCGCCCGGTGCTGGCGGTGCACTCCCCGGGCGGCACCATTGAGACCACCCACCCGGTGGACTCCGCGCGCTATTTAGTGGGTCGTGAGAATTGCGACCTCGAGCTCGATGACCGCTTCGTCGCCCGCTGGCATGTCCAACTTTTTCGCCGCGACGGCGCCCTCATCCTCCAAGATCTCAACAGCAAAAACGGGGTCTATCTTCGGATCGCCGACGATCTGCCGCTGGAAGACGGCGACCGGATCGCGATCGGCGAGCAACGCTTCGAATTCCGCAACAAATGGGACCGCCCCGCCGGTCAAAAAGATGGGGATAGCCTGGCGGCCGGTGCCACCTGGGCAGGCCCGCCGGCGCGACTGATTCGCTATTTGGAAGGCGGCCAGATCGGCGGCGTCTATCCGCTGGCGCAATATAATAGCATCGGCTCCCAAAAATCGGACCTCACCTTTCCCGACGACACCTTCCTCTCCCCGACTCACGCGGTCATTCACTGTGAATCGGAGCGCTATTATTTACGCGACCACGACAGCGACTTCGGCACATTTATTCGGATCGCCGACGCGGTCGAACTGGTCGACGGTGATTGCTTTCTTGTGGGACGCACGCGCATCCGCTTGACATTTTCATCGCCCAAATAAGCGTCGAACGAGGCGCCTGGCGCGCCGTCCCTATCTGATCCGACCTCACCCGACCCGGTCACGCATTCATGGATTCAATGTACCTGAAGCGACTGCTGCGCTCGTTCTCCCGCCCGCCCAAATTATGCCCCGCGACCCGGACTTTGGCGCTGCTCGTGCTGATGTTGAGCGCGCTCAACGCCGCGGGCTGCGCCTGGTCCCAGGCACCCACGCAGAGCGAAGCGCTGATCGCCCCCTATAAGATTAACGGCAGGACCGACAAGCTCGACGCCGGGCAGCTGTTACTGGTGGACAAGGGCCTGTGGGCATTTTTGCCCCAGGCTTCGGCGAAGAAGGACTTCGTCTTTAAGCCCGGGGAGCTGGTCGGCTTCGTACCCCAAAAACGCCACGCCTCCGCGCACGTCTATAGCGTCGTGCTGGTGCGCTCCTGGGGCGCCCTCTTGCAGCGCCTGGACAGCCAGCCCATCACCGGCACCGAGCTGCGCGGTGAGTTCGTCCCGATCAATAACGACCCGACCTTTCGACAATGGGGTCTGTGCCGGGGCACCGGGGATGTCGGCGCGGCGAGCTGCATAAAAGAGGCGTCGCCCAGCACGCAGTGGCGCATCTTCCGCACCGACACACTTGGCAATATCGTCACGCCCGAGCTCGACGCCTGGAGCGACACCCTGCCGATTCAAAGCGCCGGCGTGCTTATCGGTGAGCGCTCGGTAATGCACCGAAGCCCGGACGCCGCCGACTCAAACCACTGGCTCGCCATTCCGGCGCACCGCCCCCTGCGAAGCCGCGCGCAAAACACCCCGATCATCCCGCACGCGCGCGTCGCGATGCAGGCGCATTGCCCGCGCATCGATCTGTCGCAGAGCTTCCAGCCGCTTGAGGTCTTCACCAGCGAAATCAACGCGCCCAAAGATGCTATCGACACGAGCATGGCGGCGATTCGTACCGGCGCCGACGTGCTCGTGCGCTGCAAAGGCGACACCATTTGGGTGGATATCCCCACGCTCTATCGCCCCATCATGGCGGTCGCCGACACCTCCGCCCAGGGCATCTCCTACGGCGCGATGGAGCCCATCGCGCTGAAGGGAGCCCCCGAAGAGCTCCAACGCGCGACGATCTTAATGGGCGCGGCGCTGGCGACCGGCTCTACATTTATCGCCGACTTCTATCTTCAAGAGGCGCTCCGAGCCGCGCCAAAGGCCAGTGAAGCAGGCGCGCTCGGGCTGAAGTTTATGCAGGTCTTCGCCGCCGCCGGCCGCCCCGAAGCGGCGCTTCGAAGCGGACTTCAGGCGGCCAGCGGCGCGTGGCATCTCGACAATAACCCCCAGTTTGTGCTCGGGCGCACCTGGGTCGACGCGGCGTTGGGCGACGCGCGCGCATATTCCGACGATGTCAGTCGGCTGAGCAAACTCGCCGAGAACCCGGATCATCGCGATATTCGGCTGTGGCTGGCCTGGAGCGTTATTCGCGCGGACGCCTTAAAAACAAGCGGCCGTTCGGTGCGCGGGGCGCTGTCGTATTTCGACAACGCTGGGTTGGTTCGCTGGATTCAGGCGGCCAACCAGATCGTGAGCCCGTCGCTAAGAATCGAACTTAAAAAAGAGCACGACGCGGTGTTGCTCGACGGGCTGGGGCTGCTGTCCCAACCGGTCGCGACCCGCGCCGACGGTAAGCCTTGCGCCGACGCGGGCGTCTGCCAACTCGACGTCTATGGACGCAACTTCGCCGCGCGCCTCGACGCATTGCGCGCGGCTCCAAGCGAGGTGTTGTTCAACGCGTTGTTGCGCGATCTTGCGCAGGTCTCAAAATCTGAACTCCGACCGGAGTTCGAGAGCCAAGCCCATAATTTTGAAGGATTTTCTGCAACTGAAGAGCTCGCGATTCACGCCGCGCTGATGCCGGTTACTCCCGAAGACGCGCGGGCGCGCAGCTTCGATGCGTTGATCGCTGCGGCCTCTGGCGCCGTGAAATCGGACGGTAATTGCATCGAAATCCCAGGGGCCGATATCATCGCCCGGCGCCTGGCTCCCGATGCGCGCAAAGCCTCGCCCGCACAATTGCCACACCTTGGCGCGACGCATTGGCTGGTCAGCGATGCCTTTGAGGCCGCCTGCCACTCGCCAATGGACTTTGCCCGAAGCCTTGAGGCATCGCTCGGCCACGATGAGACGATGGCCCGGCGGATGATCCCGTTGCTCACCGCGCTTAGCGAGCACAGCACGCCTGAGGCCCGCGCCCAGATGTTGCGCCAGGTCGCAGACTTCAGCGCCCAGCACAAAACGGGCGCGGCGTGCACCCGATTTAACCTCGCCCTCGCCTACTCCAACGCCACCGCAGGGCACCTGGACGTGGCCGCCAAAAACCTTGCAAAGACCGTTAATTGCGCCGCCGATGACTCCGAGAAATACGCGGCCAGCCAGCGGTTGCTCAACGCCTATATCCAATTCGAAACCAGCGCCCAGCTCCCCGCGGGCCTCCCCGAAAAGACGCGTGAAGCGCTGCTTGAGCTCACCCGCGCGACGCCGACGAGCCACGCCGCGCCCACATGCTTCGGCCTCGAAGGGCTCCCCTATCAATTGGCGAGTTATCTGCACCCGGATATCGTCGCCCTGGCGGTCTCGCTGAGCGAACCCGAGGAAGATGACCTCGCCCTTGAGACAAGCTCGCGCAGCCTGCAGCGGGCCATCGCAGCCATGCAGGTCGCGCAGCGCTACCTCGCCGAAGGCCAACCTGCCCCGGCGGCCGATTCACTTTTGGACGCCCGCGCGGCCTTCGCGCGCATCAACCACCAGGTGGGCCTGCGCCGCGTCGCGTTCCTGGCCCAGACGATCTACGGCAGCGATCTGGAGAGCTATCGCGCTGCGCAAAACGCAGCCGCCGAAGCGACGCCGCGACGCACCTCGAAGCGCGCTCCGGTCTCGCTAAGCGCGCCCGAGAAGCTCAGCGCCGCCGACTGGTCCATCGCCCTGCAACAAGGTCAGGCTGAGCAAATCGTGGCGATTTTCAAGGCGCAGAAGCGCCCCAAAACCCCCGAAAGCGCCCGCGCGCTGACCGCAGCGAAGTTACTCCGCGCCGCCGACGACGCCAGCGCGCTGCCCCCCCAGACCCTCGGGGTCGATGCGTCCGCGCTTGAGGCGCTGTGCCAATAGGGGTCGCGGGATAATCGGCGCGCCCCGGCTGGCGCGCCCCCGCTGTTCTTTTCCCCAAGTTTCCCCGGCATTCCCAATGACCCGGTTGTCGCCACCCCGGCGTTGGGCTAAGCTCGCGATCTCAAATTTGGAAGTCGGGATGCACATCGCATCCAGGCCAGTGACGCTATCATCGAGGGGTTTTCTGAGCATATATAATGATCGGCACCACGATTTCACGCTATGATATTTTAGAGGAGCTCGGCCAGGGCGGCATGTCGGTGGTGTATCTTGCCCAAGATACAGGGCTAAACCGACAGGTGGCAGTCAAATTACTGCACTCGCATCTGGCCAATAAGCCCGAGAATCGCAAGCGTTTCCGCCGCGAGGCTGAAGCGATCGCACGGCTGCGCCACGAAAATATCCTCGACGTGTACGACGTGTCCGACGCCTCGGAGCCGCGCTCCTATATCGTGATGGAATATGTCGAGGGGATGAACCTTCGCCAATTCGTCGAATATCACGGCGCGCCGCCCTCCGAGATCGTGTGCCTGCTGGGCGCGCAGCTGTGCAACGCCCTGTCTCACGCGCATAAACAAGGGGTCATCCACCGGGATCTCAAGCCCGAGAACGTCATGATTTCGACCGCCGGCGCGGTGAAGTTGATGGACTTCGGCATCGCGCATGTCATCGGGGCCGAGACGATGACGCGCACCGGCAGCCTGATCGGCAGCCCGGCGCATATGGCCCCCGAGATGATCGACGGCGCACAGGTCGATGCGCGCGCGGACATCTTCGCGCTGGGGACCATCCTCTATTGGATGGGCACCGGGCGGCTGCCGTTTTGCGGCGACAACACGCCGCAGGTGCTGCGAAACGTGATGGAATCGCGCTACGCGCGCCCCGAGGATGTTGAGCCGACGCTGAGCCACGACCTGGCGCGCATCATCGAGCGCACCCTGCACACCGACCCGGCCGAGCGCTTTCAAAGCGCCGATGCGCTCAAGCTTGAGCTGCTCGCCGCGGTGCACGCCGTCGGCCTCGAAGATCATGAGAGCATGCTTAGCGCGTATTTTAGCGGCCCCAAAAGATACGGCGCTGACTTCCCGGCGATGGTCGTCCCGAAGCTTATCGACTGCGCGAAACGCTCGAACCAGCGCGGCAGCACGGCGGTGGCGATTTCGTATTTTAATCGCGTCCTGGCCTATGACCCGGGCAATGAGGAGGTGCGCGAGTGCCTGCGAAATCTGCATCGTGGCCGGCGCATCTGGCTTGGCGCCGCCGCCGCGGTGGCGCTTTGCCTGGTCGCCGGGGGTGCGTGGGCGGGCTATTCCTATTGGGATGGTGTCCAGCGGCGCGAGGCCGCCGCCGCCCTGACGCAGCGAACCCTCGAGGACGCGACGACCAACGCCCGGGTGATGCTCGCCCAGAACGCAGCCCAGCGCGGGGTGCGCGAGGCGCATGCCTTCGCCTACCTTGAGCTCCCGCGACTTCAGGCCGGCGAAGTTGCGCGCGGCGTCGCGGCGCAGGCGCGCGCCGTCACCCGCACACCGCTTCAGCGCTTTCAAGATGCCCGGGCGATGCGCCAGATCTCGAAGGTCAAGCAATCCCCCACGCGCATCATCAAAGAAAGAGTTCAGCTCCCGCTCCAAGGCGAGGCGACGTCCGGCGACGCGACCCCGGGCGAGGCGACGGATGGGGAGAAAACCCAGGTCAAAACAACCCCGGTTGAGTTCAAGGTCTTCCCGCCCCCCACCCGCCTGGAGATCGACGGAAAGCCGGTCTCCTGGCAGTTCGGCGCGGTCGAGCTCACCCCCGGCAAACACCTGCTGAGCGCCAGCGCCCCGGGCTGCAAACCCTACCGTCGATTTATGGTGGTAAATGCAGACAAAAACGATAAGATTCCAGTCGTGCTTGATTGGCAAGATGCGCATATCCGGGTTGAGTCCAACAAAAACGTACTCGTTTATGTTGATTCAGAGCCCAACCCCCGCTCCAACGGCACCCATAGCAGCATTCGGGTGCCTTTTGAGCGCGGCAAATTCTATGCGCCCAAGACGCTCAATCTTCGCATCAAGGACTCGGCAAATCTGCAGCGCGTTCAGACGCGCGAAATCGAGGTTGAGCCGGGCAATACGCGCGTAATTAAAGTGAATTTTCCATAAGTGTTCGATGTATCGACGCCTTCTCCTTTGCCAAGCCCTGGTGGTCGGCCTGAGTTCTCTGGCCGCGACGCCGCTGCGGGCTCAATCCCCCGATCCATCATCGGGCCCGGCATCCTCGCCTGACGCGGCAATCGTTGCCGCGCGCCTTGGCGTGCAAAACGCGCGAATCGGCGCGCAGGAGCAGGCAATAAAGGCGGCGACTCCGAAGGTGAAATACAACTTCCCGCCGCTGCCCGAACAGCGACTCGCCCGCGCCGAGAAGGCGTTTCGCGACGGCGAATACCCCCTCCTTCGCCCTCTTCTCGAACCCACGCTGACGCCCAATAGCCAATTTGACCGCGCCGAACAGGCCAACCAGGCGCGTATCTTGTTGGCCGTGGGGCTGTATTTCGAGGCCCAGCAGGTCACCGGCGCCGGGCCCCGAAAGGAGTTGCTCGACGCCGCGTCCCTTCAGCTTTTGGAGCTCCTGCGCGGCGACCCGTTTTATACGCTCAACCCGATGATCTATCCGGCCAGCGTGGTCGAGCTCTTCGAGACGGTCCAGGTCGAGCACAGCGCCGAGTTGGACGCGCTGCGCGCCAAGCTGCGCGAGGACTCCTCCCCGGATTCTCAGGGCCTTGAGACGGTCTATATCGAGCGAGAGGTCGACCGCTTTAGCTATGCCGTGAACTTCCTGCCCTTCGGGCTTGGGCAGATGCAAAATGACGAGCCCGTCCAGGGCACCCTCTTTGCCAGCGCGCAGGTGCTCTCGCTGGCGCTCAATATCGGCAGTTATTGGCGCGTCGAAGATCTGCGAAGCGATATCGACGGAAAATACGAAGCCGGCCGCGGCAACTCCGCCGAGCAGGCGCGCAATTGGCAGCGGATGCAATATGTCGGGCTGGCTGCGTTCGTCGGGCTCTACGCCTGGTCGGTCATCGACGCGCTGGTCGATTATAAGCCCTATCAGGTGCGCATTCGCACGCTCGACGCCCCGCCGCCCGAGCTATCCAGCGGCGCAAATGGCGCCGAGGGGGCTGAATTAAAGATAGGATGGAATGGCATTGGCTTTGCGTGGTAGGTTGGCCGCGTTAAGGCGCGCTGACGTCATCTAAAATCCCGACGCAGCTCGCCAGAGCTCATTTAGACCCGATTCGATCGAGGGAATCACGCCTCATGCCTATACTCAATATTACCTCATCCGATAGTTTCGCCGGCGGCACCTTTGTGTTGCGAAAGGTCCTCACGTCCATCGGCTCCGGGCGCGGCAATGACCTGGTGCTGGACACCCCGGAGGTCGAGTCGAACCACGCGCTGATCCAGCTAGTGGGCGACGGGTTCGAGATCCAGGCGGTCGCGCGCGGCTGCGAGATTCGGGTCAACGGGCGCAAAAAAAAGAAGGCGCGCCTGGCCCACGGCGACGAAGTTCAGATCGGCGGCGTAGACCTGGCGTTCTCGATGTTCGGCCCGGTCGAGGCGAGCAGCCAACCGCCCAGCCAGACCAGCCCCTCGGGCATCCAGAAGACCCCGGCGCCCAGCGACGCCGCCGGCGAGTTGGCCCACGACGAGATCGAGGGCTACCGCAAATTGCACCTCTTCTCGCAGAAGCTGCTCTCCGACTACGAGTTGCCCACCCTGCTGGAGAATCTGCTCGACGCGGTGGTCTCGATCACCGCAGCCGACAAGGGCTTTTTGATCCTGGTCGAAGACGAGACCTTCCAGATCAAGGTCGCCCGAAATATCGACCGCCAGAATATCGAAGACGCGGTCGCCCAGGTCTCAGACTCCATCATCGGCAAGGTCATCGACACCCGGGAGCCGCTGATCGTCAGCGACGCGCTGACCCACGCCGAGTTCAACAGCTCGCGCTCGGTCATCAACCTGAACCTGTCCAGCGTGATGTGCGTGCCGCTTTTGGACCGCGGGCAATTGCTCGGGCTGATCTATGTGGGCAACGAGAACTTCCGAAACCTCTTCGAGCAACGCCACCTGGACCTGCTCACCATCTTCGCCTCCCAGGCCAGCCTCATCGTCGCCAACGCCATCATGGTGCGCGGGCTTCAGGACGACAAAAAGCTGCTCAATCAGCGCCTCTCTGAGAAGCGCTTTGGCCGCATCATCGGGGCCTGCGACGCGATGCGCGAGATCTATCGCACGGTCGAGAAGGTCGCCCCCACCACGGTCAACGTCCTGGTCACCGGCGAGACGGGCACCGGCAAGGAGCTCATCGCTCACGAGATTCACCAGCGCTCGCCGCGGGCCAAGGGGCCCTTCGTCACGCTTAACTGCGGCGCCATCCCCGAGTCCCTGCTCGAGAGCGAGCTCTTCGGCCACGTCAAGGGCGCGTTCACCGGGGCGAGCGAGACGCGCAAGGGGAAATTCCAGGCGGCCGACGGCGGCACGATTTTCCTCGACGAGATCGGCGAGATGCCGGTGAATCTTCAGGTGAAATTGCTGCGCGTGCTCCAGGAGCATACCGTCACAAAGGTCGGCGCCACCGCCCCCGAGAAGGTCGACATCCGCGTGGTCGCCGCGACCAACCGCAACCTCGAAAAGGCCGTGGAGAACGGCGACTTCCGCGAAGACCTCTACTACCGCCTCAACGTGCTGATGCTTGAGTTGCCGGCGCTAAAAGAGCGTGGAAATGACGTCGTGCTCATCGCCAAATTCCTGCTCAATGAGCTGGCCGAGGAGCTTGGCTTGCCGCATAAAGAGCTGAGCAAAGAGTCGATTCAGGCGCTGCGCAAATACGCCTGGCCCGGCAATATCCGCCAGCTCGAGAACCACCTCAAGAAGGCGCTGGTGCTGGCCGATAACGCGATCCTATCGCCCAAAGACCTTGGCTTGCCGCCCGAGATATTGGAGCCGGTGATGCCCCTGGCTGACGCCAAGGAGCGCTTCGCGCTGCGATATATTAACGAGATTCTGCAGCAGAATGACGGCAACCGCACCCAGACGGCCCGCGACCTGGGCATCGACCCGCGCACGGTCTTCCGCTACCTCGAGAAGAACGACGCGGAGTCCTGAGCCCGGCGCCGCGCGCCCCATATGGATCTTTTTGTCAGTTTCGCCGCGCACCCGCGACATGGTTGTCGCAGAACACCCTGATCTGGGCCGCCAGGGCCCCGGCATTCGCGCTATCCCACGCATTGAGAGCAGATGGCACAGTTCGTGCAATATTGTCTAACCCGAGGACGACTTCCGGGCATTCTACTCGGGCTCGGCCTCGCCGTAGTGATGCAGGCAGGATGCGTCATGTCCCCGGACATTGAACCCCGCGACGAACCTGATTTCTCGCCGCGAATCGCGCCCCTGCCCCCGTACGAAAAAACCCCGGTGATTGAGGTCACACGCGAGAATTTTATCGATGAAATCGACCTCAGCGCCGCGCTATATGATGGCAATGACCATCGGGAATTACGGTATCTATTCCTCAGTGACGAGCGCGGCGACCCCACGGTCGCCAGCGCTCCGCTCAACGGAAAGCGCGGCGATGAGTATTATTTTGGCACCGTAAAGCTGTCGGTCAACCCGTGCACCGGTGATGTCACAATCCCGGGCACCGAGGTCATCACCCTCTATGTTTCCGACCGCGGCTTCTTCGCCATCTCGCCGAATCCCGAGGATATTGTCGCTGTCGAGGGCTCCATTATGGTGGCTTATTCATGGACCCTTAAATACGAAGCGGGCATTTGCGACACGGATTTCTGACGTCTTTATGTTCGGTTGCGCGCCAGTGCTTTGGATATTGCAGGTTTCGATTATGAATAACGCTCAAAAAATTAGCGCGCACAAGCGCAAGGGACGCCTCGCCTGGCTGGGCGCCCTCTTGCTGACGGGGGCGCTCTTCGGCGGGTGCGCCGCCGACCAGGACGCCAACGCGATGGACATGGCGTCGGGGGGGTGTGAGTCCAGCACCGAGTGCCCCCTCGACCAGGTCTGCCGGGCGAACCTATGCTCAAATTCCGATAGCACTCCGGCGACCCTGAACTTCCGATTTATCCCGCCGGGAAACTCCGATTACCTGCCGCAATACCACGAATTTGTGCACGTGCAGCCCGACCAGCCCACCGACTTTTTGCTGCGTCCGGCGCTCTCGGTGCGCAGCGGTGACACCGAAACCGAGGAGCATCCCGGCGGCATACGCTACGCTGGCTCGTCGCTCAGCGGCCCGGCGGGCACCCTGATCTTTCGCCCCGTTGACGCGCGCAGCTCGCTCTTTATCCGCGAGACCCATGTCGATTATGGGACCTTCCACGCGCGACTTAACCCGGGCGAATACTCGATGACCTTCGTGCCCAACGACCGCGAGGCGCTGCCCAAGAAGACCTGGGCGGCGCAGAAATTCACCAATAACACGATCTTATTGCGCACCCTGCCCGCCCCCTCCGAATACCTCGAGGTTACGGGCACGCTTGCCCGCGATGTCACCCTGCCCAGCGGGCAGTCCGTCCCCGGTCGCGCGGTGCCAAACGCGCGGGTCTACGCCCGCTCGAGCAGCGGCGAGTATAGCAGCACCGTCGCCACGACCGACGCCAGCGGGTATTTCACCCTAAAAGTTGAGCCAAATACGGGAAGCTACGACATCTTCGTGGTCCCGGCGACCTCCGATAGCATGCTCCCGTCGACCGAGCTCACTCAGGCGTTCGTCGCCGGTCCCACGGACTGCGAGTTGGCCGATGGCACGACCGCCTCGGCGTGCAACCTCGGCCAACTTAGCCTGGGCGCCTATCCCTCCGAGCCCATTGAGTTCGCGGTCCAATTGACCAGCCTCAACGGCTTTGAGGACGAGTTCTCGCTGCAAGGAACGATGGTTCTGGTGCACGGTGAGCTGGGAAATGGCGAGTTCTCGCATAAATATCCGGTCAGCCCGAAGGGGATCGCGGAGTTGGCGGTCTTCCCATCCGATTGGTCGAACCGAGAGCTTCGAAATTACACACTCGAGGTCGTCCCGCCGGCGAACTCCCCCTTTGCGCGCACCCAGATTTCGATGACCGGTGCGCTCGAAGAATCCGTGCTGCCGACATTTGAGCTTGGGCTTAAAGAGAAGAAGTTCGGGCGGCTTATCAGCGCAGACGGCGTACCGATCGCCAACGCCTCGTTGGAGTTCCGGCGCACCTCCGAGCCCATCGCGCGCCCCGAGACGGGCAATGGCGCCGAGAATAACGCCACCCCGGGTCACGACCCCAACGCCTTCGAAGATGCCGAGGACCGCCGCACCTTCTCGGTGACCACCGATGAGGACGGCTATTTCGAGGTCTGGCTGCTGCCGGCCGACTATAGTGTCGAAGCGATACCCGCGCAGAATAGCGGCCAACCGCGCATGCATCGTACCCTCAGCGCCGAGCATTTGCTCGAGGATGAAGAGATCATCTTCGAACTCCCCGAGCCCCAGGTCATCTTCGGGTCGCTCTTTGGCCGCCAGGAAACCGCGGGCAATGAAAAATTGCTCGGCCTCGGAGAGGTCGGCGTCGAAGCCTATACTGTGATTGATGGTCGCACGGTGGTGCTTGGGCAGGCGTTGAGCTGGCAGGACGGGCGATTCGAGATGGTCATCCCGGCGTCGCCCTGAGCGGCGCTTATTTCGCGCGCGTGCGAAGCGAGTCGCGGCTGGCGCGCAACATATCGTAAGCGTCCGGGCTCTTATCTTTGCAGCGAAGGAGCCACTCGCGGTAGCGCGCATCCCAATGGCCGTTGTATTTGGGCAACTTCGCGGACTCCTCGACCAGGAGGCGCGCCTGCTCGGGGCAGTCCATCTCCTGGCGCCCGCCCATCACCGCGTGACCGGTCTCGGGATCCCATATCTCGTTATGCTTAATACCCGAGGCGACCGCCACGATCATCGGGATGAAGATCAACAACCCGGTGCCCATAAAGACGACATATCCCAGCCGCCGCACGAAGCGGGCGCTTCGCTCTTTGACCTGCTCGACGGTCATCTCTTTGGGCTCTGACATAGTTCTCACTTGGGCACTGGGGGTTCGCCCGGGGTTTAAAATTTCGTAGGGGGTCTGCGACCGAAGTCGCGCCAGCGCGGGCCAAATTGGCTGGCGCCTAGCGCCCATAGGTGTACCCGATTGTGCGCGCGAAATAAACACGCGCGCCGGCCGGGTGCTGCCGGCCTTATTCGGCGGCGCCTTCCCAATTTCCGTCCTGCAGATCCATGACGCCGGGCATCGACTCAATTTGCTCCTGGGCGATGCGCCAGGCCATCTCGATAATCCAGCTCATGGAACGATCGTGACGCAGTGCTTCTTGCTTGGTCTTCTGGATCAACTCTTCCGGGAAATACAGCGTCAACTTCTTCTTCGCAGCCATGGAATTCTCTCTATACATCGGTGATTATAATGTCGTCGGTATTAAGCGGTTGTCGCCGGTTGTCCTACATCGTGCGACAATCACAGCACCCACCATAATGCACCGGCGCGCCGCGTCAAAAAATTTCAAACCCGAATTTCTGATCCGTTGATTCCGCCGCTCAAAAAGGCCAAATATGTTGACCCCCAAACGCGCCAAGATTCTTAAACCGGTCCTCGAAGAGCTCCTGGAAGAATGCGATTATGTGGGGCGGCGCAGCCACGATCCGGTAGAGTTTTCATGGGATTATGACGATGCGCGCGACCGAGAATTCGTCGCGCTGCTGTCGAGCTGTCTTGCCTATGGACGCGTGACGCTCTTAAAGCCGGCGATCAAGGCGGTCCTGGAGATCCTCGGCGATCGTCCAAGCCTCGCCCTGAACGACGTCGGCGCCGACGCGCTCAAGGCGCAGCTCGATGGTTTTGTGTATCGGATGAGCAGGGGCGCCGATGTGCTGGACCTTATCTGCGCGATGAGCGCGCTCCAGGAGGAGTTCGGCTCGCTCGAAGCCGCGTATCAGGCGCCCGCAAGCGGGACGCATGTCGAGTTGGCCAGCGCGTTCGTGCAGCGCCTGCGGGCCGGGCGCCGCCGCCCTGCCCTCACCCGTGGGTTTCGCTATCTTCTGCCGGACCCCGCCGACGGGAGCACCTGCAAGCGCCTTCTACTCTTCTTTCGGTGGATGGGTCGCGGCCCGGACGGGATCGATCTTGGGCTGTGGGAGAGCCTCTCGCCGGCCGAGCTGATTATGCCGCTGGATACCCACACCAGCCGGATGTGCCGCTATTTGGGGCTCAGCGACCGAAATAGCATCGACCTTAAAGCAGCGCTTGAGGTTACGGAGTCCCTGCGATTAATGGACCCTGAAGACCCACTTAAATACGACTTCGCGCTGTGCCACCTCGGCATCTCGGGAAGTTGCATCCACAAACGAAGCGAGGAGCATTGCCCCCAATGCCCCATCGAGTCGATCTGCGCGATCGGCAATTCAGCCGAGATTATCGGCGACGCCTGAGGAATCCCCGCAAGTTTTAGCTCAGGAAGCGCGCAACGAAATGACTTCGAAGTCGAGCATTTTGACGTCGGAGAAGAGATGCACGCAGACCACGCCGGCGGCGCAGAAGAAGAGAAAGGCGAGCAAAAATAGACACGCCAATTCGTACCAACTGCGTCCTTTTGAGATCACCGCGACCACGGAGAGCGTCAAGAAGAAGGCGATACTCATAACCCAGCCGACCAGAAACGGCTGCATCGTCGTGATGATGGTTAAGGATTCCAAACTACGCGGACTCGTCTTGTTTGAGATGACCGTATTGGCGGCCGATGGACTGAAGATTAAAGAAGTTAATCGTAAAATGTGCGACGATGGGCGCCAGCACATTGCCAGTATAGAGGTACATTGCGCCAAAGACCCCCCCAAGAATAACGGCCATGATCGTCCACGGCCAGATCTTCTTGAGGTTCGGCCCAATATGGAGCATGCCGAAGATAAGGCTGGCGAAAATAAGCCCCGACCAGTCTGCCCAGGGCCCGTCAAAGAGCAGCCCGGAGAAGAGTTGCTGCAAAAATCCGCGGAAGAAGACCTCTTCGCCGATGCCGCTGGCCAGCGCGAAGACAAATGCCTGGCTCATGCTCACCTGGCCCAGGGTTCGACCGAACTCGCGGCCAAGCTCGCGCGACCACTCGGTATAGCGGTCTAGCAAGCTGCTCACGCCGACAAAGACCACCCCAACCAGCGCGCCCAACGCCGCGTCGAGATGAAACGGCGTATCGTTCGCGTTATGCCAGACGAAGACATCCAACCCGCCAAACCAATGGGCGAGCAGCAGCGCCGCCCCGGTCAGCACAATATAGAACACGGTGATGACACCGGTGCTCGGGCTCCCAAGTTGTGGTGATGCTTCGCTCAAAATAGGTCTCGCTTGGGCCGTCTAAACCGTGTCAACGCGGCCAGGTGGCGCTCAATCCAATTGAGTCGGGTCGTGCCCCAGCAGCTCGTCTGCCGTCATACCGGCCTCGTCACCCTCACCGGACGCCTTCAAGAACGCATCCGCCTCGCGCTCCACGCTCGGCATCGTGATCAGCCCGCGGAAGCGAATATGCACCGCTTCCACCGGATAGAGGCGCCAGTCAATATGAAAGCGCTCGTCGCGGTCCTGGCGGAAGAACTCGTAGAGTTGTAATTTTAGGAACTCAATGCCCAATTCCAAATAACGCGTCGCGTCCCAGGGGCCGCCGGCGGTCTGGTCGGCCGCCAAAATGCTGGCCTCCACGTCGAGCTGAAAGGACTCGTCCACCCGGCTCAGGCGAATGCGCGCCCAGATATATTCGTCGGAGTGCTCCGCCTCGATATCGAGCTTTTCGCCCGGCTTTAAGAACGCCGAGAAACGCTGGGTCAACGACTGGCGAATCAACTGGCGCGAGCGTCCGCCGAGCACCTCGGGTGCCGGCGCAACGTCGCTCGTTTCATCTGACTTCTTCGTCATCTTCTTCATTCCCATCTGAATAGCTGCGCGCCGTAAATATCGGCGGCAGTAAAATACCGGACGACGCTCAAGTTCCACGCCGCTTAACGTCTGTCAACGCTGCGGTGTTCCCGAAACTACGCACGTCGCCCTAACGCATTCAAAACAAAGGATAATTAGCCGGCGGTGCGAATCCACAAACCTTCGAAGGAATCGCCCTCCGGGAAGCCCTTCATGCGCGGATAGTCCGACGCAGGCGGCGCGTTCTCGACGCTGCTTATCTTTCGGTTCGCGCGGTTGGCCGCGCGTCGCACCAATTTGGTGAGGCTGTCGCTCGGGCGTTTCTCATTGCGGCACACCAGGAGCACCCCGCCCTTGGCCAGGCGCTTAAAGCACTCGACGAGCAGGTCTTCGTAGTCTTTCTTGACCGACCAGAAACCCGAACTCCCCGCCGCGGCGGTGGGCGGGTCGACGATGATGCCGTCGAATTGCTCGTCGCGGCGTTTGGCCTCGCCGCTCAAATACGCGCGGGCGTCGTCGGCCACCGAATAATTGAGCTTGCCGGAGATATGATTGAGCCGAAGGTTATCTTCCAACCACTCCAGGTAGCGCTTGGAGAGGTCGACGCTGACGACCTCGCAGCCAAGAGCTGTCAGCGCCACGCTGAACGCGCCGGTGTGGCAGAAGAGGTTGAGCCAGCGCTGGCCGGATTTGGCGATCTTTCGCATCTTGCGTCGATTCTCGCGCTGGTCAGCGAAGAACCCGACGTCGATGCCTTCCCAGGGCTCGCACCAATATTTCAGGCCGTCCTCCAGACCCACCACGCGCTCGCCTTCGCGGGCGTAGTTGGCGCCGCGCTCGATGACGCGCGCCAGGCGGTCGCCCGGGCCAGGCGTCTTCTCGGCGCGGATATCCTCGAAATGCTCCACCTCGAGGATCATGATCTCGGGGTTAAAGTCGAGGATATTCTGATAGACGCGGTCCCTGAATCCGAGCGCCGTCGCGCCGGTTAAGGTCGCCCGAAGCAGCGGTCCGACGCGGTCGATCTGCAGCCCGGGGAACCCGTCGGCTTCGGCGTGGACCAGGCGGAAAAGATCGGTCTCGGCGGTGTCGCGGGTCAATCGACTGCGCGCGGCCAGGGCCTCGTCGACGCGCAGGTCGATCTCTTCTTCGAAGTTCTTGGCCGCGCCGCTGTCGTGGCTCCACAGGCGCGCGGCGAGCTGGCCGGGGCCTTCGACCAGCGCCCAGGGGCCCGGGCGCCCACGGGTATCCATCAGGTGAACGATAGTACCAGGGTCGATCGTATCGCGCCGGCCGGTGTCGCGGTCTTCGAGCACCCAGGGGTGCCCTTTGCGCGACAGGATTTCGAGGCTGCGGTCGGAGACCTGCAACTTCGCGATGCGCTCGGTGCGCGTGTCTTTGGGTCGCTTGGCGCGATCGGCCGCGGCGGCCTCGTCCTCTTCGACCTCGGGCTCGTCTTCGATCCAGACGACCGGGTCCTCGGGCCACCATTTTGCGCCGGCGTTCCAACTATGCGCCAAATCATGGCCGGTCGCGCCTTCCTCAACGCCCTCACCGCCCATATAAAAGAACGCGGCGGCCCTCAGTCGCAGCCCACCCTCGACCATAAACCCACCGCGCCGGGCATCGCCGAGCACCGGCATATCGTTGGCAGCAAGCAGGTCGAGCAGCCACTCGACCGGGTCGGGGACCTGCTCAAACTCACCGTTTTGGGGCATCGGCGTGAGCTGCAATTCGGCGAGCCCGTTGCGGATCGTCGTGGCGCTATAATCCACCGGGATCTGATGCGCCCCGACCAGCCGGCCCTGCGGCAGCGCCGGCGCGGGGACGAGCACCACCCAGGTGATCATCAGCGCCCCGCTTCCCCAGGTCTTTAGCAGCGTGTCGCTGGCCTTATCCTCAAGCCCGAAGAGCCAGGGTCCACCGCCCTCGGCCGGCATCTGCCACACCGGTGAGAAGCCGTCGCGATTGACCCCCAGGGAGTCGGCCAAAAAGAGAATGGGGTTCATCGGATCATCGCGGTCCAGCACCCCGGGCATGCCCACGGGCTTGTCCACGACGATCCAATCGTCGCCGCGCGCCAGGCCTGCGGCGCTCGGGATGCCGCTTGGCTCCTCGCCCGGGCCGACCTCGGCGCGCACCCGCGCGTCGCGGTCCACGACCTTGTCGGGCTTGCGCGTGATCAACTCCTCGACGCGCACCTTTCCCTGCTCAAAAGCCTGCGCGATCTGAGCGTCGGTGGCGTCGGGCCACGCGCGGTGCAGCAGCGCGGCGATGGTTTTGGGTTCGGCTTCGGCGGGGATGCGAAATTTCAATTCCATAAGGCTTCCAATTTAGTCCGCGTCGGACGCGGCCCATTTGCAGATCGGGCAGGTTTCGGCTTCGTGCCCACGCGCGGGGCAATATTCACGGCCGAAATAAATGATTTGAAGGTGACGGCGATTCCAGGTCTCTTTGGGGAAGACGGCGCAGAGGTCCTTCTCGACTTGGTTTACACTTTTACTGGTCGTAAGTCCCCAGCGTTTCGCGAGTCGGTGAATATGGGTGTCGACCGGAAACGACGGCACCCCGTACATCTGGGCCATCACGACCAGGGCGGTCTTTCGCCCAACGCCGGGCAACTTCATAAGCCCCGAGAGCGTGTCGGGGACCACGCCATCCCACTTCTCCACGAGCAACTCCGAGGCCGCCTTGATGCGTTTTGCCTTGGTTGGGGCGAGCCCGCAACTCTTAATCTGCTCGAGGATCTCCTCTTCCGATAGTTTCGCCATATCGTGCGGGTTATCCGCAAGCGCGAAGAGACCGGGCGTCACCATATTGACGCGCTTGTCGGTGCATTGGGCCGACAATAAGACCGCGATCGTCAGCGTGAACGCGTCGGTATGATCGAGGGGGATGGGAGGCTCGGGGTAGAGCTCATCGAGGATTTCACCAATTTTATCTGCTTTATCTTGGATATTCATGGGCGCCCTTCTAGTCCGTGTCGCCTCAGAGCTCAACCCACCAACGCGAAGCGATGAAATATCGGCGCCTGTTCCGTGGTTTTGTTGCCCGTCCGACCGCGCGATGCCGCCGCCCACCGTAGAGCCGCTAATTTTCGTGACAACCCGCCCCATTGGCCTACAATGGCACGGAGCAGCGTCCTCAACTCATTTATCGAAATCAACGTCTATCGAAATCAACGCCTGATAAACGTCTGCCTGCGTATCTATGCCCATTAATACGACCCGCAAAAATATCCCCTATACCGTCGATTATCTGCTCGGTTTGCTCTCCGACGCCAAGCTCTTGAGCCCCGACCAGGTTCAGCAGGTGCGCGCCCAGCACGCGAGCGTGCGCACCCGAATCATGCGCGAGCGTGTGGCGCGCGAGGGGACGAAAAAGGCGGCGCGCACGCGCGTGGGCCCGGCCGAGATTATCGCGGAGTTTCGCTTTTTGTCGCCCACCGGCGACCCGGTGGACCAGGACGCGATCGCGCGCCTGGTGGCCGCCGATGCCGGCATTCCCTTCGAGAAGCCGGACCCGATCGAGATCGACATGAAGTTGGTGGCGACCACGGTCAGCCAGCCATTTGCGCGCCACCACTCGTGCATCCCGCTGCGCCTGGAGAACGGCAAGATCGTCTTCGCCCTGGAGAACCCCTACGATATCGAGTTGGTCCGCCAGCTCACCGAGGTCGCCGACCAGCCGATCAAGATCGTGCTGAGCTCCAAAAAAGACATCGCCAAGCTCATCTCGGAGGTCTACGGGCTCAGCTCTTCGATCACCGCCGCCGAGCAAGAGGCGAGCAGCGGGCTGGACATCGGCAACCTCGAGCAATTGGTTCGCCTCAAGACCACCGGCGACATCGAGCCAACCGACCGCCCGATCATCAACGCGGTCGAGTACCTGCTCAATTACGCCTTCGACCAGCGCGCGAGCGACATCCATATTGAGCCCAAGCGCGAGCACACAATGGTGCGACTGCGCATCGATGGGGTGCTTCATAATATCTACCAATTCCCGATGGCCATCCACCGCGCGTTCACCAGCCGCATCAAGATGCTGGCGCGCATGGATATCAGCGAGCGGCGCCGGCCCCAGGACGGGCGCATTAAGACCCAGCGCGACCAGCATGAGATCGAACTTCGTGTCTCGAGCATGCCCGTGGCTTTTGGCGAAAAGCTGGTCATCCGCGTCTTTGACCCGCAGTCGACGATTAAAGATCTCAGCGCAGTGGGTATGAGCCCGCAGGAGGTCGAGCAATGGCGAAAATTCATCCACCGCCCGCACGGGATGATCCTGGTCACCGGCCCCACAGGCAGCGGCAAGACGACCACGCTTTATTCGACCCTCAAGGAGTTGGCCGGATCGGATGTCAATATCACCACGGTCGAAGACCCCATCGAGATGGTCCACGAGGAGTTCAACCAGGTGCTGGTGCAGCGGCGCATCGACATCACCTTCGCCTCGGCGCTGCGCACGATCTTGCGCCAGGACCCGGACATCGTGATGATCGGTGAGATTCGCGACGCCGAGACCGCCCAGATGGCCGCCCAGGCGGCGCTGACCGGCCACCTGGTGCTCAGCACCCTGCATACCAACGACACCGCCTCGACCATCACGCGCCTCATCGACCTTGGCATTGAGCCGTTTTTGCTCTCCTCGGTGCTCGTGGGCATCATGGCCCAGCGCCTGGTGCGCAGCATCTGCCCGGACTGCAAAACGGAGACAACGCTGACCGCCGAGCAGGTCGAGATGCTCGACATCAAATTGCCGCCGCGCTCGGAGCGCGCGCTTCCGGCCTATTACGGGCAAGGGTGCAGCAATTGCCGGGGCACCGGCTATTATGGGCGCACCGGGATCTTCGAGATGCTCACAGTCGACTCGGCCATCGGCCGGCTCATAACTCGACAGGCCGACGCGCCTGAGATACGAAGGGCAGCGCGCGCTAATGGCATGATTCCGTTGCAGGAAGGCGCGATTCGCAAACTCGCCGGTGGATTGACCACCTTCGAGGAAGTCATGACCATCTGCTCGGAATCCTGAGGAGAGCTATGAAACGACGATTATTCATCGCGCTGGCGATCCTGGTCGCGTCCACCGTCACCGCCCTTTTGGTGGCCGCCATGATCTGGCCGGTTATCAACGAGGTCGAGACGGGCATGTCGGCCGAATACCCCGAGATCCAGCCCCAATATTATACCACCGACCCGCAGCGGGTCTTCGAGGAGACGCGCGCCAGCGTCGAGTCCCTGGATGCCTGGACCCTGGTGTCCCAGGACGCCGCCCAATATCGCCTGAAGGCTCAGCGAGAAACCCAGGTCTTCGGGTTTATCGACGACGTCTCGATCCGCGTGGAGCCGGTCACCGAGTTTGTGACCCGCATCCACGTAAAGAGTGCCTCCCAGATCGGCAAGGGCGACTTCGGGCAGAACGCGCGCAATATCAAGGAGCTCTTCGCCGCGCTCGACGCACGCCTGGGCGCGGTGAAGCTCAACCCGGATACCCTGCGCAGCGACACCGCGCCAGCGGATACACCCGCGGATGATGAAAAGAAGGGAGCCGAGGGCGACGCCCAAAAATAGCCGACGCCCACGCCGTCGCACACGTCTTTGAACACCCCATAACGCGCGCACCCACCGACTTCATCCGGTAGGTTCGCGCGTTTTTCTTTGCCCCCATGGCCACGGTTTTTCGCGGCCCGGCGCGACTGGTCAAACAGCACTCCACCCGGGGCGACTTATGATCTCAATGTCATAGCGAAATCCTCCTTCTACCGCCCTGCGCGCCGCATTGAGCTGGCCTCATAGCCCGCGCGAGTCGCGGACGAGGTCGAGGCGCGCGCCTAAAATAAAACCCCAACCCGGCACGCCCCTTGCACTACAGATAAATTAGACGAGGGACTCGCCCCTATTGAACCGCCCAATCTGGCGGCGACCTTCTGAGTATGACCCCTTAGCCAAGAGCAGCGGCACCGTCAGCGCGGAACACGAGTGAGGAGTGATATGTCCCAGCGAAGTCTTGTAAAACGCCAAAACCTTCCAATCAAAACCTCTTCGAGTTCCCCGCGTCGTCGCCTCAAGAATATCTTGGCCTTCACGGCAGCGTTCACCGGGCTCACGGTCGCGGGAGCGATGCCGGCCTGGGCGCAGGGACCCCCCATTTCGGCAGGCGCCGAGGGCTTCGCCGCCCTGGGCGTCATCTCCTGGGTCCAGGTGACCTTCGCCTCGGTGGTGAGCGTGCTGGTGGGGTGGGTTTTAGCGACCGTGTTCCTCTGGGTCGCGGGGCGGATGCGCTGGGTGACGCGGCACCGCCAGAATCGACTCGCGCGCGCCTTACAGGTCGCGCTCGGCGGACTGCTGCTGATGGCCGTGCTGCTGCCGTACCTGGCCGAGCATCACCCGGTCGTGGCCATGATGCTCCCGCTGATGGGCATCGTCACGACGCTGGCGGTGGGGATGCGCAGCGCGCATGTGATCGACCAAAACCCCACGCTCTAATAAAAACGCCGCGCCCCATCCGGGCGCGGCGTCTTCATCGCAAAAATCTTTCCTCCCACGAGCCACACCCGGCGATTATTTCGCCGCGGCCTTGATGAGCTTGCGCAACTTGTCTTCGGTGTGCACGCCGCTGTCGGTGAAGGTAATCTTGCCATCGGGCGAAACGAGCACCAGCGTCGGCAAATGCGACACATTATAGGCGTTCATCCCCTGCCCATTATCGAGCACGACCGAGAAGGTATATTTATTCTGTTCCAGGTACCTCGCGACTTTGGCCTCGCGCCCCGGCCCGGCGTTGTCGACGTTGACCGAAATGATCTGCAGGGAATCGCTGAGTTCGGGGTCATCCTCGAGCTTCTGCACGATCGGCATTTGCTCGCGACACGGCGGGCACCAGGTCGCCCAGAAGTCGAGCAATACGGTCTTCTCGCCGCGGAAATCCTGCACGGCGAGCATCTCGGTCGAGCCGATCACCGGCAGCGAGAGCTCGGGCGCGTCTCCCCCGGTCCCCGGCCCGCCCCGCGACGCTCCGCGTTTCATATAAAGCGTGAAGCCGGCGCCAATAAGCACCAAAAATAAGATGGCGCTGATGAAGTTCTTCGTATTCTGATTCACGGAGTCACCTTGTTTAACTCTTGAAGATCACCGGGCTGCTCGGCCAGCGCGGGGCTATCTGGCGTGGCGCTCTCTGCGCCAGCTCGCCGCGTTTTCTTTAGGCCCTCAAAACGCGCGTTCGGCGTCATAAAATAACCCTGGGTCCCGACGCTTGTGACCGCAATATTATCCTCATGCCATAGCGAAATATAGGGCAAATCCTCGGCGAGGATCTGCTGGACCTCATGGTAGATGGCCTTTCGCTTTTCGACGTCGGTCTCGTGCTCGCCGCGCTCCAGCAGCGCGTCCACCCGCGGGTTGGAATACGCGCCGCGGTTCGCCCCGGCCGAGCGATTCTCGGGGGACGGGATATTCTTGGAATGAAAAATCCAGGTATAGAGCCCCGGGTCGAGCACCGACGGCCACTGCATGGTGGTTAACTCAAAATTTCGACTTTTGATATCAGAATAAAAGGTGCCCCACTCATAGGAGCGCACCGTCACGTCGATGCCAATGCGCGCGAGCTGATGGGCCATCAATTGCACGAGCGACTTGCGGAATTTATTGGCCGAGACCTTAAACTCCAACTTAAAGCGCGGCAGCGGACCGTCGCCATCCGGGTCCGGATAGCCGGCCTCATCGAGGAGTTTTTTGGCGCGCTCGACGTCAAAATCATAGGTCGCGACGTCGCCCTCATACGCCCAATGCCCCGGCGAGAGCATGCCAGTGGACAGACGCGCCAGGCCCCGGAATTTATATTCGATGATGGCTTCGCGATCGATGCCGTGGGCGATGGCCTGGCGAACCTTCGGGTTCTTTAAAATCGGGTGCTCAAGGTTGAAGGCCACGTAGGTATATTTGAACGAGGGCGCGGTCTTCACGCTCAGGCGCTCGGCGTCTTCGAGCACCGGCAGCATCAGGGGCGCGACGGCGTTCTGCACCAGGTCGGCGGACTTCCCGAGCATCGCCAGCAGCCGCGTATTATCGTCCTCGACGATCTTAAAGAGCACGCGGTCGAGCGCGGGTTGGCCGTCGTGGTATTTGTCGAAGCTCTCCAGAAGGTAGGCTTTATCGGCCTCGTTGCTCACAAATTTAAAGGGGCCGGCGCCGATGACCTTGCCCGGACAACTCGGATGCCCGCCACATTGATGCTTGGGGACGATACCCATCGTCAGGTCATTCAAAAACGCCGCGAACGGATCCTTGAGCGTGATGATGAGCCGCCGCTCGTCGATGACCTCGAAGCTCTTTATGCGCTTTGTGGTGCCCGCGTACGGGCTATTCACGAGCTTACTGCCGAGCTCCATATAGGTATATTCGACGTCGGCTGTGGTGAGGGGTTCTCCGTCGTGAAAATAGATATCGTCGCGCAGCGTCACCTCGTAGCGCACCGGCGAGGGCTGCTCGACGGACGCGGCGAGGTCGAGCTTCGGCTCACCGGAGTTGGTGTCCGAGGAGAGCAACCCGGCGTGCAAAAGACCGACGAGCTTGGCGCTGGCGTCGCTGGTGGCAAAGCGCGGGTCGAGCCCCTTGGGCGAGGAGTCGAGCAGCACGATAAAAGGCGGCGCATCGCTCGAGGCCGAATCACACCCGCCCAGGCTCGTCCCGAATAAGAGAACAGCGCCGAGCAGCAGAAATCGAGATAACGCGAGAGAAAACGCGGACTTATGAAAAGATAGTTGCATCGCGAACCTAAAAGAAAAACGTCACCCAGGCGCAAAACGCCCGGCCCCGAGTATAACGCCGGAGGCGGCCTAGATGCACGGACCATTTCAGCGCATTTCTGAGCCGCGGGCAACAGCAGCGGACGAAATCTTCGGATTGGCCACGTCGTGTCGGTGCGCAGATTTAAGCCTAACGATACGAAATTGCCGCGCGCAAACGCCTCGCCGCGTTCGGGACGCGCGATTAAAAGAGCAAATAGCAACTTATCCAAAGGGGGGAACCATGGCCGATATTTCGCATACACCGGCTCAACCTGCGCGCCGCCACGCACCGCTTCGGCCTGCGCTGGGTGCGCTTTCGCTGGCGGCGGCGTTACTCGGCGCCGGGGTGCTTCTCTCGGGGTGCGAGCAACTCGCCTCGGCCCAGACGCTGCCGGTGATGGACGCCTACGGCCCCAGCGACGCGGGCATAATCACGCCGCCGGCGGACGTGGGCACCCAGGAGAATACGCTGCCCAATTTCGACTCCGCCGATGTCGGGGCCTCTGACTTTAGCCCACCCGAGGCCGACGAGCCCGAGTTCGAGTTGCCCGACTTTAGCCCGCCGCCGACCAATTCACCGCTACTCGCGCCTCCGAGCCTGCAAAATTCGACCTCCCAGGAGTCGGCGCCGGAAGAGCCTGAGTCACAGAACACACCGCCCCCCGCCGGCGAGGATAGCGAGCGTGAGCTATTGCGCGCGCCGACGCGTGGCAGCGGCAAGAATACCCCGCCGGATTATATGATTCGTCGACGCCCCAAACCGGCCTAATGTCCGATCAGGATGGTGCGCGATGTTAACGCGCGCCCCAAAATCAGCGCGATGTCGCCTTCACTCTTGGCCTTGGGTGTTCACCATTACTCCAGTTATTGCTAGGTATAAGAAATACGCCCCTCTTTTGATTGGAGACCCTAAATGAGTGAACATATGAATGATGAGTCCCCCAATAAGCAGCGCGGCGCGGCGCGGGCAACCCGTGCCTATCAGAGCCATGAGGCGCCGGGCGCGGCGCTGCGCACCCCGAAAGGGGCCACGACCCTGAGCGAGAAGCGCAGCGAATCTCTGGTGCGCGCTACGCCCCTGGAAAGCGCGGAGGGTCTGGGCGCGATCAACAGCCGGGGACTGCTGGCCAGCGGCGGCTTCTTGGCGCTATTGGGGCTTAAGAATTGGCGCTCATTTATCGGCCTCGGGGTGGCCGGCATCGGCGGGGGGCTGATCTATAGCGGCCTTAAGAATAACGGCGTCTTCGAGCCAGACTTCAAACGCCGGGTGCTCAACACCCAACTCGGCGAGCCCCGTAGCTTAACCGCCTCGATCGTGGTCGACCGGCCGGTCGACGAGGTCTACGAGGCCTGGTTCGAGTGCAGCAACCTCGCCCTTTGCATGGAGTCGATCTCAGAAGTTGAGCGCATGGACGCCAACCATTGGTATTTCAAGGCAGGCGCGCCGAAGTCGAAGTTCTTCGTGGAGTGGGCGGCCGAGATCGTGAAGAGCATTGATAATGAATTGATCGCCTGGCGCACGGTGCCCGGCGCCTCCGATATCAACCACGAGGGCGTGGTCGAGTTCTACGCCCTCCCCGACGGCCTGAGCACCGAGGTGCATTGCAAAATCGTCTATCTGCCGCCCGCGGGCAAATTGGGCCAAAAACTCAGCGAGGTAGCAGGCGACTTGAGCAGCCGAATGCTCGCCGGGCAACTGGAGCGCTTTAAATATTTTATGGAGCCTCACCCCACCCCGGTGCTCGAGGATGATGCGATAAACCCGCCCGCACACGCTCTGCCCTCGCCCGCGCTGGACCACCGGATTCGCACCGATCTTCGGTGATTCGCGACCAGGGCGACCAAGAACGAAAAAGAGCGCATCTTCGATTCGACGAAGATGCGCTCTTTTTGTGTCGCCCCGCCGCGGCCGGCGGGTGCGCTCAATCGTGCTTAACGCATCAGGCGATGGTCACGCCGTCGCAAAGATAGACGTCTTGGATGGCGTGGAGGATCTCGACACCCTCGGCGCGCGGGCGTTGGAATGCCTTGCGCCCGAGGATAAGCCCGGTGCCGCCGGCGCGCTTATTGATAACTGCGGTTTCGATAGCCTGCTGAAGGTCGTTGTCGCCCGAGGCGCCGCCGCTGTTGATAAGCCCCGCGCGACCCATATAGCAGTTGGCGACCTGGTAGCGCGTCAGGTCGATCGGGTGGTCGCTGCAGAGCTGCGAGTAGACGCGCGCGTCGGTCTTGCCGAAGGTCTTTCCGCCCGGGTTCTTCACGGCGTTAAAGCCGCCGTTATTGGTGGGCATCTTCTGCTTGATGATGTCGGCCTGGATGGTCACGCCCAGGTGGTTGGCCTGCGCGGTGAGGTCAGCCGCCGCGTGGTAATCCACGCCGTCGACATTATAGCCCTCTTTATTGCGCAGGTAGCACCACAGCACGGTGGCCATGCCGAGTTCGTGTGCGCGGTGGAAAGCGCGCGCGACGTCGACGATCTGGCGGCTGGACTCCGGCGAACCGAAATAGATGGTCGCGCCAACGGCGGCCGCGCCCATATCGTAGGCTTGCTCGACGCTGCCAAACATAATCTGGTCATAGGAGTTCGGCCAGCTCATCAACTCGTTGTGGTTGAGCTTGACCAGAAACGGGATCTTATGGGCGTATTTGCGCGCCACGGAGCCCAGGACGCCGAAGGTCGAGGCGACCGCGTTGCAGCCACCCTCAATGGCCAGCTCGACGATATTGGCCGGGTCGTAATATTCCGGGTTCGGCGCAAAGGACGCCCCGGCGGTGTGCTCGATTCCCTGGTCGACCGGCAGAATCGACAGGTAGCCGCTGCCGCCCAGACGACCGTGGTCGAACATGCGCTGAAGATTGGCGAGGACGCGCGGGCTGCGATCGGTTTGACTATAAATGCGGTCGACAAAGTCGGGGCCCGGAAGATGCAAAGACTCCTTCGGGAAGGTCTTCGACTCAAAGCCCAGAAGGTCATCCGCGCCATCGCCCAAAAGTTCGACAATCTTATCAATGCTAGCCATTGCTTCGCCTCACGCTTAAATTAATTTATTTAATTGCAATACGGTTGCTAAATTCAGACCAATCCCGGCCCCTTCGCGCCGATCGAGTCGGATGATTGCGAAGGTCGCCGGGATAGGCCGAACCGCGAAGGTCGACCCGCCTCAAGAAAAAGCAAGGATCTGACCTTTAAAAGATGGGGACCGAGATTACTCGACCAGCGTCAACCACTCGGGGTGTGCGTCGGAGCTGCCGCGGACCAGGTCGAAATAAGCCTCCTGAATCAGCTTGGTGATGGGTCCGGGCTGCCCGTCACCGATCTGACGGTCGTCGACCTCGCGCACCGGCGTAATCTCTGCGGCGGTGCCCGACATGAAGATCTCATCGGCGGTGTAGAGCATATCGCGGCTAAAGCGGGTCTCGACCACTTCGATGTCGCGCTCGCCGAGCAATTGCATAACGGTGTCGCGGGTGATGCCGGCGAGGATTGACGCGCCGGTCGGCGTGGTCAGCACGCGGCCACGGTAGACCACGAAGATATTCTCGCCGCTGGCCTCGGAGACGAAGCCCTCGCCGTCGAGCATAATGGCCTCGTCATACCCGGCGTTCATTACCTCGCGCTTGGCCAGGATGCTGTTGACGTATTGGCCGGTGATCTTGCCCTTGACCATCGAGGAGTTGATATGCTGGCGGGTGAAGCTGCTGACCTTGGCGCGAATGCCATTATTAAGCCCTTCTTCGCCAAGATAGGCGCCCCAATCCCAGGTCGCGATCGCGACGTGGGTCTTGTTGCCCACCGCCGACAGGCCCATCTTCCCGTGGCCCAAGAAGGCGAGCGGGCGCAGATAGCAGTCCTGGAAGCTATTGGCCTGCACCGTCTCGACGCAGGCGCTCTCAAGCTCTTCAACCGTGTAGGGGAGGTCCATCAAGCAGATCTTGCAGCTCTCAAAGAGGCGCTGGATATGCTCGCGAAGCCGAAAAATATAGCGGCGCCCGTCCGCGCGTTCGTAGCAACGAATGCCCTCGAACGCGCCCAGACCGTAGTGCAGCGAGTGCGTGAGCACATGCACCTGGGCGTCTTTGAAGTCGACTAATTCACCGTCAAACCAAATTTTTTCTGATTCAATGCTCACGAGCGATATCCTATGCAGCGTACGATATTTATCAGTTTCCAACCGCGCCCGGTGGACTGACAGGAACCTAACTCTAACGTGGCAATCCGTAACTCGCGAAGCCCTGGGTTCGCAAGCCTGCTTGACGAGTTTAAGCCACGGAAGTTGCGGATTTAACCAATAAATCGATGGCGAACGCCGCCGATACGCTTAAATCCGGGATAATCAATCAGAGCTTCAGATAACAAACCGGGCGCGGAGTTGACAACCTGGGTCACTCAATGGTGCCCGCGCTCTCAAGCTCATCTGCAATAAGCTCGCCGACCGGGTCCTCTCCGCCGACCGCCTGGCCCGCGCCGTCTTCCGGGGTGCTATTTTCTTGGCGCAACCGCGAATCGAGCGCGCGCAACGCCTCGGCCGCCAGCAGGCCCTGGCGCACCAGTTCCTCGCGCGTCAGGGCGCTCGGCGGCTGGATGCGCCCGGCGCTCATCTGCTCGAGCGAGCGCGTGGGGACATGCGGCATCTGGTCGAGGGTATAGACCACCTGGCCGATCGGCGCAGACACCTGCGAAACATCCCGGGATTGGGGCGACTCACCCGGCGGCGAAAGTATTTGCTCTTGCCCGGCTTCTTGCCCGACGGCCACCCCGGCCCCGGCAAGAAGAAAAAGCAACGCGACCGCAACGCCTACGAATCTTTCGAACATCTCTTCCCCCCTCTTCTGTATGGATATCGTCGCTATCGGACGAATGGTCGGCACAAAGATGCCCACGCGCGTGCGCTGGACAAGCCTCCCCCAAAAGCGATCGATGACGCATGGATGCCGCGACGCGGCCGCCCTCAGGCGAGATTCACAACGCGCTTGACGCGAATCGCGTGCCGCTGCGGCGCGGGCATGCGCCCGCTTCGCTCCAGATTAACCCGCGTGAACTCGGCGCCGGCGAAGAATATCTGGGCCGAAAAGTAGACCCAGAAGAGCAGCGCGACCAGCGAGCCGGAGGCCCCGAAGATGGAGGTGGTGCTGGTGTGACCGAGATAAAAGCCGATCAACGAGTTTCCCATCGCGAAAACCAGCGAGGTCAACGCCGCGCCGGAGAAGACGTCGCGCCACTTCAACTCCACGTCGGGCAGCACCCGAAAGACCGCCGTGGTGAGCACGGTCAACAGAGTCACCGAAATGGCGATATTCCCCAGCGTGATAAGCCCCGAAGGGATCGTGAGGGTTTGGGAAAAGAAGCGCTGAAGCCCGGAGAAAAAGATCGACACCATCATGGAGAGCAACAAAAGCAGCGCGACCAGCAGAATCATAAGAAACGGCGCCAGGCGCAACTTTAGCCACTCGCGCACGCTTAATCCGCGCCGCGGGCGCACCGACCAGATCACGTTTAAGGAATCCTGCAGCGCCATAAAGAGGCGATACGCGCCCCAAAAGAGCGTGCCCAACCCGACCAGGGTGGCCAGGATCCCCTTCTTTTCGTCCTGCCAATTGTTGATAAGCTCGACGATAAAATCGCGGGTTGAGCCGCCGATAATATGGCCAAGATAGCGCCCCACAAAATCCATCACCTGCTGCTCGTCGAAGACAAAGCCGGCGACGGCCGTGGCGATCACCAGCAGCGGCGCAACCGAGAAGACGGCGTAAAACGCGATGGCAGCGGCCATCCGCCCAACCTGGTCATCCTGGTAGCGCTTGGTCGTCTCTCGGGCGATCTCCAGGAGGACCTTGTATTTTTGGCGCATCAGTGGCGAAAGGTTCATCGGGCAGATACCGTCAAAGTTCGGGTCGAGGGCGCGCTATCTTCGGGGGAGCTGCCAAAAAGCAGCGCCAAAGATACAAAGCAAAACGTGCCTTTTGCCCCGTGGAGTCACACCTTATACGGCATCCCCCGCCGGTTTGGCGACCCTTGCGCCCGGCGCGATTAGCCGATTCGTTGGTCCAGGCTATATTTACCCGGGCCTGCGAAGAACAGGCCGAAGAAGACGATCGCCGCCTCCATCGCGTGCGAGTACCCGCCGAACCCGTCGCCGATGCTGATATGAAAGAGCATCGCGACGACCATGGTCGAAAAGAGCAGAAAGGTCGCCGGGCGCATGAAAAGCCCGAGCATCAAAAGCAGGCCGCCGACCAACTCCCCGAACGCGCCCATAAAACCCATCGGCACGGACATAAAGCTTAGCGCGTCGGGCCAGGTGCCCAGCCCGACGGCCTGAGCGAAGCGCTCTCCGAGCTTAGCCCAGGCGGCGGTGCCGCCCATCATCTTTGGCCACCCGTGCACGATAAACGCCGCGCCCAGGCCGATGCGAATCGCAAGTAGGCCGAAGTCCTGATATTTACCGACGAAGTCCAGTTTAAGAGCTTTCAACATTGTTCTACACTCGCGTTTGTTAGTTTGTTGTCGTTTCGCGCGAACTTCGCGCTACATCGAATCTCGCGCACCGCGCGTCGGACCTATTCAAAATGATCCACTTCAATAAAAATTCCGCCACGTTCATCTTTCTCACCGTCATCTGCGCGGGTGTGAATATAGGGTGTGGCTCTGATGATTCCGGCGAAGGCCAGGCGGCACAATGCGCCAGCGGAGAAACTTGGAACCCGCTGTTGGGAAGTTGCCAACTGGAATCGCGCAATGGTTCTGATGCGGGGACCCCCGAAAAGGATTCAGACGCGGGCGCTCAAACCAATAATCTGGCAGATACCGGCGCGGATGCGCGCCCCGATGACGTCGAGGAAGACGGCGACACGACCTCGCCGGAGGTCGAGAATTGTTGGGACCAGGATCGAGACGGCTATTACGATGTGGCCTGCGGCGGGACTGACTGCGACGACCATAACCCGGCGGTCCACCCCGGGGCGGTCGAGGTCTGCGACGCGCTCGATAACAATTGCGACGGCCAGCTCAACGACGGGCTGACGTGCAGCTTTTTCGCCCACTCCCCGACCAAATTATACCTGGTCGACCCCTTCAAAAAGACCGCGACCTATGTCACCGACGTGCCGACCCTCAGCGATATCGACACGCATCCAGGCGGAACCCTCTACGGCATCACCTTCTCGGACCTCTACCGGTTCAACGCCCCGCAGAGCACCTGGGAGCGCGTCGGGGCCCTGAACGCCACCGGCACGCCCAATGGCCTGGCGATCAACAATGACGGGGTCGCGTTTCTGACCAGCGGGGACAAGGTCTTTACCGTGGATCTGAGCACCGGCAACGCGAGCGCGCTGGGGACCATCGGCGGGGGCTTGCGCTCCAGCGGAGACTGCGTCGTCAATAAGGATAACTCGCTCTTTATGACGAGCCCGGCCCCGAACTTCGGCGCGGTCAATGATGTCCTGGTGAGCATCAGCCCGTCGGGCCAGGGGACCCGAATCGGCGGGGACCTGGGCTTCGCCGACATCTACGGGCTCACCGCCGCCTGGCAGCGCATGTTCGGCCTGGGCGGCGGCGGCGAGCTCGTCGAGATCAACAGCGGCAGCGGTAGCGCGACGCTCATTCACCGCTTCGACGGCATCGAATGGTACGGCGCGGCGAGCACCCCGGCGCGCTGATGACCCTCGGCTGAGGGTGCTCGATTAGAGCATTTCAACGTATTCGAGGTCCCCGAGCGGCCCTTTGCCCTGGCGGATCAATTGCGGCAAATCCCCGCAGAAATCGATCACGGTCGACGGCTGCGGGAACACATAGCCGCCGTCGATCACAATATCGATATGATGGCCGTAGAGGTCGTCGATGGTCCATGGATCGGGGATGAGGTCCCCGTCGGAATGCGTCGCGCTGGTGGTGGCGATGGGGTGACCCAATCGCTCCACGATGCGAAGCGCCACGGGGTGGTCGGGCACCCGAATCCCGACCGTCTTGCGCTTATTGAGCATGACGTTGGGGACCAATTTGGTGGCCGGCAACACGAAGGTATACGGCCCCGGCAGCATCCGGCGCAGCGAGCGATAGGCGTAATCGCTGACCAGCGCGTACTCCGCGATATTGCTCAGGTCCCGGCAGATAAACGCCAGCGGCGAATGATCCGGGGAGCCCTTTATCTCGGAGACCAATCGGTGCAATTTCTCGACCGCCTTCTTATTAAAGATATCACAGCCGATGCCGTAAACGGTGTCGGTGGGATAGGCGATGAGCCCGCCGGCCTTGAGCGTCTCGATCACCTGGTCGATGCGACGCGGTTGCGGGTGCTCAGCGTTGATCTGCAGAATCATCTTCGGCCTGTGGTGGAACTAAAAAAAACCAATATCAATTCAATGACTCGCCATAAGTTATGGCGATTATTTTAGCACAATCTTGGGGTTTTCGGGATGCGCCTTATAGAAAAGGAGCATCTTGCCGATCTTCTGGGCCAATTGGGCGCCGGTGGCCTCGTGAATCTTCGCGGCGATATCGTCCATCTCGTCAAGGTCGTGGACCTTCACCTTGATGAGCTCGTGGGCGAGGATCTGGGCGTTGAAATTCTCGATCAGGTTCTCGCTATAGCCGCGGTTTCCGACCATCAGGACCGGGTTAAGCGAATGCCCAAGGGCCATCAGCTGGCGGCGCTGGGCCTTGTCGAGTTCCGGGCTAAGCTGTTCAACGAGTTCGGTATTGCTAGGCATATTTTATTGCTCTCTGGAATGATCACTAACGTCGCCCTGCTCATCAGGACAAATCGCGGATATATATTAGTTTTTGGATACTAAACAAGTCGGCACGCGAAGCAAATCGGCGCGCTGACATTTTAAGGTGCGCTTGAAATCAATCGGTTAACAATCTTGCACGCGTCCGCTAAGCTGTCGAGTTGAAGCGTCGATCTTAGCGCCTCCCTTAGTTTCCGGGCGCTTGTCGCGTTGCTTTTGGTTCCGCTATCGGCGCCAGTCTGGTATCTGTGGGGCGTGGCAACTTCGCGCGCGATCTTTTTTTGCGCCCAAAATAGATGCCCGACACCGTCGCACCGGATACATCATCCGCGCCCAGTACATCAGCCGGACGGGCAATGCAAATTCCCGCCACGCGCTGAACGCCCCCCGCGGGGCTCCGAACATCGAAATTATAACGTTCATAGTATCATCACGTTGGAGTCGATCAGGTGAAAGTTTGCCCCGAATGCCAGACCCGCTTTTCTGGAAACGAATCATTCTGTCCCAATGATGCCACACCACTGGTCGACGCGCGCGAGTTATCGCCCGGCGAATTGACCGGCCTCGACCTCAACTCCCAGATTCATCTTGAGCGCCTCGCCTTTCGCGACGACCTCGCCGAACGCTACGAGGGCGAGTTGCGCGCGGACAAAACCCCGCTGCGGGTGACCGTGTTCAACGAAGGCTTCGCCCCGGATAGCGAGCGCGTGGCGGCGTTTGAGGCGCTGCGGGCAAAGCTCGGCGAATTGGTGCCCCCGCAGGTCTTGAGCCTGCACTCGGTCGATCTTAGCGGAGAGCATCGCTTCGTCGCCGAGGAGGCCCCGGCGGGCCTGAGCATCGCCGAGGCCCTTGAGCAGCGAAAGACCCTGGATTGGAAGCTCGCCGTGCGCGTTACCTGCGCGGTGGGTCGCGCGCTCGACTATCTCGACGAACACGGCGTGACCTATAAGGGGTTGAACGCGCAGACCATCTTCATCAGCGATATGAAGACCGGCGAAATTCAGCTCGGCGACTGGGCGGTCAGCGCGCTGGCGCACCCCGAGCGCCCCCTGGAGGTCGACGCGACCGCGCCCAGCGCATTCTATGGCTATAGCGCGTTCCTTGCCCCGGAGACGATCCGCGACGCCGCGGATACCGACCAGCGCAGCCTGGTCTATTCGCTGGGCATGTTGCTCTACCAATTGATCGCGGGCAAACCCCCGTTCACCTCAAAGACGGTCGAAGATAGCCTGAAGCGCCACCTCCACGAGAAGCCGCTGAAGCTGTCCATCGCGTGCGGCGGGGCTGGGCTGCACCCTGATCTCGACGAGATCTTGGACATGATGTGGGTCAAGGCGCCGGAGCGACGCTTCCAGAAGATCGCTGCGTCCATCGCCGCCCTCTCCTCCTTGCTCGACGAGGCGCCCGACGCCGTCGCACCGGTTCTCGTCGCCGCAGACAAACCGGTCTTCGACAAAACAGAAGTCGCCGCCGAACCCGCGAAGGTCGAGCCGAAGAAGGAATCGCCCGCCGGCGGCCAAAATACCATCATGGGGATGCCCGCCATCTCCATGGAGCAAATCGAAGCGGCGGCCGAAGAGGCCAAGCAGGAAGCGGAAGCTGAGGCCGCGGAAGCCCAAGTAATTGAGAAAGACGAGGAAGAGACGCCGTCGATCATCATCGACGAGTCTCTCCTTGAGCCAAAAGAAGAGGCCGAAGAAACCCCGTCCATCATCATCGACGACTCCCTGCTGGGTGACACCGAGTCGGAGCCAAAGGAAGAGAAAGCCGCTGATGAGAAAGCCGCTGATGAGAAAGCCGCTGATGAGAAAGCCGCTGATGAGAAAGCCGCTGATGAGAAAGCCGCTGATGAGAAAGCCGCTGATGAGAAAGCCGCTGATGAGAAAGCCGCTGATGAGAAAGCCGCTGATGAGAAAGCCGCTGATGAGAAAGCCGCTGATGAGAAAGCCGCTGATGAGAAAGCCGCTGATGAGAAAGCCGCTGATGAGAAAGCCGCTGATGAGAAAGCCGCTGATGAGAAAGCCGCTGATGAGAAGAAGAGCAAAAAAGATAAAAAGAAGAAAAATAAAAAGAATAAGAAAAACAAACAATCCGGCAAGGATAAGCCCAACGCCGATGACGAAGAGGTCGCCGAGGAGGCGAAAGAAGCGAGCGAAGACGACAAAGAAGAAGAAGTCGCGGAGCAAGTAAAAGAGGACGAGGAGGAGGCGCCCGCAAAAAGTGCCAATAAGCCATTCGAGATCGGCTTTATGGAGACTGAGAACGACGGCGGCGGCGAGTTCGCCGAGACCTGGTTTGGCGCCGACGCGGATAGCGCATGGGATGAATCCCAGATCGAAGAGCATATTGAGGTCTCCGAGAATCGCCAAAAATATATCACCTACGGCATCATCGCTGCGGTCGCCGTGGCGATCTTCGCCGCTGTGTTCATTCTGGCGAACTCGGGCGATGAGCCGGCGGACGAACAAAACGCGACCGCCACGGAGAGCTCAGACGCCGAGAAGGACCAGGCCCGCAACGAGGCGCTTCGGGCGAGCTTCGACAAGGCGGTCGCTGACGGCCAGCTTGTTCGCCCCGTGCGCGGCAGCGCGCTGTCGAACCTGGAGAAATTGAAACGCTTCGCCGAGGATGATGATATCTACCGCGAAGCGCGCACGATTTTCATCGAGAAGGCCATGGAGCTTGCGCGCCAGAACGAAGCGGACAATCCGACCTACGCGCTCAACCTCGCCGGGTATGCGAACCAGTTCGACCTGAAGAACGAAGAGATTAAGGCGTATCAGGAGAAGTTAAGGCAGCAGATCAAAGCACAGGGCGCCAGCGCCCCGGCCGACGATGAGGGCGCGAGCGAGGACGGCGCCGATGCGCCCGACGAATCGGCCGCCAATGACCCGAAGAAGCCCAAGAATACCGGTTCGACCAAGTCGGAGACGGCGACCGCCAACCCCCCGGCCAAACCGGCCGATAAGCCTGCTCCCAAACGCTCGGTGTCGACCATTTTGGCCGAAGCTCGCGCCGCGACCAAGGCCGACAAGCTCAGCACCGCAGCCTCGCTATACCGCGAAGCCCTGGCGATCTCGCCGTCGACCGCTTCGATTCACGCGAGCCTCGGCGAGGTGCTCTTTAACCAGGCGAAATTTAGCGAAGCCCTGACGCCGCAGAAGAAGGCGGTTCAACTCTCGCCGAACAATAATAACTACGCCAATGATCTGGGTAAGACCCACTTCCGTCTGCGCCAATACTCCGCTGCAAAAAAGCAATGGGATAACGTCCTCAAGCGCGACCCGAATAACGCTGCCGCCAAGAGCTACCTCAAGCTCCTCGACGGCAAATTATAAGCCGGCTACGCCCCCGCCGCACGAGCGCGCGCACCCTCCCCTGAGCATCTCCCAAACAAAATATGCGCTCACCCACCATGTGAATTCGCGGTGGGTGGGCGCATATGGGAACACCAATCAGCCTCTACAATTTAGGAATGGACCGGGCGCTGCACTTCTTTGAGCAGCGACTCCCAGTCGATGGAGAGCAGCGTCGTGCGGGCCTCCTCGTCGCTGAGCACCGAGCGAATCCGCGGGTCGGCGAGGGTAAAGGCGAAGCGGTCATCGACGATCGCCTCCATCAGCGCGGGGTCCTGGCTCATCGACTCGATGATATCGCGGCGCAGAAAATCGTTGGCGCGGGCGTGGTCGTGAAGAACGGCGTGCCGGTTAAGCTCTTCGACATAATAGCGAAGCTTGAGCGCCGCGTGCAGCTCGGCCAGGTCGGGCAATTGCCACGGGGCGAGGACGTTATTCTCCTCGACAAATGTGGTGGCGGTGCCGCCGCGAAGCGCCATCGCGTTGGAGGGGTCGATGCGCTGAACCGGCGCGTCGAGCAGCACCAGGAGGGTCAGGACGAAATAGGATAGAAGCAGGCCCTTCACCCCGCCCAAAACGCTGCCGCCGAGACGGTCCAGGCGGCTTAGATTCTCGCTCACCGCGCGCATCGCCCGCACCAGCAACCAGCCGGCAATCGCGATGGTCAGGTAGATGGAGACGCCGGCGATGAGCAGCGACGAGACCTCGATGGCGGGCTGGGACCACTCGCTCTCGGAGAACAGAACCTCGCGCACCGGCACGGCGGCGTAGGAGGCGCCGAGCACCGCGAAGACGGCCGCGGCGATCTGGCCGAGCTGAGAAATCGCCCCTTTTCGCCACCCCAGGAAGATGGTCACGCCAATCAAAAATATCGCAATGATATCTACGGTCATCGTATCGGTCACATCAAGAGGACATATTAGAACGCGCGGAATCCGAGCGCGCCCTCGGTATACTAATCCCGGCTAATCTTCAAAAGAATGTTGCGTCGGCGCGCGATGCACTCGGCTCAACATCTCCGAGAGGTCCGCGCCGTCGAGGACCTCATTGTCCTTGAGGAAATCAGCCATCTCTTCGAGAAGATCCCGGTTTTTCTCCAGAATAGCAACGGTGCGCTCGAAGAGCTCTGCGATTAATTGATGGACCTCCTGGTCGATATGCAGCGCGGTTTGCTCGGAATAGGCGCGCGGGCCCATGAACCCGAGCGCGCCGGCGTTGTCGTCGGCGTAGCTGACGTTGCCAAGCGTGGCGCTCATGCCGTAGTCGCGCACCATGCGCCGGGCGATGTCGGTGACACGTTGCAGGTCATTGGAGGCGCCGGTGGAGACGTCGCCGAAGACGATCTGCTCGGCGGCGCGCCCGCCCAAGAGCCCGCAGATGCGGTCGCGCAGCTCGTTTCGGGTCATCAAGTTACGGTCCTCGAGCGGCACCTGGAGCGTATAGCCCAGCGCAGCCGCCCCGCGCGCCACGATGCTGACCTTATGAACCGGGTCGGCCTCGTCGAGGGCGCCGGCGACGATGGCGTGGCCGGATTCGTGGTAGGCGACGATATTCTTCTCTTTGTCGTTGATGCGCCGGCTCTTGCGCTCAAGCCCCGCGATCACCCGCTCGACGGCCTCCTGGAAGTCCTCAAGCTCGACGAATTGCTTGTCTTTACGCGCGGCGAGCAAGGCCGCCTCGTTGACCACGTTGGCCAGGTCTGCGCCGACAAACCCGGGCGTTTGACCGGCGACGACCCGCAGGTCGAGGTCCGGCGACGTCACGATTCCCCGCGCGTGGACCTCGAGGATGGCCAGGCGACCGCGCTTATCGGGAGCGTCGACCACCACCTGGCGGTCAAAGCGCCCCGGGCGCAGCAAGGCGGGGTCCAGAATCTCGGGGCGGTTGGTCGCCGACAATAAGATGACGCCGCTGCGCGAGTCGAAGCCGTCCATCTCGACCAGCAAGGCGTTCAGGGTTTGCTCGCGCTCGTCATTGCCCTGCATGCCGCCCGAGCCGCGCTTTTTGCCGATGGCGTCGAGCTCATCGACGAAGATAATGCAGGGCGCGTTGGCCTGGGCCTGCTCAAAGAGGTCGCGCACGCGCGCCGCCCCGACGCCAACGAACATCTCGACGAAATCCGAGCCGCTCAGGTTAAAGAACGGCACCTTCGCCTCGCCGGCGACCGCGCGGGCGATGAGGGTCTTGCCGGTGCCGGGCGGCCCGATGAGCAGCACGCCCTTGGGGACTTTGCCGCCGAGGCGGGTGTATTTCTTGGGCTCCTGCAAGAACCCGACGATTTCGGCGAGTTCAGCCTTGGCCTCGTCGCAGCCGGCGACGTCCTCAAAGCTCACGCCGATGCCCTCTTCTTTATAGATCTTGGCGCGGCTCTTTCCGAATTGCATGGCCGGGGAGTTCGGGCCGGTCATGCCGCCCATGCGGCGCAGGAAAAAGCTCCACACCAGGAAGAGAAAGAGCATCGGCATGATCCAAATAAAGACCCCTGCCCCCTCACATCCCCAATCGGCGTCGACGTTGACCTGGACGCCTTGGGCATCCAATAGGGGCATCAAATCGGGGTCCTCTTTGACCGGAACCACCCGCCAGACCTCGAATTTCCCCCCGCGGCTGGGCGCCAACTCCGCGCCCTCTTCGGGGGCGCCGTCGGCTGCGCCGGCCTTGCCCTGACCGGCGGCGTCCTCCTGCGCCTGGCGCAGCACTTCGTCGATGGGCGTGGCGACAATAAGGCGTTGCTGCTCCTTAAAGCGCACCGCCTTCACCTCGCCGGCGCTCACGCGCTCCTTAAACTCGCTATAACTCAGGTCACGCCCCACGGGCTCCTGAATCTGGCGGTAGACCAGCGTCGCGCCCAGGATCACCAGCAGGAGCACCCAGACCCAGCGCCCCGACAGCAGCCCGGGCGTCGACCCCGGATCATCCGGGTTTGGAGAAGGGTTGGGGCCGGGAGGCGGGTTCGATTGCTCATCAAAAGGCTTGCTCATCCTCAACTCCATACGAAAATAGTGAGACCGTCGCACCCAAACTCGATGCACCATTCAATAGAAAAAGCGTTCGCGATGCGGTTTGAGTCACCGGTGTGCCGCCTCGGCCCGGCGTGAAATCGATAGCGCGTATATCCCGGAGAACTTAGGATCGGCGCGCGGTGAGTCAACGCGGTCTCCCCGCCGGGCTTGAGCGAGGTTGCGGTTGAAACCCGCACCAATTGCGCGCATCATGGGCGCCACGCGCCCTCGCCCGGCTCGTGGACGGCTGAATCATCGAGCGCCGCGGCGAGCACCCCACAGCGCGATGCGTCGCGTTAAATAAGACCAGTGGATTGGATATTATCATGCGCCCAAGAACCCTCCAAACGATGACCCAAATGATGTGCCCATGGACGTGGCCTGCACCCCGGCGGGCGCGGCGCGGCGCGGGTCTTCGCGCGCTCGGCCTGGTCTCGGCGATCCTATTGAGCGGATGCGTCGTGCCCAGCGACTCCGAGTTCACCATCGCGGGCATCGCCCAGCACCAGGAGTGCATGGCGAACGCCTCGCCGGTTCGCCCCGTTGCGAACATCGCGCGCATCCAGGCTGACGGGATCGGGCTGTTCTTTCAGACCGATGCCCGCCGCCCAAGCGCGGGCGACTCGATCTACCTGCAGGTCTACCAGCCAGAACACGTGCGAGAGCGCCTCGGTGAGCCCATCGAGTTGGCCGATCCCCGCGAATTAAAAGACGGCGACCACACCTTCGACACACCGCCTGTGATGCGCGGCGCGGCGTTTTTTGCCCAAAGCTGCCCCGACCTCTCCGAGTCTTTCGGGCTATTGGGCACGGTTATTTTTGAGGAATTAGGCGAGAAGAACGGCGAGCAAATCCGCGGAGAGTTGCGCGACGCCCAGATTATTAGTCTGCGCGACAACACCGTGGTCGCCACCGACCTCAACGGCCAGTGGGATTTCACGGTCAACCTTAACCGCCCGGGGCAATATTTCCCTAATTACCCCCAGGGGTACCCGGATGGTCGGCTTCCATAAATTTTGAAGGGCTAGAAGGCATAAAAAATCCCGCAGCGAGCGCTGCGGGATTTCTTATTTCATTCACACGTCAGTGGCTCAAGCGTTTTTGGCCGCGTTGAGACGCTGATTGACGCGCGAGATCTTGCGAGCTGCGCGAGCCTTCGGAATGACGCCTTTGGAGACGGCACGGTTATAAACCGACTCGACCTTGGCGGCAGCGGTGCTGGCGGCGTCGATGTCGCCTTCAGCCAGGGTCTTCTCAAAGCTGCGCGCGCAGTTGGTCAGACGGGTACGGATATCTTTGTTGCGCAGGCGGCGCTTCGCGTTCTGTCGTACCCGCTTTTTAGCAGAATCATGTGTTGGCACAATAAACTCCTGTTTTCACAAAATTAAGTGAGGTTTGATTTATGTTTAAAAATGAATCGGATAACAATGGTATTTCTCCCAGATACGCGACGCGTCAGCGGTATCATATTCAAATGACTCCACGTCTGGGACGCGCTTACTTAGCACCGCCGTTTTTACAGGTCAAGCCATGAACCGCACTCGACGCCCCGACACTCGCCCCGGTTGCAATGGCCGATAGCGATGCGCTAAGTTTAGCCGGAAGAAACGCTAGCGGCCTTTTCGTGAAGTTTAGCGACTGGGCTGGAGCGACCAGAAACTCATATTCGCACCATAATATTATTAATATCGCGCGATACCCGATCGTCTTTGCGATCGGCGACGCCGCCCCAATTACCGCGTCTGGCGCCAAAAATTCTCCTGGCGCCCTCTTTAAGGTTTGTACCATGAATTATCACCCAACATCACGCAATCGTTTTATCGGCCTCGCTCTCGCCGCCGCGCTTGGCGCGACGGCCAGCCTTACGGGCTGCCAGGAGGTCAATCAGCCCACCACCACGCTGACCCAGGCGCAGTGGAAAGAGGTCAAAGCCCAACTGCTGGACGAAGCCCCGGACCCCCAATATCCGATCGGGGCGCAATTTGACGATAAGATTGAGCTGATCGGCTTCGACATCGACGCCCCGCTGGTCGCCGGCAAACCCGCGACCTTCACCTGGTATTGGAAGGCGCTCAAAGACATCGACGATAATTGGAAGGTGTTCGTGCACTTCGACTCCTCCGAGGAGTCCTACCGCCAGAACCTGGACCACCACCCGCTGGGCGGGTTGTACCAGACCGGGCGCTGGAAAGAGGGACAGATCATCAAGGACGTCCAGAAGGTCACGATCAGCGCGGACTTCCCGAACGGTCAGGCCTCGCCCTATATCGGCTTCTTCAAGGGCGACCAACGCCTGCCGATCAAAAATAGCGTCAAGAAAACCCAGGACCGCCGGGTCATCGGGCCGGCGGTTAAGGTTCAAAACACCAACCGAAAGCCGAAGGCCGCGGGCGGACCGCTCCCCAACTATGTCGTCACACAGGTCGAGGATAAGGCGTTGGAGTCGCTTAAGATCGACGGCAAATTGGACGAAGCGTTTTGGAGCGAGGTGAAGCCGCTGTCGCTGCAGCCCCTGGGCAATTCGCCCGACCTCAAGAGCGAAGTGCGCGTGGTGCGCGGCCCGGACTACCTGCTGATCGGCGCGACCCTGCCCGACGAGCATGTCTGGAGCAAGCTCGACAAGCGCGACGCGGACACCTGGACCGAAGAGGTCTTCGAGGTCTATATCGACTCGAACCGCGACGGCAAAAATTACCTGGAGTTGCAGATCAACCCGCTGGGTACGATCTTCGACGCCAAGTTCGACGAGCGTCTTGGCCGCGGCAAGGGCACCCGCGACGAGCAGATCAATCGCGCGCGCAGCTGGAATATGAAAGACCTTGAGACGGCGGTGTGGGTCGACGGCACGATCAACGACGACAGCGACAAAGATACGAAGTGGAGCGTCGAGATCAAGATGCCCTTCACCTCGATCCCCGGCATTGATGGCGCCCCGAGCGATGGCACCCAATGGGCGACCAACTTCTATCGCTACGACCGCCCGAGCGACAAAGCCACCCATACCTCCGCCTGGTCCAAACCCACGAGCGGAACCTTCCATCAGGTAGAGCGCTTCGGCACATTGAAATTCGGCGTGCCTGCGCCGGTGAGGGTGCCGACCAAACAATTAAAACTGCGCCAACTCAAACCGGCGACCCGCGAGAATGCGCCGCTCAAGATTAACCCCGAACAGCTACAACTCCTGCAAAAAACCGGGAAGGCGGTTAAGGCAGAATAAAAGGATTATGATTTGAAGTGCCCCCCGGGCTTTGGTATAAAGCTCGCAGAACTTCTTGCATAATTTAGCAGGGTCATCGCATTGATGACCCTCTATTTCTTTTTTCTACCTCACGCGGACGACGAATGGCGAGCGATAAACGCAAACAGAGTCTCTACTTTCCAGTCGAATATTTAGATGAGATTCGCGCGGAATCACTGCGCCAGGATCGCTCGATGTCTTGGGTCGTGCAGAAGGCATGGGAGTTGGCGCGCGAGACCATCACCCAATTTCCGTCGGCCAATGATTTTCTACCCGACGACCCGGCGGACGACGAATCATAAACCGGCGTCGAAGTTTATCGCTTTGAGACCACAACAGAAAAGCGGCCCCCACATCTTAGGATGTGGGGGCCGCTTTTCTTCTTGGCGCGAACCGACTCCTTTGCCGCGAACGAAGCGCCCGCTGTGCAGCAGGTTCGCTGGCGCCCCCCGACGCGCCAGCGGCGGTCGAGTGGGCGCGCGGTGCCCGGTCAGGGTGCCGGGTGCACCGCGATATTCTCGACCGACTCGGAGATGGTCAGGTCGCCGATCCAATCGTGGTCTTTGCCGTTTCGAAGCACGCGCCACAGGTCATAGTTTTGCTGGGCGAATTGCTCACGGTCCACGTTCGGGTTGGTCGCGGCGAAGGCGATATCATTGCCGTCCGGCGAGACCAGGGCCTCGAGGATATAGGGCGAGCAATTGGTGACGTCGGGCATGGCGTTGCCCTCATCCCAGCAAAGATTGGCGTCAAACCCGGTGTCGGGGTTGCCCCAGACGACGCTAAAATCTTTGGCGCGCGGGTTGATCTTAATGATATCGCTGTCGCCAACCATGCCCTCACTGGTGCAGTCGCGACGCGCCACGCCGTAGAGGTTTCCGGAGTTGTCAAAGCTGACCGGACCGTCAAATTTCGTGTAGTGATAGGTCGGGTCGTCGGCGCTCAGGTCACAGCCGCTTCGGGGGGTGTCGCCTGGCACAGCGCGCTGGTACGGCGTATCGGACAGGCCGACGGGTACACGCGCCGGGATACACTCCGACACCGACTCACCGCCGGGCTGGTAGCACTGATGAACGCCCCCGCAGTCGCTGTCGGAAGCACATTCTTCGCCAAGCGTCGCGAGGTTATCCAGGTCGAGGAAGTGGGCCGTCAACTCGATGACCGAGCAGAAGTTATTGGCGCCGCAAACCTTGACCGGGCCGGAGCAATCCGCCGCGGTTTCGCATTCTTGGTAGTCGTTCGGGGCGTTGACGACGAAGGCCAAAAGCTTGCCGTCCGGCGACACCGCGGTCGGCATGGTGGAGCCATAGTAACTACCGGCGCCGCCGGCATAATTCACACCATTGAGCGTATAAACCGACTCAAGCGCAGCGCTGGTGAAGGCGCCGACTTTAAGCTCGAGCGTGTCGAGGGTGGGGGTGAACGCGAACGCGACGTCGGCGTCCGGGTCGACGTGCCAGCCACCGGCGAGGCTGTCTTCGCCGCCGCCGACCATCGCGATCTCACGCTCTGAGCCGCCCGCGCCCAGCGAGAGGAAATACGAGGTGCCGCCCTTGTTATAGGTCAGGCCATTGCCCGCCGCGCTGATCGAGGTCACCCCGGTCGCGACCTGTGTTCCGGCGCCCTGGAGCTCAAAATTCTCAACCTCAACCGCGAAGAGATTCAAGCCCTGCGGGGCGTTCGGGTCGATCTCGGCCCAGGCGTAATATTTCATATCTTCGGTCAGCCAGCACCCGCGGTCGCAGGGGTGGTCGGCGTCGCCGAGTTGGTAGTCGGTGCCATCGGCGGTTGAGCGAACGTGCAGATATTTGGTCGACGCCGTCTTATTCTCGCGAATATAGGAGATATAATAGTCATCGGCGGTGACGACCTCTCCTTCCCCACCCCCGTCATTATTGGTGGTGGCGTCCGGCGAGTTATTATTGGAGCCGGTGGTCGGCGTGACGCACACCTGATCTCGGCAGACAAGACCCTGCTGACAATCCTTGCCGACGGTGCAACTCTCGCCCTCTTTTGCGCCCGCGTCCGAGTCGTCGGAGCAGCCCACGCCCAGGCTCAAGCAGCCCATCAATACACCCGCGTAGAGAGCCGATGTCGGCGCTCGAAGGGAAAATAGATTTCTCAAATCTGTCGATTTCATAGCGTAATCCAGCAATTTTCGTGTGTGAACCCATGCCCTCGACGGCGTCGAAGCGCGGATATCGTGATTTATCAGGAAATTAGTCAATCGGTGTCATGCATGACACGATTGTAATTCGTCGCCAAACACCTGCGACTATAGAAATGCAGGGGCTTCGAATCAAGCGGGAGTGGGCATAATCTCGCGAATCTGCGCCAGGGAAGGCGCGAGTATGCCCCGAAATCGAGGCCGGCAGGCGGGAAGTCGAAGCGGCGGCCTATTTTCGAACGGCGAGATAAACCACATAGCCGTCGCGCAGGACCTTCAGGCGCACGAATTGCCCCTCGACAATCGAATTAAGGGCGTTGTCGAATTCAGACGAGTCGGCGACTTCGGCGTTGCCGACCTCGATGATGACGTCTTTTCGGCGCAGCCCGGCGATATTGGCGGAGGAGCGGGTGCCGACCTTGGTGACCACGACGCCGCGGTGGCCCGAGGCGCCCAGTTCGTCGGCCAGGCTTCGGGTAAGCGGTTCGACCTCGACGCCAAATTCGGGGTGCAGGTTCGTCGAAGCCACCCTGGCCTGGCGGCCCGGAATCTTAGGAATCGTCTGGTCCGGCAATTTGCCCATCTTGACCGCGAGGGTGCGGCGCTCGCCGTCGCGCAAGACGTCGATGTCGACCACCCGCCCCGCCCCGGCGGTCGAGGAGAGCCAGCGTAGACTGACGCCGCTGTCCAGCGAGTCATTGTCAAAGCCCAGGACCACGTCCCCAACCTTGAGCCCGCCCCTGGCGGCGGGGCTCTCGGCGACGACCTCGGTCACCACCGCCCCGGTGGCCGACTCCAGGCCAAAGGAATTCGCCAGGCGCATGTCCAGCGGCTGAACCCGAACGCCGAGCCAACTGCGCACCACATAGCCGGTCTTGGCCAGGTGCGGCAGGATCGTCTTGACCACGCGGATGGGGATCGCAAAGCCGATGCCCTGGCCGTGTCGATTGATCGCGGTGTTTATTCCGATGACCTCGCCGCTCAGCGAGATGAGCGGCCCGCCCGAGTTGCCCGGGTTGATGGAGGCGTCGGTCTGAATAAAGTCGACATAATTTTCTTCTTGAATGCCGAGGTCTCGCCGGTCCAGGGCGCTGATAATCCCGGTGGTCACGGTATGACTGAGGCCCATGGGGTTGCCGATCGCCAGGACGTGCTCGCCGGCGCGCAGGTGGGCGCTGTCGCCCAGCGCGATGGCTTCGAGTTTTTGTTTGGCTTCAATCTTGAGCAGGGCCACGTCGGTCTGAGGGTCCACGCCGACGATATGCCCGTCGAATTCGCTCTTATCGAGCAGGCGCACCTTCACCTCGTCGGCCCCATTGACCACATGATAATTGGTTAAAATATAGCCGTCGGGGTGGATGATAAATCCACTGCCCTGGGCCAATCGGCGCGACTTTCGCTGGGGGGCGCCGAAGATCCCCGCGTGCGCGGAGCCGGCGTCATAGGTGACGATGAGGTTGACCACTGCGGGGCTGAGTTCGGCGGCCAGGTTGGCCAGGCTGGAGAATCGCAGCGGAGCGTCGGGGTCGATGCCGGGCTCGGCGCGCCCGTCAATCCACACCTTTTCGGGCGCCTCGGCGTTCGCCTGAGCCCGGGCAGGCGCGGCGAAAATCCCCTGTCCAACCAGGAGCGCTGCGCAGAGCATAAGGACGTGAACGGGGCGTGAAATCAGATTCATTTCGCGTTTCATCGGTGTCATTTCCCTCAGGCGCGCCAGGCAGATGTTAATATCTAGCGTCCCAAGCAAAATTGAAGCGCTATAGACATTACGGATAACGGGTAAAGAAGTGCCGGGGGGTAAAACAAATGAATCGGCCCCATTAATCCACGCCCTCTTCCCATGCTTGCACCGACTAAAGGTGTTCACCAATCGTGGGGGCGCAACGCCCGGACGTCGGGGCGTGGTATCTCCTCAAAGAACCTGCGCTGAGCGCACCGGGCTCATCAACTCAGCGGGCACCGAGCATATCAGCGTAGAGTTCGGCGAGCGTGTCGAGGTAGGCCATACAGGTGCTCTCCCTGATTGAGCGCCCCTGCGACCGCTCCATCACCGCCCCGCCGTGGATCGCGCCCAGAAAAGCAAGTGCAACCGCGCTAAAATCAACGTTTCGAATCACTCCGCGGCGATGCAGATTCGCAAGCCAATCGGCGACGGTTTCGATGATGGGCACCAGCGGAGAATTCTGCTCGCCATGGAGCAACTCGCTCGACACGATGCTCCATTGCATCGCGTACACGGTGCATATCGACTTGGGGAAAAACTCCAGTCCGACGCGCGCTACCTCACGCAGTTGGACGAGCAGCGGACGCTCGTCATCCGGCTGGGGAAGCTTCACGCCCCATTCCATTGTACTCAGCGGCTGAAGCGCCGCGACGACCAGGTTCGCTTTTCCGTCGAACCGCTTAAGCAATGCCTGAGCCGACACGTTCACCTGCTCGGCGATCGTCGAGGTCGGGACCTCCGGGCCGTACTCCAAAATACAGGCCCTCGCCGCCTCAATAATCTCTTCGTCTGACACCTTTTGGGGTCTCGCCATTTTTCTCACCACGGCAAAAGTTCTTTTTATTACAATTATTACGCTTCAATTAATCCAACCTTGAAGCGGCGCACGCCATGCAACCCATCGACCAGACAATTTTATTCACGATGGGCGAATAGATTCAGCAGCACTCCTAAAAACCCAAACCCGATAGCCACCTCGATATTGGCCCTCAGTATCCGGAGAACAGGCGAAGGGAGTGCGGTTTGCCCGACGCGCCCATCGAGTCGATGCGTTCATCGCAAGGAGTGTGGAACGTAGGCACCCGCCTCCGATCTACCATTGGGTGGCCTATGCTCTTTCCACACGATATTCAAACTCAGTTTCTTGCGCTCCTGCTTCGGTATGAAACACATGTATGCAAATCGGAGACAAATGAGCAACTCTGGCGATAAAATTTCTTTTTTATCGCCATGCGTGTCACCGAGATATGCACGCTAAACTTGCTCTGCGCAAACTCTCGGGTGATACTGGGGCGAATAGAATTCTACTTCATTGAGCAGATTCGTGTTTCCCCGGGCGTCAACTTAAGGTTTTTACGATGAATTTATTGGGTCAACGCATCTTCTTCGCCGGTGTCGCGGCGATCACAGTGGTCGGTCTCGCGTCACCCGTGGCCGCGCAACAAATCCATCGCTATGGCGAGGCGCCGGCGGGCTCCGCGGGCACCACGCAGGGCGTGTCGGCGCAGGGAGGGAGCGCTGCCAGCCCGACGTCCCCGGCGGCCCGACAGGACGGCCAAGCCAGCGAAGAGCCGGCGGGCCACTCCGGTGAGGTACGCATGTCCGCGGCGGGCCGCGTCAACAACCCGGGCGCCCGCCAGACCCTCGACCTCACGATCGACAAGCTCTATCGCGGCGTGATCCCGGGCATGCGCGACAGCGTCGCGCACCTGAGCCGGGCGCGCACCAAAGGCCAGGACGAGTCGAATCGCAATGAATTAACCTGGCTGGGGTTTGAGCCCACCGACGCCTACACCCGCGTGTTCTTCCAGACCGCGCGCAAGGCCGACTATAAGATCCTGCGCAAGCAGAACCCCGCGCAGGTCGAGATCACGCTAAATAATACCGAGATCGCCGCGCGCAATTTCAGCCGCTTCATTGACACGAGCTTTTTTGAGCGCAACGTCAAACGTGTTGAGACGACCAAGATCGACGCGTCGACCCTGAAGATCACCATCGAGTTGGGCAATTTTGTCCAACCCACCGTGCGTGAGTCCGACAATTATGTCTATTTTGACTTCCCAAATGACTCGGCGAAGTCGGCCGCGCCGACGCGCACCGAGTCCGCAGCCCCCCTTGATTGATTGATAGCCCACTAGACAAAAGGCGCCTCAATGAGGCGCCTTCGTCCCGGCGAGCCCTGCCCTATGAGAGATTAGGCGGGGCGCGCTTTTAGGCGAGCGAAACGCTCACGCAGTTTGGATAACTTGGGGTGCTCGGGGCTCAACGCCTCGATACGCGTGAGCGCTTCAAGGGCGAATTCAGGGTCCTCGATATTGAGGCCAAAGCGCATCAGTATGATGAAGACCTCGACGTTGTCGGGCTCCATGCTGGCCGCCCGGCGCAGATTCTCCTCGCAGGCTTCGACCACCAGGGGGTCATTGTTGCGCAATTTATATCGCGCGTAATGAAGGTAGGCGAGCAGAATTCCGCGGGTGGGGTCATGGTCCACCGCCCGGTGCAGGCAGTCTTCGGCGGCGTTCAAATCCCCCAGGCGCAAATACGTCAGCCCATCGCGGAAATAGATATCCCCTAAATGCACGCAATCATCATCGTGGGCCGGGACCACGAAGCCTGGCAGGTTCTGGGAGGCTCGCCTTGCATCAACCATCGCATTCTCTCTTCCGTTAATCGCCACCATCGCGCGGCTCAGCGCGCTGCGAATCTCCTGCGCCCGCACGGTCAACTCCGGGTCATCGAAGCGCCGAAAATTCTCCACCCGATAGAAGCGCTCGTATCGCTCAAAGCGCTCACGCACCAATTGAATGTCGCAATTCGGCGCCAGATTCATCACGCCATAGGGGTCGCGGGTCTGCGAAATCCGCTCGAAATCCGCCTCGACCATCGCGCGGATTTCGGCAGCGCGCTCATTGCTTCGCGAGGATTTGAAAGAATCGCTCATAGTTGCAAAACTGGGTATAGAGTTCCACTTGGGCGTCATGCGCCGAAGCGCCTACGAATGAGGTCCACGAAATTTTAAAGTAGGCAAACGTCCTGACCTGAGACTAGACGGGATCACCAAAAGGAGCAACCGCGATTGACGCGGCGCGCGACTTTGTGTTGGCCCGTTGGCGGCTTCGTGCTAGGCATCGGCTCCCCGGAGCGCATGATTTTCGGCGCGCTCTACTCGCTCAAACTCCGCTCCTCATCGATTCAAATTATGTCCCCAAAAGATCAAGATCTGAACGCGCCCAAAACCCACGGCGACGCCGATTATTCCGCCCGCTCCGCGCAGGAGTCGGTGGACCTCGACCGGGTCGATGCCTATGATTACGAGCTGCCCGAGGAGCTGATCGCCGCGCATCCATCCGCCCGGCGAAGCGGCTCGCGCCTGCTGGTCGCCACCCGCGATGGGAGCTCTTTGGCGCACCGAAACTTCGGGGATCTATTGGCGTATTTAAAGCCCGGCGACCTGCTGGTCTTCAATAATACCCGCGTGATTCCGGCGCGGGTGATGACCCATAAGAGCAGCGGCGGCGCGGTCGAATTGTTGATCTTGGACGTGGTCGACCCGGTCGACAGCGAGCTCGACACGCCCTCGGCAGACGCCGACGCGCGCAGCAGCGAGCGCTGGACGCGCCCTGCGGGCGCGGGCGGAAAGGTCGCGTTTCGCTGCATGACCCGCAGCTCCAGGCGCCTGCGCCCGGGCATGGAATTGAGCGCCGACCAGGCCGCCCTTCCCCCCTTCGTGGTGCGCGAATACGCCGCCGGCCACGCCCTGGTCGAAGTCGCGTGGGAAGACTCCGCGGTCGCCCTGCTTGAGCAAGCCGGCCAGATGCCGCTGCCGCCCTATATTGTAAAGCGGCGCAAAGACATGGGCGAGGCCGAGACGGCCACCGCCGCGGACCAGAAGCGCTACCAAACCGTCTACGCCGCCAAACCCGGCGCGGTCGCCGCTCCCACCGCGGGGCTGCACTTTAGCGATGCGCTCTTCGAGGAGCTCGACGCGCTCGGCGTGCAGCGCGCGTTTGTGACGCTGCAGGTCGGTGCGGGCACCTTCAAGCCGATCTCGGCCGAGCGCCTCTCCGAGCACGAGATGCACTCGGAGGAATATGAGATCTCGGCGGAGTTGGCCGAGGCCATCGCGCGCACCCGCGCCGCTGGCGGGCGCGTCATCGCCGTGGGCACCACCAGCGCGCGCGCGCTGGAGGCCGAAGCTCGCCGCCAGACGCCCTTTGAGCCCGGACTTCGGCGCACCGATATTTTTCTATTTCCCGGCGAGCCCTTTAAGGTGTGCGACGCCCTCATCACCAACTTCCACCTGCCCCGCTCTACCCTGCTCGCCCTGGTCGCGGCCTTCGCTGGCTACGACTTCATGTGCGAGATCTACCGCAGCGCGGTGGCCGAAAAATACCGATTCTACAGCTACGGCGACTCGGTCTTTATCCGCTAAGACGCGCATCCGACTCACCCCGCTTATCCCATTATCTTTACACGTTCAGCGAAGTTCCCATGGCCATAAAATGCGAAACATTCTCGTTTGAAGTTCAAGCTCAGGACGGCACGGCGCGCGCCGGGCGGATCGAAACCGCCCACGGGAGCATCGAGACGCCGATCTTTATGCCCGTGGGCACCCAGGGGACCGTCAAATCGTTGACCCCGGAGGATCTGCGCGACGAGATCGAGGCGCAGATCATCCTGGGCAACACCTACCACCTCTATCTTCGCCCGGGGCTCGACGTCATTAAGAAGCACGGCGGGCTGCACCAATTTATGAATTGGAACCACCCGATCCTGACCGACTCGGGCGGCTACCAGGTGTTTAGCCTCAAAGACCTGCGCAAGATCAAAGAAGAGGGCGTGCTGTTTCAGGACCATATCGGCGGGGCCAAACACCTCTTCACCCCCGAGAAGGTCATCGAGATCCAGGAGACCCTGGGCAGCGATATCATGATGGCGTTTGACGAGTGCCCGGAGCTTCCCTGCACCGAGGACTATATGCAAAAGAGCATGGCGCGCACCACGCGCTGGGCCAAGCGCTGCCTGGAGGCGCGCACCCGCCCGGACTGCGCGCTCTTCGGCATCATCCAGGGCGGCACCAGCGAGAAGCTGCGCAAGCTGCACGCCGACGAGCTGTGCAAGCTGCCCTTCGACGGCTTCGCCATCGGCGGGCTGAGCGTGGGCGAGGCCAAGGATAAGATGTACGAGACGGTCGAGTTTACGACCCCGATGATGCCCGACGATAAGCCCAAATACCTGATGGGCGTGGGGAAACCCGACGACCTCATCGAGTGCATCGCCCGGGGCGTCGACATGTTCGACTGCGTGCTGCCGAGCCGCAATGCGCGAAACGGCCAATGCTTTACCCACAGCGGCGTGGTGAACATCCGAAACGCGGAATACGCCGAAGACATGGCCCCCATCGACCCGGATTGCGATTGCTATACCTGCAAAAATTACACGCGCTCCTATATTCGCCATCTCTATAAGGCCAAGGAAATCCTGTCGGCGCGCCTGTGCACCCTGCATAACCTGCATTATTTCCTCACCCTGGTCGGCCAGGCCCGCGAGGCGATCATTGAGGGGCGCTTCGAGCAATTCCGCCTGGATTATTACGCCGCCAAAGAAGACTGATCGGCGCCGCGCGGACGGCGCTCTCCCTGCCCATGGCGTCACCCCCGAGTTGCAATAAAGCGTCCTGATTCACCCCAAACCCTCCGGAGAAATCCGGAGGGTTTGGCGCTTCTTGAAGCGCCGCCCCTGTAATACGCGCTGCGCGGCCCCGAGTAATTGATTCGCTTATCTCAAAAAAATTTCACCTATGATTACGTTGAATTTTGATTTCATGTCATGAAGTACGTCCTAATCAACACACTAAAAATTGGACGAAATACTATGCGTGCCTCGACGCCGTACTCCAGCGTATTCGTTTGCCTTTCTCTGTCTTTGCTTGTGGCCTGCGGGGACGCGAAGGTGAACACCTCCGTGCTCGGGCCGAGCTCGGATAAAGACGTCGGAGAAAGCGATCCGGACACCTCGAATACGCCGGATGCCGGCGGTGAGGCCGACGTCGAAGACCCGGATACATCCAGCGCTTCGCAGATTGATTATCAACCCTGCGTGCTGGGCGAAGCCGCCCCGTGGGATGAATGCGCCGAGGAGGACATCTTTGACTTCGGCACGGTGTCATCGCACGACACCGTGATGCGACGCATGCGCATCGATAACCTGGGCGGCGCGCCGATTACGATCACCGGCGCCACCATCGACGACCCGAATTTCGAGATCGTCGCCCTCACCTACACCACGGACGACCCGCCCACCTCGAGCGAAGTCGCGTTCCCGGCCGAACTTCCCGCCGGTGAGTCGCTCTTTATCGAAGTCACCCTGAAGAATCTCAACGCGGGGCAAGCGCTCGTCTTCGAGGCGGACTCGCTCGAGCTCGAGATCGACACCGGCGCCGACACTCCCGAAACCGTCTCCGTCGAGCTCATCGGGGACTATGGAACGTGCGGGACGGGGTTCGCAAATTGCGACGATAACGTCGGCAACGGGTGCGAGGTCAACCTGAACGCGGACCCGCTGCATTGCGGCACCTGCCGCAACGCCTGCTCGGATGCAAACGGCGAGGCGGTGTGCGCGGGCGGGCAATGTGGAACGACCTGCAGCCCGGGGTTCGACAGCTGTGATAGCGATATCGCCACCGGGTGTGAGACCGATATCCAAACCGTCGACGATTGCGGCGGATGCGGCGTGACCTGCGAATTCGACAACGCCAGCGCCCAATGCAGCAGCGGCACCTGCGAGTTCGACGCCTGCGCCACCGGCTGGATGGACCTCAACGCCGACCTCAGCGATGGCTGCGAGTACGAGTGCACCTTTCAGAGCAACCACGACCTGCCCGATATCACCACCACCGACGCCAATTGCGACGGCATCGACGGGGACATCAGCCGGGGCATATTCGTGGCGACCACCGGCTCAGACACCACCGGCGCCGGCACCATGGCGTCTCCCTACCAGAGCATCGGCTACGCGCTCACCGTGGCGAGTCAGGTCAGCGGGCTGGACCACCTCTACGTCGCCGCTGGCGAGTACAACACCCAGCTTATCCTGTTTAACGGCATCTCGATCTACGGCGGATACGACCCATCAAACGCGTGGTCGCGCGATATCAACAACGTCACCCGCATCCATTATACCGGCGACAGCGGCCGAAAGATCGCGATGCGCGGCGAGAATATCACCTCGCCGACCACGCTGGGGATGCTCACGATCAGCACCAACGCGGTCACCAGCGACAATGGAAATAATACCGCGCTTCATTGCGTGAATTGCAGCGGGTTGATCCTGCAAAATAACAATTTCATCCCGGGCGATGCAGGCGATGGTATGTTCGTCGGTCCGCCCAACCCGGGCGGCGGAGCCGGAGGCGTCGGTGGCAACGGGCGGTATAGGAACAGCACACGCGGCGCGGGCGGTAGCGGCGGGTTATCAGGATGCGGGCGAAACGGGGGAAAAGGAGGCGCGGGCGGAGCTGCCCAGCTGGGACCTGCCTCGTGGGGACTCGCAGGCATGAGCGGTGTCTCCGCAACACCTGGTGGCGCTGGCACACCGGGAGTCCGCAAAAGCAATTACGGTGCCATCATTATCCCCCAACCGGGTAAACCCGGCGCTCATGGCGCTCCCGCGACCCACGGCCAACACGGCTCGGGCGGAAGCGGCGGCCAAGTGGTCAACGGCTTCTGGCAAGGCGTCAGCGGCGGAGACGCAACCGACGGCACCCACGGGAATGGTGGCGGCGGCGGCGGCGGCGGCGGCTGTGCTGGACGCGGCGGAAAGAAGGGCAGCTACGGCGGAAGCGCCTTCGGCCTCTTTCTGATCGACTCTACCGGCATCACCCTGTCAAATAACACGATTCTTGCTGGCAATGGTGGCAATGGTGGCGCAGGGACCAACGGAAGCAACGGCTCTCCAGGGGCGAGCGGTCGACCTGGCGGCATCTTCCAGGGTAATAACCTTCGAACCACAGGCGGCGCAGGCGGCAATGGCAGCAGCGGCGGCAACTCGTACGGAATCTTTACCCTCAACTCCGACCCCAACGGTATCCTGCCCGGCAACAATACGATCACCGCCGGTCAGCCCGGCGCGGGCGGAACCTCGCTCGGCAATCCCGGCGCAAACGGGGTCGCCCAGGCGTTTTAATCGCCTGACCTGACCCCCCGTGCCTCACCAAACCCCATCGGATAACTCCGGTGGGGTTTCTTCGGTTCGTGCCGCGCTGCCCCCCAAGCGTTGCGCCAAAATATAAACTGACGCGGATTTGCACGCGTGCGCGCACTCTAGTATATTTCAGGAAAGCACAACTTCTATACAAAATGGATGGCTAATATGCGTCACTTAAAGTCTTTCTCGAAATTAGTTATTTGCCTGTCGCTGCTCCTCGGGGTGGGCTGCGCGGAGTCCGGTATAGGCGACTCCACACAGCCCAACATTGAGGAGACTGACACCGCTCAAGAGACGCGCGACGCGGGCAGCGGGGATGCGTCGACGCCCGACCCCGAAGATATTGTCTCCCCCAGCGACGCCGCGGGTGACGGTGATGCAAGGGACGGCTCATCCCCGGATGACGCAGATATTCAGACGGATGGTGACACCGCGAGTGACGCTGGCGCCACGACGGTCGAGTATCTCGCGTGTGTGCTGGGCGAAGCGGAGCCCTGGAGCGAATGCGCGGACCCCGAGATCTTGGACTTCGGCACGGTCATGGCCGGCGACACCGTGGTGCGAAGCTTGCGCATCGATAATATGGGCGAGGCGGACCTGATGGTGACAGACGCCAGCATCGCGGACCCAAATTTCAGCATTCGCGCGCTCACCTTCACCCGGGACACCCCGCCCGACTCCGCCGAGGTCGCCCTCCCCGCGGCGCTGCTCGCCGGGGAGGCGCTGTTTATCGAGGTCAGCGTCAGCGGCACCGGCACCGGCTCCTCGCTTGAATTTGCCGCTCATATGCTCGAAATTCTGGTGGACGCCGGCGGCACCGACCCGGAAACGCTGTCCGTTGAGATCAGAGGCGGCTACGGAAATTGCGCGACCGGCTATTATGACTGCGACGGGGACGCGAGCAACGGCTGCGAGGTTCACCTGGACACCGACCCGCTCAACTGCGGCGCATGCGGCAGCGTGTGCGCGGCCGATAACGCCAGCTCGACCTGCGTCAGCGGCCAATGCGCGGTCGCCACATGCGACGCGGGCTTCGACGATTGCGACATGGACCCGAGCAACGGGTGCGAGGCCGAGCTCGACTCCATCGATGACTGCGGAAGCTGCGGCAATGTCTGCGGGTTTAATAACGCCAGCGCCCTGTGCGACGGCGGGGCCTGCGCGCTCGACGCCTGCGAGCCGGGCTTCGAGGACTGCAACGCCAACCAGGTCGACGGCTGTGAGGTCGACACCAATTCGAACCTGAGCAACTGCGGCGGCTGCGGCAATGTCTGCGCCCTGGCCCACGCCCAAACGCAATGTGTCGCGGGCGCCTGCGAGCTCGACACCTGCCTGGCCGGCTGGACCGACCTTAACGGCGACCCCAGCGACGGCTGCGAATACCAATGCACCTTCCAGAGCGCCAACGACGCCCCGGACGCCAACGGCGTCGACGCCAATTGCGACGGCATCGACGGCGACATCACCCGCGGCATCTTCGTGGCGACCACCGGGTCGGACTCCGCCGCGGGCACCATGAGCGCGCCGTTTGCGACCATTACCCGTGCGCTCACCGAGGCCAGTAGCGTCAGCGGCCTGGACCATATCTATGTGGCGACCGGGCAATACGACGGACAAATCCAACTTGTGAACGGCATCTCCATCTTCGGCGGCTACGACGCCACCGACAGCTGGCGTCGCAACGGCGGCGCGACCACGCGCATCTTCTATAACGGAAATGTCGGCCCAAAAATCGCGGTGCGCGGCGATACGATCTCCTCACCCACGACCCTCGGGATGCTCGACATCGCCACCGGCCCGGTGAACAGCGGCAATGGCAGCAACTACGCGCTTTACTGCAAAAACTGCACAAAATTGACGATTCAGAACTCCACGATCACCTCCGGCGCCGCCGGCAATGGTCAAAACGGCGTCAACGGTACGACGCCGGCAGATGGTCGCCCTGGCAATACGGGCGGCGCGGGCTCCTGCGACGGCTCCGGCTGGGGCTCTGGGGGCTCCGGCGGCACATCCTCCTGCGGCCGAAACGGCGGCAACGGCGGGCGCGGCGGCAGCGAAGGCAAAAATGATGGCTATACCGGCGGCACCGGCGCCATCGGCTCGTCCGGCGGCAGCAAGGGGCGCTCCAGCGGCGGCCACGGTGGCAATGGTGTCGGCGATCGCCATGGCACCCACGGAACCAGCGGCGCGGGCGGCGCCGGCGGCGCAGTGCTCGCCGGGTATTGGGCCGGCAACGACGGCCGAAACGGCACCATCGGCACGCACGGCCATGGCGGCGGTGGCGGCGGCGGCGGCGCGGGTCAAGGCGGCTGGAATGTGAACGACGGCTCCGGAAACGGCGGCGGCGGCGGCGGCGGCGGTGGCTGCGCGGGCACCGCCGGGACCGGCGGACAGGCCGGCGGAAGCTCCTTTGGCATCTTTTTGGTCAGCTCGACCGGGATCGTGCTGACCAATAACAGCATCACGTCGGGCAACGCCGGCAACGGCGGCCGCGGCGGGCAAGGCGCCCCGGGAAGCAGCGGCGGCGCCCCCGGCGCGGGCAACCGCTATTGTGACGACGAAGTCGGCGCCGGCGGGAACGGCGGCCGCGGTGGAAACGGCGGCAACGGCGGCCACGGTGGCGGCGGCGCAGGCGGCCACTCCTACGGCATCTACCGCGACAACACCCTGGTGAGCGGAACACTCCCGGGCACCAACACCATCATCACCGGCCAGCCCGGCAGCGGCGGCGCCTCCATGGGCCTCTCCGGCACCAACGGCTTCGCGGCAAGCTATTAATCACGCAGCCTCGGCTCAGGCATCTTCGCAAACGCGCTGACGCACTGACTCCGCCCTAAACGCCTCCGGATTCCTCCGGAGGCGTTTTTAGTGGCCCCAACAACCGCTCCCAACCTGCGAATCCCCCATCAAACCAATATATTGGAGAAAACCCACCTCCGAGGGTTGATTCGTTGCATGCACCATGCTCTTTAGCTAAGTTGAAAGCGTCATGCGCACACCATTTACCCAGTGAGCCATTTACGAAATGCGAACATTCATCCATAAATCAAAATTATCCCTCTTATTGTGTCTAACCCTGCTCTGCCTGATCGAAGTCGGTTGCGCAGAATCCGAGCTGGACACCCAGGTCAACGGTAACCTCTCGGACGCAGGCCATGGCGACGTCGAGCAGCCTGACGCCGACCCAAGTGACGCCGGGGCCGACGCCGAGCTGGGCGACTCGGGCAATGACGCCCAGGACGCGGACACACTCGAGGAGGAAGGCGAGGTCTCCTACGCGGCGTGCGTGATCGACGCGGCGGCGCCCTGGGAGGACGTCGCCTGGGGAGATTGCCAGGCCGAAACCACGCTGGACTTCGGCTTCGTCGCCGACGGCGCCACGCTGAGCCGTCTGGTGCGCATCGATAACCTGGGCACCGTCGATATTCGCCTCAACGAGGCGACCGTTCGCGACCCGAACTTCACGATTCAGCCCCGCCGCTACTCCACAGGAAGCGCGCCGGTGGCCACCGACACGAGCCTTCCGGATGACCTGGCCGCGGGCGAATCGTATTTCTTCGAGGTCAGCGTCTTCGGCTCGGGCACCGCGGGTGATTTCGCCTCGGACGCCCTCGAGATTTTGCTGCTGCCGGCGACCGCCAGCGCGCGCGAAACCCTGTCCATCCCGCTCACCGGCGCCTACGAGAGCTGCTCGGCCAACACCGCCGACTGTGACGGGAACCCGAGCAACGGGTGCGAGACCGATACGGGCTCAAGCCTGGACCACTGCGGCGGCTGCAATATCGCCTGCGAATTCCCCGGCGCCAGCGCAACCTGTGACGCCGGCGTGTGCGAGTTCCTAAAATGCGACCCCGACACCGTCGACCTCAACGGCGACGTCGCCGACGGCTGTGAGTGCACCATCACCGACACCACCGACATCCCCGACGCCGCCGGCGTCGACAGCAACTGCGACGGGTTCGACGGGGATCTTTCGCGCGGAATCTTCGTGGCGCCCACCGGCTCCGACGCCGCCGCGGGCACCCAGGCCGACCCGCTCAAGACCATCGCCAGCGCGCTGGCCATGGCCGGCAGCGCCAGCGGTCTCGACCATATCTACCTGGCCACCGGCCAATATAACGAGCAGGTCAACCTGGCCAACGGCGTCTCGATCTTCGGCGGCTATGACCCCGCCAACAACTGGACCCGCAGCGGCAGCCCGACCTCCAAAATCTTCTATGATGGCCCCGGCGAGCGCATCGCGGTGCGCGGCGTCGGCGTCACCCTTACGACCTACCTGGGTATGGTCGAAATCGTCACCGCCAACACGTCGGTGCCCGAGCAGAACAACTACGCGATGCATTGCAAAAATTGCACGAAGCTGATCATTCAGAACTCGAAGATCACCGCCGGAAACGCCGGCCCAGGCGTCGACGGCACCAACGGGCAATCTGGACTCGTGGCCTTTGGCGGCGGCCTGAAGGGAAGCGTGGGCGGCGACGGCGACCCGGACGGCTTCGGCTATGGCGCGGGCGGCAGCGGGGGCGCATCCGCGTGTGGCCGCAACGGCGGCGACGGCGGCCGCGGCGGGTACCGCGGAGATAACCCGGGCCAAAAAGGCAAGGTCGGCCTGCTGGGCTCGAACGGCGGCGACGGCGGCGACGGCGACGGCTCGACCTGGTTCCCCATCGGCGAAGATGGGTTCAACGGCGCCAATGGCGCGGTGGCGGCCAACGGGCAAAACGGCTCGGGCGGCTCCGGCGGACAGGTCACCAACGACTTCTGGACTGGCCGCGCGGGCGCCGACGGCAGCGACGCTGAGCATGGCAACGGCGGCGGTGGCGGCGGCGGCGGCGGCGGCCAGGGCGTGCCGCTGGACTCCTCGCTCAACGGCTCCGGCAACGGCGGCGGCGGGGGCGGCGGCGGTGGCTGCGGCGGGCTGAAAGGAACCGGCGGCACCGCCGGTGGCAGCTCCTTCGGGCTCTTCTTGGTGAACTCCACCGGCATCGTGCTCCACAGCAATACGATCACCGCAGGCAACGGCGGCAACGGCGGCAAGGGCGGCAGCGGCGGCAACGGCAGCAACGGCGCCCTGGGTGCGGCTGGCGGCCAGGTCTCCACGGACGAAGTTGGCGGCGGTGGCAAGGGCGGCAACGGCAGCAATGGCGGCGACGGCGGCCATGGCGGCGGCGGCGCGGGCGGCGTCTCCTACGGACTCTACCGCCAGAACACCACCGTCGACCTGCCCAATAGCAATATCATCAACGCCGGAAGCGGCGGCATTGGCGGCACCAGCGCCGGGAATAGCGGCTCCAATGGCATCGCAGCGCCCTACTAACCCTCGATCGTTTAGGCCCTGAGCGCACATCCTCCACGCCCCGGATATCCACGCGATATCCGGGGCGTTTTTGCGCGCTGCGCTTATAACGCCTCGACGCGTGCCAAGATTTAGAAGTCCAAGCAAACGTTGCGCAGAGTTGAAATTGAGCCGCCGGGGCGCCGCCCAGGTCGGCATGCGTTGCTGGGTTGACTAGAACACTGCTGGAGGGAGGATTTAGATGCGCATATTTGCACTGTCTGGCAGCGTGATGTTGGCTGGCCTCGCCCTTTTAGGAGCACTCCAAACCCCGCATAACCCGCATATCCCGGCGCCCTCGCCGCCGGCGGCATCACCGACCACCGAAGCCCAGCCTCCGCCCGCCGATGCCGCGCCCGCCGATGCCGCGCCCGCTTACGCCAAGATTCGCGCGCTCACCTACAATATCTTTATGCGCCCCGCCCCCGTAAATTGGCGCGACCGCAACGCCTGCCGGGCCCAGCGCATCGCCGACTACTTCAGCGATGACGCCCACGCCCACGATATCATCGTGCTCACCGAATCCTTCGAGCCCGCGTCGACCCAGATCCTCGCCAGGTCCACCGCGCAGACCTACCCTCATCAAATACTGAGCCAACCGCCAGCGCGCGGCCTTAGCATCAACGGGGGCGTGTCGATCCTGAGCCCGCACGCCATCGAGGATTGGGAGGCGGTCGCCTTTGAGCGGTGTCACGGGAAGTGGAATGACTGCCTGGCCACCAAGGGCTTCGTCTGGGCGCGCATACGCGTCTCGAAGAGCCTGAAATTCAATGTCCTCGCCACGCACCTGAACTCCGGCGGGGGCGCGGGGGCCCGCGCCACCCGACGCGCGCAACTGGCTCAGATCCGCGCCTTTCTCACCACGCACCCAAGCATCGCGCGCTGGCCGACGCTCCTGATGGGCGACCTCAATATCAATGGTCTGCGCTGGGAGGAGCCGACCCCGGGCGAAGATCGACTAAGCGAATACGCCGACGCGATGCTCTTCCTGGCAGGCGCATGTCCGCACTGCGACGCCCTGCCCGTCGACACCTACCGCGCAGCCCAGGCGCCCTGGCGCTATGATGAGCCCCAAACACGCGCCGCCAACACCTATAATTGCGTCGACGAATCGCTCCAGCCCTGCAAGAGCCCAAACGCCGCCGAACACTGGAAGCGCCGGCTTCGCCTCGACTATATTCTAGACTTCGGCGCCCCGCGCGACGCCCCGGCTCTCGAGACCCGAACGCTCGCCTCCGCGACCCTCGAGATGGCCGATGACTCGTGCGCCACCCAGTATTTATCCGACCATCGCGCCCTCGAAACCACCCTGGAGATGGGGCAATTTCCCCTGGCAAACGCCCAGTTGGATAGGCAGGACACCGCCCAAACTCCCTCGGAGGCATCCAAAGACGAGAAGGCTTCAAACTAAGCCAATCAGTACGCTCACTGCCTCCAACCACGCCGCCTTCGCGGCGTGTCTTTATTTCTTGGGAAGAAAACCACCCTCAAATCACTTGTATAGATATCCGGCGAGGCGACGACACGCCGACACGGCGCCCCAGCCTGGGCGACACACGAGCTGCGCGTTCGCAAGATAAATCGCCGGGGATGTTGCACCCGCCTCGCCAGAATGACAAACTACCTTCAGGCACGCACCGCCGCGGACCGCCTCTCCAAAGTGACCCAAGTGAGAGATGCCCCGCGCCGATATTTTGCTTTTTTAGGGACTGGACGCGACCAATCAATGCACCGACCCGACCAATTAAATCGTAGCATCGTATCGCTTTATAGGGCGCAGGGAGACCTGCCCTTAAGCCCCTCTTTTGTGGCCTATGAGCTCGATATCCCCACCGCCGACGCCGAGGCTTCCCTCGACGATCTGGTCCGCGAATCGATCTTGGAGTTCGACTTCGACCAGGACGGTGAGATCTTTTATCGGCCCGGGTCGGCCTACCCATTTGAGGGTCGGACCACCGAGCAGCCGTCAACCGATTGGGTCGCGCAGGCAACCGGCTGGGATGCCGTGCCCGGCGCCGCCGATGGGCAGGCCGGCGCACCCAATTCCGATGGCGCAGCCGACGGCTACGCAGGCTCGCCCGCACCTCGTGCACCCCAGGGCCCGCGCCGCGCCGCCGCCCAACAATACGACGGCTACGCCGGAACGGCGGTCGCCACGCGCAACCGCGCAGCGGCGCCCCAAACGCGCCCGAGCACCTCGCGGCCGCGCCCGCGCGCGACCAGCAGCGCCCGCGAATATATCCCACCGCGCTCCGCCCGACACACTTCGCGCTCGTCGCGGCGAGGCCGGGGCGACTATCGCGCATCGCATCGGCGAAACGCAGCCGAGTATGCCCCGTCACACCAGGGCTACGCAGCGGCGCCCCAGCAGCGCTGGGCCGAGATTGGCCCCAATGGCTGCGACGGCAGCGTGACCGCGCTTCAGGACACCGCAGCGCCCCGCCATTCCCCGCGCCCAGCTCAGTCCAGCGCAGCGCAACCCGGCCGCCCGCCCAGCGCGTACCGCGGCCACGCCGCCCCGCGACCACATAGCTCGACGGCGCTGGTCCCGGCCTCGGCCGACCCGAACCTCCCGGCACGATCAAGGCATCGCGGCGACCCCTTATTGGCCTCCTTCTTAAGCCTGCTCTTTGTCGGCAGCGGCCAATTCTACAACGGTGAGTTCGGCAAGGGCATCGCCTTCTTCATCTCATTCATCGTGCTATGGGCGTTCGCCCTCGGCTGGATCGTGCATATCTGGGCGGCCGTCGACGCCTACCAGGTCGCGACGCTGCGCAAAGAACAGTCCTGACCAGACGACACAACTGCACCGCTTTCGACATAAAAAGCCCCGGCACCGCCTCCCGTTTATAGGAGGTGGCGTCGGGGCTTATTTGCTCCAGATTTAGCTCGGCCTTTAGAGCAGACTCGGCGCCTGCGCCTTCGCCGGGGCTTCGGCGCTTCGGAAGGAATCAATCATCTTCTCAATGCGATCGAGGCCGCGCTCAAGCGACTCAACCTCGGGGCCAAAGCTAAAGCGAATATGATTGCGGAAGCGGCTCGGGCGCCCCTGGCGCCGCTGGCCCGGGTTCACGTCGAAGAACGCCCCCGGCACGCAGATGACCTTATTCTCCAGACACGCCTCGAAGAAGCTCGACCCGGTGTTGATGCCCTCGGGCAATTTGGAGACATCCGCCCACACATAAAACGTCCCGTCCGGCACCCGGTCGATGCCGATCCCCATGGACTTAAATCGCCCGAGCAACAGCTCGCGCTTGGCCCGAAAGGTGTGCTGAATCGCCTTGATCTCGGCCCGGCTGTGCTCCACGTCGAGCAGCGGAATCGCGGCGCGCTGCAGCGGCCGGCTCGCCCCGCCGTCCAGGAAGCTCCCCGCGCTCGCGATGCGCTCGATGATATCGACCGGCCCCACCGTCCAGGACACCCGCCAGCCCGGATAACGCCAGCTCTTGGTCAGGCCGTTGACGATAATCACCGGGTCCTTATTGACGTCCTCCACGTAGCTCGCCGCCGTCGACTCCTCGACCGGTCGGTCCCAGACATAATGGCTGTAGAACTCATCGAGGATCAGCGTGCAGTCCACCCGGCGCGCCATCTGAATCCAGGAGCGCAGCTCCTCGCCGCCCACCAACTTTCCGGTGGGGTTGCACGGATTCGACATCAGCAGCGCGCCGAGGCCGCGCGTCAGGATCTCCTGCTCTAAATCCTCCACCGCGAAATCATAGGCGTTGGCGGGGTCCAGGAGTTTCGGGATCGACATGAACCGCCGGAACAGCCCGAGCAGCTCCTCATAGGCGGTGTAATCGGGCAAAAAATGCCCCAGGTTCGTCACGCCCACCGAGGCGGCGATCCGCGTCAGGCCGATGCGCCCGCCCCCCGAGATGCACACATTCTCGGCGCTGTATTGGCTGGCCATCCCGCGCCGATACATCTGGTTATAATAATTCGCCACGGCCTCGCGAAGCTCCCAGAGCCCGGCGACCGGCGAATATTCCTGGTCGGCGACCGCGACCTGAATCGACTCCACCCGCGGCGGCGCGAACGGAAGATCTCCGGTGTCCGGCTGCCCCTGGCCAAAGTTGGTCCAATTCGGGTCATCGGGCTTATACCCATGACGCGCGGCCTCGCCCATCACATAAATCACCCCGGTTTTGGGCACCTCGTGAAAGGCATCGACCGAAACATCTTCAGAATAGATTGGACTCAAAGTGACCTGCTCCTGTGCGCGGATAAAGCGAAAAAAGGGATTCGAAAACGTCCTCACGGTAAAATACCGTGAATTTAACTTCGGAGAAACACTGAACACGATCTTTTCAGCTCAGAGGTTGCCCGCGTTGCTCGAAACATGGGTGAGCGACTGGGGAATCTGGCGAAGCTGAATCGTGTCGAAGTCAAACCCCGGCAGGAGCCCGAGCTTGATCATCGAGTGGCTCCAGGTGAGCGCGTCGTTCTCGGCGGTAGCCGCCGGGTCGAGCAGTCCATTATAGGCCGCGCGCGGCCACCCGCCCGGAAGCGTGGGCAGCGTAAAGTCGGCCTGGTCGCCGCGGGCGTGAATCGTCCAAAGCGGCCGGTAAGTGGTGCTTATTTTGTCATCCCCGCAGACGTTGTAGACCCGGTCGACGCGCTGACGAAGCAGCGTGCGGCGAACGTCGGCGAGCCCAGCAGCTCCGGCGCCCGGCTGGGCGTTCGCCGCCGACGCGCTAAAGGTTTGGCCATTTCGGCTCAACGTTTGAAGCGCAAGATAATCATCGAAAACGAGGTTGCCTCCCCCGGCACCCCAGCCCAGGTCGCGCTTCACGATGAGGCTGACGCCCCCGGCGACATCCGGGCTCGGCGCGGCGTCCGCGTCAAAATAACTCGCCACGCTCACCGCCAGATATTCAATGCCGGCAAACGGGCCGCTCGCCGCCACCGTGGTGAGGTTCGACAGCGCGAACGTCCCGCCCGCGCCAACCTCGGGCTCGACGCCCAGGCCCATCAAAAACAGGCGTCCCTCTCCCGGAGCGAGCGCCGGGTTCGCCGCGCTATCCCAGTCTCCCATCATCATGCAGAAGACGTTGCTGTCGGCGGGCGCCCCCGACCCCGAGCAGGTCACGTTCGCCGCGAGCGATTCGCTCAGGCCGACATTCACATTATTGCCCCCCCCCGACGATACGCCAACGACCTGCGATTTCACGCCGATCTTCTTAAACGCAAAGCCCGCCAGCATATCGAGGATCGAGCCGCTCTGAACGGTCGCGGCCGAAACATTGCCGCCAATCCCGAGCAAATTATGCGCCCCGTGTCCCAGCGGAATGGACGTATATTTCTTCTCGTTGACGCGAATCGCCCCGACCCATTGCTGCGGGATATAGATATTGTCCGAGAGCGGAAAATCTGAGAGCCATGAGTTCGCGTTATAACAAATGCTATCGGCCAGGATGGAATCCAAATTGAAATCCATCAACTGCTCCATATTGATATCGTCGAACATCAGCCCCGCTTTGACCTCGGAGAGGGACCCGTCGGGTAAGTGATTAAGCGCCCCGGTATAGGTCTCGGTGGGCAGGTTGGGCTGCACCTTGTCGAGGTGCAGGACAATATCGGACGCGTTGATCTCAACCAGGGTCGAGTAGGCATAGCCGATCGCCCCGGCGGTGATGGTGGTCGCCCCGTCCAGCGTGTCGGAGAAGTCCAGGAACTCGGCGACGCCCTGGGCGTTGGTGCGCGCGGTATTCGCCTCATTCGGGGTCGAGGCGAGGTCTTCCTGGTAGGCGTTAAGCACCTGCGATTGGCCGAGCATCACGTAGGCATCGTTGATGGGCGCCAGGGTCGCGCCGTCCAAGACTTTAACCCGCATATGCCCGCCCACCTGGCAGCCACCCGCGCCGGCTCCATTGCCGTTCAAGGGCGGCGCGACGTCGACGGTGACATCGCCGATGCTGCCATATTCCCCGCACGAATCCATCGCCTCAATGGACACGCTGATGGGCGCTACGGACGTCGCCGCCGGGGCGTCTAAATACGCATAATAACTATTGCCGGTCGGGGTCACGGCGAGCGAGTCCCCGGCGTTTGTGGTCATCGAGATGGTCAAATAAGCCTGGCCCTGAGCCTCGACGATGATGGCGCTTCGCGCGCCGCTCCCCGCGGTGAGACAGGCGTTGGTGACGTAGATGTCGTCGACCACCGGAAGCGCGCACCCGGAGGAATCACCGGTAACTGACACATCTCCTGCGTCCGAGGCATCTCCAGTATCCGTCGTGTCGCTGACATCCGACGCGTCACCGGCGTCCGGAGCGTCGCTGGTGTCCGACGCGTCGCTGACATCCGACGCGTCGCTGACATCCGACGCGTCGCTGACATCCGACGCGTCGCTGACATCCGACGCGTCGCTGACATCCGACGCGTCGCTGACATCCGACGCGTCGCTGACATCCGAAGCGTCACTGGCGTCCGACGCGTCGCTGACATCCGACGCCCCAGAGCTGTCCTCAAAGCCTCCTCCGTCGATGGTACTCACGTCCTCCATATCCCACGGCGGCGGCGTCGCGGAGCCGTCAAAACTACATCCATTGCTCCCAAGCAATAATACAGTCGCGATGATTACAGTCGAAACGCGCGTGCTCATAAAACTCCCGGGAAGCGGATGGTTCTTCGTCATTGAGGAAAAAAGGAAGGGGTCGCAGCGAAGGTGCTCGGTGTAGCATACGCCGGTCAATCGCGGGGGATGCGCGCTAGATGAATTTGGCGATGCCCACGCCGATATTGTCACCGCCGCCGCCGCGATTCGCCAATAAGATCAGCTCAAGGCAGGCGAGCGCGGGGTCGGGCTCCGAGACGAGAATATGGTGAATATAATCCTCGGCGGTCAGCATATGAGCCGCGGCGAAATCAACCAGCCCGTCGGTCGTAAGCAGGAGCGTATCGCCGCGAAGCAGCGGAAAGGAGATCACGTCGGGCTCGGGGTTGAGCGCGTGCAGGCGCTCGTCTCGCAGCATAAAGGTCCCGAGGCAGCGCGCCAGCGCATCCCCGTGGGGCATCGCGAGCGCGCTGTCGGCGGCCATGCCATCGAGAATACTCAGCGTCCACAGGTTATGGTCGGTGGTCACCTGCTCGAAGAAATCACCGCGCGACAGATAGACCCGGCTGTCACCGAGCGTCACCAAGGTCACAACGCCGTCGTAGAAAATCGCGGCGAGCACGGTCGAGCCCATGACCTCGTGGGGGCCGCCTCGGAAGGGAAGAAAACGCGCGTTCACATAATCGACGAGCCGATCATTTGCGCGATTTAAAATTTCCTGGAGCACCACTTGCGGCTCAATCGCCTCATCCTTTTTATAGGCTTCGTGCAACTCCTCCCAGGCCACCGACGCCTCAGCAGCGAGCGCCCCGCTGGCCAGGTCACCCGAACCATAGCTGGCCGTCGACACCCCGTCGGCGACCACCATCAGCGAGAGGCGATGGTCCTCGGAGACGCCGACAAAAACGGCGTCCTGATTCACCGGGTTCCGCTGCCCCTTGGCGATCCCGACGTGGGTGTCGACGGCGACCGAAACACGCGGCGGCTGCGCGCGCGTGCCCTCAGCCCGCGCGACCATCACGTCACACGCATATTCAAACGCCTTCAGCAGCGCATCGACCGTGGGGTAGCGCTCGGCGGGGTCTGGGCGCGTCGCGCGACCGATCACCGCCTGAAGCCCCGGGGGAAAGTCCGGCCGCAGGTTGCACGCCGGAATCGCCGGGGTCTCGCGCGTATAGACCGACACCGGCGGAATCTGACCGGCGACCAGGAAATACAGCACCATGCCCAGGCTGAAGATATCGCAGGCTTCGTAATTGTCGATGGGTCCCTGAGCGATGAGCTCGGGCGCTGAGAATCCACGGGTGAAGAGTATATTCTCAAGGTTCGCGTCGACCTTTACGAACCCATCGATGCCGTCAAAAAGCAGCTCCAAGCCCGAGATGGCCGCCGCCGCGTGCGCGGGCGCCGGGGCGGTGTCGCTCGCCACCGTCTCGCCGCCAGACAGCGGGATTACATCGTCACGCGTAACCTCAAGCTCGCGCGCCATGGCGAAGGGATTCGAGCTCGCCAACGGCGCCGGCGCCGCGGCCTCGCCTTCGTCCTCCGAAAAGGTCTCCTCATCTCCCAACCCCGTCCGCTGCCCCGCTTCGTCGACGTTCATCACATCGCGCAAAAACTCGAGCGGAATCCCCTCCGGGTCTTTGCGGTCGCGCATGCGCAGCAGCCACGGGGTCAGCCTCAGGTGAACCAACCCCTCGCGGTGCACCAGCGCGACCGCGTTTAATACCGGCAAAAAGAGGGAGCGAATCTGGCGAGGCGAGAGCCGCCCCACGCCCACCTCGACCATCTCATCGAGGGCGAGGCCGCCGTCGTTTCGAAAGACCGACAACTTCGTCCCCTCGCGGCGCAGCTCGGTGATCGGCCGGCGCACCCAATGCTTGAGATTGTTGGGGACGAACTCGACGGCGCCCAGGACGTCGTCGACCTCCTGCTCGACCACCAGCGTCAAATCAGTCAGGTTCTCACAAAACTGCGCGTCGTTGGGCGCAATGTCGCCACATGACCAGCCGCCGAGGTGGGCCAACAAAACGCGGCGATGGTCATAATGCTCCCATAATTCGACCAGCTCCAACTCAAGGCGAAGCGGCGCGCTGTCGTCGGATTTTAGACCCAGCAGGCCCGGGTCGAGCGACAGGCTGAAATGATCGCCGACCTCCAACCACACCGTATTTGCGTCGGCGTCGTCGGGCATATGCCCACAATTTCCGCAGCGCTCGCCGCGCGCCACTGCCCCTCCACACTCGATGCAGATTATCTCCGGAACCATCATCGTATTTTATACCTGAATTCTGCACGCCGGGGCATGCGCAACTGCGTAGTGATCCGAACGGCCATCAAAAGCCGACGCTCCCCCGCTCTAATACAAGTCCCTAATCGTGCACAACCCGCTATTGACCATTGATTGGCTCACCAGCGGCGGTTGCTCAGCCGGCCTGGCCGGCATCAACTCATCGACCTCGTAGACATGAAAGCCCGGCGAGCCCGCCTGGTTCCAGTGGATTCGCCCAACATCCCAGAACTGATTGCCCCGCGCCATCGGCTTATTAAGCGCCTCGAACACAAGGTTTTCGTTGATATAAATTCGAATCGTTGCGTAGGCGGTGCCGAACGCCTCACGATAATAGTGCACCCCCACCCCGTACCACTCGCAATTCACCGGGTCGTCCAGGGTGATATTCTCCGGCCCCATTCCATCGATATCATCGATGTCGAGTCGCGGACTCTCGGGATTCCAGATGCCGCCGCCGCTATTATTCGAGTTTCGAAAATAGATATCATAGGGCGACTCGAACCATTTTCCGGGCCCTAACTTCACAAAATGAAGGTCGAGGTCGCTGCCATTGGCGTCGGTCTCGTCGGGGTCCTCGGGGTTATGCCAGGTCAGCTCGATATGGATCTTCTTATTCGGGATCGCCACGATGGTCGCCACCGCCTGATTGCAGGAGGTGAACCCTTCGTTGTCGACGACTTCAAGCCCCAACTTATAGGTACCGGTCAGCAGCGCGCGAAACTCGCGCCTTGAGGGATCCGCGTCGGCGCTGTCTTCGACCGTGGGGCCAAGGTCCACCTCGGTGCCGTCAGGCACCTGCAGCGCGGTCCACTCATAGCTCACGACCTGGCCGTCGGGGTCGTGACTGCCGGAGGCGTCGAGCACGATATAATCAAGGGGCGTGGCGCTGATCGTGGGGCGCCCCGCGCCGGTCTCGCCGCGCACCTTTGCCTGCAGGCTTGCCACCGGGCAAACACCGTCTGAGCCGCGCGCGACCAGGTCCACTTCGAACTCAGGTTGAGCCGGGTCGTTGCTCTCGATGAGCAGCTTCCCCGTGTCACTTCCAACCTCGCGCGGGGCGTAGTCCACGCGAAAGGTCGTGTCCTCGTTGGGCGCGATGGTTACGCTCTCGGCCAGTGAACCATCGGCCTCAACGGCCCATGAGCCAAAATCAAGTGAGAACTCGTTGCTGGCGGAGTTCTCGAGGATTTCGATATTTGAAATCACCAACGCCTCGGAGCCACAATTGGTCACGAGCACCGTGTGAGGACGAACGGCCCCGACAGGGACCGGACCAATATTGCGCACGCTGCCGTCCACCATAATGCAAGGAGCCACCGCGTTGGCCAGCACATCCACGTATTGGATGCCACGCCCGCTTTCTTGGGTACCCTCCTGGGTGTCATTTGATTCCACCCGAATCTTGCCAACGCCGGCGCTTCCGGCGCCTTGCGGCCTGTAATGAACCATCACCTCGAGGCCATAGGCGCTCGGGTTCTGCGCGGCGAGCGAAGCCTGGTAGGGTTGCAAAACAACCTCGCTGTCTGACAGCGGGTCAATCGAGAACTCCGAACTTCCCGAATAGCCAACGTCATAGATAATCAGCGGCGCGGTGCCGTAATTATAGATCGTCAACGGGCGTTGCCGGGCCTGACCGACCGGAGGGAAACTCACGGTGCGCGGCGAAAACGAGATCTGGGGCCGGTTGGCCTGGGTATCGACATTGAGCGAAAACGGGGTCTCTCGCCCGTAATTCGGGTCACTGCTCACCACGTCGATCTTCGCACGATTAGCTTCACCGGTCGCGCGATACTCGACCTTAACGGTGCGTGACTCCTCGGCCGCGAGCTTGAACTCAGCCGTAGGCTTGTCCAGCAATTTCAGGTCAGCGACGCGGCCGCCATCGCGCGCAGCGAGCGCGACGCTATAGATCGTGAGCGACTCGCTGGGATGGATGTTGGTAAGCGTGACATCTTGCACCTGGGTCTCGCCCAGGGCGACCTGCGAAAAAGAGACGTTCAAGGGCTGAACCAAGAGCCGGCCCGAGGTCCCCGTGACGATGCTCCCTTCGCCCTCAGAGTCGCTACACGCGCCCAGCGTAAGCCCCAAGGCAAGACAACTCAGCAGAATAACCAACGCCCCAGAGTGCCGCTTGAAAAACTGCATAGAATATCTCGGTCTTCGCACGTAGATTTCTCTTAAAAATATCGCGGCGAAGTTAGCCTCGCCGCGACCTGCAACTCCCAGCTTTTATCGCTCTAATTTTGCCAAGAAACGGGAAGCAAAAAGAGGCTGTTTCAAATCCAAATTTGACGTTCAAAAAATAGAGAATGCCCCCGGTGATGTCAACGTCACCCCTTGCCAGCACGCGCCTCCTACGGCTCTACGTGGCGTTGCAAGTCACCCACGGAACTCCCCCCTGACCCGCGGTGCGTGAATCTCGCCGCGCGCGCCCACGCGAAAGCGCTCGGCGAGCGCAGCCTTCATGTCTTTCTCGGAGAGCGTGCGGGTCTTGATGTCGCCCGCCTCAATGGGCGCTACCCCCTGCTCCTCGACCTCAACCTTGCGCCTGCTGCACCTCCCGTCATCGGCACCCTTGCCCAACCGCCCCGCCCGCTCAAAGGCCTTTTCATAATAGGTCAAAAAACTGCGCGCCCGCTGCCCCGCAACCTGTTCCGCCGAGGCATCCAGGGTCACCGCCTTGATGAACCGCTGCTGGGCGCGCGGGTATTCGCCCAGCTGAAGCAACGCCTCCGCGCTGCGACACCAGAGCATCGGGTCGGCGACCCGATTGCGCAGCGCAGCCTCGAAATTTTCGAAGGCTTGGGCCCACTCCCGTCGGCGCATCGCGATATCTCCGAGCACCCGCCAGGCGCGCGGGCGATGCGGGTCAAAGGAAAGGACTCGCCGCGCGACGCCCTCTGCCTTCGCCAGATGCCAACTCCGGCATAGGCGCTGCGCCTGAAACTCGAGCGCGGCGAGGGCGTGCTCAGGGATTTGAAGACTTGCCGCGCGCGATTGAGTATCGGCTTTAGCCGGCGTAGGTTCCGTGGCATCGCCCCGCGGCCGGCCGCCCTCTAAAACCGCGCGACTGGCGGCTTCGCGCGCCATCAAAAGCCGGCGGCGTCGAGCTTCGCGTCGCTCGTTCACGGATGCCCCGCGGCACTGGTTTCACGACTGCTGCATTGGGCGATATTCTGCAAAACACTCGAGCGCTTGTGATGCTGCGAGCCGCTCGGGAGCACGTCGATCGCGGCCAATAAGAAGCGATTCGCCTCATCCGCATGCCCCGCACGAAGCTTCGCCTCACCGAGCTTGGCCAGGATCTCCCCGTCTTCGGGGTTCAACTCATGAGCGCGCTCAAATTGCTTCATCGCCGCGCCGTAGTCTGACTTCTGCAGCAGGATATCTCCCAGAAGCAAATGCGGATACGCCCGCGTAGCGTCGAGCGCCATAACCCCGCGCAACAAGGTCTCGGCCTTGTCGAAGCTCTTCACCCCGTAGAACTGATAGGCCTGGGCAACCGCGTCGTCGATAAACCCATCCCCAATGCCAAATAGATCAGCCGTGCGCTCCCCATTGAGCACCCGCTGGGCGAACGCCGCCATCTTTGCGGCGAGCTCCGCCGACGCCGCCTCATCGTGATTGATGGCCGCGTCAGCAACTCTGTCGGCTCGCTCCGTCGATTCGCTCATCTGCTGCTTCATTCCCTCTCCTTTTTTGCTGAAAGATATCATCTGTCTGGACCAGCCAGCCACGCCACTGCAATTCATTGATGCCCCTGAGCGCTTCGTGGGCGCCGCGCCTCTCACGAAACGCTCATGATGAAGCGCGTTAGACACGCATATTATTAATCGCCGCCTTGGCCGTATCGTGCAGCGACTTCGACATATTGCTCATCATCGAGAACATCTGGTTCATCTCTTGGAGCTTTGCGTTAATCGTTTGCAGAGCAATACCGCGTTGCTCAGGATCCAAACCCTTCAATGTCGCCATCGCGGCCGCGGGATCAGTACTCATCAATTTCACCATATTATCGACATCCAAATCAGCGATATCCAAGTAGTCACCGGAATCAACCGCATCTGAAGACGAAGACGTGCCGCCGGCCCCCGAAGCTCCGTCCGCTCCTGATGCCCCACCGGTCCCAGAAGCCCCGCTCGCCCCCTGCGAAGCCGGCGGCCCGGAGACCTGCGCAGGCGGCAATCGGTCCGCGATCATCAACTGCTGCTCCACGTGATTCATTGAGTTTTCGGCGCGCGCCATCGCGGCCTCAACCGCCGAATGATCACCGTCATTTTGCTTATTTCCAGCGGTGGTATCATATCGGCCACTATTGGTTGCGTAATCGAGTCCCTGCTGAATCGCAGCTTCTGCTTTATCCAGGCTCTCGAGCATCGACTCCCTCTCGGAATCCGACAAATTGGGGTTGTTCTTTACCTGCTCCCTCATCTCCTGGACATCTTTGAGGTCGCTCTTCAAATCGTCGAATCGACTCTCGAAGCCCTCATAAACCCTTGTTCCGCCATGCTGCACCGTGCCTAAACTCGTCATGATGGTCTCTCCCGTAGTTGTGCTCACATTGACCAGAATTATTGAACTCCCATAACCATAGAACGACTGAGGTGCGAGGTGCGCATCCGCGCTGCCCTCCCATTAGTTTTCGGCAAAGCAGCGCGATTTGTTGCGTGATTCACAAAACAAAGCCCAACAACCCCACAAAAACCCAACAAATTAAACACCTTAGAAAACACCGCATTTTCAAAAAATCGCAGTCCTCTGTTTTTCGAAGACCCCAATCCCCTCACAACCAACCCCAAAACATCCACCGAAATCCCCCCAATAAATGTCACTTGCTAAAAGAACGCCCGCGTCTACACTTGCGCCTGACCTGCTGAACGAACGCTCAGATACCGACTTGAATCAATAGACCCCATGAAGCGATATACAATTAAAAAGAAGTCGCGCTCCGGCGCGGGCAATATTGACTACGACACGCTTCTCAATGAGCAGCAGCGTGCGGTCGTGACCGCGGGGGCCGGGCCGATGCTGGTCATCGCCGGGGCGGGGTCCGGCAAGACGCATACGCTGACGTATCGCGTGGCCCATCTGGTGGATCGCGGGGTCGCGCCGGAGAATATCCTGCTGCTGACCTTCACCAATAAATCGGCGCGCGCGATGATCGAGCGGGTCAGCGACCTGCTCAATATCAACGCCACCTCGCTATGGGGCGGGACCTTTCATAGCGTCGGCAACCGCATCCTTCGCCGCGAGGCGACCCGCCTTGGGTATGGAGAGGAGTACGGGATTTTGGACTCCCAGGACGCCGCGACCCTGATGCGCGCGTGCGTGGCGGACGCCAAGGTCGGCCACCTCGAGAAGCATTTCCCCCGCGGCGGCGTGCTCACCCGCATCTATAGCTATTGTGCCAACACCCAGCGCACCGTCGAAGAGATACTCGCCGACCAATACCCCCATTTCGAGGAGCTGGCTGAGTCGATTCGCCGGGTGTTTCGCCTCTATCAGACCCGCAAGCTCGAGATGTCGCTGATGGATTTCGATGATCTTCTGATCAATTGGAAAATCCTGATGCAGACCCACCCGGAGGTGCTGCGCGAATATGCCGCGAAATTCGAGCATATTCTGGTCGACGAATACCAGGACACCAACCACTTGCAGGGCGAGATTATCGACCTGATGGCGTCGATCCACGAGAACCTGATGGTCGTGGGTGACGATTGCCAGAGTATTTACGCGTTTCGCGGGGCGGATTACCGAAATATCCTCGAGTTTCCGCAGCGTTATGAGCGCTGCCGGGTCTATAAACTTGAGACAAATTATCGCTCGACGCCCGAGATTCTCGACCTCGCCAACGCCTCCATCCACTTCAACGAGAATCAATTCCAGAAGACCCTGGTGAGCGCGCGCGACGCCGGCGAGCGCCCTGCCCTGATCAAGTTGCGCGGGGTGTCACAGCAGGCCGAATTTGTGTGCCAGCGCATCCTCGAATTAGCCGACGAGGGCCAGTCGCTCGACCAGATGGCGGTGCTGTATCGCTCGCATCATCACGCCCTGGAATTACAGGTGGAGATGACCCGGGCGAAGATCCCCTATGTGGTGCGCTCGGGGATTCGATTCTTCGAGCAGGCCCATATCAAAGACGTGCTGAGTTATCTTAAATTTCTCTTTAACCCGCGCGACGAAATCAGCTTTATGCGCATGGCCGGCCAGTGGCGCGGCATCGGGAGCAAGCGCTCTCAGGATATCTGGATGTATGTGCAGAGCCAGCCCGATCCGATGAGCGCTATTACCGACCCTAAACTGCTCGGCGCGCTGCCCAAACGGGCGAGCGCGTCCTGGAGCGACGCGTCCAAGCTGCTCGGAAGTCTTCGGGATAAACGCCTGACCTCGTCGCCGTCCCAACTCATCGACTCGATACTTGGCAGCAAATTTCGCGACCACCTACAGCGAACTTATGACAAGCCCGACAACCGACTCGCCGACCTCGAACAGCTCAGCGTCTATTCGGATAGCTTCAATGATATCGACCATTTTCTGGGCGAAATATCGCTGCTCTCGGGCCTCTCGGGACAGGAGATTCTGGTCGGGGGTGATAAGCCCGATGAGTACGTCACGCTCTCCTCAATTCACCAATCGAAGGGATTGGAGTGGACGACGGTCTTTGGGCTCTGGCTCTCCGAGGGGCAATTCCCCGGCTCACGCGCCGAGACCCAGGAGGAAATAGAAGAGGAGCGGCGACTCTTCTATGTGATGGCGACGCGCGCCCGCGAGGAGCTTTATCTCTGCCAGCCGATGATCCAACAGGGTAAAAGCGGCCGGCGCACGGTGCTGCGGGAATCGCAATTTATCGAGGAGCTTCGCTACCTCAAAGACGGACAGCCCAAGCCCTTCGAGGAGTGGCTGGTCGATGGATAAATTAATCCCCCACAAGACACCTGCGACGCGGGTGTGGCTTGCGTTTGAGGCCGCCCTGCCCTAATTCTTTGCACGGCCTTGACGCCCTTTTCTACGACGTATTTTCAGGAGATTTATCATGCAAGTCCGCGGAGCCTATACGGCACTTATCACTCCATTTCGCAACGGTGAGGTCGACGTAAAAGCGCTCCGGGCGCTGGTCGAGCGCCAGATCGCCGGCGGCATCCACGGACTGGTCCCCTGCGGGACCACCGGCGAATCCACAACCATGAGCGAAGCCGAGCAATTGCTGGTCATTCGCACCGTCGTTGAGGCTGCGGACGGCCGCGTTCCGATCATCGCGGGCACCGGCTCGAACAATACAAAAAAGACGGTGGAATACACCCAGAAGGTCTCCCACATCGAAGGCGTCGACGCCGCGCTGGTGGTCGTCCCCTATTATAATAAGCCCGACCAGGAAGGACTCTTCCGCCACTTTACCCAGGTCGCCGACGACGGCGGTTTGCCGGTCGTGCTCTATAATGTGCCCGGGCGCACCGTCGTGTCGCTGACGCCCGAAACGGTCGCACGCCTCGCCCCCCACGACAATATCGTGGCGATTAAAGAGGCCACCGGCGATATCAAATTCGGCACCGAAGTCATCGCCGAGGCGAACGGCTACATCGACGTGCTCTCGGGCGACGACTTCACGACCTTCCCGTTGATGGCGTGTGGCGGAACCGGCTGCATCTCGGTGGTCTCCAACCTCGACCCGGCCGCGATGAGCCAGATGTGTGATGCCGCGCTTAACGGCGATTACAAACGCGCGCGCGCACTTCACCATAAGATCCAGCCGCTCGCCCGTACGCTGTTCTCCGCGCCGAATCCGATGCCCACCAAGACCATCGCCTCGATGCTCGACTGGTGCGCGCCCGAAATCCGGGGACCGCTCTACGAGGCATCCGACGCCCAGCGCGCAGCCTTTGGCGAAGCCCTTAAGAATTATAAATTCGAAGGATAAACGATGGAAAACAAAATCTTTGTCGCGATTGTAGGCGCCGCCGGGCGCATGGGCGTGGAGTTGCTAGAGAACGCCTCGCCGCTCGGGGATATCAGCATCACCGACGCGCTGGTGCGCCCGGGCAGCGATGTTGTAGGCACCAGCCTGGGGCCCGACGCCGTGCACGCGAGCTCAGATTTTGAAACCGCCATCGACAACGCGACCGTGGTCATCGACTTCTCGACCCCGGAGAGTTGCCTGCGCGCCGCGGCGATCGCCGCCAAAACCGGCACGCCCTTTGTCTCGGGCACGACCGGCCTAACCGCCGAACAGGTCGACGAGCTTCACGGCTATTCGAGTGACATCGCGATGCTATGGGCCTCGAATTTCTCGGTCGGCGTCAACTCCCTGGAGCGCCTGGTCGAGCTGGCCAGCCGCGCCGTGGGCGAAGACTTCGACATCGAGATCATGGAGGCCCATCACCGCCACAAGGTCGACGCCCCCAGCGGCACCGCGCGCTTTTTGGGCGAGGCCGCCGCGCGGGGACGAGGGCAAACACTCGAAGACCACGCGTGCTACGCGCGCCACGGTCAGGTTGGCCCACGCGCGCCCGCAGAGATTGGATTCCAGACAATTCGCGGCGGCGATATCGTCGGCGAGCATACCGTCTTTTTATGCGCCGACGGCGAGCGCCTCGAGCTCACCCACCGCGCCACCGACCGCGGCATCTTCGCCCGCGGCGCACTGCGCGCCGCCAAGTGGATAAGCACCCAACCCGCCGGCTGGTATAGCATGCAGGATGTGCTCTTCGGCAAAAGCTAAGCCCCTGCCCGAAATCACGCGAGACCATTTGCGCTGGGGCTCAGAGCAGCATAAGATACCCGCGGAACCTTCTTTTCAACAACGCGCTTAAAGAGAATATAAAGCGAATTCTCACTCGACTCGTCCTCACATTAAGACGGAGACCTCGATGGCCGAAGAAATTTTTTGTACCGCCTGCAACACCACCAACGACGCATTCGCTCAAGAGTGCGTGGCCTGTGGCGCGGAGCTCGACACCACCGGCGGATATGAGTTCGCCGAAGCTCCCGAAGTTGGCACCGAAGAATTCGAGCTCGAGGCGGAGATGGTCGCCGACGAACAGGACGAATTCTCGGCGGGCTACGGATTCGCAATCGAACAGACCGACGCAAGCGACGACCGGGCCGCTCACCAGTTTGACGCGAACGACGACGATGCCCTCTACGAACTTGAGGTCGAGGCCGTTGGCGACGACAACGACCTCTACGAGCTTGAGGTCGACTCCGCCGAAGACGACAACGACCTCTACGAGCTTGAGGTCGAAGCGACCGACGCCGGAGATTTCGATGCCCCGCAAGACGATTTGCTCGCCGCCGACGGCGGGATGCCCCTCGACGCCGCCAGCGACGCTGAAATCTTCGGCGAAGAAGAAGCACCTTCGGATGAAGTCGGCTATGAACTGACCGAACAGAGCGAGGCCACCGCGGGCGACGACGTATCGGTCGCCGCCGAAGAAGAAACACCCGCGGAGCTCGCCGCGATTTTGAACCCACCGCGCGTCGAGCGCGAACCGATTCTCCCGCTGCCTACGCCAGGCGAATATAGCGACCCGGCGAGCCTTCGGGTTTTTATCGATGGCAATGAGCGCGGTGAGCTGGCGATTGACTCGGCCTGCACTGTCCTCGGTCGCGCCGTCGCCTCCGACGACGTCGAGGCGTATGAGCTCGAGCCGAGCTCAAACGAGTTCCCCTTCGACGGAGATATTGAGGACGAGCCGGTCTTTGACCTGCACGAAATCAGCGAGCCGAGCGACTCGATGGAACTGCTTGCGGGCCGCATCGAGGACGAAGAAGACACGTTTGGCGCGGCCGAGTCCGAAGGTGTGGATGAGCCCGCCGAACCCGTTGTCGCGGCTGTCCCAGCCCAGGACCCCGACGACCTGGAAGAAGGACCGGTCATTGACCTGAGCCAATACGCAAGCGCGGCGAACTTCGCGCTTCGCCATGGCTATATCTTCCGCCAGAACAAAAACTATACCCTCTGCGTGCTCTCCGATATGGGAACACAGCTCAACGATGAGATGCTCGAATTAGGCTCGCGCCGCACCCTGAATCACGGCGATTTAATCATTCTCGGCGGCGAGGTCGGCCTTCAGTTCCGAGTGCCGGCGAATTAGGTCAACATCGGGCGCCGGTTATCCGAGCGTAGATAACCGCCCAGGATAAGCCAGTATAGAGGCCCGCGACCCACGTCGCGGGCCTTTTGCTTGCCATCGAGCCTTCCCCCCTGCCCTCGCCTGCCACCGCCAATCTTCGCCCTCCTGCGGCCCTGGGCGGAATGAACGAAACGCCACGCCACAAGAAAATCAAAAGGCCCACAACTTAAGTTGTGGGCCTTTTGATTCAGATGCTTGTGAGCGTCCTCTTATTTCGCCTCGTTGGCGATTTTGCGTTGCTCCAGTCGCTCGAGGTCAGCACGACCGGCCTCGATGACTTCCTGCACCGCAGCCGGCGCACCTCGGAAGTCGACCATGGCCTCGGTCGCCCAGCCCATCACGCGGCCCGGGACGATGCCGATGTAGAGCGTAAGAATCGCGCAGACGACGATGGCGTAACGCGCGCCTTTGCTCGCCGCGGGGCGAATGTCGCGGGTCACCGGCTTCATATACATGCTGACGATAACGCGCAGGTAGTAGTAGACGCCGGCGAGGCTGGTAAGGACCGCGAAGATCGACAGGCCGATGAACGCGAACTCACCGGTGGCGGAGCCAACTTCGACCGCCGCCTGGAAGATATAGAGTTTACCGACGAAGCCAGCCAGCGGCGGAATGCCCGCGCTGGAGAACATGAAGATACCCATGCACAGACCGATGACCGGGTATTTAAACCCGAGTCCGGCGAGCTGGTCGTAGGTCTCAGCGGTTTCGCCACGACGGCCGAACCAGGCCAGGACGCCGAAGGCGCCGAGGGTCGCGAAGGTGTAGGTGAACAGATAAAAGATCACCGCGTCGTTGAGCACGAAGAACTCGGGGCGGCTGGCAGCGGCCGTGAAGCCGAGCAGGATATAACCGGCGTGCGCGATACTCGAGTAGGCGAGCATGCGCTTGACGTTGTCTTGTTTGATGGCGACCAGGTTACCCAGGAGCATCGAGGCAGCGGCGATGAACAGGAACGCGTCGACCCAGCCGTAGCCGAAGAAACCGCCCTGCAGTTCCGGAATCGAGAAGGCGATAAGGAAGACGCGCATGATGGCGGCGAAGGCGCCCGCTTTGACCGCGGTGGCCATGAAGCCGGTGCCGGTGCTTGGCGCGCCGGTGTAGACGTCCGGGGTCCAGAAGTGGAACGGCACCGACGATGCCTTGAACGCAAGACCCGACAGGATAAGCAGGACACCGAATGCGACCATGCCAAGCGAGGCTTTCGCCGACTCGGGGTTCGCCATCAGTTCGGTGAGCTGCAGGCCAATATACTCGAGGTTGGTGGTGCCGGTGATGCCGTAAATAAGGGCGATACCGTAGAGCATCATGCCCGCGGAGAACGCGCCCAGGAAGAAGTACTTCATTCCGGCTTCGGCGCTGCGCGAGTCTTTGCGCAAGAAGCCTGCGACCACGTAGACCGGAATCGACATCACCTCGAAGCCGAGGAAGAAGGTCAACAGGTCAGCCGCGCCGGCCAGAATAATCACGCCCGAGATGCTAAAGAGCACCAGGACATAGAACTCGGCCCGGTCCATCAGATGGCTGCGCAGGTAGCGCGGGCTCATCATCATGGTCAGGATACCGGCCGCGCCGGCAAGCACCGCGAACAGGAGCGTGAACTTATCCAGGTAGAGCATCCCGTGGAACGCCGGCAACTCCAGGCTCTTATCCCAGAGCATCCAGCAGCTCAATACCAACACGCCCAGCCCGACAGCCGAGAAATTCGCGAGATACCCGCGCCCCTGGTCCCCGCGATGGAAACCATCGATCAGGATGACCAGCAGCGCCGTGACGGCGGCGATCGCGGCAGGCACCACCGCAAGATACTCGCTCATCATCGGCGGCGTCAGCATCGCCAGGGTGTTAAATTGGACCATCAAAAGTGCATTAAACATGAGTGACTCTTTTTATTTACCAGTTCGACCGGCCGGAGCGGGTCGGACAACTCTTAGGCAACTCGCAAAAGAAGCATCGCCGTGAATAGTTCAGGGATTATCGGAGGAATCACCGTCGATAATCTTTCCCTTCGGAAGCCAATTCTCGCCCTGGGTGGGCGTCACAGTCACGGACCCGGTGGCGCTCACATTCGCATCCATATACTGGAGGAATTGGTGCACCGAGCTGTCCATGCGGCTCAAAAAGAATTTCGGGAAAACGCCCATGACGATGGCCATCACGACGATCGGCACCAGGTAGGTGATCTCACGCGCGTTGAGGTCATGCAGGACTTTATTCTTGGCGTTGGTCAGCGGGCCGAACATCACGCGGCGGAACATCCACAGCAAGTAGCAAGCGGCGAGGATAACGCCGAAGGCTGCGACGACGGCGAAGATATAGGCGGTCATCTCGGGGCCGGCCTGCAGCGAGTTCTCCAGCGGGAAGACCGGGGTCTTGCCCAGCTCAAAAGCCTGGCGCGCGCCTTCTGCGGCGTCGGGCGCCATGAAGACGACGGGCTCGCTGAACCAGAGGAAGTGACTCTGCGACGCGCCGAGCATGGCCATGAACTCACCGACGAAGCCGTTGAGGCCGGGCAGACCGACCGAGGCCAGCATAATGAGGCCGAAGACCCCGGCGAACATCGGCATTTGTTTGGCGATGCCGCCAAACTCGCTGATCTCCATGGTATGGCGGCGCTCCTTAAGGATGCCGACGCAGAGGAAGAGTCCACCGGTGGCGACACCGTGGGCGATCATAATGTAGATAGCGCCGCTAATTCCCAGCGGGTTCATCGCGACCAGGCCAAGCACACAGAAGCCAAGGTGAGCCACCGAACTATAGGCGACGACCTTCTTCATATCCGACTGAACCATCGCGATGAGCGCGGCGTAAACGATGCCGATGACCGACAGGACCGCGATATAGGGCGCGAAGGCTTTGACGGCTTCGGGGAAGAGCGGGAACGCGAAGCGAAGCAACCCGTAGGTCCCCATCTTCAGCATCACGCCGGCCAGGATGACCGAGCCAGCGGTGGGCGCATGCACATGAGCAAGCGGCAACCAGGTATGGAACGGGAACAGCGGCACCTTGATGGCAAACGCCAACGCGAAGGCGGCGAAGAGGAAGAGCTGCTCTTTGTAGGTCAGGTCGACCGCGAGCATATCCGCCAGCATAAAGCTGTGCTGGCCGCTGGCGTCGCCGGTCTTCAGGTAGACATAGAGGATGGCGATGAGCATCAACAAGCTGCCGGCCATCGTGAAGATGAAGAATTGGACCGCGGCCTTGATGCGCTTCTCGCCGCCCCACACACCGATGATGAGATACATCGGGATGAGCATCATCTCCCAGAAGATATAGAAGAGGAAGACGTCGGTCGCCATGAAGGTGCCGAGCATCGCGGTCTCGATGAAGAGCAGCGCGATCATATATTCTTTGACGTGCTTATCGACCGCCGCGTAGGTCGAGAAGATGGTAATCGGCATCAGGAAGGTGGTCAGGATGATCAGCCACAGGCTGATTCCGTCGATCCCGGTCGCGTAGGAGATCCCGAGACTCGGGATCCAGTCCACCGGCCCCTCGATGAGTTGGAAGGTGAACGCGCCCGCCGACTGGGTCGGGTTCGGGTCGAAATTCAGAAGAATTCCGAGGCTCACGAAAAAGACGCCCAGAGAGAAAATCAACGCGGTATTGCGCAGCGCCCCGACCTGCTCTTTGGGAATCAGCATCAATGCCAAGACCCCGAGCAACGGTGCAAAGGTCACCACGGTCAACCACGGAAAACTCCCGTCGGTCAACGCCGTCCCGAGGGTTAGCGTGGAGGAAATTATGTTCAACATATGTATCGCTTCAAGCATCTATTGACATCCTCGATTAGTCAGCCTGCAAAACTTGATTCATTCGACCGCCGGTGCGCGCTGAGACGCACGCGGCAGTCCTCACTCGATTCGAACGACTTAAATGCACGCGGGGTACATCACCGCCAGGACAATCAAAACCAGTCCCAGCGCGATATAGATCGCGTAGCGTTGCACGTTGCCGCTCTCCAGATTGCTCAGGATGCCGCCGAATGCCGCGGCGAGCCACGCCAAGCCGTTGGCGATCAATCCGTCGATGATATTGTGGTCGAACCAGCCAAGCGCGCGACCGAATTTAACCGAACCCTGCACGAAGACCGCGTCGTAGGCCTCGTCGACCCAGTACTTGTTCTTAAGCACTTTGTGCAGTCCGCGCACGCGCTCGGAGATCTCTCCGGGCAGCTCGGGGCGTTTGAGATACATAAACCAGGCGGTGCCGATTCCGCCGCCAGCGATGATGATGCTGACCGCCGCGGAGATGGCCTCGGCGGTGTACGGATGCGCGCCGAAGCGGCCAAAATAGCGGAAGTTGTTGGAGACGACGAAGACTTCGTCGAGCCAATGCTCGAAACCGAGCATGATATTATAAGCGGTGCCGTCGTGGAGTCCGAGCCACCCCGGAACGAAATGCGGGAAGCCGATATAACCCGAAATCACGGCCAGAATGGCCAGGACCAACAGCGGAATCGCCATGGTAGGCGGAGACTCATGCAGGTGCGAGATGGTTTCGGCGTCGGCGCGGCACTCACCCTCGAAGGTCATGAAATACGCGCGGAACATATAGAAGGCGGTCATCGCGGCGGTCAGAAGACCCATGATGAAGAAGAACCAGTTGAACCCGACGACCCAACCCGCCACGTCGACGGCGCCTTCACTAAGAATGGGGCTCGCCTGCACGGTGGTCAAAAGGTCGATGGAGATACCGTTGGCCACGACATCCGGGACCGACAGGATATGAGCGTTGGACAGGGCGCTCCACAGGATAAGGTCCTTGGAGAAGAAGCCGCTGAAGAACGGCACACCCGAGATGGCCAGACACGCGATGAGGAAGGTCTTGGAGGTGACGGGCATATATTTCTTTAGCCCGCCCATCTTTCGCATATCCTGCTCGTCGCTCATCGCGTGAATCACGCTACCGGCGCCCAGGAAGAGCAACGCTTTGAAGAAAGCGTGTGTCATAAGGTGGAAGACGGCCGCGCCATAAGCGCCCACGCCAACCGCCAGGAACATATAACCGAGCTGGCTGACGGTGGAATACGCCAGGACTTTCTTGATGTCGTTCTGCACCAGCGCGATGGTCGCGGCGCCAAAGGCGGTCAAGCAACCCACCGTGGCGATCACGATGCCGGCAACCGGGTCCAGCGAGAACACGAAGTTCATGCGGCAGATAAGGAAGACACCGGCGGTGACCATGGTCGCCGCATGCATCAGCGCGGAGACCGGCGTCGGGCCAGCCATGGCGTCGGGCAACCAGGTATACAGCGGAATCTGCGCACTCTTACCGGTGGCGGCCATGAACAGCAGCAGCGACACGGGAAGCGCGATCGGCAGCAGGTTGATGGCGGTCTCCGGGTTGGTCGCGATCATCTCGATCGAGCCATAATCGAAGGTGCCGGTTTCGTAGAATAGCAGGAAGATCGCGGACAGAAACGCGAAGTCACCCACACGGTTGATGATAAACGCCTTCTGACCCGCAATGGCCTTGGCCTCATCGGTGTACCAGAAGCCAACGAGCAGATAACTGCTGACGCCGACGCCCTCCCAACCGATGAAGGTGACCAGCATATTCTTGCCGAGCACCAGCAGGAGCATGGCAAAGACAAACAGGTTCAAATAGGCGAAATAGCGCCATTTGGCCGGGTCTTTGGCCATATAGCCGACCGAATAGATGTGGATCAAAAAGCCCACGCCCGTGATGATCAGGATCATCAGCGCGCTGAGCGGGTCGAGCAGGAATGAGATATCCAGCGACAACGCGCCCGAATAGATCCACTCATAGACGACATAGGTCGCCTGGCCGTATTGCCAGACCTCCTCACCATTCACGTTGACCATGGCGCCCTGACGGAAAAGCGTCAGCGCGGCGACCATCGAGAAAAGGAAGGACATGAAGATCGACGACGGCCCAATCCAATCGAGGAGTTTCGACGGAAGTTTGGCGCCCAAGAGCCCGTTGATGATTGCCCCGAGTAACGGGAACAATACGATCAAACCAAGCACACTAAAATTTGTAAGATGCGGTTCCATGTCAGCGAGTCTCGCTCCAGCAGAAATTCATTCCGTGGAATTCATTTCAGGGTGGTTGAGTCCTAAAAAGATACGGGCCTAATGTGCCCTTCTTCCACAAATCGGGCCTGGATTATGGCCCGGTCGGTTATGCGCGCGGCGTGCAAAGATAGACGTCTAATATTGCAGCTCAGCAGCCTGATCGACGTTGACGCTACGCTTATGCCGAAAGAGGTGGATAATAATCGCCAGCCCCACGGCGGCTTCGGCCGCGGCAACTGCGATGACAAAAAATGCAAAGATCTGCCCATCCAGGTCGACGCGGTATTTGCTAAACGCAATGAACGTCAGGTTCACGGAGTTAAGCATCAACTCGATGCACATAAAGAGCGTGATGGCGTTTCGCCGGATCATTACACCGAGCAAGCCAAGGCTAAAAACAGCCGCGGCGAGGATCAGGTAATGAGCCAGTGTGGGTTCCCAGATCATCGATTAACTCCAGATGAATCCCGCCCAAAACGCGGCGGGATCTCGTCATATAAAAAGCGTTTTTATAGTCGTTTCTTAGCAAGAATCACGGCGCCCACGATGGCGGCGAGCAACAGAATCGCCGTCAACTCGAAGGGGACCACGAAGCGGTTGACCAGCAAAAGGCTGATCGGCTCGACGGTGCCGAAGACGGTGCCGGAGCGGTCCTTGCCGCCGCCGCGGATGGCGACCGGGCGCCCATCGGGGCCCATCGCTTTTCCGGGGTGCTCGGCCGACGGCAGCTTCTCCATCAGCCCGGGCGGGACCACATAGGGCGTATCGTCATTGAATCTTGCGTATTTATCGGTCGCGTAGGTCGTCTCGCCCGAATTCCAGGAGCGCAGCTTGTCTGCGTAGCGCAGTTCAAGCGCGTCCTCGGTATTAAAGGCGTAGAGGCCGGGAATCGCGGTTTCAACTTCCACGACGTTCGAGGCCTTGGCCTCGCCCTCCCCTTCGGCATCCGTCGCCTGGGCTTGCTTCGCCTCGGCGAGGGTCGCGTCGACCTTGTCGAAGTCGACCACCGCAACGATGGCAGAAGCCGCAAAGATAAAGACGGCCACCGAGGAGGCGACAGCCAATATCTGATGCAGGCTAAACAGCCGTGGGCCCAGGTCCTCGTCGCTCAGATTGAGCAACATAATGATAAACAGGAAGAGCACCATGATGGCGCCCCCGTAAACCAGGATCTGGATGACGGCCATGAAATGCGCCGACAATAACACGTAGAGCCCGGCAAAACAGAAGAAGTCGGCGATAAGCGCCAACGCACTGTAGAGCGGGTTACGAAAGAGGACGACTGCCAGGCTCGTGGCAAGCACGCCGGCTGTAAATATCCAAAAAAATAGGGGTTCCCAAAAACCCATGAACTACTCTCCTTCTGACAGACACGACTCCAAAAATGGAGCGCCGTGAAAGATATCGTGACTGACGAGATACGGCTTCAATCTCGCGTCTGATAGCGCATTTATACCAACAGGTCAAAGCCGCGCGGCGCGCGGTTTAGCGCAAAAAATAAGCTCTTATAATTAAGCGACTTCAATCCCGGTATTGCGGGCTTTTCCCCACGCGGGGAACGAGCAGCAACCGTCTTTGATATGTGCCTCAAACTCGTCGGTGAAGACCTGCACATAGCTGCGAAGCGGCACCGCGAAGGCGTCGCCGAGGGCGCAAATCGTATTGCCCTGGACGTTGTTGACCATGTCGAGCAGCAGCTCGAGGTCTTCCATGCGCCCTCGCCCGTTCTCGATCGCGTCGAGCACCTTGGCCGACCAGCCACTGCCCTCGCGGCACGGGGTACACTGGCCGCAGGACTCATGGTGATAGAAGTGGGCGATACGCGCGGCCAGCCGCACGATGCAGGTGGATTGGTCAAAGAAGGTGATGCAACCGGTGCCCATGGTGCTGCCGAACTCGCGCATCCCCTCGATCGCCATCGGCGCGTCGAGCGCGTCGGCGGTCAAGATAGAGCAGGAGGACCCGCCCGGCACGATCGCCTTAAGCTCGCTGCCGTCGAGCATGCCGCCGCCGTATTCCTCGAGCAATTCACGGATCGTGATGCCGGAAGGCGCCTCGTAGACGCCGGGCTTTTTAATATGGCCGGACAAACCGTAGAGCTTGGGCCCACCGTTTTTCTCAACGCCGATCGACGCGAACCACTCACCACCCTTCTCGATGATAAACGGAATGGCCGAGATCGACTCGACGTTATTGACCAGGGTCGGCGCGCCGAAGACGCCCACGATTGCCGGGAACGGCGGCTTAAGGCGGGGTTTACCCGGCTTTCCTTCGAGGCCCTCGATCATGCCCGTCTCCTCACCGCAGATATACGCGCCGGCCGAGGAGTGGACGTTGAGGTCGAAGTCAAAGCCCGACTTGCCCATGATATCTTTGCCCAGCAGGCCCTTGGCGTAGCACTCGTCGATGGCCGCCTGGAGTCGCCGCTGCGCCAACTGAAGCTCGCCGCGCACGAAGATATAGCCGTAGCGAATCCCCAGGGTATGCGCGGTGATGATGCAGCCCTCGATCAGGCGCATCGGGTCGAGCTCCATCAGGTAGCGGTCCTTGAACGTCCCCGGCTCACCCTCGTCGGCGTTGACGACCATATACATCGGCACGTCCGAATCCTTGGGCATGAAGCTCCACTTCACCCCGGTGGGGAAACCTGCACCACCGCGGCCGCGAAGGTTCGACTTCTTGACCTCATCGATGATGGTCGGCCCGTCCATCGTCAGGGCTTTTTTAAGCGCCTGAAATCCGCCGTGGGCCTCATAGACCTTGAGCGTATGGGCGTTGGGGATCGAAAAGTTCCGGCTGAAATAGAGTTCATCCATGGTCGTCACGCGCCTTCAAATTACTTGAGACAATACATCTGGGAGCTGCGAATCGTTCAACGAGTACTTCAGAAACGAGCCGCATAAGTGTCTGCGTCGAAAAGCTTCGCGCAAAAAATTAATGCATACCCGCGGGCTGCGGAAGCAGCGACACGCGCGCCTCGAGCTTGGCGAACATCGCATCGAACTTCGCGTCGTCGAGTTTCTCGAAATATTCGATCTCCCCGTCGGAATAGGTCACCATCAGCATCGGCGCGCCGCCGCATGCGGCCAGGCACTCGACTTCTGAGAGCGTATATTTGCCGTCCGCGGTGGTCTCACCGGAGCGGATATTCAAGCGGTCTTCAATGCGGTTAATCAGGTCGAAACCGCCGCAAACCGCGCAGGTGAACGTGGTGCATACCTGCAGGTGTGCTTTACCAACGGGCTGCTTATTATACATGGTATAAAAAGTAGCGGTGGCCAGCACTTGAGCGGGGTTAAGCGCGAGACGCTCGGCCAAATAGTCCATGACTTCGACTGAGATCCAGCCAAACTCGGCCTGTGCCAACAAAAGCGAAGGCAGCAGCGCTGCGTGGGTATTCGGGTAGCGAGACACGAGCGTCTGGAATTTGGTCTCGGCCTCTTCGGAAAATTGTAATGCCATAGCCTGGGAGTCCTAAAGGGATCGATAAGCGCAGATTCTACGCGTTATGGACGCGAATAAAGCCGCCAATGAGCCTCCGTCGCCGCCCATACGCGCGACGCCGGCAATTGCTCGGGGCAGAACTAGTTGGAAGGGGCGTGAATTGTCAAGATTGCACCGACTTTCGCGGCCCCCGGCGCAGTCGGGCGAGGCAAAAAGACCCGCGCGGCGCAAAATGCACCGCCCGGGTCTTGTCATAGGCGCGGCGGCGATCGAATCGCGGCGCCAAACCGATTAGGGCCCCTCAACCAGGCCGCTCACACGATCGACCCAGAACGCTCCGTCGCCGATATAGGTGAGCTCCAACGAGGAGACGCCGTTGGCGACCAGCCTGTCGGCTCCATTGGTGTGAATTTGCTCGCTATCCCCAACAACCACCAAATCGTCGCCGGACGCCGACGAGGCGATGGCGCGCCAGCGGCCAACCGGACCGCCCAGTATCCAGGTTTCGCCCGCGTCATTTGAGGCCAAGAGTCTTCCACTCTTTTCGACGGCCACCAGTTTGGTGCCGTCGGCCGACGAGGCTACGGCCCGCCAAAGACCATATTCCGCTCCCTCGACCCAGTACTCGCCCGAGTCGGTTGAAGTGTAGAGCCTCGAAGTATCCGAAGCGAGAAATCTGGTGCCGTCCGCAGACATCGCCACTGCTTGCCAGGAGCGGGTCGGTCCATATGGGTTCCAGGTCTCGCCCGAGTCGACCGAAATATAGATAGACCCGTTTTGTTCGACGGCCGCCAGTTTTTTGCCGCTCCCCGACGAAGCAACCTGCCGCCACTGGCGGTCTGTGTCGCTCATGCGTTCGGTCCAACTCCCGCCCGAATTGTTCGAGGTGTAGATTTTCCCATTCCACACCGTTGCCACCAGCCGGGTACCGTCGGCCGAGGAGGCCAGCGAATTCCAACTGCGCTGCGTGGCGCGCCATGTCCAATTCACCCCTGCGTCGTACGAGGTGTAGATATACCCGCCGTCCGACGCCGCAGCCAACTTCTGACCGTTTTTCGACGAAGCCACAGCCTCCCAGTTACGGCTCGATTCGCGTGGGATCCAAGTCGCCCCGGAGTCGCTTGAGGTGTAGATCTTTCCGCCAAATTCGGCGGCAACAAGTTTGGTCCCATCCGCTGACGAGGCCACGGAGGTCCACTGTCGGCTCGAGTCACGCGGCGTCCAATAGGTCATCGCGCGCTCGAGCGAGTTCGATGCGAACTCAAAGCTCTGGCCGGTGCCCGGCGCGACGCTGACACGACCCGTGCCGTTATTGATGACACGGATGGTGTCGCCGTAGTTAAGCACGCTGCTGTCCGGCAAGTCGATCGTCCAATCACTGGTGCCGCTGGCGATAAAGCCGCTATTCGGCTGGGCGGTCGTGTCGGACGAGAGTTGGCTCCATGTCAACGCATCGGCATCCTGACCATCCTGACCATCCGCGCCGTCCTGACCATCCGCACCGTCCGCACCGTCCTGACCATCCGCACCGTTCTGGCCATCCGCACCGTCCTGACCTGCAGGGCCCGCGGGACCTTGAGCACCATCTGCACCGTTGCAGACATAGCTAGGCGAATCAGCACCGACCTGCAGCTTAACGCCACCGCCGCCGCAATTGGCCCCGCTCGGTTCAGCGCTTATTGTGACGCTCTGACCATCCTGGCCAGGCGTTCCATTGCATACGAACGTGGGCGTTCCCCCACCGACCTGCAATTTCACACCACCATAGGTGCAGTTGGCGCCCGCCGCCTCGGGAGTCGCAGTGACACTCTGGCCATCCGCGCCGTCTTGGCCATCCGCACCGTCTTGGCCATCCGCGCCCGGCGCGCCGTTACACACATAGGTCGGCGCGCCCTCGCCGACCTGCAACGAGACGCCGCCGCCCGCGCACGCCGCGCCTGCAGGCACTGCCGCAACCACCACGCTGTCGCCGTTCGACCCCGGCGTGCCATTGCACACATAGGTTTTCGACCCCTCGCCGACGCGTATTGAGGTTCCACCATAAGTACACTCGTCACCGGCCGCGACCGCGCCGAGCGCTACCGCCTGACCCGCCGCCCCGTCCGCCCCCTCGCAGAGATAGACCGGCGCATCTGCACCTACCTGAAGCGCCACTCCGCCGTACTCGCAATGCTCACCTGCCGGCTCCTCGAGAGCAACGACTACAGGCGACGCCCCGTCCGCCCCGTCACATATATAGGCCGTCGCGATGGAAGCATTCCGCGCAATTTCAATAAATTGGCCACCATTGGCACAATGCTCACCGGCCTCCTCGGCGGTGATGGTCGCGGTGAGGTCAGCCGGCTCGTCGCCACCGCAGGAGGACAGCATAAATAACACTAGAAGCAACGGAACAATTCGACTGCGCACAAGACTCCTTAGGAAATCCAAAATGGCCGATCAGCATACGACCAACTCAGCGCGAACCACAAGCCGAAAACTAACTTTTTGCAAACTCTTATCGAATCATTGATTCCGGAATTGGTCGACGCCGACAAACCGCTATTAAACGGCGCAGTCGAACAAGACAAAAAGACCCGGGCGGCGCAAATTGCGCAGCCCGGGTCTTGTCATAGGCGCGCGGCGATCGAATCGCGGCGCCAAACTTATAAGAACTCTTGGGGGCCGAGGCGATAATAGAAACGCTCGCGCCCCAGGCGGTGAAAACCCATCGTGCGGTAGAGCACCGACGCGGGGGTGTTGCCCTGGTACGCCTCGATGTCGATGCCGCGAAACCCGTGCTGGTCTGCGTAGTCGAGGACGACATCGACCAGCTCGCGCCCGATGCCCATGCGGCGAAAGTCGGGGGTGACATAGAGCTCTTCGATCCACATGGCGCGCCCGGCGAATTTGAGCGACCAATTAAAATTGGCAAGCACCACGCCGCAGGGCTCGACGCCCGGGCCGGGTCGCGCGACCCGGCACAAAAACGTCGGCTCCTCGGCCATGCTCCCCTCGACGACATGCGTGGCGAGTCGGAACATATCCTCGTCGGTGATGCCGACGCCCAGGTCGGTCATATCTTCGAAGAAAAGCTGCCCGATGCGCTTAATGTCGGCGAGGGTCGGGGCGTCGTAGAGAATCTCAGGCTTATCCATTCAGATCATTAATTACTAAAAAGTAAGGCGCAGGCCGCGGCCCCGCGTCATTAGAGCTTGCTGATTTCTTCGCGCATTCGCTCGCGCTGGTCGGCAGGCATGCGCGCCAGCGCGTTATCAAAGAGGCGATTCTCGTTGACCGCGTGATTATGCACGAGCTTACACATCTGCTTGATAACTTTGAGGATTTCTTCGGGGCGCTCGCCCTGGGCGACGTCCGGGAGCTTGAGCTGGCGGTTCAACCAGCGGGTGCGGTCACAGATGAGCTCATGGCCGTCGACCAGGCGCGCGATATCCTTGGCGTACTCGGGGAATTGCGCCTCAATTTCGACAAAGAAGACTTCTTCTTCCTGGTTGAAATGATGAAGCATCTCCTCGAGCGCCATCTGCAGGTCTTCCTGCGCGGTCTCGAGCGCCTCGCCGCGGCGCGGCTCTTCGAGCTCCCCGCTGGTGATCTTCTCGAAGGTCTCGCCGATATCGTCGAAGAGCCGGCAGAGATGATCATGTTCGTGATGAACAACGTCGAGCAGTTCCGAGTTCTCTTTTGTGTGTTCCATGGCATCCAGCTTTCGATTCGAGGAGATACAGCAGGTCGAGCGCCCGGCCCGGATGGTCCGAGGGTTCAACGCTGAGCGAAAACATAGCCACGGCGGGGCTAATCTGCAAGCGTGGCGGGCATGCGGGCGCATTCGCGCGCTATTCGGAGAGCGGGTGCGCCTGGGCATAGGCGTGCATCGTCTCGATCTCATCGAAACGGGTCTCAAAGCCGGTGGCTTTGCGGAAGGCGTGGTCGTCGACCACGATGGGGTATTTGATGTGGGCGGTGGCGCCGCGGGGAAGATCGGGCAGGCCGAAGCGGCCGACGCTGAGGTTAAACAGCGGCTCGGGGATCATGACGCTCTTTCGCCCGGTCGCCTGGATAAGCAGCGACAGCGGCACGGGTTGGGGGCCGGCGACATTATAAACGCCGCGCAACTTATGCTCGAGCGTCTCGCAGATGGCGCGGGCGGCGTCTTCTTCGTGGATAAATTGGTAGAGCGGGTCGAAGCCCAGGATGGTCGGCACCCGCGGGCCGCGGATATAATTGGCCAGCGTGCCGCGCCCGGATTCGCCCAGGGTGTAGCACAGGCGCAAAACGGCGGTGTCCATCTCGGGGAAGCGCCACAGGGCCGAGCCGGCGAAGAGGTCGGCGGCGACGAGGTCGGCCAGCGCCGGGAAGGTCGACACGGCCAGGGGCGGGTCGGCCTCGCTGTGGTGGTTCGGGGCGTCGGAGGCGGCGCCGTAGAAGGTATGGCGCCCCACGAATACGGCGTGCTTGACCCCGTAAGTGTGGCAATGGTCGAAGACCGTACGGGTGCCGCGCAGGTTGATGCGGTAGCGCTCCTCGGGGCCGGCGGACACATGCGTCACGGTCGCCATATGGATGGCGGCGTCGGGGCGCTCGGTGCGAAAGACATCTTCGGCCGGGCGTTTTCGGATATCGGCGTGAAACATCTTCACGCCCTCGGGGGCGCTCGGCCACCCGCGCCGGTCAACGCCCAGCACCTGATGCCCCGCCGCGACCAATCGCCCCGCCACCAGACGCCCGAGCTTGCTCGAAATTCCTGTAATCAGCACTTTCATGGGTCAAACCTCACCGCATCATTGTCGATTCTCGGCTTTGGGCGAAGCCCGCCAAAGACCGAGCGCCGCTCCACCCTGCCCTGCTCGATCAGCTCGGAGATACGCTCTTTGACCTGCTCGACATACCCGTTGATGACGCGGTCTTCTTCGTTGCCATTGCCGCTAAAATACATCGGCTCGCCGTAATAGATCTCGCAGTGCACCGGCATCGGCAGCGGCAATAGATAGGGAGGCACCGGGATATAGGGAACCCCGATGAGCTTCGCCATTTTTTTGAGGTGAAATGCGGTAGGCAGCGCCTCTTCGCCGCCGATAAACGCCATCGGAATCACCGGCGTGTTGGTGGCCAGGGCCAGCCGGATAAACCCGGTGCCGAAGCGCTCCAACTTATAGCGATCCTTGAAGAGTTTTCCGACGCCCCGAACGCCCTCGGGGAAGACCATCAGGAGACGGTCATCGTTGAGCAGGCGCTCGGCGTGCTCGGGAAGCCCCGCGAATTGCCCCACCCGGCTGAACCAATGCGACAAAAACGGCAGGCTCTGGGCGAATTTCTCAACCATCCCTTGAGCCAGGCGCGGCGGGTCCATTTCGGCGAAGAGTGACGCCAGGACCATCGCGCCGTCCACCGGCAGGCCGCCGGAGTGATTCCCCACGACCATCGCCCTTCCCTGGGCGGGAATATTCTCGATGCCGTGGGTGCGCACCGTGAAATAATCACGGTACAGCGGCAATAGAAGGCTATAAAAAACCGCCAAATAATCCTGAGACACCCCGTAGGGGTCGAGTCCATAGGCGTTAAACGGGAGCTCGATGCGCCGAACCTTCTCGGCGACCTCTCGATTGGTAAAAAATTTCAGCGACATAAATTATAGCCTTCTAAAGTCCATCAAAACCGAAAGCTCAGGGATTTGCTCCGCCCGCAGCGCTCGGGTTAATGCTCAGGTGGTAGTCCATCACCAGCGCGTGGTCGGTGGCGTAGAATTCCATGACGAAGAGCCCGAACATATTGGCCATCGTATTGAACATCTCGACCGAGCCCGGCGACTGCCCCATGGACATCGACTGACGGGAAACCTCCTGCATCAACTTGCTATAATCGTAGGCGAAGATGACCAGGGGATCCTGGGTTCCAGCCGCGGGCTCGGACTCGATGCGGTTGGCGAGCTCCTCCTTCATGCCGGGCCCGGTCGACGCGCCGAGCGCGTCTTGGGTCATGACGAGAAAGAGGTCGATCAGGCCGCTTGCCTGAGCCAATTCGGGCACCGACAGCGCCACGCCGTCGGCCTTGAGCTGGATATTCTGCAATTGCGGAACGAAGGTGCGCATTTGCGAGAAGACGCCGACCGGGTTCGAGCTGCCGAGCATCGCGAGGCCTTTGACGCTCTCGGCGCCCGCGTTGAAGTCCACGTCGTGGACGCCGACAAACGCGCCGCGCAGGGTGCTCAAAAATTGCGGCATCATGCCCGACATGCCGGTGGTCCCCTGCGCCATCTCATTGAGATACGCGAAGTCCTCACATTGGTAGGGGTCTTCGTTGATGCGATTGGCCTGGACGTTGGCGAAATCAACCGCCTTCTTGATGTCGACGCCGAGACCAAAGGAGAAGAGCATTTCGCTAAGCGACGCGCCGCTAAAGCCGGGGATGGGCGAGCCGATGGCGGCGAGTTCGGCGGCATACGGCCCCTTTACTTCCAGGGCGGCCTTCATGCCGAGCATCTCGGTGGACACGGTCGTATAGCCAAAGACAAGGCGCGGCGCCTTCGCGACCATCTCCATGGTCTCAGCGCGGCAAACCTCGGAGAGCTCCGGGAAGTTGAACCCGCTGGCTTCAATCATCTCAGCGGTCACCGGATCGGCTGCGGTCGCGCCGGTTACGGTGCCGACGATGCCCTCGATATCGACATACCCCACGCCAAAGGGGGTCATCTTATATTGTGCCTGGATATCCTGGATCGAGTTGACGTCGGCCAGGGTGCGACCGAGCTCTTTTTGGCCGAGCATATATCCAACGAAGTCGTCGAACGCCTCGCTGGGGGCAAGGCCCACGATGAGCTGCCCGTCGGTGACGGCCACGGCGATTTTCACCTCTCCGCCGTCATCGTATTGGCGATAGGTCACCTTTCCGCTGGCGCGCATCTGCGGGGCCAGGCCGGATTTTGCGTCCAGGCGGTCGAGCAGCGCGGTGAACGCCTCAGAGTCGCTCAAGGTGACGCGCATGACCGGGAACCAGCCGATGCCATAGACCGCCATCTGCGGGGTCGCGGAGATGCCGAGGCTCTCAAGGCCCTCCACGCTATCGACCCCGCTGAACTCCTCGAGCAGGGCCGCCACGAGGCGCTCTCCCGAGTACTCCGACCCGCCGCCCATCCCCATATTATTCAGCTCACGGCTGGCCTGCGCGCTCAAGGCGCCATATTGAGCCAAATACGGCTCCATGACCTCGCGGGGAAACGGCTTCAGCGTGGTGAAGACATAGGGGGAGTTGGCGGGAATCTTATCAAAATAGACCGGAACCCGCGCCTCGTCGCCCGTCAGCGCCCCATCCTTGGTATCCGGCGAGCTGGCGCAGCCGACGCTGAAGCTGGCGAATAAGAAAATCGAAAAAATTAGTACGAGTAAACGACGATTCATTAAAATCTCCAGGAAAACGCAATCAAACTTAATAACTAAAATCGGGCGCTCCGAGCGATAACCCGCGATCGAAAATGGAGCGAAAATTTGGGTGCGACGCACGTCGCCTCATGCGCGCGAATACGCGGCGCATCGATTGCTCACATAGCACGATTTATACACGATACCAGCCGCTTTTATCGCATTTCGAACTGCCCGACTAGGGCACTATGATCCGAGCCACCGTAGCCCACCCATTCCCCCTCGTCGTGCAAAGAATGCACGCTCTCATTGACGTAGCGCCCGCCGCGGGTCGGCGCGATGAGCAGGTGGTCGATCTCCTGGCGACGCTGTTGGTACACGAAGGTATAGACGTCGAGGATATCCATGCCCTCGGCCACCCGCTTGAGCAGGCCATCGCCGGTCAACGCCATCAGCGGCTCGGAGTCCGGGGTGTCGTTGAGGTCCCCGCCCAGGATCACCAGCGCGCCGTCGTGATTCGCGGCGACCTCGGTGACGATCTGGTGGGCGGTCTTCGCCTCGGCGATGCGCCGCCCGGCCTGGTCCTGATATTTGGCCTTAAAGTGGGCCGAAAACGCGATCACTCGCTCCCCTTGAATATCTAAGTCGACCCGCAAAAAACGGCGCGAGAAACGATAGGTGCTATCGTTAAGCTCCGAATACTCGCGACTGTCGACCAACGCACCGCGCGCAAGCACCGCGACGTCGAGTGAGGCTGAATACCCGGTCTCCGCCAGAATCGCGACGGGATACGGGTCATCAAGCGCGGCGTTGAGCGCGTCGAGCACCGCCTGGGTCTCGACCTCCTGGAGGAAGATAATATCGGCGTTAAGCGCGTCGATCGCCGCGGCCCGCTCAGCGATCCGCGCGTCGAACTCCGCCTGGCTCCACTTGCGCTCAAAGTCATTGGGCCCGCATTGGCCAGACTGGCAAATTGTGTCGGAGAGGTGGTGTTGATTAAAGGTCGCGACCGTAATGACGGGGCCAACAATCGCCTCGGCCCCCGGCCCACTGCGCCACCCATCGCCGACCACGGAGCCGACGGCGTCTTGCTCCCCGCCCACATCGTCCGATTGCCAGGCGTCAACCGGGTCGCGCCAATCCGAGTCGGGGGGCGCAGACCCGCAGGCGGCGAACCAAAAAACGCATAGCAACAAAAGGGGCGACAGGCAGCTGCGAAATCTCTGATTTATCACGCGGACTTGCTCAATGAGGGGAATTTCACTCAACGATTCACCCGGCATCATAGGCAGATCGACAGCCTAAATCCAACGCAAAAGGCCCCCAAAACCTGGGGAATTGCGCGGATAGCAAAAAGTCGGTGGCGGGCAGGAACTGTCGAGTCGCGGGGGATGCGCAGCTCGGGCGCGCAGGCGCGCGTCGCAGCCCGAAGGCCGGGCTTGGCTCAGGGGGGCAAGGGCGCCGCTTGGCGCGGCAACTCAGACTTCGACGGGCAGACTCAGCTCAAGGCGGCGCGCGATCTCCTGATACGCCTTAATCAGGTCACCCCTGTCGTAGCGAAACACGTCTTTATCAAAACTCTCGCCGGTCTCCATATCCCACAGCCGGCAGGTGTCCGGGCTGATTTCATCGCCCAGAATCGCCCGACCGCCCGCGTCGATGCCAAACTCGATCTTGAAGTCGGCCAGCCGAATCCCCGCCTCGGCGAAGATCGGGCCGAGGATGGTATTCACCTGAAACGCGGTCTCTTTGATGCGGGCGAGGTTCGCGGCGTCGACAAGCCCGAGCATCTCGATATGGGTGTCGGCAAAGAGCGGGTCGCCGAGCGCGTCATTCTTATAATAGGTCTCGACAATGGGCGGCTCGACCGCGCTGCCGGCGGCAAGCCCGGTGCGCCGGCCCAGGTTACCCGCGACGACATTGCGCACGACCACCTCGAGCGGGATAATCTCGAGCTTTCGCACCAGCATATCGATGGGGTTTTGCTGCTCGACATAATGGGTGCAAACACCCGCCGCTTCGAGCTTCTCGAAGATAAACGAAGAGATCGCGCAATTGAGCACGCCCTTGCCCCGGAACTTCGCCGATTTCTCACCATTAAAGGCCGTGGCATCATCCTTAAAGCGCTGGACATAATGCTCAGGGTCGCCGTCAATAATCAGTAGCTGCTTGGCCTTACCTTCATAAGCAATATCAAAATGCGTCATGATTCATCTCTCCTGAGTTTAAAGACGCGCGGGGAAACGCGCTCAAAAATCTCGTCGATTTGGCGAAGCGCCCTGGCGAGGCAGAAGCAATCATCGCCCTGCTCCGGGCTCAAAGGCTCCGCGATCACGGCATTGTCGCGGGTTCGCGCCTCAAGATCCAGTTTTTCTTCTGTGACCGCACACAGCCTGATTCTCCCCGGCGAAATCCAACGCTCGCGACAACCCGGCACCACATTTCACAGCGCTGATGCAATATAAGCGCGGATCACCCGCGGGACGAAACAATTCAATACGGTTTTTTCTTCCTACACATATCCCCCGCTCCACTCAAGTCAATTAGAACGCAAAACGGCGGGCCCGAAGACCCGCCGCGTGCAGCCAAATACGGTGCCAGGCACCGCGTTCAACGAAACTTATTCAGCGTCCCCGCAGCAGCGGAAGCCGATATTCGAGCTGCCCGAGCCCGGCGCTTTGGCCGAGGAATAGCCGCATTGCGCGACGTCCGAACCGCTGTCGAAACCACCGCCAGCGATGCGTTGCTCGGCGACCCACTCGTGGGCGTTTCCGACCATATCGTAGGCCCCGGAGCGGCTGCGGCATTGCTTGAAGGAGCCCGCGGCAGCCAGGCTGCGCTCGAACTCGTCTTCGTCCACGGTATTGCAGCTATCGGGGTTCCACTTGCTGCCGTAGGGGTATTTGCTACCGCAGGCGCTGCGCCACTCCTGCTGCTTGCACAGGCGCGCGCCGCGGGCCTCGCAGAGTTGCTGGGCCTGGAACCAACTGGCGTTGGTCTTGGGCTTGGAGCCGCGGCCCGGGTATTCGTAGGCGTCGATGCAATAATTGCCGGATTTGCGCTTGATAAGCAGCATCCCCGCTTTGCATTTGGTGCCGGCGGCGGCGACCTTCTCAGCCGGCTTGTCGGCCGGTTTCGCGGCGCCCTTTGCGGCAGCCGGCGACACAGCAGCGCCCTTAGCGGTCGCGGTCTTCTTCTCGGCGGCCGGCTTCTCTGCAACCTTTTGCTCAGCGGCGCGCGCGCCGTCGGTTTGCTCCGAAGCCTCGGCTTCAGCGGCGGCGGCCGCCACCGCGGCGGCTTCCTGCGACGCCTTCTCTCCCGCCTCTGCCTGGGCTGCGGCCGCCAGGGCTCCCGCGCTCTCAAGCGCCTTCTGGCTGGCCGCGAAGACCGCCTGCTCAGCCTCCTTCTGCGCGACGCTGACCTTCTCAGACATCGCCTGCGCGTCCGGGTCCGCGGCCACGGCTTCTGCGCCACTCGCCTGCTCCGCAGCTTCCTCCTTCTCGCCATCCTTCGCCGAGTTCTCGGCGCTGACGGTCGCGGAATCACCGAGCTCAACCTTCTCGGCCGGCGCGTCCCGCATCGCCCAAGCACCCACACCGACGATCAAAAAGAGCGCCAGGATGCCGGCGAGGATGACCCCCGGCGACAGGCTGGAGCGCTGCTTAGCCGGCGCGGCGCTCGGCGGCGCCGGCTTGACCGATGTGGTCGTCGGCTCCACCTCTGCGACGCTTGGGATGCTCGGCAGCTTCGGAATATCCTTCGCATCCGCCCCGCTCTTCTTGGCGGCTGCGGCGGGCTTTTTCTTGCCCCCCTTATTCTTGCTCTTTTTCTTCTCCCGCACGACATCCCGCGGCACCTCATTGGTGGCCAACAGGTCGCCTAGCTCCAGGTCATCGTCCTGGGAGTCGCGCACGTACTCACGCGTCGCCATATCGTCGGCAACATTCTCCGCGATCGCCGCCGCGTAGTCGCTCGACTCGCTCAGATCGCTCAACGCATCCCCAGACTCAAGCGTCGCCTCATCGGCCTCGAGCTCGGGCGCCGCGACCGGAATCGCTTCACCCTCGGCGTCATCGGGCGCCACCGGACGCACAACCACCTTGGTGGCCTCATTGTCGCCCGCCTGAAGATGATAGGGCACGCCGCCGAGCAACGCCCCGGTGTCGATAAGCGTCGAGAAGTCCTCGCTGAGCGCCTCGAAGCTATCGTAGCGCTCGGCCGGGTCCTGGGCACAAGCCCGCCGGCACAAAGCGTCGAGCGGACTGGTCGCCGCCTCGGTCGCCCCGGGCGTATAATCCGGCCCAAAGACCATCTCGCCGATCATCAAGCCAAGGCTGAAGATATCGCAGCGCGGGTCAATCTCGCCGACTTCTACCGACTTGTCTTTGAGCGCGCGCAACTCGGGGGCGAGGTAGCGGCTCTCGGCCAGGCGCGGGATCACCTGTTCGGTGTCAAACGCGGCCAGCAAATAATGGTCGGTGAGCTTGATGAGCTCGGGCATCAAAATAATATTGTCGGGCTTTAAGTTGCCGATCGGGAATTCCCGGTGCACATGCCCGGCCGCGCGGATGATCTGATTGAGAATCGGCTCAATCTCATCAAGCGGAAAATGCTCGCGTTTCTGGCGGCGCATCTTCATCACTTTGCGCAGGCTCAGCCCGTCGAGCGCCTGCATCGACACCCACGCATGATCTTTGTGCACCCCGCTGCAATGCACCCGCACCACATTGGGCTGGGTCAGCGTGCGCGCGGTGCGCGACACCTTCAGGAAGCGCTCCTGGTCCTGAGGCTTGGCGATCAACTCGGGCGTGAACACCTTGAGCGCGACCTGCGCGTCAATCAGCGAATCCTGCGCCCGGTAGACCTCACCGAAGGGCCCTCGCCCGATCAACTCCCCGAGGATAAAGCGCTCGGAGACCTCTTCGTTGGGCGGAAAATACCGGTCTTCGACCTGAATGGCGCGCATTTGGCGCGTCATGCGCTTGAGTCCGTCCGAGCGCAACTTCGCACGCCCAACGCCGCGTTTCAGGTCGGCTTGGCAATTGGGGCAGGTCGAATCTGTCGCGGAAACCGGGCTTCCACATTGATGACAAAGCACGAGGGCTCTCCTTGGGCGCAGCAAATGTACAGAGTTAAGGCACCGCAGTTGCGGCATTAAATCACAGGGTTGTTCCCATAATACAGCGAATGGGACTACCAAATCACCCCGCCACGCGCAACCTGTAGCGCGCGCGTTACACCCTCAAACCTTGACTTTCTGCATAGCAACCAGCATGTTGACGGGGATAGGAGTATAGCAACTTTTTCAGCCCTACAGGTGACAAGATGGCGGATATGAAAGACGACTTTCTCAAGATGGCGATGAAGGCGATGCAGAACACGACGGTTCAAAAAGTGATGGCCAGCGAGAAGGTCCAGAAGGGCTTTGCCAACGCTTTTAAGGCATCCTACGACGTCAAAAACAAGCTCGACCAGAAAAAATCGGACCTCGCCGAGCAATTCAACCTTGCGACCAAAGACGACCTGCGCACCATGAAGCGCGAGCTCGACCGCCTGCAACGCCAGGTGTCGAAGCTCAACCGCGACAAGAAGGACGCGAAGGCCCAAAAGTCGTCTTCGTCCAAGTCGAGCACCAAAACGAACTCGAACGAGTAGTACCGATGGCAAAGCCCATAATCCTATTGACCAATGATGACGGCATCAACGCCCCCGGCCTGCACGCGCTCGAAGAGGCGATGGCCGAGCTCGGCGAGGTCTGGGTCGTCGCCCCGGCCACCGAGCAAAGCGCGGTAAGCCAGGCCATTACGCTGCGCTCGCCGGTGCGCGTGCGCGACTGCGGGACCCGTCGATTCTCGATCTCGGGCACCCCCACCGATTGCGTCTATGTCGCGCTGAATCGACTGCTCGAGAAGGTCGATGTCTGCGTGTCCGGGATCAACCACGGCGCAAACCTTGGCGACGACGTCCTCTATAGTGGCACCGTGGCCGGCGCGATTGAGGCCACCCTGCGCGATGTCCCCGCGGTCGCGGTGAGCCTGGCCGGCTACAAAGATTTCGACTTCGGCGTGGCCGCCCAGGCCGGGAGAAAGCTCGCCGAGCAGGTGCTTCGCCGCGGCTTGCCGCGCGGCGTCTTCCTCAACTGCAACGTCCCCCAGGACGCCAGCCCCGACGAGGACTTCACGATCTGCAAGCTCGGGCGCAGAAATTACCGCCATATGGTCGAAGAAAAGCTCGACCCGCGCCACAACCCCTATTATTGGATCGGCGGCGCCGAGGTCGGCTTCGACGACCTGCCCGGCAGCGATTGCAATGCCATCGCCGAGGGAAAGATCAGCGTCACGCCGGTTCACCTGGATATGACGCATTATCGCTTCGCCCGCGAGCTTGAGTCCTGGGATGGACTGAAGGGATTTCACACCTCCTAAGGCCTCGCTTTTAGCCGGGCTTATTTTGCGCAACACCCACTCTATTTCTCTGCAAGAATCACCGCGAGTTGCCGTATTATGAACACACTCGAAGCGCGTATTAAATCCGATATCCGCGAGATCCCTGACTTTCCCAAACCGGGAATCGGCTATAAGGATATCACGACGCTGCTCGACAATCCGGAGCGCTTCGCCGAGGTCATCGACGCGTTTAAGGCGCGCTACGCCGAGCAAAATATCGACCATATCGTGGCGATTGAGAGCCGCGGATTCATCTTCGGCGCCCCGCTGGCCTACGCGCTGGGCGTGGGGCTGAGCCTGGTGCGAAAGCCGGGCAAGCTCCCCTATAAATGCCACTCGGTCGACTACGCCTTGGAGTACGGCAGCGACACCGTCGAGATGCATATCGACGCGGTCAAAGAAGGCGGGCGTGTCCTGGTCATCGACGACCTGCTGGCCACCGGCGGCACCGCCGCGGCGGCCTGCAAATTGGTCGAGGCCTGCGGCGGCGAAGTCGTGGAATGCGCGTTTTTGGTCGAGCTCGCCTTTATCAACGCGCGCGAGGCGAAACTCAAAGACCAGAAGGTCTTCGCGTTAGCGACCTATTAACCCGAAATGACGGGCAGCAATCCTCCGGATTTCAACTCCGACTCGAAGCACACGGCATACGATGAGTGACGAAACCCAGCAGCCCAGCCCCCCGACGCCGAAGCCAAACCCATCGGATTCCCGCGGGTTATTAACCGTCGTCGCGATCTTCGGCGGACTCTTCGTCGTCCTGCTGATCTTCGCGGTGGTGATGCTCGGCGCGTTCGGCTCGGGTGCGGGATTAAGCACCGGGCCAAACCAGATCGGGGTCATCGAGATCACCGGCCCCATCATGGAGAGCAAGAAGACGGTCAACGACCTTCATCGCTTCGCCAAAGACGACAATATCAAGGCAATCGTGGTGCGCATCGACAGCCCCGGCGGGTCGGTCGCGCCCAGCCAGGAGATGTTCCAGGCGGTGCAGCGCGCCGCCGAAAAGAAGCCGCTGGTTGCCTCGATGGGCTCCACCGCGGCCAGCGGCGGGTATTATATCGCCATTGGCGCGCCCAAAATCTTTGCCAACCCCGGCACGGTGACCGGCTCGATCGGTGTGATCTCACAGGTCTTCGGGGTCAAAGGACTCCTGGACACCATCGAGGTCGACGTGCACACCATCAAGACCGGCCCCTACAAAGACACCGGCTCGCCATTTCGCGAGTTTAATGAGGACGACCAGCGGTATTTTAACGGGCTCATCACCGATCTTTATGACCAATTCATTGAAGATATCGCTGCGGCGCGCAACCTCAAGCTCGCCGAGGTGCGCGAGGTCGGCGACGGCCGCGTCTTCAGCGGCCGGCAGGCCAAGAAGCTGAAATTAATCGACGAAATCGGCTCGATGCGCGACGCCATTGAGTGGGCCAAAAAGGAAGCCGACATCACTGATGATGAAACCCTGGTCTACCCGCCCGACGAGAGCAAAGGGCTGCTGTCCAGCGTCATCAAGGGCGCCGCATCGACCGCGGTCGAGGAAATCCGCGCCCAGCAAACCCCGGCGTTTGAATATCGCATGCCCTGACGCAACGCCGCGTCGACCTTATAAGATGATAACGGGCCCAATCCCTGCGATTAGCCCGTCTTCCTTTGCGCATTATATTTTTATTTAATACCGAATTAATATCATATACTGGCCAAAATCTATCATGCTTAAAACGTCGCGCAGGTCGCTATTCCCCCTCCTCTTCCTCCTCGTCTGCACGACCTCGACGGCCGCGGCCCAGGACGCGCCGGCCGGCGACGACCCCATCAACCCGATGGAGAAGGCGCTCTCTGATAAAGAGGCGCAAAAAGATGAGCCCGTGAGTGATGACGCGGCAGACGAAGGCGAGGACGCGTCTGCGAAAGAGGCGGACAGCGCTGAAGAGGCAGCCGAAGATGACGCCTCGGCGGACAGCGATGAAGAAGAAGATGCCGCGCCCGCCGATACGCCCGAGAAGTCTGACAAATCCGAGACGACCGAGAAGACCGCCTATTCTCTCGAAAAGCTCGTCGCCCTCGCCCTGCAAAACAAGGCGCTTATCAACGAATTTCACGCGAAGAAGGCCGCGGCCAAATGGGACCTGTACCGGGCCGAGCATATCACCTGGATGCCCTCCATTCAGGCGACGACCCTTCTGTCGGTGACCCCCGATAACGCCAGCCCGGACGCGTTTGACCGCAATATCGACCAATACCTTGACCTCGACGTCGGGCCTTTTGTGCGCCAGGACCTCAGCATCACGGTGCCGGTCTACACCTTCGGCAAGACCAAGGCGGCGGCCGCGCTGGCCAAACTTCAGATCGCCAATACCGACCTTGAATTGGAGAACGCGCGGCTCGAATCGGTCGTGCAGACCCAGCGCGCCTACTGGGGCGCGCGCCTGTCGCTGGCCTACCAGGAGATGCTCGAAGAGGGCGCCGAGCTCATCGGCGAGCAGCTCGACATCATGCAGGAGAAACGCGACTTCGGTGAGGTCGACTTCGACATCAAAGACCTGCGAAAACTCCAGATTTTTAACGCCGAGATTAAAAGTCGTCTGGTCGACAATAATAAGCTCGGGGTGCTGGCCCGCGCGGGGCTGCATTTCCTCACCGATATCCCGCAGCCCACCGAGATTCAGCTCGAGCCCCTGCGCGACCTGAACTCCCCGCCCAAGCTGCAGCCGAGTGAGTATTATATCGAGCGCGCGCTCGGGCATCGCCCGCAGCTCACCCAACTCGACGCCGCCGCCGAGGCGCGCCGCCAACAGGCCGAGCTGGCGACCTCGGAGTGGTACCCGGATATCTTCGCCGCCCTGCGCTTCGGGTTTAGCTGGTCGACGGCCGACACCGCCTTCCAGGAGATCTGCACGGCGCCGTCGCTCGACGCCGCCAGTGGGTGCGAATTCCCGCGGGATCAGGCGCGTATTGACGGCCAGCCGCTCTTCGCGCGCCCCTACGGCGACCCCTTAAATAGCCTCTCCCTGCAGGTCGGCGTCGGGCTTCGCTGGAAGATCGAACCCTTCCAACTCTACGCCAAATCCAAGAAGGCCCAGGCCCAGGTCCAGGTCGTCGAGGCCCAGCGCGAGCGCGCGCGAAAAGCCGTGGCCTTCGAGATCCGCACGCTCTACCAGAAGGCCGCCGATGAGCTCGAAAAGCTCGGGATTAACGAGGGCCGCCTCAAGGCCGCGGAGCGCTGGAGAAATCAATTCGGCATCTCGAACCAGACCGCCGGCGCCGACCTCAAGGACGCCGTCGACCCGCTGAAGGCCTATTTCGAAGCCCGCGCCCAATACCTGCAGACCATCTATGATTATCAGATCGCGCGCGCCGAGCTCGCGCGGGCGGTCGGCGCGCGCGGACTCACCGACGACGGCGAAGTCGTTGACGAATAAAATGAATGAAATCCCCAGTCGCGCGTCTATCTTATCGACGAACGTATCCGGTCGGGCTCCGAGCGGAGCCTGATTGCCGAACTCATTGGAGAATAAAATATGTCCCATCCTATCCGAACGACTCTCGCCGCGCTGACCTTAAGCTGCGCGGTTCTCTTCGCCGCCCTGCCCGCGTATGCCGGGTCGTCCACCGACTTCATCAAAAAGACCTCCACCGAGGTCACCACCCTGCTGCAAAAGAAGGACTCCAAGACGCGCCAGGAGCAGTTCACCGCCAAGCTCAACGCGACCGTCGACTTCCGTGAGCTCGCCTCCCGCGCGCTCGATGAGTATTGGAGCGAGCAGTCGCCCGAAGAGCAACAAAAATTCCTGGACCTGCTCCAGCAATTGCTCGAGGCCAACTACCGCGACAAGCTCGCCGCCCAGCAGATGGGCAAAGACTATAGCATTGACTATACCGACGAGCGTGAGCGCGACGATATGGCCATCGTAAAGACGGTCATCAAGAGCAAAGATCGCGCCAAGCCGGTCAACTATAAGATGGTCAAAAAGGACGGGAATTGGGTGGTCTATGACGTCGTCATCGACGATATCAGCCTCGTGGAGACCTATCGCGACGCGTACACCCAGATCATCAAGAAGGAAGGCTGGGACTCGCTGATTAAGCGCATGGAAAAGAAGGTCGCCCAGCTTGAGAAGGCCAAGGCCGCCCCGAAGAAATAAGGCGCCGCCCGCTCAGGGCGCGTAGGGCTTGAAGTCGACCTTCTTCTTTTTGAGGGTCGCTTCAAGCTTTTCTATTTCTTGGAGCGCCTCGGCGTCGCTGGGGCTCAAGGAGAGCGCGCGCGACAGGCTATAATGGGCCTTCGCCAACTCTTCGGAGGTCGCCCGCTTATTCTTCATCGTGCGGCTAGCCTCATTCTTGAGGTTATACACCAGGGTCTTCTCGACGTGGGCGAGGATGGATTTGGAGCGCTCGTGGGCCACGGTGCCCTCGGCGATATCGAGCAGAATGCTGCGCGCCTGCTCGTGGCGCCCCTGGGCGCTGAACTCCTCGCCCTGGCGCAGAAGCTCAGCGGCCTTCTGCTCGCGATAAGCACGGTCCTGGAGTTCCTGGGCTTCCTGGTTACCCGGGGCCAAGGCCAGGGCCTCGTTGGCAAATGACAGCGCCCCGGGCCACTCGTGGCGCCGAAGATTATCGTTGCCCGCGCGCAACGCCGCGGCGACCCGCCCCTCGACTGAATCCGGCGCCACCGCGTTGACCTGCGATGTGGGCACGTCGTTGGGCTGCATGACGAAATAAATCACCGATGCGGCGACGACCACGCCCACGCCGAGCGCGAGGTACGCCAGCATATTATTCGCGCTATTTCCGCTGCGCGCCGCGACCTTCTGGGGCGCATAGGCCGCCACATTCACAATCTCGCCGCCCTCGGCGAATACGAATTGGATATCGCCAAACTCGACGACATCCGAGGGCTCAAGGGTCCGCGCCCCGCGCAGCGGCTTGCCGTTGAGGCGCGTGCCGTTGGAGCTCTCAAGGTCGACGACCGTATAGGAATTCCCCGAGCGAATGATCTTGGCGTGGCGCCGGCTGATGGAGGAGTCCGACAATAGGATGAAATTCTCGTCGGTGCGCCCGATGGTATTCTCAATCTCCGAGAGGCTAAACTCCTCGCCGGCAAAGGCGTCGTTGATGCGCACCAATTTATGGTGGTCGGAGCTATCGGAGATGAACAGCGTGTTCAACACGCTCTGGCTGGCGTCCTGCTGGGCCTTAAACTCGACATAGAGGTAGAAATCGCCGACCCGAATCTGGCTGGCGGTCCCCAAATCGCGCCGCTGAATCACGCGTTGGCCGTCGACAATCACCCCGTTGGCGCTGCCCATATCCTCGATAAAGCAGCGGCCGTTCTCAATAAAGATGCGGGCATGCTGGCGGCTTACGCTCGTGGAGGGCAATACAATATCGCATTCGTCCAACCGCCCGATCACGTAGGAGCCGTGATCAAAGGAAAACTGGTCGACAATCTGGGTATTGCTGTCTTCGACGGTCAGCGTGAACATGGTTTCAATACGCACTAATCAGGGGTTTAATACCACAAACTTCTGCACTCGGGCGCAACCCGATCAATCCCGGAAGATATCGAAATCGACGTCAACTCCGGCATCCCTCAAGTCTTCGTAGAACAGCGGGATGTAGCCGGTGGGATGAAATTGCTCCTCGTTGCCGTCCACGCGGTGGTAGAAGACATCGTTGAGGCGGAACGCGTCGAGGTCGACCCCCTGCAGTTCGCTGATCTGGCGCACGCGAAAGCCCATGTCATCGCTGCGGTTGAGCACCACGACGAAGTCGATGCCGCGCGCGATCTGCTCGCGCAGCCCGCGCGGGTTGCTCGCCGGGTTATCGAGCAAGCACAGGCTCTCGATGCGCTCAAGCGCGCTGGCCGCGCTGATGCCGTGGGCGGTCACCATGCTGCCCTCGGTTCCGCTGGCCGCCGACGACACCCACTCGTAGGCCTCTTCGCCGACGCATTCGTCGAGCAAAATGCGCTGCGGGTCCATCGCCACTGCGGTGCGCACCAGGGTCTTAAGACCGTAGCCGACCGCGGGGTTTGCCTCCAGTCGCACCACCGAATCCTGGGGCAACTGCAGATGCGCCGACTCTTCGATAGTGATAACGCGCGTGCCCGGCGCGATATGCGCGGCCATCGCGCCGAGCAAGGTCGTCTTGCCGGCCCCCGCAGGGCCAGCGATCAACACGGATCGCCCTGCCCGCACGAGGTGCTCCAAGAAGTCACGGATGCCCGGGGAGAAGACGTTGCGCTCCAGCAGGTCATCCAGGCTCAGGTGAGCAACCGGCGGTTTGCGCACCGTAATGGCGGGTCCGTCGACCGCGATCGGCGGCATGACCACGTGAGCGCGGGTGCCATCGCCGAAGCGAATTTCGTCGGTAAAGGTCACCGGCTCCCGGGTCCCCAGCAGGCGGAACGCGGCGAGCATCAAAAAGCTGGGGTGACTGAAGGCGCGCTCGGCGACGCTCAGCGTGCCGTTTTTCCGAACCAGGATACGGTCGGCGCGTTGGATATAAATATCCTGAACTTCCGGGTCATCGAGATATTGGTCAAGCACGCCCAGGCCCACACATTCGTGGGTCATCAGGTCGACAAGCGCCTCGCGGTCGACCGAAGGCGCGACCACGTCGACCGCGGCGCTGACCTCTTTCTTAAAGCTGTCGAAGACGTCGGACTCCGGCGGGTATTCAAGGACCATTTCGTCGAGCGAGACGGACTCCAGCAGCACCCGCGCGACGTCGTGCTGCGCGGCGTGGAAGTCCTCGTCAAACTCGGATTGAATCGACTGCGGCGGAATCGTGGGCCGATGCGCGGCGCGCTCTCCGGAGTCCCCGCCGAGGCGACCGGCGGGCAATCCCGCCCGCGGTCCCGCGATCGGTGCGTTCGGCGGTGCCGGGCGGCCCGCCAACACCGCGTCCATGGAGCGACCGGGCGATGAGATCGCCTCGTGCTCGACGGGCGGAGCCGCGCCGAAGCCGCCGGAGTCGCGCCGAGACGGCGCCGCGCCAAAGCCACCCGATTCGCTCAGGGGCGGCGCCGGCGGCACCGGACTGGGGCCGCTGGGGCGGCGGCGAGGAGCCGGTCCGGGCCCAGGCGCGACAGCGGGCGCGGGCGTCTTGGACTCCTCATCGAACTCCCCAGTCGCCGCGCCATACCCGCCAGAGTCGCGCATCACCGCAGACTCACGGATCGTATTGCGGCTGGGTCGATGCCCCGGACCGTCGGTGTCCCCGCCGAAGAGGTCGTCGACCGAGCCGGCGAACCCGGACGGCCCGTCCAGGCTCGGCGCCATCGGCGCGACCGGCGGCGCGGGCGGGCGTGGGCCACCCGGCGCCATGCCCGGCCCCGAGAAGTCGGCGTCGGAGATATTCGCGTTTTGCTGCGGCGGCATCGGCGGCCCCGCCTGCCCCGCAACTTTAGCCTGCACCTGGAGAATAAAGTCCCCGATATAGATCTTATCGGTCTCACTCAGCGGTTGCTCGCCGGCGACCTTGCGGCCGTTGACGTAGGTGCCGTTGGTGCTGTTCATATCCGAGATGAAGAGCTGCCCATCCAACACCGATATACGTGAGTGCTTTTTGGAGACATTTCCTTTGGGCAACACGATGTCGTTGCCCTTCATTCGGCCGATGGTGATCGCTGCAGTGCTAAAATCATATTGGGACTGCTGCCCACCTTTTTCGCTTATCGTTACGATCATCATGAAGGAAGGTTCTCCTCAAAAGACATAAATCGTACCATCGGGTGGCCTAAAAGCGGCCGGATGGTAGAAATAGATGGGCCATCGACTTTAATTGTGAGTCAACTCACTGTACAAGGCGGGATGGTTGCATCGGCATCAATTTCTGTCAAGAAACGCCTCCAAACTTTAAGGGCTCAGGGCTGGCGCGCGGGCGGGGCGTGCAGGATTGCCAAGAGCGCCCCGACCCGTGACAATCAGGTCGCGAAACGTTGCTTATTTGAAAAGACGCTCCATCGTGGCAAACTTAGCCGGTGGGCATTTCCACCCGTGGCAACCGAGTTTGCGACGCACGCGCTGTAATGAGAGTCAAAATTGGCTGATGAAATCGACAATCCGGCGGGCGGTGACACCAATCCGTCCTTTGGCAAAAAGGACAGCGCCGACCCGGTGGTGTCCGACGTAGCCTCGGCGCAGCCCGGCTCCCCCACCCCGGAGTCCGAGCCCAAAGTCGTCAAGATATGCAAAACCTGCATGGTCTCCCAGAGCGGCGTGGGCGGGTATTGCGTGAGCTGCGGCAGCGCCTTGGTGCCGATCCGCGCGGTGCGCGAGACCTATGTCGGCGAGGTCGTCGGCGGAAAGTATAAGATCGTCGATCGCCTTGGCGCCGGCGGCATGGGCGAGGTGTACTTAGGCGTCAATGAACCCCTGGGCCAACAGGTCGCGGTGAAGTTCTTGAGCCAGAAATTCACCGCCGATGAGAATATCATCCTGCGCTTCCTCAACGAGGCGCGCTCCTATTGCAAGGTGACCCACCCCAACGCGGTGACTCTGCTCGAATACGGCCAGCACGAAGACGGCGCCCTCTACCTCATCACCGAATTCATCGACGGAAAGAGCCTCAGCGACACCCTTAAAGACGTCGGCCCCTTCCCCTTGGACCAGGTGATTTCGATCAGCACCCAGATCTGCGAGGTCCTCTCGGCCGCCCACGGCCAGGGGGTCATCCACCGGGATCTAAAGCCCGACAATATCATGCTGATGCCGACCTCGCGCGGGCGCTACGCGGTCAAGGTGCTCGACTTCGGCATCGCCAAGATCATGGACGACGACCACGCCAACGGCGCGATGACCGAGACCGGCTCGGTCTTCGGCACCCCGGAGTTTATGTCCCCCGAGCAGGCCTGTGGTGACAGCACCGACGGGCGCTCGGACCTGTACGCCGCGGGCATTATCCTCTTCTATCTTGCCACCGGAAAGCTGCCGTTTAAGGGAAAGAACAAGCTCGTCGTCCTGCACAAACAGCTGCACGAAGCGCCGCCGCTGCCCTCGGAGGCGCGCGACGACATCACCGTGGTGCCCGAGCTTGAGCGCATCATCCTAAAATGCCTGCGAAAGGCGCCCGAGCAACGCTTTCAGAGCGCGGATGAATTGCTCGGCGCGCTGGAGGCGATCGACACCTCTCATGTGCCTCGGATCCCGCGCCCCAACGCGGCCGTCGGCGTCTTTCAGGACACCAACCCGGAGTCTCCCCACGCGCACGATAGCATCGAGACCGTCGTGCAGTCGGACCTGACGCCGCACTCCAAAGATAGCGCCCCGGAGTTTCGCGGCATAACGGCGCCGCGGGTGACCGCCGATCTCGAGGAATTGGGCGACTTCAGCCACGAACATGAGCCGAGCTTTGCCGGCGCGTTTTCAGACGCCCCGCCCTTCGCCGACGAGGTTGAGCCCGACTCGCTGGGCATGCCAAACGGCTGGGATCAAGACGGCGCGCTTTACGGCGTCGAGGACTCATCGCGAACGCGCAATCTCATCATCGGGGTCGGCCTGGTCGCGCTGATCGCTGGGGGCGCGCTCTGGCTCAATTCGGGCCCTACGGCCGAGGACTCGACCGCTGCGGGCAGCGAGGTCGCCCAGGTCGACCACGCGCTGCTCACCGGCCAGGTGCTCGGCTCACTCGCCGCGGCCCAGGACAGCGTCAACCACGCCGACTTCGCCTCGGCCCAGCGCGCCGTGGCGAGCACCTACCGGTGGATTGAGGACGCAGATCTGGCGGAGGATGCGCGCGTTAAGCGGGTCGCGCTCAACGCAAAGATCGAGCGACTGATCGAGCTGGACACCGCATTCTCGTCGGCGCTCAACAAGGGCGATTGCACGCGGGCGGGCAAGATCATCAAGACCATGAGCGCGGTTGAAGCCAGCGTGGAGCGCGTGCGCGCCGGGGCATTGGCGGAGTGCAAGGCGTCGGTGAAGTCTCCGCTGCCCGCGAAGCCGGCGCCTGCACCGGCTCCCCCCGCCGAAGAACCCGCGGCAGCGCCCATTCAGCCCGCGCCCGCACCCCAGCCGCCCGCGCCAGTCGAAGCGGCGCCGAAGCCCCCGGAGGTTGCGCCCGAGGAAGCCCCCGTCGCGACGCCGCCGAGCCCCGAGCCGGCCGATTCACCCGACAGCCCCGCGCCGAGCAGCGATGCGCCGGGCGCCGAAGCACCTGAGACGCCCACGAGCGAAGCGTCGCGCCTCGATGAGGTCATGCCCGAGCTGAATAAGCCCGACGCCGCGACCGGCGAAGATGAAGACGAGGAGAGCCCCGAAGAGGCCGACCCGGAAGAAGGCTTCGCCCTTCCCCCCAAGACCATCGACTAGGCGCGGGGCGCGCAAGACCAACGAGCGCATCACCAAAGAAAACGGCACGCCCCGATGGGACGTGCCGTTTTTCGATCGCCTGCGGCCCGGTCATGGCCCAGCCAAATCAACCCGGGCCGAACTTATTCGAAGTCCACGACGCCGGAGTCCTGGGCCTTCTTCTCGCCCTTTCGCCGCAGCACAAATTTGGTGCTGGCCAGGGGCTTTTGCCCGTACCCAAGGCTAAAGACCATCAGGTATTTGCGGTCGGGCGAAAACTTCGACGCCGAGAGTTCGGCGTGCCCCGCAAGAATCTTGTCGCTTCGGTCACTCGGATAAAACGCGAAGGTTTCGATATATTTTTGCGAGCCTTTCACGGTGATATCGTAATAGGTCACCGCCGCCTTGAGCGTGGAAACCGGCTTGGGCAAAAACGCCATATACTCAAACTCCCAGCTCTCGTCGCCCTGGGCCGTCAAGGTCTTGGTATTGACCTTCTTCATGTGGCGCACAAATTCGTTGTCACTCTTAAAGCGACTCGGAAAGCGCTCGGTGCTGATGATGATGTCTCCCTTGAATTTCTTCTCGGGCTTGACCGCCCAGGCCGTTTGAACGCTGGCGAATACAAACAACAGAAAAACCAGGCTTGAGACAACACGCACGCCGACACGCTTCGAATTCGCTCCAGGGGCAACTGAATCAATCATATAATCTCCGAGGACGCGTTGCGGCCACACTCCACGCGCCAGGGAACCCTACAAAGCTCCAGGCAGGAATCAATGAGCCAAGCAACGACGAGATGAATGGAAGACGCGCTTTGTACGCGATAATGACAACTTTAGCCTCCACGGGCATTTCTGCCAACCCGTTTTTCATACAGACACGGGCAAAAGGAAATTATGACGCAGAGAATAACCGTTTTTTGTGACGAAACCGGCGCTCATGATTGCCGGTATTTTGGCTGGGGTTCAATCTGGTGCCCGAGCGAATCGGTGGATGAGCTGAACCAGACGCTGGATTATTTCTGCAGCAAATCCAACCAGAAAAACGAATTAAAATGGAGCCATACCGGCGACGGTGGGGCGCGAAACGAGGCCATTCGCTGGTTCTTTGAGACCCCCTGGCTCTGCTTCCAGTCGATGTGGGTGCGCCGCTCGACCCTGGGGCAGCTGACGCGCAAAAACTCCACCTTCGCCTATCGCAAGCTATTATACGCGATGCTCGGCGCACGCATGCACCAATTCGACCAACTGCCCGGAGGACCGCGCGAATTCGAGGTGCGCGCCGACCAGGTTGATGGGCGCAATCCTGCCCGCACCCGCAAAGAGTTCCACCTGCTCCAGGGGGTGTGCGCGGCTCAGTCGAAGAGCGAGCGCCAACTATTGATTGACTTTCAGCGCGTCGACAGCCGACAGCACCGCGGCATCCAGCTCGCGGACCTGCTGGTCGGCGCGATTCGCAGCTCCTGGGAGGGCATGCCCACCGGCACCAAGCGCGCGATCTGCACCACAATCTCGAACCACCTGGGCTGGCAAGACCTGCGCGCGACCACCGATAATAACCTGAAATTTCATATCTGGATGCCCCGGGATTTCGGCATCAAGTCCCGCGACCCACAACTGCGCGCCCTGGCGCTCACGGACCGCCACGGCGACCCGAGGCGCGTCTTCGGCGCGCCAAGCGACGAGACTATCGGTCTTTAATGATGGGAGAGTTTGCGCAGGTGGGCCGCGGCGAGATGACGCGCCGCGCATTTCAGGGCTTCTTGAAACCCGCGACGCGTGAGCCCAGATGAATGCGCTCCATCTCGAGCTCACCGCTGTCTTCGTCAACATATAAAAAGAGCGCGAAGCACAGGTCATGAAAACCCACTCGCCCGCAGGCGCCCGGGTTCACCCATAAGGTCTCTTTGACTCGGCCGACCACGGGGATATGGCTGTGGCCGCAGATAAAGATATCGGGTTTATGCTCGGCGATAAGCCCGCGCGCGGCCATATTCGGGCTGCGCGGCGAGCCGGCGATATGGCGCAGGACGAATTTGCGCGGCCCCACCAAAAATACCAGCGTCTCAGGAAGAAAGCGCAGGTCGCCGCCGTCAATATTACCCTTGACGATCTTCAGCTCGGCGAGCGCCTCGAGCTGGTCGATAACCTCCTGGTTGCCGATGTCACCGGCATGAATCAGCAGGTCTACCTGCTTGTCCTGGAAGAGCTCGACCAGCTCGGGGTCGAGCCAGCCGTGGGTATCTGACAAAATGCCTATCTTAATCTTAGCCATCGCGACCTAATCGTACGAAGAAGCGAGATTATCGAATCGAGCGAATCTTCTCGAGCTGATTGCGATGACCATGCTCTTCATAATAGCTGGCAAGAAGGCGCAGCACGCGCTGCGGGGTGCTGGCGAGCTCGGAGCTGCGCGAAAGCCGCACGATCTCGCGGTCGCGCTGGGCCATCGCCTCCAAGATCTCCTCGTTGCTCCCTTCGGTCACATAGAGGGACTCGGGCAGGCGAAGCAGACGCCCTTCCTCGGCGCTGCGCGTCAGCGAACCGAAGACCGCGGAGTCCGACCCGCCGTAGCCGTATTGGGTGCGCAACTCGCTGCGGACCTCGCGCGGATAAGCGGCGCCGTAGTCCCCGACGATCTGGCCGATCGCGGTGCGCAGCACGTGCTGGCTTTCGCTGCCGGTGTCGCGAGCGACCAACTCACCCGGCCCGCAGACGACCTTCTCATGCTCGCGCAGCAGGCCCCAGAGCAAACCGGAGCCATATTCGCGAATCGCCAACCCGCGCGCTTCGGCCATCTCGCTGAGCTCGCTGAGCAAATCCGCGCAGGACATCGGCGTGCCGTCGGCCGGCAGCGTGTCATGAACCGCGTCGAGCAGGCGAACCCGCCGGTTCTCACTGAGCCCGACGAAGGAAAGATGCACGAAGCGATTATTGCCCATATTCAGCGAGAACGGCGCCGACAAAAGCGTCGTATAGATGGACATTCGATGGTAGTCGATTCCCTCGGGCAGCAGGTCGATGACGTCTTCGACCGTCAGCGGCGCGCTCGCTTCGACCAGCACGGTCTCCACGCGGTCGGCCAGCGTTTTGCCGCTCTCCTCGAAGGTCGCCGCGTGGGCCACCAGGTAGGTATTCTTAAAGGTCAGCACGTCCGAATGCCGGCTCAACGCGTCCTTGAGCAGATACGGCGTCAAGCCCTCTTCGGTCTTGCCAAGCTCGTCCAATTCGCCCAGCAGATATTTGGTGCTGATCTGGCCGGACTCGCCGTGCAGGCGCTTGACGCACCACTGCACGACCGAATCCAGGGCGTCCAGCGAAATCGGCAACGCGCTGGCGTGGACATAGGTGCCGCGCTCGATGGTATAGATATCCTCATGGCGATGCAGCAGGCCGTTTAGGGCGCGCTCGCTGATCTCATTGATCCCGTGCTCGTGCTGCTCGAAGGACTCCAGGCGGGTCAGGATTTCCTGCGCGCTCATGGGACTGGCGACGTCCTCCAGGACGTTGGCCACGTGGTCACTGCGGCGAGCCCAGGGGTTCTTGATCGAGCGGGACTTGCCGATATCGACCTCCCAGGCGACCTGGAAGAGATGGGTAAGCCCGGCGCGGTCCATGCGCAATCCGGCGCGATGCGAGAAGTTCTTGACCTGCTCAAAGGGCAGGACCGCCCGGCCGGTCTCGACAATCGCGTCGCGCAAGCGGCGCAGCTTGATGTCGATCTCGCTCTGGTGCAGCGAGGTAATAAAGACCCCCTGCCAGATCCGGAACTCCACGAGCCCTGCCAGATGCAGCGCGAAGAGAATGCGGTGCAAGTCGTTGATCTCGGTCAACTCCGTGACGCGATCCGCGGGCAACAGGCCACCGGCCTTCTCTGCCGCCTCGACCACCGGCTCTAAGAGCACCTCGGCCTCGGGCCGAAAATGATAACTCAGGGTCTCCACCAGGGTGTCGAAGCGGGCCTGGATGGCCTGGAAGCTGACGTCATAATCATCGCCGATATCCCCGAAGGTATCGCCCACGAAGAAGCGGCGCTCCACGATATCGCGGTCACTCTCCTCCAGGGTGTCCAGGGCCTGCTCGATCAGGTCGTGCAGGTTCTCCGGGCGACCGCGGTCGCCGAAGAGATAGGCGTCGAGGCCGTGGTTCGCGATGGTCTCCAAAATCTCATGCACTCGCGTGAGGGTCTTGGGGCCGAAGTTGGGCAGCCGGCCCAGCTCGCCGCGCTCAAACGCGTTGACCAGGTCTCGCACCGAGGTATAGCCGACACTCTCGAACGCGCCGCGCGCGCGCGTCGGCAGGACGCGAAGAACCCGCTCCCACGGCTCATCCATACCCACGCCGCTCTTCCCCAGACGGTCGCTCAACAGCTGGGTTTCGCTCGCCTCGCTAAGCCCCTGGCTCGAGAACGCAAGTTCGTTGCGCGCGCGCACCTTCAGGTCGCCGATTACGTCGATCTTCTTGGCCCCGACGCCGCGCGCGTCGCGCAGCACCGTCTCGCTAAGCTCGAGCAGGTCTCCCACCGTTCCCACTTCAAAACGTTCCAGAACATTCTGAATCAACGTCGGCGGATTTAGTACCGAGACCGGCACATAGAATGCTCCTTCGGGCACACCTCCCGTGAATTCAGCATCGTCTGAGACCTGAAATCCGGAGTCATGTTTCGATGAAGCGCTACTGGATTCGTGCTTGCCGTTGGCTGTCATTGTCTAAATCACCGTCAATTAGGGAACTACCCAGGTGGGCTTATTTATATCGCCCAACTATTTTTATCATGTCGCGCAGTGTTCGCGGCCTGATACCTTCATCTACTGCAAGGTTACTGAGCCAGTTTTATCGGGGTGCTTTCACGAGCATTACCCGAAACTGTCCAAGATTTACAGCATCCAACGCGCCAGCACCAGAGCTTTTTTAGTTTTAACTGCTCCGCAACCCAGCGCAAACACTTTCCACTATGCAGCAGCAAAATATTCCAGCGCTAAATTTTCTTATTGAGACGCGCCCCTGACATCGTTTTCAAGCCAGCCAGCCACTTCTAATGATAGAGAATGGTCGCGCCAGCTCATCTACAAAATAAGCATTTCCTGCCTTACAAACACCCTTAGCTCTCGAATTCGCGTCGACTTTCTGATTGAGTATCAAAGTCGAACTCGTTAATGTGTTTAACAGTGGCTTTTATTCGATAATTTCTTTTTGATATCCCAGATATCATCGCCACGACTCCCAGATAACCCTTATTTCAAGCGACATTATGCCTTCCACCCCCTTTTCAAAGCATATCTTCTTTATTCTCGTCGCGGTCTCTTTTTCACTCGTGCCCAGCGGTTGCGGGTCGGATACGGATGATAAGAATACGAGTCCAGCGGATACCTACTCGGCGGACGTCGCCGGCGACGGCGAGGGGGACGAAGACGCAACGGTTGCCGATGGGGGGGCGGCGGACGCCGACGCGCAGCTCGAAGAACCGCTGCCGCCCCGCCCCTGGTCGGTGAGCGAGCCGGGGCCCTACCAGGTTGGGTATACTCAGCGCGAGGTGATTTATGACGCGCGCGGCACCGATGAGCCGCGCGAGTTGCGCCTGGCGGTCTGGTACCCCACCACCGACGTCGAAGGCCAGGAGTCGCGCTATTGGGAGCGCATCAAGCGCAAAGAGGCGTTCCGAGACGCGAGCATCGCCATCGACCCCGCCGAGCCCGCGCCGCTGCTCGTCTTCTCCCACGGCAACGCGGCGATGGCCGAGCAGAGCTATTTTATGGCCGAGTTCTTCGCCAGCCACGGCTGGGTGATCGTGGCGCCGGACCATCAGGGCAACACCCTGCTGGACACCGTGGGCGCGATCGACCTGACCTCGGCGGTCTTTCGCTCGCAGGACATCACCGCGGTGCTCGACTATGTGCTCGGATTTGACGCCGAAGAGCCGCTATATGGGGCCATCGACGCAGAGAAGATCGTTTTGTCCGGCCATAGCTTCGGCGGATTCACCTCGCTTGCCAGCAGCGGCGCGACCTTCGCGGTCGACGAGTTAATCGCCTTTTGTGAGGTCGATGACGACAACTTCTGCGAGATTCTGGAGGGGCGCGAGGATTGGAGCGATATTTTGCGCGACGGCTTTTATGACGCACGCATCAAGGTCTCGATTCCCCAGGCGCCCGGCGGGTACCAGGCGTTTCGCGGCGGACTGGCCAACATCCAGATGCCAACCCTGCTGATGACCGGGCGCATGGACAACACCCTGAAGCCCGACGAAGAAGGCAACCCCATCTGGGCGAATATGAGCGGCTCGCAACACCTGCGCGTCGACGTCCTAAAGGCCGGCCACTTCACCTTCTCGAATATGTGCGCCCTGGTCGGCGGGACGATCGATGAGCTAAAAAATGACGGCTGCAGCCCCGACTTTATCGACGTTGAGTTGGGCTACGAGATCATCAACGCCTACTCCCTGGCCTTTGCGCGCGCCCACCTATTTGGGGACACCTCGGCCGACGCGCTGCTGAGCGGCGAAGACACACGTTACGCGGATTCGGTCGAGCTGATGCGACTCGAAGATACGCCCTGAATCCGCACAATAAAAAAGGCGCCGCCAGGCGCCCTTTTACCCTAAGCGTCCTTCTTGGACGCTTTTTTTGTGCCCGGCGGCTGCGGCACCGGCAGCTTAATGCGCGGCACCTCCGCCGCGCTCATGCACGACTCCGCCACCGACTCACTGGCAAGGTCGAGGACCGAATCCAGCGAAACCTCGACCTCATCGAGCTCATCCTGGCACACGATCTCGACCCCATCGGCGCGAATCTCCAGGCGCCAGTCATCGCCCGTAATTTGCTGGGCGTGTCGCAACGCCTGCTGGAGTTCGCGCACGAAATCGCTGTCCGCGATGCTCGCCAGATACCCGCGCACTTGCGCGCCCTGGGATGTGCGCAAGGTCGGGCTTTCGATCTTCTTAGCACCTTCCTTTTCAGCCAGCGCCGCCTCCAAATCCCCCTCGGCCCCCCTATCATTCCTATTATTCTTAAGCTCGTCTTCTTCTTTTTGGATCATTTCGGTCATCAGCTACCTCGCCTGACAGGGGCACGACTCAAATACATCACCCCCTAAGTTCTAGAATGTGCGCGCCGCCCAAACATAGGACTCGAGCGAAACCGGCACTCCGTGATGACGGAACGCATCCCCTGTCTTGCGCGCCCCAAAAGGTCCCGACCACCCAACCGCCCTAACCCACGCCCATGATGCGGACCAATACGAGTGATAGGTCTTCCCAAAAGGTGATCACCATCAGGGTCCCAAGCAATAGCGCGAGGAAAGGAAGTACGGTTTTGCACAGATAAACCACGGGCTTATCGAAGGCCAAAGAGCCGATAAACAGGTTCAGCCCCACCGGCGGGGTGATATAGCCAATCTCGAGGTTGGCAAGGAAAATAATCCCCAGGTGTACCGGGTCGACGCCATATTCCAGCGCCACCGGCGTGATCAGCGGGACCACCACGGCGATGGCGCTGAAGATATCCATCATAAACCCGACGATGAGCAAAAAGATCGTCAGCACGATTAAGAAGGTCGTCTTGGAGTGGATATACACCTGGATAAACGCCAGGATTTTCATCGGAACTTCTTCCTGGATCAAGAAGTTCGTCAGCCCCATCGCCACGCCCAGAATGACCAGGATCGCCCCGACCATCACCATCGCCTCGTGGATGACCGTGGCCAGGTCCTCGCGCGGGGTGTCGTCGGCAAAGATGGCGATATCCTTGAAGATAAATACCTCCACAATCAGCACATAGAGCGCGGCAATCGCCGACGCCTCGGCCACCGTGACGAAGCCGCCGTAGATGCTCACGAGCACCACCACCGGCACCATCATCTCCCACTTCGCCTCCCACAGGGCGTCCATCGCGGGTTTCATCTCAAATTTGGTGCGCGCGACCTTGGAGCGGCGCGCCGTAAAGACCGCGTATCCGCCGAGCACCGTGACCATCAACATCCCCGGCAGCACCCCGGCCACGAAGAGCTTGTCGATGCTCGTCATCGCCACGATGCCGTACAAAATAATCGGCAGCGACGGCGGAAAGAGCAGGCCAATCGAGCCGCTCGATGTGATCAGCCCGTGGCTAAACTCCTCGGGATACCCGTCGGCCACCATCATCGGAAAGAGCAGCCCGCCCAGCGCCACGATGGTCACGCCCGAGGCGCCGGTAAAGGTCGTAAAGAACGCGCAGGACGCGATCACCACAATCGCCAACCCGCCCGGCATCCAGCCCAACAGCGCGTCGCTGACCCGCACCAGGCGGTCGGCCGCGTTGCTCTTGGCCATCAAAAACCCGGCGAAGGTGAACAGCGGAATCGTGATCAAATGCGGGCTCGTCGCGAGCTTATAATTCTCCTCGCTGAGCACCACGAGCGCGGTGTCCGCGCCCGAAAAAAGCACGATGGCCAGGCCGGCAAGAATCACAAAGAGCGGCGCTCCGAAGAAGGCCAACACCAATAATAACACACCGAGTAGCGCGCTGATCATGAGGCACCTCCTTGCATGGCACTCGCCTCGCCGGGCAGGTCGCCCTCCTCGGGCTCTTGCGGAAAATCATTGTCCATAACGCGTTTGACCGACTCGAAGACGCGCACCAAAAAGTGCAGACCGATAAGCCCCCAACCGATCGGAAAAATGAGCTGGAATTGCCATTGAGTGATCCAGGGAATCACCTGTTGGGGAAACTCGATCCCCAGCTTCACCAGGTCCATGCCCGACACGGCGAGCAACGCGCACACCACCACGGCGGCCGCGCTGGTAATCGCCTGGCCGACCTCGAACGCGCGTCCCTTGAGCATCTTTCCGAAGATATCGATCGTAATATGATTGCGCTGGCGCGCGGCGAGCATCGCGCCGAGGAAGCCGCAGATGATGACGAGTTGGCGCAAGAGGCTGTCGATCCAGCTAAATTTGAGCGCGTCGATAAGCCCGACGATCATCGCCGAGACCGAGCCATCTTCGGGCGGGCCGCCCGGGACCTCTGTGGGGGTAAGCAGCTCGACCGCGCGCGGCTCAGGGGCCGGCGCCTCGTCGAGATTGGCAGCCGCAGACTCGACCTCCTCGACTTCATCGTCGCCGAAGCCTCCACCAAATCCGCCGCCGAAACCCTCTTCGACCTCTTCACCTTCATCGCCAAACCCACCGCCAAATCCGCCGCCGAAGTCGTTGGAATCAGCGACTTCTTCTTCGGCCGAATCATCCGCGGAGTCGTCTCCGAACCCACCTCCGAATCCACCGGCGAAGTCGTTGGATTCGTCGACTTCTTCTGCAGCCAAATCCTCCGCGGCGTCGTCGCCGAAACCGCCGCCAAACCCACCGCCGAAGTCATCGGCATCCTCGCCGATCAACTCTTCCGCACCGCCCTGCTCGGCCGGCGTATCTTCGGGGGTATCGAGCATCACCACCGGCGGCCCGCTGACCATCAGCTTATTTTGCCAGGGCACGAGCAGGTTGCGATAGAAGACGTTATATGCCGCCAGGAGCAACATACCGATCACGAATAAGACGAGCAGACCGCGCTCCACGCGCATCAGACCATCTTCGAATTTCAACAGCGCTTTGAGCATAATATCCAATAAAAACGCCCGCCGAGGACCGGCGGGCGGCCGGAATAGGTGACCGAGGGATTCGAGGCGATATTAACGCACGTCCTTAAGGTGGCCGTACATCTCGTCGACCAATTCTTTGGGGAAGAGCTTGCCGGTGAGTCGCTTGCGCGCCTCTTCGGCCATGGCGGTCCAGGCTTTCATATCGGTCGGCTCGACCGTCTTGATGCCGGATTTACCGATGGTCTTGATGGCCTGGGCGTTGTCCTTTCGGATCTGCGAGAGCAAGACCTTGCCTTCTTTTTCGAAGGCGTCGAGCACGATCTTGCGCTGGTTCTCGGAGAGCTTCTCGAGGGATTTTTCGCTGATAATCACGCCACCGATGACCACGGCCAGGCGCAGGTTCGTGACGAATTTGGCCTGGGTGTACCACTGCAGCGCGACCGCGCCGTAGGGGGAGTTCAAGAAGGTGTTGATAACGCCGGTTTGCAGACTCGACAGCACGTCCGGGACCCCGAGGGCGACCGCGTTAATCTTGGCCGCCTTCATGACCTCTTTGGTCACCGGGTCGGTGTCCCAAACCCAGGGCTTCGTCTGGCGCAAATCGGACGGCTTTTTGACCGGCGTCTGGGTGAAGAGATAGTTGAAGCCGACATCGCCCCAGGTCAGCAGGCGAAAGCCCTTGGCCCCCAGAATCCCCTGGAAGGTGCCCGACATCTTGTCGCGCACATAGTCGAGCTCTTTATAGTTTTTGAAGGTCAATGGAAGCTGCAGGACGAGCAACTTCTCGTCGATATGGCCGAGGCCAACGCTGGTCACCGCGGCGCCGTCGAGCTGGCCGGTGCGCATCTTTCGCACCATCGCGGACTCATCGCCCATCACCCCGCCGGCATAAAATTTAAGCTTAATCTTGCCGCCACTTTCTTTGGCGATGGTGCGCTTGGCGGCCTCAAAGGACTTCATCCAACTCGACCCTTTGGGCGCGAGGCTCGCGATGCGAAGCGTGTGGGAGGTCTCTTCTTTTTCGGCCGCCTTCGCGTCGGCGCCGCCCTCCTGGGCGCTGAGCGTGCCGACCCCAAAAAAGAGCCCGACTAAGGCCATCGTGAGAATCAGCGTGAGGCGGCGAGTTATCGAAAATGCGCTGGCGTTCATGGTCACTCCTGCGATGCGATTAATGAGGCGTTGGGCAAAAATTATCACTCAAAAGAATAGGTCGTCTTCGTGCGCCAACCAGAACTCGGCGTGTAATTTTGCGACTTCGTTATTGAGCCGCAGCTCCGGATATTTGTCGAAGTCCGCCTCGATCACTTCGCCAAGAAGGCGCTGAAAGAGCTCGCGGTCCTGGACGCCGGCGGCGGTCGCGTAAAAGCGCGCATAGAGCGCCGGGGCGACCATATTGCGGTCCCCATAGAGCTTCATCGCGCGCTCGAAATGCTCTTTTGCAAGCTCGGGGCTGCCGCCATACATCACCGGTCGGCTGCCGTAATAAACGCCGAAGAACAGATGCGCGCCGCCAAAGAAGAACTTCTCGTCGAGCTCGATGGTCCGCTGCATAATCGCCGCCACGATGGGCAGCGCCGCCACCAGATCGGTGCGATTCTGGGCCAGATTGGCCGCCGAACCCCAGCCATAGGCGGTCCAAAAAAGCCCGGGCACGTCGTCCTTGTCCATCTCTTTGAGCAGCGACTCAATGCGCTTGACGTCCAGGTTTTTCGCGGCCTTGCTGAACTCTTCATTGCCCAGAATCCGCAGCCCGTAGCGATGTGATTTCAGGTAATGAATCACCGCGCGCTCGCGCACCGCGTCGATCTCCTCGGTCGTCGCGTCCCCGTATTCCATCTCCAAAAGGTCGTGCTCGAGGAAGGCGAATGAATAGGAGAAATACCCCTTCGCCAAGATCCGCAGCAGCTTCTTATTCTCCGGCGCGCTCGCCAAAAAACTCTCGACCGTCTTCATGCTCGCCGGGAGCGCGTCGCGCGTAAATTGCGGGTCTTCTTCGCCCTCCAGCGCGCTGCTGCCCTGCCAGAGGACGTCCGCGGTTTGGTTCACGGTGATCTTCTGAAGACTGCACCCACCCAGGGTTGTCACGAGGAGTGCGGCGAGGAGCGCGCGAATACAAAACGAGGTCGCCGGGCGCGTCGCGGGATGCGGCTTCGCCAAAAAATCGGTCATTATCTAGACTCCAACTTACCAAATAGAGCTCGCGTGGCGAGCGTCCCTCGAAAACCACCTGGGCTTCGAGAACCATACATCAAATGATGGCCCTACTATGGCAGCCGGAGGCCCGGGCTGCAAGGCGCTGCAAGCCCAAGCGGCTTGTCCCCGACCAAAAAAAACGCCGGCCTAATGGCCGGCGAGTTCTTCGAGTTATTTCTTCGTGTCCGTCTTTTTGGGTGCCGCCTTCTTCTTGGTGGTCGGCTTCTTCGTCGTGGTCTTCTTTGAGGTTGGCTTCTTCGTGGTCTTCTTTTTGGTCGTCGCCTTCTTCTTTGTTGTCTTCTTCGTCGCCGGCGCTTTCTTCTTGGTGGTCTTAGCGGGCGCGCTGACCGCAGCGCTCTGGCCGGTGATTTGATTCCACAGGCGCGCTCCGGCAGGGAAATCAAGCCAGAAGGTCATCACCACCACGATGCTCGCGATCACCAAACTAAGCAGCACAAAAAACGCAATCCAAAGGCCCTTGCCCGATTTCTTAGGCGCCTTCATCGCCTCGGTGACGCGCTGAGGCGCCGCCTGACGCGCGCCCTGCGCCATGCCAGGCGCGTCCACGGCCAACGTGGCCGGATTATTATGATTGCCAGCCTGAGCGGCGGCCTGCTGGGCCTGTGCGAGGTTAATCTGCGCGCTCTGCGCGGCGTTCATCGGCGCCGATTTCGTGGCCACAACGCGCGCGCCGCCGCTCGGGTCGCGCCCGTCGCCGACCTTCGCCGGGTCGATCTTGTCGATGGCATCGGCGAAGGCGAGCGCGTCCGGGAATCGCTCACTCGGCTCGTATTCCAGGGCCTTTGAGATGATCGGCCCGAGCTCACCATCGAGAATCGCCGACGGAATCACCAACTCGCCGGTGGCGTGTTTGAGCGCGCATTGCCAGGGGTTCTCGTCGTCGACCACGGTGCGCCCGGTGAGCAACTCCACCAGGACCAGCGCCATCTGGTAGACGTCCATCTCAGGGCCGACCGTCTGGGTCTGCACGTATTCAGGCGACAGATATTGCGGGGTGCCGAACATCGCGCCGGTCTGGGTCATGCGACTTTCGTCGGTCCCGCCAATATGAGCGATGCCAAAGTCGACGACTTTGAGCATCTCATTTCGGGTCCCGGGGCGACTGATAAAGAGGTTCGCGGGCTTGATATCCTTATGAACAATCCCGAGGCGATGCGCCTCGCCCAGGGCTTCGAGCGCGCCGAAGAAAAGCGGCAGCGCCCGCTCGGGCGCCATGCCGCCGTTCATCCTCACTTCTTCTTGCAGATCGTGGCCGTCCAGCATCTCCATAATGATATAGGGCATGGCTTTGCCCTCAATCACGCCAAAATCATAAATCTCAACGACGTTGGGATGATGAATGCGCGCGGCGAGTTTGGCCTCGCGCTTGAAGCGCTCAAGGAAGGGTCCCATCTCGGCGCCAGGCGCCGTAACCGCGGCGATATTGAGCACTTTGATGGCCACCTGACGCTCGATATCGCGGTCAAAGGCGTGGAAGACGGCCGCGAAACCACCCGAGCCCAGCAATTTCACCACTTCATAGCGCCCGGCAATCACGGTGCCCGGCCCAAGACCAAGGGCAGATTTCGAGTCGCTGGAGGATGCAATATCGTTCATAATTTTGCTTAACTACGGGTGTTTGAGCCAACGAGGATGCTGAGGCAACGCGCGTCATAGTCAGCGCGAGCTTACACCGCAATGGCGCACAGTGCGAGGAAAAGAGCGTAGGGCAAAAATTTGCAGGCGGCGCGCGCCCTTGAGTTATTCAGCTCGAAGTTGAATAAGCGGGCGGGTTGCCTAGTTCTATAGGACACGTAGCTGTGTCGCCCCGACGCTATATGACCATGTATTTTTCCTATCGGGTAACTCTTATGCGATTCCAAACATCAACGCCAAGGCGGCGGTTTTTCGCTCACAACCCGGCGGCCCTGGCGATGGTTCTGCTTGTTGTGTTGCCGGCGCTAAGCGCTCCGGCAACCGCCGAGGTCAACCCAAAGAGCCAGCCCAACCCAACGGGCTCAAACGAATTGGCGCGCCAAAAACTTCCTGACGACGCCCATAAATCGCCCGCAAAGCTAAAAGATGACGCCTCACCCAGCGAGGCCCTCAGATGGCTGGCGGCCGCACAAAAGCAGAATAAACCACTTGAGGCGATACGCAAAAAACTCGTAGAGACCCGGGTCAACGGAGTCAACGGAGTCAACGAAGCCGACGCGGCGGCATCACAAGAGCACCCTCAGGTCGACAGCGGCGACTACGATGGTGATGGGCGCCGCGATCTGGCGGTGGTGATGCCGAACCCCTGCGCCGAGGACTGCTCGGCCCAAGGCCCCGCCTGGAGCGCCTTTGTCCTCTGGGGCGACCAGAGCTGGACAGAGCTCTACGCGGTTGAAGCACGCACGGTCGCCCTGCTCCCTCAAACCGACCTCACCGGCGACGGACTTGTCGATATCGCGCTGAGCGCGGAGACTTGCGGCGCGCATACCTGCTTTAAGGATGTGAAAATCTATAGCGTCGCCCCTCGACCGAATAAAGGCGCCCCGTCACTTCGACTCATCTTTGATAGCCAGCGACAAAACGATATCGCCACCCGCGGCGTCGAACTTCGAGGCGACAAAAAGCCGGCCGAAGTCACTCTATCGAGCGGCAATATCGGCTCGGTTGGCGCTGGCCCATTCCAGCGAAACCTCAGCGTGACCTATCAATGGAACCCCAAAGCACAGAAATTTAGCCAGCGCTCAAAGCGCTGGGAGAAGTCGAATCTTCGCCTGCACCGCCTCCACGACGCGCTGAATTTTATCGCCGAGAACGAGCCCCAAAAGGCCGAAACGGCGCTGCAGGAAGTGATCGATGGGCGCGGGCTCAAAGACCTCCCGGACGCACTTAAAGGCGACGCCAAGCTCGCCGATCTGATGCGTCGACAGCTCCCGCTGGTCGCCCGCTTCGAGCTCGCGATGCTCGCCGCGGCCCAGGGAGACACCGCGCGCCTGGACGAAATCCGAAAGAAGTTAGAGGCCGACGCTCCCACCAGCCCCGCGACGGCGGCCACGCGAGAGTTCGCGCGCGCGTGGAAAAAAGACGGCGACCTAAAGTCGGCGTGTGAAGCAGCCGCTGCCCGCTTCGCTCAAAGCACTGACAAAACATGGACGCTCACCGCGCTTCAGCTCGGCTATAACTCCCCAGTGAAATTCGACGCCGCTGGATTATGCGTGGCCAATTGAGCGACACCAACGCCCAAGCGATGAAGATAGCGAGCAGCCCCCGCCTTTGATAGAGTCCGCGCATGAAGTCCTTCCCCTTAAAAACACCTCAAAATAAAGACTCCAGCTTCGGCGCCCGGTGGCGCCGCTGGACGCGTCCGCCGCGGCGACTCAGCTTCACTACGGCGGGCAAATATTTTGTGCTCATCACCATCGGCATCGGCTTTGGCGCCATCAATACCGGCGACAACCTCCTCTTCCTTTTGCTCGGGATGATGCTCTCGCTCATCCTGGCCAGCGGCATCCTGAGCGAGACGGTGATTCGGCGCCTCCACGCCCAGCGCAACCCACCGCACCGCGTCTTCGCCGACTCCAACGCGCCCGGCACCTTTCGGGTCACCAACCCGGCGGGCTGGCCCTCGCTGAGCATCGAGGTCGCCGAGCGCAGCGCGACCGGACTCAAAGGCCCATTGGCCGGGCGAAAGATCGGCCCCCAACATATCCCCTGGTGGAAGTTCTGGCGGCGAAAGAAGCGAAAATCAAAGGACGCCGAGAGCCCGCGCACCGACGCCGCGATTGCCCAGGCCTATACAATGCGCGTCGAGGCCCGCGACCGCCAAGACCTGCCGACCCGCTATATCTTTCCGGCCCGCGGAAGATACGAACTTCCGGGGCTCGATATCATCACGCGCTTTCCATTCGGGCTCTTCGAGAAGCGGCGCGAGCTCGACGAAGCCGCGCAGATTACGGTGTATCCGGCGGCCAGTGAGGCGCGCGAGTGGCTCTCGGATATCCACGCTCATTTTGGCGATATCACCCGCCACAAACGCGGCAGCGGCGAGGACTTCTTCGGGCTTCGCGACTACCAGCCCGGCGAAGACCAGCGGCTGATCCACTGGAAGGCCACCGCCAGGCGCGGCGAGGTCGTGGTGCGCGAGACCGAGAGCACTGAGCAGCGCAGCGTGGAGCTCTTTTTACTCAACACCACCGGCCTTCCCGCGCAGCAGCGCCACACTGTGAACGCCGACTTCGAGGTCGGCATCCAGCGCACCTTCGGTCTTATCCAAACGCTTTTGCAGGCAGGTTGGCGTGTGGGACTTCGCACCCTCGACGCCCACCTTCCGGCCAGCAGCGCCTCGAATCATTTCGAACGCATGCTCGAGACCCTGGCCCTCATCGACCTTCGCGACGGGCACGCAACTTCGCCTGTCGGCAGCCGCGCTGCGGGCGCCAAATCAGGCGCGACGGGTCGGCCAAAAGACGCGCAGATCCTCATCGGTCTGGAGGGCCCAACCTCGCTTATCGCCGCTGATTTCGACCTGGTTCTGGCCGTCGAGAAAGGCGCGGTCTCGACCGTATTGCCGAATCATGCGGCCAAGCCTGAGGACGCGCTCCCCATGAATTCAGCGCAATCAAAAGCGGAGGAAGCCGCGTGAATCTCAAGATGCAACAACACCTGGCGGGGCTTCATAAGGGCGGCATCTACGCGGTCGTGCTCATCGCATTTTTATGCGCAGCGTTTGGCGGAGGCGTCGGGGCGCTGACCGGCGCCGGCTTTATCATCGCCACGCTGGCGAGCTGGTTTACGAGTAAAAACAAGCCAGCAGACGCCACGCCCTCGCGCTGGTGGAACGTGGTGACCCTGGGCTTTATCGCCTTTACGGCCTTCCAATTATTGGCCACCTCCGAGCCCATCATCGTCGCAGCGCTCCGCTTTGTGCTGGTGCTCATCGCCATCAAATTATTCGGGCGCTTTCGCACCCGCGACGACCTGCAAATCTATGCGCTGACCCTGCTCGTTTTTGCCGCCTCGACCGCGCTCAGCCAGGACATCGTCTACGGGCTCTTCTTTGGGCTTTACGTCATCGCCGGCACCTTTAGCATGGCCCTCTTTCACCTCAACTCCGAGGTGAACCCGGACGAGAAATCCGCTCAGCGGGTCCAAATATCGAGCAGCTCGCGCTCGCCATTTGACCGGCGCTATATGCTGGTGCTCGGGGCGATTAGCCTGGTCATCTTCGTGTCGAGTTTGACGATCTTTTTTGTATTCCCGCGCGTCGGCCTGGGCTTCTTCGTCAATAAATCCCGCGACTCGATGTCTGTGACGGGCTTCTCGGATTCGGTGGAATTGGGCTCTCACGGCGCGATTCGCGACAACCCCGAAGTCGTCATGCGCGCCGAATTTCCCGACGGTCGCCCCGAGAATTATCAGAGCCTACATTGGCGCACGATGACCTTCGACCATTATAATGGTGCCACCTGGTCGCAGAGCGTCGACGACTCCGAGCGAAGCCTCCCGACCGCAAAGAAAGGCTATCAATTCACCCCGATTCAGACCGAAAAGTGGAAGCCCGCCGCGGCAGGCGGCCCGGCGCAACAGGTTGATATTTATCTGGAACCGCTCGGGGTCAACTTGCTGCCGCGCCTGTGGCCGACCGGCAATGTGCGCTACGGAAATAACGCGTTGATGGTCTCATGGAACCCGCTTAAGGGCGGGTTCACCATCGACGCCTATAGCGACCTGCGCCACACGCTTGAGTCCGAGGTAGGCGTCGCCTATTCGATCCAGCAGCTCACCTTGCCCAACGCCGAGGAGCTGCGCGGCCAGACCTATGAGACAGAGCAGCGCCGCCCCGATGCCCAATACCTCCAGCTTCCGAACCTCTCCCAGGACTTCCTAAGCCTGGCCGAGCAGGTGAGCCGCGGCGCCGAGACGCCCTACGAAAAGGCCGAGGCGATCGTCGCGCACCTGAGCACCAGCTACGGCTATACCACCGACCTGCCGCCGGTGCGCGACGACGAGCCCATCGAGAGCTTCGTCTTCGACACCAAGCAGGGCCATTGCGAGTATTTCGCCAGCACGGCGGTGCTGATGCTTCGCGCCCGGGGCGTGCACGCCCGCCTGGTCACCGGGTTTTTGGGCGGCGCTTGGAACTCCATGGGCGGCTATCTGGGGGTGCGCCAGGGCGACGCACACGCCTGGGCCGAGGTCTACGTGCCCAATTATGGCTGGGTTCCCATCGACCCGACCCCGGCCGCCGACGTGCTACCGGTTCAGCGCGGCCCGATGGAGACCTGGCTTCGAAACGCCTACGACGCCGCGCGCCTCAACTGGATGAAATGGGTCATCGAATACGACCTTGGCGCCCAGATCGCGTTGGCGCAAAAGGCCGCGAAATTCTTTGGGTCGGGCGCGCGCTCTAACCCGGATTCTCCCCAGAAGAGCGACGACAAGTCGAAGAGCGACCTGAACCTCGGCGCCCTCGCCTACGGTATAATCTTGCTGGCGGCCCTGGCCATTTTGGTCTGGCTTAGCCGCCGTTGGCTCTTTCGCACCCAGGCGTCGAAGCTGCAGGAGATCTTCGCGCGCGTCGAGCGCGCGGGCGCCTCGGCCGGCGTCGAGCGGCGCGCCGATGAGGGGCCCGGCGTCTATCTAGAGCGACTCAGCCAGGCGTTCCCCGACGCCGCGCCCGAACTCGCCGCGCTACGCCAGCGCTACCTCACCGCCCGCTTCGGCGGGCGCGAGCCCGGCCCGATGCAGCTGGCCGGCATGCGCGAGTTGGTGGCCGCGCTCCGAAAGAAGCTGCCCAGGAAGCCGCGCGACTCCGGACGATAGGTCGCAACGCCTCGAATTCGCCCTATAATTTGAGCAACAGCGCGCCTCGATGGCAGCCCTGTCGACCAGACAACCCTCATCGATTGACTCGGGACGATATGAATCACCTCAAGCTCATCTGGGCCCGCATCATGGAGGTCTACCAGGAATGGGACGAGGACGACGCGCAGACCTGGGCGGCGTCTGTCACCTTTTATACCACCTTCTCCCTGGCCCCGCTCGTGGTGCTGGCCGTGGCCATCGCCGGGTTCGTCTTCGGTGAGGACGCCGCGCGCGGCGAGCTCGCCCGGCAGCTCAACGGCATTATGGGGAGCGCGGGCGCCGAGCTGCTCCAGAGCACCATCGCCTCGGCGGGCACCCCGGGCTCCAAATCGGGCCTCATCGCCACCGTCGTCAGCCTCGGATTGCTCTTTTTCGGCGCCAGCAAGGTCTTCGGCGAGTTGCGCAGCGCGCTGAACCGCATCTGGAGCGTGCGCATCGACCCGGAGGCGAGTTGGAAGGTCACCGTGAAGAAGAAACTCGGCGGCTTTGTGATGGTCTTGTCGGTCGGATTCTTGCTGCTCGTCGCCATTATCCTGACGACCTTCCTCAAGGCGATCCTGGGCTTCATCGGCGGGGTCGCCGAGGCGAGCTGGTTCCTGAAAACGCTGAACTTCGGCGGCTCCTTTGTGGTCACGACCCTGCTATTTGGCGCGCTGTTTAAATACGTCCCCGACGTCAAGATTCAGTGGAAAGATGTTGCGTTTGGCGCGTTTTGGACGGCGGTATTTTTCACCATCGGCAAGACCGCGCTGAGCCTCTATATCACCCACGGGAACCTGGGCTCGGGCTACGGCGCGGCGAGCTCGTTGGTCGTGTTGTTGGCCTGGATCTTCTATTCAGTGCAGATCTTCTTCGTGGGCGCCGAGTTCACGCAGGTACACGCGCGCCACCATGGTCACAAAATCGTGCCGGACAAACACGCCGTCATGGTCGAGCTGCACTTCACCAAGCCCGGCGCTAAAACCCAGCCGCCCGAACTCTAATCCCCCACTCAGGTCGGCGCCGCGATGCCCGACACGATCTCCTCGATGATCATCTCCGACTTCTCTTTGGTGGCGTCTCCAGCCGCCCCGCCCAACGCGATGCGGTGGGCAAAGCACGGCACAAAGAGCGCACGCAGGTCATCCGGAATACAGAAGTCGCGCCCTTCAATCAGCGCCCTCGCCCTCGCCACACGCGCCAGGGCCAGCGCCCCGCGCGTACTCACGCCGATGCGAATGCGCGCGTCCAGCCGGGTGCGCTCGACCACCTCCATCAAATAGTCGACCAGGGTCTCCTCCAGGCGCACCGCCGCCGCGCGCGCCTGCAGCGCGCGAAACCGCTCGGCGTCCAACACGCTCTTGAGCGCCGCGACCGGCGCGCTCAGCCCGCGCTCCACCAGAATCCGCCGCTCCACCGCGCGCGCCGGATAACCGATGGACAGGCGCATCAAAAACCGGTCGAGCTGACTCTCCGGCAACGGATAAGTCCCGTGGTGCTCCAGCGGGTTCTGGGTCGCGATGACCAAAAAAGGATTCGGCAAATCATGGGTGAGATTATCCACGCTCACCCTCCCCTCGCTCATCGCCTCGAGCAGGGCCGACTGGGTGCGCGGCGTCGTTCGGTTGATCTCGTCGGCGAGCACAATCCCGGCGAAGATCGGCCCGGGCTTAAACTCGAAATCACCGCTCTCGGGCCGATAGACCGACACCCCAACGATGTCGCTGGGGAGCAAATCGCTGGTGAATTGCACCCGCTGAAAGCTCAGCCCAAGGCTGCGCGCGAGCGCCAACCCGAGCGTGGTCTTCCCCACCCCGGGCACGTCTTCGAGCAGCAAATGCCCGCCGCCCAGAAGACAGGCCAGCGTATGCCGAACGACCTGGGGTTTGCCGCGAAATACCGACTCGATATTTTGCTGCAAATCCCGGAGCAATCGCGCGGCGTCATCGGCGGTGATGCGCAGAGAATCATTCGGAGCAGATATATTCACGTTCGGCCATATAGATAAGAGGAACCCAGATACGCACGGACTTTATACCCCAGCGGCGCCCTATTTGCGTCGAAATAAGCGAACAAACGGACTCACCCGCAATTTCGTGCGCGCGCTGCCGCCGACGATATGCCAGGTCAGCGCCCACCAGAATAGACCCAGGGCGATGGCGGCCAGCAGGAACCCGCCGATGACGGTGACCGGCGTGCCAAATACCTGGTATTCAAAGCCGCGCAGAAGTTGGGCGGCGGACACGGCGAGGCCGGCGGCGATGATGCCCAGGAAGACGCGGGTGCCCAGGGTATTTAAGAAGGTGCCGATCTCGTCGATCGAGTCATTCTTGATGGTGATGGTGAGGTTACCGCTCTCCAGATCCATCATGATCTGGTCCATCTGCTGGGGGATCTGCTGGACAAATCCCGAGAAGCCCATCGAGGAGTTCACCACCCCCTGCATGATCTTTCGCGCCGAGAAGCGCCGCGCCGCCAATTGCTTGGCGTAGGGCATGCCCTTGGCCATGATATCGAGGTCGGGCTCAAGCTCGCGCATGATCCCCTCGATGGTCATCGCGGCTTTACTCAGCACGGCGTAATTCGTGTTGATGCGGATGCGGTGCGTTTGCGCCGCGCCCATGATCTCCTGGACCAACTCACCGACCTCGATATCACCGAGATTCATCGCCAGATATTTGTCGCGGATGGTGCGGATATCGGCCTTGAACTCGCGCAAATTCACCCGCCCCATGGGCTTACCCATGGCCAGGAGCGTGCGCGAGATGCCGTCGATATCGCCCGTGAGCACGGTCAGCACCAGGTCGATGATCGCGTCCTGCTGGCTCTCACTGAGCCGGCCGACCAGGCCGAAGTCGATAAATACGACCGTATTATCCTCGCGCACCAGGATATTTCCCGGGTGCGGGTCGCCGTGGAAGAACCCATCGTAGAGCACCATCTTGACCAGCGAGCTGAGCAAGGTGTCGAGCACCTCGATCGCGCGCTCGGAGCCGCCTTCAAGCTCCGAGAGCCGGTCCGCGTCGATAAACTCCATGGTCAGGATTTCGGCGCTGGTGAAGTCATGGAAGACCTCGGGCACCTCAATTTTTTCGACCTCCGCGAAGTTGCGCCCGAACTCCTCGATATTCTGGGCTTCCTTAAGGAAGTCCAACTCGTCGAGAATCGCGCGCTCGAACTCGCGAACGATGGCGGTCGGGGTATAGAGCTCGACCTCCTCGATGGTCGCCTCGAGCAGGCGCGCCAGATAGTAGAGGATATCAAGGTCGCTTCGGATCTTGGCGCGAATCCCGGGGCGCTGCACCTTCACGATGACGTCTCGCCCGTCGCACAGCGTCGCCAGATGCGCCTGGCCGATGGAGGCCGCGGCGAGTGGTTTCTCGCGAAATTCGGCGTAAAAATCCTCCATATTGCCGCCCAGGCCGGTCTCAACCTGAGCCTTTATCTGCTCAAAGCTCAGCGTCGGCACGCGGTCCTGAAGATGTTTTAGCTCCAGGATAAACTCGGGCGGCAAAATATCGGGGCGCGTCGAGAGCACCTGGCCCAACTTCACGAAGGTCGGGCCAAGCTCCTCGAGCACCTTTCGGAATCGCTCGGCCGCCTGGCGGCGGTCCTTGCCGAATATCTCATCACCATCAAGCGTTTCGGCTTCGGGGTCCGCGCCGTCGCGCTCGAACTCATCGGCCGCTTCGGGCTCGCCTAATAGCCGCCCGAGGCCCATGCGCCGCGCCACCGCCGAAAAACCGTGACGCGTCAGAACACCGCTGATCTCGCGGAGACGCTTAATATCTTTGACCGCCGCTTTAACCGGGGAAACCATAACTCAATTCGACTGCTAGAGAATATGATGAGGGCCGGAAATCCGGCCGATAATTTCTGCTGCAACCTAACACGCCCCGTGGTGTGCGCAAGAGATTCCGGCGCCTCCGATCCCCCAGGCGCTGGATTGACAGCCCAATAGCCCGCGATTATGAGCGACCGTGGCCTCGGGCCGCCCTCGCCTCACTCTTCCTACACAGGTCTTCCTCATGCCAACCAACGCCCCAAATGACACCGCCGCCCAAGAAATCACAATCCAGGTGCCCGGCCTCACCATCAGCGCGAAGGTCTGGGGGCCCGAAGACGGCCGCCCGGTGCTCAGCGCCCACGGCTGGCTGGACAACGCCGGCAGCTTCGACGCCCTCGCCCCAATGCTCGAGGGCTTGCGCATTGTGGCCTTCGACTTCCCCGGCCACGGCCACTCGTCGCACCGAGCCGCCGACGCGTCCTATCATTTCATCGACACGGTCGCGCTGTTTATCCAGATCGCCGACGCCCTGGGCTGGTCCAAATTCTCTCTGCTCTGCCATTCCATGGGAGCCTGCGCGGCCGCGCTAGTGGCCGGAGCTTACCCGGATCGCGTCGAGCGCATGGTACTGCTGGACGGGTTTGGCCCCAATAGCGCGCCGCCAAAAGATGCCCCCGAGAACCTGGTCAAGGCGATCACCGAGCAACAAATCCTGGCCGCCAAATCCTCGCGAAAATTCGCCTCGCCGGCCGAGGCGACCGCGATCATCGCAAAGATCTACGGCGTCACCGAGAAAAGCGCGGCGCTGCTGATGAAGCGAGGGCTTGAAAAAGTGGAGCCCGACGAAGATGAGGCGGCGTATTGGCGATTTACCTACGACCTGCGCCTGCGCGGTGCGACTCACCTCTATATGAGCGAGCCACAGGTTATCGCGTTCTTTGCCGCCATCACCTGCCCGACGCTGCTGGTGCGCCCCGAGCAAGGCTGGCCCGTGGAGTCCGCCGACATTCAGCCTCGCCTGGACGCGGTGGCGAACCTGGAGGTGCTCAAAATTGAGGGCAATCACCACGTCCACCTGGACCACCCCGAGCGCCTCAACGGCCCCATCCAGGAATTCCTCAGCAAGCCAGCATAAGCGCCGCGGGGAACTATCTTGCGCCGGAGCATCCTTCTTGCTTGCTTGGCGAAATAGTGGGACTAGGTTATACGTTCATCATCGTACCGCGGTTTTAGATAACCCGGTCAGGGCTCAATTTCTGGGCCCACGGTTCACTTTATTTTCCAAAAACATAGGGATTAATTATCGCAAGACCTTCAAGCAGGAACCAGAACAGCCGCAATAGTGACACGCACCGCACCAATCGCGAGATTCGCTATGATGAGGTCCGCCTCATCGGTGCCGACGGCGAGCAACTGGGAGTTTTAAGCTCGCAGGAAGCACTATTGAAGGCGCAGGAAGAAGACCTCGACCTGGTCGAAGTTGCACCCAACGCAAAGCCGCCGGTCTGCCGAATCATGGATTATGGTAAATATAAATACCAACAATCCAAGAAAGAATCGAAGAAGACCGACAACGTGTCGCTCAAGACGGTGCGCATGCGCCCGAAGACCGACGATCATGACCTGCAAACCAAGCTTAACCGGGCACAGAAGTTCCTGGAAAAGGGCAATCAGGTTCGCTTCGTGATGCAAATGCGTGGTCGAGAGCGCAAATACACCGACATGTGGGTCGAGTCGCTCGGCAAAATCATGGCGGACCTCGGCGAACAAATGACGCGAGACATCAAGGTTGTCGCGCCGCCCCAAAGTCAGGGCTGGCAGATCACCTCGATTGTCGAGCCGGCATAACCCGGGGTCGAGTCTCTCACGCCAGCACGGAAAGGGACTAAAAACGCATCGACAAACCGATCTCAAAAGCAGGAGCCGGCGCCCTAAGGGCGGCCGGCTTCTCGCTTTCTTGCGACGCATTATTGCCCAGATAGACCAGGCTCAGCCCGCCCAATGTGCTCAGCGTGCCCGCGCCGTAAAGCGTCGGCACCGCCCACTTCGCCGCCCCGTCAAGGCCGTCCGCGCTCAGATGATACGCCCCGGTCCCTATGAGCACCGCCGCGCCCACGCTCACCAGACCCCAACCAAGGCTTACCCGGTCTAAGTCGCCCTCGGCCCCATTGACGCGCATCTCAATGAGTCGCATCCGCGCCCCGGCGAGTCGCTGCTTGACGCGCGCATCGGTACGAACGGCGTCCACGCGGGCAATGATAGCTTCGGCGCGGTCGACGTCTCCCGCCGCGAACGCCCTGTCGGCTTGGTCGAGCTGGCAATGCCCCCACACCGAGCGCGCCTCGTCGCGGTCCTGGCGCAGCGTCCCCTCTGCCAGCAAAAAGAACACCGCCGCCTCGCTCGCCTCGACGCAACGCTCAGCCTTAAACCAGGCAATGGCCGCATTCTTGCGCAAAATCGGGTCCGCGACATAGTCATGGGCGGCCTCAAACTTCCGGGCTGCCCGCAGGTAATCCTCCTCGCCAAACGCCGCGAAGCCCTGCTCATTAAGCTCCAACATCCGCGCGTTGGAATCTGCGTTCGAATGCGCCCACGCAGCGGTCGGCCCCAGACCCAATAGGCCCAGGGCGAGCGCGAATTGCCACATTAAATTACGCGGTGGAGTCATAGTCTGAGAACGGGCTTAATATGTTAGTTCGAGCTTTCGAGGACGCGCCTTCGCTGGCCTCGATTCTACCCGAGGTGCGGGCTCGGAGGAAGGCGACGCGGCGGCGTCCGAATTAACATCATCGTCGGCATCACCCAGCACATCGGCAGCTGCTCCGACATCTGCTCCCTGCGCGTCCACCGCTCGTATCGCGGGCGCGTTGTCGGCGGCGATCACACCCCCCTCACCGCCTTGTGCGGCCGCCTCGCTCACCGCGGCGCTCTGATCCGATGCGCGCTCGAGATGCTCCGCGACCTCCGCTCCATCACCGCCGGTCGAGCTACCGCTTATCGCCCAAACCAATCCCCCAACCACCATAAACCCAACGAGGAGCGCCAGCGCGATTCGCCCCGAGCCCTCCTGCGCCGGCTCAAACTCGTCTTCATCATCCGGCGAGGATTCCTCTGGATTCGCCTCCTCAACGCGCACCGACGGCTCAATAATCGCGGCTCGCGGAATCGGCGTTTCCAACGGGTCGAAATCCGCCAGCGTCTCCGCGCCGGATTGGGCGACCGCAGACATCGGCGTCGGCGTCGGCGCGCGGAACCGGTCAAGGCTGGTCAACGAAAGGTCTTCGACGCGCTCCCTGGACATATGCGCCCGCAAAACCCCCAGGACCTCCTGGCTCGACTGCAAGCGAAACTCAGGGTTCTTCCCCATGAGCCGGTAGATCATGTCCTCGACCTCGGTCGGGATATCGGCGCAAGTCATCGGGGGAATCGGCTCCTCCAAATGCATCGACAGCAATTGCGCGACGCCCTCGGCACGATAGGGCAAATGCCCCTCGAACAGCTCGTAGGCGAGCACCCCGAGGGCGTAATAATCACAGGCAGGGGTGAGGTCTAAGTCCCCCCGACACTGCTCCGGGCTCATATACGCCGGGGTGCCATTGAGCTCGCCAAAATGTGTTAAGCGAAATGGCTCGGGCGTATGCTCATCGACACGCGGTGTCGCAGGCGCCACCAGGCTCCCGGCGGGTTCGGCTTCCCCCGACGTGCCCGCCTCCTCGCGGATACGCGCCAGGCCAAAGTCGAGCACCTTCACCGTCTCAAAGCTCCCCTCCTCGCTCTGGGGCGAGCGGACCAACATGATATTTTCGGGCTTGAGATCGCGATGCAAGATGCCGCATTCGTGTGCGTGGGCCAGCGCGGTGGTGACCTGAAAGAGCACATAATAGATCTGGTCGACCTCGAGGGCGCGGCTCGCGCGTTGCTCGGCAAGGGTGAGGCCCTCGACGAACTCAGTCACCATATAAAAGCAATTGAGCGACTCATCGAGCCCGAAGTCGAAGAGCGTCAGGCAGCTCGCGTCACTCAGGCGCGCGACGGCCTTCGCCTCACGCAAGAAGCGCTCCGTGCCGAGCTCTCGCCCCCGAACCGATGGATGCAATAATTTAATGGCGACCTTTCGGTCGACGGCGAGCTGGGTGCCCGCGTAGATCTTGCCGATGGCACCGGCGCCAATCACCGCGTCGAGCCGATAGCGCTCGTCGAGGGTTTTCCCAAGGTATTCATCCCCTGGGGCGTGCTGCGCGTTGGATGCCATGGTCATGGGTAGAGTCGCTCCGGGTCAATCTGAGCGCCGCCGGTGCGGTGGGCGCGTACCCGACGCAAAATTGCGCCAGCAAAATGATCTTAGATAACCCCGTCATTTATGCAATCAAAGCGCGACTTCGGTCAGCCGCGCCGAGGCAATCAGGCCTCGGCGCGGCAAATGACAGGGAGCGCGTGCTCAGCGAGCCTTCACTCGATTGATGCCGTTGAGCGCCGCGACGCGGTACGCCTCGGCCATCGTCGGATAGTTAAACGTCGTGTCCGTGAAATACCGGATATCATTGGCTCCATTGGGCTGGCTCATAATCGCCTGGCCGATATGCACAATCTCAGACGCCTGGTAGCCGAAGCAATGGATGCCAAGAATCTGATAGGTCTCGCGATGAAAGAGAATCTTAAGCATCCCGATCGGGCTCTTCACGATTTGCGCGCGCGCCAGGCTTCGGAACAGCGCGTGTCCCATCTCATAGGGAATCTGCTTCTCGGTCAGCTCGCGCTCGGTCGGCCCGATACTGCTGATCTCGGGGCTGGTATAGATGCCAGTGGGGATATGCTCGACCAGACGACGGTCGTCGATTCCCAGAATATGGCTCGCCGCAAAACGCCCCTGGTCGTAGCTCGCGCTGGCCAGGCCGGGGAACCCGACCACATCGCCCACCGCGTAGATATGGTCGACGCAGGTTTGATAATGCTCGTTGACGTCGAGCTGCTTTCGCGAGTTCGCCGGGCAGCCGACGTTCTCAAGACCCAGCCCGTCGGTGTTGCCCGTGCGCCCCTGCGCCCAGAGCAAATAATCGCTGTGTAATTTCTTGCCCGACTTCAGGTGAAGCGTCACGCCGTCATCGTGGGTCTCGACGCGGTCATAGGTCTCATTGTGGCGAATAATCGTGCCCTGGTCGCGCAGGTGATAGCTCAGCGCGTCGATGATCTCGTCATCGAGGAAGGACAGCAATTTATCGCGCGTGTTGACCAGGTCGAGTTTGCACCCGAGATGTCGGAAAATAGACGCATATTCGCAGCCGATAACCCCGGCGCCGTAAATAATGATCGAGCTGGGCGTCTCGTCGAGCAGCAGCACCGAGTTGGAATCCACCACCCTTGGGTGATCGAAGTCGATGTCGTTGGGCTGCCAGGGGTTGGTGCCGACCGCGATGATAAAGTGCTTGGCGCTGACATCTTCGGTATTGCCCGCCGCGTTGGTCACGCGCACCGTATTGGGGTCCAAGAAGCTGGCGTGCCCGTCGATGATGCGCACATCATTGCGCTCATAGAACGCGCGGCGTTGCTTGACCTGTTGGGTCACGACGCCCTGGGCTGCGCGCAGCATATCCGGATATTCGATATCCAGATATTTCATCGCGGGCTGAAAAAGCGGGCTATTGCGGAACTCATCGTAGCGCTGAATCCCGTGGCGCAAGACCTTGCTGGGAATGGTCCCCCAATGCACGCAACCACCGCCGATTTCATCTTCTCGGTCAATAATCGCGACCGACAGGCCATTCTTGGCTGCGGTCATTGCCGCGCCCTCTCCGCCGGGGCCACTGCCGATAACGACGACATCGTAATTCTTCATATTTTATAACTTCGTGTTGAGGTTCTTAGTTCTATTAATCGAATTCAACGGCCCGATTTGGCGCTTAGCCTTCGAGGGCCTTGATCGCGCGCAGCCACTCCTGGGGCACCGGGACCGAGGCGTTTTTTGTGAAGTCAAAGCTCACCACACGCGCCTCGCCCAGCGCCGCGATAATCCCCAAATTCTGGCTGGCCACCGCGTGCTCGACCGTAAATCGGTCCTCCTCGATATCGACCACGCGCGCCCCCACCCCCAGGTAGTCGGGAAATTTCAACGGCGCCCGAAATCGACACGAGGTGGAGGCCAGGACCGGACCGATGCCGGAGGCCATCCCGCTGACTTCGGCGACCTTGGCCTGGGCAAAATACGCAATACGCGCGTCCTCGAAATAGCCAAAATACCGCTTGTTATTGACGTGCCCGAAGGCGTCCATATCGCCCCAGGAAACCGGCATCTCAATGACAACCGGATATGCGCTGAGTATCTCTTTTACGCTCTTACTCATCTTCTGGGGCCTCGCTGGTACTTTCTCGATTAAGTGAAACCGGTCACGCCTGGCTGAGCGACGCCCGCTCAGGGCGCCTCAAAGAGCGTCGCCTTGATGATATCGCGCTGGTGGCAACTCAGGGCGTCGCGATTGGCGATGATCAACGCCTCGTCGCAATCTTGTCCCTCTTCGCGCGCGAACTCGCCGGTGTATTGGCGCACTTCAATCTGGATATTATCGCCATTTAACGGCGATGCAACTCGCTCGGCGAGTTGGGCGTTGCATGTCTCACGCCGCTTGGTCGCCGACGCCTTGATTCCCGTCCACTCGGCGCCGTCGCGCTGCTTGAACTGACGGCTCGGGTCCGGGTCATGACAGGTATCGGCCAATTCACAGGTCTGATAGCGCAGCACGCCGTCTTTCTTCGACAGCTTAAATAAGGTGTCCCCATCGAAGGGAGCCCCCTCTTTGGCGCAATCACCGAGGCTGCGCGTATGAGACGCGACCTTATAAACGCCCTCAATCGACTCTTCCGGGCCATCTCCACTGTCGCCGCAGGCTCCCGCCAACATTAGAATAAGAGCCATCCCGCTAGTTTTTGCCAGGGCGCGCACTACAATCATCATCATCAAACCTGAAGTCGAATATTGAGCAGATAGAGTATTTTCAATGTTCCAGAGCCGAAATACCTATCTCACATAACAAGCGACTCCAACTCGGGACGCCAGGAAGATACGCGACTTGGGCCCTATTTTCACCCTATTTCTTTTGAGCCGAGGATTTCGGCTGTGAGAGCAGCCTCTCGATATCCTTTTTAAGCTGCGCCTCGGAGCCTTTGTCGAAGCCCGTATAGACCTCACGTACCACACCCTTGGGGTCAATCAAGTAGCCTGTCGGGATCGACGGAGGGCCGAATTGGCTGGCCAGCGGGTGCTTCTTTTCCCATAGGATATTGAACCCCTGTTGAGTGCGCGCCTGAGGAAGCAACGCGTCCATAAATCTCAGCATATCTGCCCGGTCGCCGTCGATGCTCACGGCGGCGACGACAAATTTCCCGTCGTACGCGTCCACCAGCTTCGAGTAGACTGGCAACGCCTTGCGGCAGGGGCCGCACCAGGTCGCCCAGAACTCGACCAACACGACCTTTCCGCGCTGCTCTTTCAGGTCAAAGGGTGTGGCGTGCGCCGTCTGGCTTTCGACCTGCGGGGCATCCCCCACCTTCACGCCGGCGAGCGCGGTCGAAGCGGCGAAGATACTTCCGAGAATGCAAATAAGCAGGAATGCGTGACGCATTAAGACACCTTTAGTGAAGAGGCATGGGACTGCCAGCGGAATGGTCCGCGCGTCGCATCGAGAGGGCCGGTCAAACGGCCCCGGCTGCAGCTTGATATTCTCGAAGTTGAAGCATAAATTGCGCCGACCCAACAGCATCCTATATCGCGACTTGCCCGGTGATACCACCGGGCAAATCAATTATTTGGCGGCAGACCTCTGTGCTTGATGGAAGCATCTACTGACAATATAACAAGGCCCTTGCTCCCCCCGAACAACCGGGCAATTCGATCTATTCAATGTTGCGCCCTAAAAGCAGATAAAATGCACACCGGCCACATCGCACATTCTACTCTCGAACTTTTTGTCTGATATATACGCTATGTTTACTCAAAAGATATTGTCGCGCGCTGCTCTCTCGACGCTCGCATTTGTGAGCCTTGCGGGCGCGCTGTCAGGCTGCACGGCAAAGGGTGAGCTGGGCGAGCCCGAGCACGAATTGAGCAGCTATGGCGCCTTCCCGGCGAGCAGCGCCACGAGCGCGGACGCCGACGCGCCGCTGGTAGCCCAGGTCACTCAGCCCTCGACCGAACAGCTCCTCTCGAATGTCATCAGCGTCTCGTTTAATAAGCCGATGGTCGAGGCCTCGCTGCGCGAGCAGAAGTCAGACACGCCGCTCTTTGAGATCGACCCGCCGGTCCCCGGCACCTTCTCCTGGGTCGGCACGCGCATGGCGGTCTTCCACCCCGCCGAGCCCTTTGCCCCGTCGACCTATTATACGGTGAGGGTCCCCGCGGGCGTCGAAAGCGCCGACGGCACGCTGCTTAAGAGCGAGGCGAATTTCAAATTCCACACCCCATTCCTATCGGTCTGGGCGCGCACCAACACCGAGAAGTTAAAGCCCGGCTCCGTGCTCAAGGTTCACTTTAACCTGCCCGTAGAGCTGAGCGATCTCCAAAAACATCTCGAACTGCGCCGCGACTCCGAACCGCTGGAAACGAATATCACCGCGCTGGATGCCCACCAATCCGCCGTGTCCGGCGGCGCCAGCTTCATCGTGGAGCCCGTCGAGGGGTTTAAACTCCACGCGACATACACGTTAAACGTCGACGGCGCGCTGCGCGCGCGAGGTGGCACCGAGTCCCTCGCCTTCGGGATCACGAACAAAAAGGTGGCCCTCGGCAACGCGCAAAAGAAGCGCTACCAACAGCGATATAGCGAGCGCGGCTACCAGGCAGTATTCGAGGCCTATGGCGACTTCACCATCACCAATATCGACTGCGGCTATAGTGACCAATGCTGGCGCTCCTCGAGTTGGAAGGTCACCTTTAGCAATCCGATCGACCCTAAATCAGCGGATAAGTGCATCCGATTCGCCTCGGCGAAGACCAATAAAGGTCTCGACCACTACACCTATCAGAGCCGTGTTCACGTCTCCCCTCAGAACGTCACGCAAGGCGCGACCGAAACCCTAATCGTAAGCCGCGACTGCGTTGACGTCTTCGGCAACCGCCTCGACAAGGGGCAGCGCTATAGCCGGAAGGTCAACTATAATAGACCCAATTTGCAGATGTCCTCTGGCGGGGTGCGCGTCATCGAGAACGCCAGGGAGCAACAGGTGCCGTCGATCCCGCTCAGGCTGGAGAATATGGCGCAGCCGACGCGCATTAAGGTCGCCGAGATCCCGCCGGCGCGACTGCCCCTGTTATACGCCAACTTCTGGGACCTCGACTCGAGCTCGCTGCCCGACGGGCTGGGTGAGCCGAAGACGCACACGCTGGGTAAGAGCCAGAAGTTGGGCAAGGCGGAAATCCACGATATCGACCTGTCGCAGACCCTCAAGAAACCTCACGGCGCGGTCTATATCCAAACTATCGCGCCCGACCTGGCCAGCGAGCATCACGACGGCACGAACAAGTCGATCCTCATCTTCACCGACCTTGGCATCACCCTAAAAAAAGACGCGCAGTCGGCGCTCATCTGGGTCACGCGCCTGTCTACCGGCGAGCCGGTGGCCGACGCCGAGGTCGCGCTCTGGCATACAGATGGGGCGAAGAAATGGCGCGGCAAGACCGATAAAAACGGCCTCGTTACCGCAGCCCTTGTCGGCGACGACGCCGCCGGCATCAGCGTCATCAGCGCCGCAGCCGGCGATGATATGACCGTGCTCGAGCTCGACGACTGGTCGGCCAGCGTCAGCATGTACGGCTTCGACGTCTATTATTACCCCGGCATGGCCTCTGTGGCGGCGAAGACCTTTATCTTCACCGAGCGCGGCGTCTATAAAGCCGGCGACACGGTCCATATCAAGGGCTATACGCGCCTGCAAAATCGCGGCAGCCTCGAGGAGATGCCCGCCAAAGAGCTCACCCTCGATATCCGCGACCCGCGCGGGCAAAATATCGCGCTCGAGACCGTCGAGCTTAGCCCGCTTGGCGGCTACTCCCTGGACCTCAAGCTGCCCGCGGATGCCCGCCTTGGCAGCTATCAAATCAAGGCCACGCCCGTCCTTAGCGACGCCGCAAAGGCCGGCACTCCAGGGCTCGACGACCTTGAGAGCGACGACACCGGCAGCTTCCGCGTCGAGGCATATCGCACCCCGGAATTCGAGGTCCTCGTCGAGCCGAAAAAGCCCGCGGTTTTAGATGGCGCCAACACCTCGGTCGCCATCCGCGGGCGCTACCTCTTTGGCGCCCCGATGCGCGGCGCGACCACGAACTGGAACGTGCGGCGCGAGCATAGCTGGTTTTATGCCGCGGACTTCCCGGCGTTTAGCTTTCGGCCGGACACCAAAAACTATTGGTATTATGACGCATCGGAGTCACGCACGCTCAGCGATGATAGCGGCGTGCTAAGTGACGACGGCCGCCTCGATGTCGAGATCGCCATCCCTAAAGACAAGGATTTCCAGGGGCCCCAACGCGTCCAAATCGAGGCGAGCATCACCGATATCAATCGCCAGGAGTTGAGCGGGCGCGCGAGCATCAAGGTCCACCCGGGCCAATATTATGTCGGTGTTTCTCAGCCCGAATATCTTGTGCGCGACGACGAAGTTGTCCAACCCAAAGCCATCGCAACCGACCACCAGGGACGCCCCGTCGCGGGCAAAAAGATCACCCTGCGCGTGCTTCGACGCAAGTGGAAGACCGAGCGCAAAAAGAACACCAGCGGCGATTATAGCTGGGTCTCGTCGACCGAGGATACTCCCGTTGACTCCTGCATTCTGACCAGCAAATCAACCCCCGTCGGTTGCGATTTTAAGCTCGCCGGGACCGGCTCCTACCGCGTGTTGGCGGAGTCGACCGACGCGCTGGGCAATAAGCTTCAGAGCGCCGACTCCTTCTATGTCTACGGCGGCGGTTCTTTCGTCTGGGACCGCAACGACACCGAGCGAATTGAGCTGGTGGCGAACGCCAAAAAATATAAGGTCGGCGAGGTCGCGACCCTGATGATTCAGTCGCCCTTCGAGCAGGCGAACGCCCTGATAACCGTCGAGAAAAACTCAATTATTCAGCAATTCACGACCGAGCTCAAAGGCAATAGCCCCACCGTCGAGATTCCCATCACCGACGCGATGAAGCCCAACGCCTTTGTGTCGGTCTCGCTGATCCGCGGGCGCACCGACGCCAAGCCCAGCGCCAACCCCAAGCCCGGCCAGAATCGAAATGACCCGGGCCGCCCAAGCTTTAAGATCGGCTACACCGAGATCAAGGTCGACCATAGCGATAAGGTCCTGGCGGTCAGCGTCGAGCCAGACAAGCAAACCTATCGCCCGGGCGCCAGGGTCCGCGCCAAAGTCCAACTTCGCGACCACCAGGGCGCCCCGAGCAGCGGCGAGGTTACCTTCATGGCGGTCGACCAGGGTGTGCTCAGCCTGACTGGCTACCAGACGCCCTCTCCCGGCGAGTATTTTTTCGCGAGCGTTCCACTCGGCGTGCGAAATAGCGACACGCGCCTGATGCTGGACACCCACGCGGACCTGGCGGCCCAGCGAGCCGGCATGAAGTCGGACTCGGGCGGCGGCGGCGGCGGCGGCGTGGCGACGAATTATCGCAGTGATTTCGCCGCGGCGGCGACCTTTAAGGCGCTGGTCACGGTCGACGCGAGCGGCGAGGCGACCGTTGATTTCGACCTGCCCGATAGCCTCACCTCCTACCGCCTGATGGCGGTCGCCGTCGGCCCCAAGAACCGCTTTGGCTCGGCCGACACGCGCATCACGGTCAACAAGCCTCTGATGGTCCGCCCCGCCCTGCCCCGCTTCGCCTCGACCGGCGACGCCTTTGAGGCACGCGCGGTCATCCAGGCCATGGCCGAATTCAAGGGAAAGGTTGAGGTTCAGGTGAGCATCGACGGCGCGCTTATCCTTGGCAAAGAGACTAAAAAGACCATCACCCTTAAAGCCGGCGGCAACCAGGAAGTTGGGTTCCCCGTGAGCGCCGGTCTCCCCGGCGAGGCGAAGATCCGATTCGTGGCGACCGCCGTGGATGCCCCGGCGACCACCGACGCCGTCGAGGTCACCCTGCCGGTCAAATACCCCGCCGCCGAGGACACCTATCTGCAGACCGGCACCCTCGCCCTGGACCAAACCTGGGCGAAGCCGACGATGCGGCGGCGCATCGAGCTGCCCGACACCATCCGAAAGGACGTCGGCGGGCTTGAGATTACGCTGTCATCTTCGCCGTTCGCCGAACTTCTGCCGGGCCTCGACTACCTGGTCCAATACCCCTACGGGTGCACCGAGCAGGTCACGAGCCAGGTCCTGGGACTTATCTCGATGCGCGACGTGGCCAAGGGATTGGATATCCCCGGGCTCACCGCCGATGCCATCGACAAAAGGGTCGACCAGGGACTCAAAAAGGTGATGAAGCGCCAGACGCGAAAAGGCGGCATCGCCTATTGGTCAGGCCAGTCCCACGCCCACGCATGGTCCAGCGTCTACGCCGCGCTCGCCGCGGTGCGCGCGCGCGAGGCCAGCGCGCATCAGGTCGATGGCAGGCAATATGTCGAGCTTATCGACTATCTGCGCGGCATCCTTCGCCAGCAGACGCCGCTGCCCAAAGACGGGATGCGCTCAGCGCTTGCGACCAAGGCATTCGCGGCGTGGGTGCTGGCCGAAGCGGGCGTGCCCGAGCCGGCCTATCATGTCGAGCTCTACCAAAAGCGCGACAATATGCCGCGCAGCGCCCAACTATTCCTGGCCATGGCGATGCATAGCGCCAACGCCACGCCGAAATATCGAACGCAACTTTTGGACGACGTCCTTGCGTTTGCCGAGGTGGATCTGGGGGGCGATGGTGGCGCCGCGACGCTTCAGGGCGTGGACTACCGCGACCCCTATAGCTGGCAAATCTGGCAGAGCGCGACCCGCGCAAACGCGGTCGCCCTCATCGCGCTGATGCGCATGCGCCCGGATGACGCCCTGGTCCCCAAATTCGCCCAGGGATTGCTGCGCGAGCGCGCCAATGGGCATTGGCAAAACACTCAGAACACCGCCTTCGCCCTGATGGCGCTCGGCGAGTATTTCGGCCGCGCCCAGCAGCAAAAACCCGACTATGAGGTGCTGGTCGGCACCGGGCAAACGGTGGTCGCGCGCGAGCACTTCGACAAGTTAGAGATTCGCCCGCGCAAGGTCTTTATCCCCATGAAAGATCTGGCGAAATTCGAGGGCCAATTGCTCACGATTAAGCAGGTAGGAAGCGGCGGGCCACTCTATTATAGCGCGAAATTAACCTCGACGCCCACCGAGCCGCCCACCCGGGCGTTTGACGGCGGCCTTCACCTTCATCGCGAGTATTTTGCCACCGACGGCCCCGACGCCGGCAAAGCCATCGCGTCGGTTCGCCCCGGTCAAGTCGTCAAGGTTCGCCTCACGTTGACCGTCCCCGAAGAGCGCCATTATATCGCGGTCGAAGACCCGCTGCCGGCCGGGTTCGAGGCCATCAACACCAGCTTTGAAACCACGTCGCGCGCGCTCGAAAAGCGGGAATTGGCCGGCGAAAACGGCACCTACGCCGGCTGGTGGTGGTCCTATTGGCCCATGAACTTCGACTTTAGCGAGCAATTGGACGACCGCGTCACCCTATTTAAGTCCCGGCTGACCCCCGGCATCTACCGCCACGCGTACCTGGCTCGCGCCACCACGCCCGGCAAATTCACGGCGCCCGCGGCCAAAGTTGAGGCGATGTATGACCCGACGATTTACGGCCTGAGCGACGCCCGAAAAGTGGATATCGACTAAGTGAAACGCCGCGCAAAAATCCCTTTAATCTTGGCGGTAGTTTGCGGGGTCTGCGCGCTGTTTTTCGGCGCGTGGGTCTGGTTTACGCCCTTCGATGACCGGCTGCTCTCCGCGCAAAATATCACCAGCACCCGCATCGTCGACCGCTACGGGCGGGGGCTGCGCGAGGTGCTCGGCAGCAGCCAGGGGCGCGCGCGCCAGGTCGAATTGGAGCAGATATCCGACCACCTCATCAACGCCACGGTCCACGCCGAAGACCGCCGATTTTGGGCGCATTCTGGCGTCGACCCGCTCGCTATTGGGCGGGCGAGTTGGCAAAATATGCGCAACCTGGAGGTCATCAGCGGCGCCTCGACCCTCACCCAGCAGGTCGTAAAATTGCTGCGCTCGGGCAACGCCTCGCGCAACCTCCTCAATAAATTCAGCGAGGCGGTGCTGGCGATTCGCCTGGAGAAGAGCGCGTCTAAACAAGAAATCCTCGCGCAATATCTCAACCGCGCGCCCTACGGAAACCAGCTCTTCGGGGTCAGCGCGGCATCGTGGATGTATTTTGACAAACCGCCCGCCCAGCTCAGCCTCGCCGAGGCCGCCCTGCTCGCGGGCATCCCGCGCGCGCCCAGCCTCTACAATCCCTACGAGGACCTCGCCGGCGCCAAAAAAGTTCAAGAGCGCATCCTCAATCTTATGCGCGAGCGCGGTGTTATTTCGGCAATCCAATACGAAACCGCGGTCGCCGAAAAGCTCGTCATCCTTCGGCCCGACCGACGCGTCCTCGCCCCGCATTTTAGCGAATATGTGCTGACAGAGTTGCGCAATCGAGGCGCCGAAGACGACCTCAACGCCCACCCTAAACTCATCCGAACAACGCTCGACCTGGACCTTCAAAAGACGGTGCAGGATATCGTGCGCGCCGAATTATCGCTGCTTGAAAAAAAGAATGTCCACCAGGCCGCGGTCGTCATTTTGGATACTCAAACCAGCGAGGTGCTCGCCTGGGTCGGCTCTCAAGACTATTGGGCTGAGGAGCATGGCGGCGCAAACGACGGCGTCCTCGCCCTGCGCCAGCCGGGCTCTGCGCTTAAGCCCTTCGTCTTTGGCGCGTTCTTCGAGCAGGGCTATCGCGCCGCCGAAACCCTGGCCGACTTCCCCACAGAATTCCCAACCGAGAAGGGTGTCTATATCCCCAAAAATTATGACCGCGCCTACCACGGCCCGGTCAGCGCCCGCGCGGCCCTGGCGAGCTCGCTCAATATCCCGGCGGTGATGGTGGCCCAAACGGTCGGCGTCAAAAAGGTCCTCGACACACTGCGCGACTTCGGCATGGACACCTTTGACCAGGACGACGCGCATTATGGCCTGGGCGTCGCCCTGGGAAACGGTGAGGTGCGGCTCCGCGACCTCACCGCCGCCTACGCCACCCTGGGGCGTCTGGGGACACGAAAAGAGCTTCGCATCTTTTTGGACGACGCCCTGCCTGCGCCCACTAAGCCGACCTTCCGAACGTCGGTCAAAGACGCGCAGATATTCAGCCCCGAGACCGCCTATATCCTCATGGATATCCTCAGCGACGACGCCGCACGCGCGCAGGGTTTCGGGCGATATAGCGCGCTGTATTTTCCCTATCGCGTCGCCGCAAAGACCGGCACCAGCGACGGCTTTCGCGATAATTGGACCTTCGCCGTGACCCCGGAATATACCATCGGCGTGTGGGCCGGAAATTTCGACGCTTCGCCGATGCAACGCTCCAGCGGCATCACCGGCGCGGCGCCTATCATGCGCCAGGTGACCCAGGCGCTCTACCCCGACGCCGCCAACGCGGGCGATGTCCCCTGGTTTCCGCGCCCCGACGCGGTCGAAACCCATCGCGTCTGCACCCTCAGTGGGCACAAACCCGGCCCCCATTGCCCGACCACTCGCCTTGAATTGTTCAGCGCCGAGGCCGCCCCCGAAGAAGCCTGCGCAATCCACAAATCCCTGGCCATCGACACACGAAACGGGCTGCTGGCCAGCCCGGAGTGTCCGGCCGAGTTCGTGCGCGACGAAGTCTTCACCAGCATCCCGCCCGATTGGGTGGACTGGGCGCGACGACGCGGCGAGCGACTGCCGCCAACCCGGACTTCGGGCCTGTGTCACTGAGCAAGCGCGGCGCCGCCGGGCTTATTAAACCAAAAGTCTCGACTATCCAGAAGGCGCGAAACTCGATACCCTATGCGCAGATATTTTGACCTGCCTTCACCTCTAATTCTTGCCCCTCAAAGCGACGAATCATGCACCTTTCAAGCCTCAGCATTCGACTCACCAGCTCCACCTGCCTCGCCGCGCTCACCCTGACTCTTTTCGCGGGTTGCGGCGACGCCGAAGTCGACGCGAGCGCCGAGGAACCTGCGCGGGTAGAGGCGGCCGACGGCGACCTGAAGCCGCGCTATGAGCCGAGCAAAACGGACTTCTACCGGATGCCATGGCCCTCCGACGCGCGCCTGCACCCGGATGGCGGGGTGGACCTGTCGGACTTGCCCCACGCGAGCGAGAATTTCGTCGCCAAATATATCGACGCCGTTCGCGCGGTGCGCGGGTATTCGAATCTTCCGGTCATCTATATTCCCTTTAGCCAGGCGCAGGGGCTCAGCGCCGACGCGCTGCCCACGCCCAAGGAGACGCTCAAAGCCGAGGCCGACGTCCAATTGATAAACCTCAGCGAAGACGCCTGCGGTGAGCGCACCCCGCTCGAGGTCGTCTTCGACGCGGAGGCCACGAGATTTATCGACGCCCAGACCCTCAAGGTCGCGCCGATGCCTGGCTGGGTCCTCGCCCCGGCAACCCCCTACGCGCTGGTCGTCAAGACGAGCTTCGGCGGGCCGAACCTGTCGACCGCCCGCCCGCAGGCATTCGCCGACGCGTTCAATGGCGACGGCGATGACGACACGCTCAACGCAAGCTTCGCCCCGCTGCGCGATTGCCTGCCCAATGCCGGCCTGAGCGCCGACGATATCGCCGTCGCCACCGTCTTTCACACCCAGGACCCGGTCGCCGATTTGCGCGCGATGCGCGAGGTTGTCTGGGACGAAACGACACCGGTCAAAGACCACAGCGGCCTGGTCTTCGACGACTCGATCTCCAACGATAAACGACACGTCTATGTCGGCTATGCGCCCTTCCCGATCTTCCAAAAAGGCGAGCCCCCCTACAGCACCGAGGGCGGCCTGGAATTCGACGACCAGGGCAAGCCGGTCATCCAACGCTGGGAGAACGTCCCGTTTATCGTCACGGTACCTCCGAACCACCCGGGTCCGCTTAAATTATTGGTCTGGAGCAGCGGCACCGGCGCCGTGCTGGGCAATAACGTGAGCCGGCGCCACTGGCTGGCTGCGCTGGACAACGGCTTCGCCATCGCCGAGTTCGTCGCGCAATTTCATGAATTTCGCGGCGAGCGCACCTTCGACCCGACCATGGACTCGTTCAACTTCTTAAACCCGGTCTCCGGGCGCACGGTGTTTCGCCAGCAGGCCGCCGAAACCAGCTATTTTATCCGCTTCTTAAGCGAGAAGATCGCCAACGACCCCGACCTGCCCAGCATCGAGACCGACCGCGTCTTTTATGGCGGGCACTCCCAGGGCGCGCTGGTCGGCACCCTGGTCGCGGCGAGCGAGCCGCGCATCGACACCTATCTATTCAACGGCGTGTCGGCCTACCTGACCGAGACGATTCTCTCGCGAAAAGACCCCTTCGATATCGTCGCGTTGCTCGGGCAATTGCTCAAGGATAAGAGCGAGTTAGACCGCTTTCACCCAATCATTCATATGGCCCAACTTGGCGCCGACGTCGTCGACACCCAGAACTACGCACCCCATTGGGCCGGCTGGCCCGCGCATCCGGGCGGCTCCAACGTCTTCATCATCAACGGGCAACACGACGACACCACCTCGGTGCTCGGCATGAACGCGCTGCTGACCGCCGGCGATATCCACCCCGTCAACCAGGCCGGCTGGGAGATCGATCCCTACGGGCTGCGGGCCATCGAGTCCTACCCGACGCCGGTGAAAGCCAACCGCGCCGCCTTCAACGGCGATGCGCTCACCGCCGCGGCGTACCTCAACCCGGACACCGGCCACTTCACCCTGTCCTCAGACACCGATGCGAACGACGCCGCGGTCAACTTCCTGGTGAGCTCGGCCGAAGGCGAAGCGGTCATCGATTATTGAGCCCCAATCGAGGCGAGCAGCGCTCACCCTGCTCGCCTCGAAACACGCGCCAACGATTGTCATGACAAACGCGCGCCCCGCGTGCTAGGTCTGGCGACGATAAAATGTATCGACCTCTTAAGTGTCGCTTTAGCATCTTTCGAAGTTGGAAAAACCATGTCGAAAAAACGTAGCCTCTCCGGCATTAAACCCACCGGATTTCCGCATCTTGGCAATTATCTGGGCATGATTCGCCCCGCGATTGACCTTCAAGATGAGTACGAAGCCTATTATTTCGCGGCCGATTACCACGCGCTGACCACGGCGCGCGACCCGAAGGCCATGCGCGCGTCGGTCTATGAATTGACCTCTTATTTCTTGGCCTTTGGACTCGACCCCGAAAAATCCGCGTTTTTTCGCCAATCCGATATCCCCGAGGTCTGCGAGCTGACCTGGCTGCTAAGCTGCGTGACCCATATGGGCCTGCTCGAGCGCGCCCACGCCTATAAGGCGGCCGACGCCGAGGGGCGCGGCAAAGAGATCAGCCACGGGCTCTTCAGCTATCCGGTGTTGATGGCGGCCGATATCCTCATCTACGACTCGGATATCGTCCCGGTCGGCCAGGACCAGATTCAGCACCTCGAGATGACCCGCGACATGGCGCAGAAGTTTAACGCCGCCTTCAACGTGGACGCGCTGAAATTGCCGGTCGCCAAGGTCCAAGAGAACGTCGCGACGGTGCCCGGCACCGACGGGCGAAAGATGTCGAAGTCCTACGGCAACCTAATCGAGCCGCTCTTGCCGCCTAAAAAGCTGCGCAAGCAATGCATGGCGATCGCCACCGACTCCACCCCGCTCGAAGACCCCAAGGACCCGGACACCTGCAACGTCTTCACACTCTATAAACTCTTCGCCACGCCCTCCGAGCTCGAAGACATGCGCCAGAATTACCTGGGCGGCGGCTACGGATACGGCCACGCCAAGCAGGCGCTCTTCGAGAAGCTCGACGCCTATTTTTCGCCCTATCGCGAGGAATACCAGCGCCTTCGCGCCGACGAAGCTTACCTCGAAGAGGTGCTTCAAAGCGGCGCCGAGCGCGTGCGCCCTGCCGTCGAAGAAGTCATGGACCGGGTGCGCCGGGCGACCGGAATCGGACGCCGCTAAATCCGCCCGAATTGCCGCGTTTCGCCCCGGGTTGTCCTTGTACAGACAGCCTCAAAATGGCATAATCCCGCGCGAAACGCACTTCCAAGCGCCCATCACATTGCAGCAGAGGCCACGCCGGTGTCTCAAACACACGACCAGAAATCAGCTCTTCAAGACTCAACAGGCACCCCGGACTCGGGATTTGTCTGGCCCGAAAACTGGGCCGATCTTGACCTCGCCGTATTGGACGTGGAGACCACCGGCCTCGACTGTAACCAGGACCGCATCATTGAGATCGGTATCCTGCGCTTCGTCGGCGGTGAGGTGGTCGATAGCTACGAACAGCTTATCGACCCGGGCTGTGAAGTCCCCCAGGAGGTCGTCGACCTCACGGGCATCAAGCCCGAAGACCTGGTGGGCAAGCCCCGCTTCGAAGAGGTCGCCCAGGAAGTCCATGATTGGCTTCAGGGCGTCGGCATCGTCGCGTATAACTTGAGCTTCGATAAAGGCTTTATCGCCGCCGAATTAGAGCGTTGCGGGCTGCAATGGCCGGAGAACGCGCCGACCTTCGACCCGCTGATCTTCGCGCGACAATTCTTCAAAAACCTGGGCCGAAAGAACCTCGGCCGCATCGCCAAAGAGCTCGGCATCGAGGCCAAAGAGGCTCACCGGGCGACCGAAGATGCGCGGGTCGCCGGGCGCGTACTTTTTGCCTTCGCCGATCGACTTCCCACGAACCTCAATGACGTTCAGGTGCTCCAGGCACAATGGGAAACCGCGCAACTCCAGGCGATGCGGTGGCGCAGCCGCGCCCCCTCCAGCGACACCATGGCCGACGCGTTTAGCGAACAGGCCGCCGGGCTCGGGCCCGGCTATATCTATGGCGATGAGGCGGACCCGTTTCGCGCCCTTTTCGCCAGCGTCCCCGAAGCCAAAGAACGCGAGTACTAAGATTTAATTAACGTTAGTTTAGAAGCTCATTCCCCACCCTTTAGCTCAGAAATAACATGTTGCCATCGAACGCCTTAACACGCACTTTTAGTCGGCTACGCGAATTCTCCGCTTTCCTGCTTATCGGCACGGTCCTCGCGCTTATCTGGGCCAACGTCGATCAGGCTACCTACCATGCGGTCATCGAAGCCCCGCTCTCGGTACTCTTTGAAGGCGGGATCACAGCCGGCCTCCAATGGATCACCGACCAGGCCAATATTGTGGCAAATGGCGGCGAAGCCGAACATGGGATGAGCTTCCATTTCATCGTCAACGATATCTTCATGGTGCTCTTCTTTGGCATGGCGGCCAAAGAAGTCTCCGAGAGTCTGCTGCCCGGCGGCGCCCTGTCGAGCGTCAAAAAAGCCGCGCTCCCCGCGATCGCAACCGCCGGTGGCGTGCTTGGGCCGGTCGGCGCGTTCTTCCTGTTCCACGCGATGCTGGGCATCGAAGCCGACGTCGCCAGCGCCGCCTGGGCCGTCCCCACCGCCACGGATATCGCCTATTGCTGGCTGTTCGCCGGGCTGATCTTCGGCCGCTCTCACCCCGCCGTCACCTTCCTGCTGGTGCTCGCCGTCCTTGACGACCTCATCGGCATGTTGATCCTGGCGGTCTATTATACCCCGGAAGTCCACGTGCAGTGGCTTGGCCTGGTCGTCTTGGCCATCCTTATCTGCGAAGGCATGCGCCGCAAGGGCGTCAAGAGCTTCTGGCCCTACCTGCTCATCGGTGGCCCGCTGTGCTGGTTCGGCCTGCACAACACCGGCGTGCACGCCGCGCTCGCCCTGGTCCCGGTCGTCCCCTTTATGCCGCATGCTGAGCGTGACGCCGGCCTCTTCAAGGCTTCCGAGAACCCGCATAACGACACCATGGAGCAATTCGAGCACTTCATCTCCCCCATCGTTGACGTCGGCCTGTTGACCTTCGGCCTGGCCAACGCGGGCGTGCTGCTCAACGGCGAAGCCCTCACCGGCTCCATCACCTGGTTGATCTTCCTGTCGCTCATCGTCGGTAAAACCGTCGGCATCTTCGTGTTCACCCTGGCCGGCCAGAAAATGGGCCTTCGCCTGCCGCACCCCATCACCATGCCCCAGGTGGCCGTCATCGGTTGCGTGGCCGGTATCGGCTTTACCGTCGCGCTCTTCGTCACCACGGTCGCGCTCAGCCAGGCCCCGGCCCAGGGCTGGCATATCGACGAGACGACCGCAGGCATGCTCAAATTGGGCGCGCTCTTGAGCTTCGCCGCCGGTCCCCTGGCCTGGTTGTTGTCGCTCGCGACCCATGTTGAGAAGATCAACACCCCCGAGGAAGCCGCGGCCGCCGCGGCCGCCGGTGAGGCTGCAGCCGCTGCTGCCGGCCACTAATCCCCTCCCGGCATCACAAGAGCGTTGACATTTGCACCCGGCATGCGCCAAATGGCCGGGTGCAAATCAACCCTCTACTGAACAAATCAACTGTGACCGAATCCATCGACGATATCCTGGGGAAGGACGGGCTCTTGAGCCGCGTCCTTGAGAATTACGAGTTTCGTGCTCCTCAGCTAGAGATGGCGAAGGCGGTCGAGAACTCCATAAAATCCCGCCGCCCACTCCTCGTCGAGGCCGCCACCGGCACCGGCAAAACCCTCGCCTACCTGGTCCCCGCGCTCCTGTCGCGAAAACGGGTCATCGTCAGCACCGGCACCAAAGCGCTGCAGGGGCAACTCTTCGAGAAGGACCTGCCCTTTCTGCGCAAGCATTGGCCGCGCCCCTTCGATATGGTGCAGCTCAAAGGGCGGCGAAATTACCTCTGCCTGGCGCGCTTCGAGGATATGCAGCAGCGCCCGCATTTCCGCCGCCACCAGGACGCCCCCCACTGGTCCACCATCGTCAAATGGGCCGAAAAGACCACCACCGGCGACCGCGCCGAGATCCCGGGACTCCCCGATGATTTCGCCGCCTGGAACGACCTGTCGGTCGGCTCAGAGCAATGCCTGGGGCAAAAATGCCCGTATTATGACGACTGCTTCGTCTTCGGCGCGCGCGAGCGCGCCCAGGAAGCCGATATCGTCGTGGTAAACCACCACCTTTATTTCGCCGACCTGGCGCTGCAGGGCCGCGGATTCGCCAATATTTTACCCGAATACGACGCCGTCATCTTCGACGAGGCCCATCACCTCGAAGACGTGGCGACCTCTTATTTCGGCATCCAGGTCTCGAATTATCGCATCCGCGAGCTCAGCGGCGATATCGAGCGGGCCATGGCCGATGAGAATGTCGAGTCCGCCAAGGTCGACGCGGCGCTCTCCACCCTAAAGACGGTGCAGACCGACTTCTTTAGCTTCGCGAGCTTCGGCCTGTATAACGGTCGATACCCGCTGCAGGAGATTCTCGAGGGGCCGCAATCCGACAAAATCGACGAGAGCCGGCTGAAATTCGGCGAGGCCCTCGACGCGCTGCAGCGCGCGGTGTCGGGGCTCTCGGAGCTTGGCGAGACGCGCCAGCGCCTCACCGAGCGCTGCCACGAGATTAAGACCGACCTGGCGATGATCCTCGGCCAGAAGCATAGCCAATACGCCTATCTGATCGAGAAGCACGACCAGGGTATCTTCTTGCAGGCCGAGCCCATCAACCTGGCCAGCCTGCTGCGCGAGCGCCTGCTCGACGTGCACGACACCCTGGTCTTTACGTCGGCCACGCTGTCGACCGGCGGGCATTTTGATTTCTTCAAAAAGCGCCTGGGCATGACCGGGCCGGGGCAAAAAGGCTTTAAGGTCGATGAGCTCGTCCTCGAGGCGGTCTTCGACTATCAGAACCAATGCGCGCTCTATATCCCCAAAAAGCTGCCACCGCCGAACTCCCCTGATTTTGCTGAAAATGTCGCCACCATCGTCGAGTACCTGGTCGGGGTGACCGAAGGCCGCGCGTTCATCCTATTCACCAGCTACGCGAATATGAACGCGGTCTACGACCTGGTCGCCCACAAGCTCGACTATACGGTGCTCAAACAAGGCGAGACCTCGAAGTCCGAAATCCTGGAAAAATTCCGCGCCGACACCCACTCGGTGCTCTTCGCCACGAGCTCGTTTTGGGAGGGGGTCGACGTCGAGGGCGAGGCGTTGAGCCTGGTGATTTTGGACAAGCTCCCCTTCGGAAACCCCTCCGACCCGCTCACGCGCGCGCGCCTCGATGATATCGAATCGCGCGGCGGAAATTCCTTCCGCGACTTCTCGATGCCCCAGGCGGCGCTGACCCTGAAGCAGGGCTTTGGTCGGTTGATTCGCTCGCGGCGCGACCGGGGGATCGTCGCGATCTTGGACTCGCGCATCGCCAATAAGAGCTACGGGGCGTACTTCCTCGACTCGCTGCCGCCCGCGCCGCTGGCGTGGACCGCCGGGTCGGTGAAGCGCTGGTGGCAAAAGCTGCACGACGACGACGCAAAAGAAGAGAGCAGCGAGCCTTAACGCCCGCTGCCCTCCGCTCACGCCCCGCCCACAGCGCCCCGCTCATTCGGGCTTCTTATCCCTGGCGAGCCGCTCGCCGAGGCGCGTGTCGAGGTAGCCGCGCATAAAACGCGGCTCTTCGAGCAGCGCGCAGCCAACCAGTTCAACCCACAGCGCATCCCCGCCGTCCTTGGGCAGCGCCCGCGGGAAATTCTTGCGCGGCCAGATAATATTATTGCTCCCCGGCGTATAGAGGCGCGTCGAGCGGTCGATCGTCTCGACAATCTTCATGCTATCGCCCCCACGCCCGTAGAACGCGCCGACGTCGCTCACCGCCAGACAGCCGTCCACGCTCAGTTTCAGCAGCAGGCTGGAGTTCTCGGCGAAGACCGTATGCGTTTCGACGACCTCGCCTTCGGTATTCGAGATGATCACCTCACTCTCGCCGCCCATCAATTCGACCAGATGCGCGCCCTCCGACTCGACCTCGATCGGGTCTCCCCCGGCCACGCTCACCAGCAGCTTCTCGGGCCCCATATTGAGCAAATAGATATCGTTCATGCCGTAGAGAATCTTGCGGTAGCCGAACCAACCCGCGCCGGCCAAATGCCCCACCGCTCCGACCGCTCCCAGCGCCACCAACACCGTGGTCACGAGCACGATCAGCCCCAATTTACTTTTTTTGCCGCTTTCTAAGAGGATATCGTCGGACATAATGCTTATTTCGCCAGAGAGGGTTCAGTTTGAGGACTTCAGACGCGCTTAGCTATATCACCAAAACCGCGACATTCGCCAACCCGCGCCGCTGCCCATCCAATGATAATCACCAATTCAGCTCAAAGATCCGCCAGGCAATCTATCGGTTTGCAGCCACCGCCAATACGGAGTATGTCAGCGGAGTGAGGTGATTTTACCGACGCGCATGGCTTTTATTGTGGCGTATCCGATGTCAAAAACGAATCTATCTTATCAAGGTGTCGCGGCTTTCTGCGCGATGAGTTTGCTCCTGATTGCCTGCGAGCAGCAACCCAACCCGGCCGAGCCTAACGCCGACGAGGCGCTCAAGGCGCGCCTGGAAGCGGCCGCCAGCAAGCGCACCAAGCGGGCGTCGATGAGCTTCGGGTTTATCCATAAGCTCGACGGTATCCCGGACGGCGGCCCCGTGGCGCTTGAGCTTGGCGACGGCACGAAGGTCGAGGTGCAGCAGGCTTACCTGGTCGTGTCGGCCATCGAGGCGCATCTGTGCGAGCCGGGCGCCGGCGACACGCCGACCCAAAACGCCCCGCAGGGCGCCGACCTGGGAGCTCCCGCCAAACCCGGTATCCCGAAGCTTTTGGGGCACCTGAGCGATTGGCTGATCGCGCCCGCCTATGCGCATGTCCCGAGCTCGGCGACCCGCCTCGGGACGCCCTTCGTCGAGGATCTCTTGGCCCCCGGCCAGGCGCGCATCATCGACGAGATCGCCCCGCCGATGGCGACCTATTGCACGCTCTACGCCGTGGTCGCGCCGGCCGATGACGATGTCGTGAACCTGACCAACCTCGCCACCGCCGAGATCGAGGGCAAGACCCTGCTGCTGCGCGGGCGCTACCGTTTGGCCGCCGATGACGAGGCCGAGTGGCAGGCGTTTGAGTCGGCCTCCGAGGCCCGCGACATCATCCAGGTCGACGCGGTCGACCCCCAAACCGGCGCCTCGCCGCTGAACCTGGACAGCGCGAACGCCTCGCGCATGATGCTGCTGGATAAACGCGTGTCCCCTGACCTATTTGAAGGACTGGCGCGCGAGGATTTCGACGGCGCCGCGGCCGCAGACCAGGTGCTCAAACGCCTCGAAGCACGCTTCAAGATCTACCAATACGAGCGTAAATAGACCCACCGTACACGTCCCTGGCACCTGTACCGTACACGTCCCTGGCACCTGTACCGTTCACGTCCCTGGCACCTGTACCGTTCACGTCCCTGGCACCTGTACCGTTCACGTCCCTGGCACCTGTACGAATTGCGCAAATCGCCCGGGATTTCGACATATAAACCAAACACTTACCCACGATAAACCTATGAGCCAGCCCATCCTAAAAGCCACGCCAGATAGCTTCGTCGGAGTCGCCCCCGTCAACTGGGGCATCGAGAATGTCGCCCTGCTCGAGGAGACCCACGGCATCCAGTGGCTCGAAGACTCCACCTTCAGCCTCGCCCCCACCGACGCGAAGGCCGACGCCGACGCCGGCATCCTCGCCCGCGGCACCATCACGCTGGAGGACGGCGTCGAGGCCCAGCTGATGGTCGAGGAGCCCATCGGAGAGCTTCACACCCTGGCCAGCCGCAGCAAGGAGCCCTACACGCCGACCGAGGTGGTGCTCCTGAAGAGCCACACCGCCGCCTGGCGATTCGTGGTCAAGGGCGGCACCTCCCGCTGCCCCAAGGCCGCGCGCGCCTTCGCCCGCATCGCTGCCACCCTGGTCGACGCCGGCGCCGCCGGCATCTTTATGCCCGGGCTGACCGCCCTGCACTCGCCGCGCTTCGTCAAATATATGACCATGCACCTCAACCAGCCCGAGAACCTGGCCAACCTGCTGGTCCACGCCTGGCACCAGGACGGCTGGATGATGACCCGCGGCCTGACCGCCTTCGGGCTGCCCGAGCTCGAGACCCCCATCTCCGACGGCATGAACGACGCCTATTTCCGCGTCATGGACGTCGCCGCCAATATGATCACCATCAACCGCCCCTTCCCCGACGAGTCCGACCTGACCCTAGGCTTTAAGAATTACCGCATCTTCGACGAGCAGCGCGGCCCGCGCGATGAGCAGGTGCCCATGAGCGGGACGTTTGGGGTGCAGTCGATCGTGGGGAAATGAGCTGAGTCGGCGCGGCGGTCATGGGTGCGCGCGCAGGCGATGCCCTCCCCCGCGCCCAGGGCACGCGGCTCCCGCACAAAAACGGGGCTCTTCAGGCTATAAAAATAATGATCCCGGCGCGGTTCGAACGCGCGACCTACGGATTAGGAATCCGTTGCTCTATCCAGCTGAGCTACGGGACCGAAAACGCGCGATTTCTATCACGCGTTTCTCAATCATACAACGCAGTTATTTGACCGGCGCCTGCGCCGCCTCTTGCTGCTTAACCTCCTCTTCGACCTCTTCCTGCGCGACCTGTGGCTCGGGCGCCGCGATGGCCTCATATTCCTGCTCATCCTCACACAGCTCGTCGACCGACAGGTTCTGAAATTGGACCTCGTCGGCGAATTGCTCGAGCTGGGCGAGCGACTCGGTGAGGCCGAGGTCGCTGACGGCGTGGCTGGAGTGCTGGACCAGGGTCAGGTGCAGCTTCTCAAGGGTCGTCACGCAGCGTTGCTGGCGGGTCTCCAGGCGCACGCAGGCCAGGTCCAGGCGCTCGCGCATCTGGGCCTGCTCGCGGGCGTCGTCGCGCGCCTGGGTGAGTTCGCGGGCGATGGCCGGGTTGGTCGTGGCGGCGATGCGCTGGTTGAGCCGGTTGATGCGGCGGGTGAGGCGCTCGGAGCCGGTGGCCTGCAAGGCGGCGCGCAACTCGCGGGAGCGCTGGGCGAAGCGCAATAGCGAGTCGATGGTCTCACGGGCGATCTCGCCGGCGCGCCGGCGCGCGTCGGCGCTCTGGCTGCGCTCGGACTCGCGCAGCACCTGCTGGTGTAATTCGCGCGCCGACTCCAGATAGTCGCGCACGGGCTGCTGGTGCTCGGCGATCGCGCGGTCGAGCAAGGCGAGCTGCGCGTCGTTCTCGGGGCGAAGGTCGCTGAGGCCCGCGGCCACGGCCATAAAGACGCCCCAGGTCGCGCCAATGAGCGCCTGGCGGCCAAAGACCGGCTCCAAAAATTGCAGCGCACTCTCGGGAAATAGCACGCCGCTGCTAAAAACGCCGGCGGGCAGCGCCAGGGCAAAGAGCGCGATGCCCAGCCACTTTCGGACCGTCGACTCCTGGCGGTCGAAGGTCACCGCGGCGCCGATAAACCCTCCGCCCACCGCCGCGGCGACCAACGGCGCGCCCGCGAACCCGAGCGGCAGAATAAGCCCCATCAAAACCCCGCCGATCAACGCAAAAATAAGCCGCACGAGCGCGCTATCCTCGCGCGGGTCGGCCTGGTTAATCGCCAGCCCCACCACCGCCGCAAAGCTCAGCGCGCCCATCTGCGGAAGCTGCTCGCCGATCACCAGCCCGAGCACCCCGCTGACCACGCCCGCGACCAGCCCGCCGCCCACAAGCGCCACCAGGTGGCGGTCAAAGATTGATTCATTTCTCAGCGTCATTTGCGTCGACATGGGCGTTCCGGTGTCAGGGGTGAGGGTGCTTGAGCCGCGGGGTGAGCGTGTCGGCGGACCTCCCGTCGAGGAGGCCCGCCGGGGCCGATACTACCAGAGGTCGATGGAGTCGGAGCGCTTCATGTTGCGACTCTTCGACTTCTTATATTTGACCGTGCGCTCGCGCTCCTCAAAGGTCGCCGCCGGCTTATTCACCGCGTCGAGCGCGTCCTTAAGCTCGCCGCCCGCCCGGCCGACCGCCTCGGACTTGAATTGATATTTGTCACTGGCGGCCTGGACGCGCCGCTGGCTTTTGCGCAGCACCTCTTTGGCCTCCTCGTCGCGCCCAGCCTCGTAGGCGGTCATCGCGTCTTTGAGGCTCTCGGCCACCTCGATTTGCTGCACCCGCCCGATGACCTCGACGTTGACCTTGCTCTTCGCCAGCTCGACGTCCTCGGTGCGCACCGACTCAAGCGCGACGATCTGGGTATTGAGGTCGCTCTGCTGCATATCTTTGTAGCTTAGGGTCGCGTTCATCAGCGGAAACACGCCGCCTTTGGACGGGTCGACCCGAAGCTTAAGCAGGATATTCTTATTCTCACCGCTTTGGAATTCCGCCAATGAAATCGCGACCTTAGAGCCAACATTCTGATGCGCGAAGCCGTAGACATCTTCGAGGATGACGCCGTCGCCAAAGGAGAGCAAGACGGCGGTATTTTTGGCCACGGTCTTGGCCAGGCTGTCCAATTCGCGCTCGAAAATCGCGACGGCGCTGCTCGGTGCGTCGACGAAATAATAATTGCCCGCACCCTCGTCGGCCATGCCAGCCATCAGGTCCTCATTATAGTCCAGGCCGACGCCGATGGTGCTCAGCGAGACCCCCTGAGCCCGGTAGGTCTGGGCCATCTTGCGGAATACATCGGGGTTCGTATTGCCAATCGTCGCCTCGCCGTCGGAGACCAAAATAACGCGATTAATGGTGTCATCGCGCATGAATTTTTTGACCTCTTCGACCCCATAGGTATAGCCGCCGGCGATATTGGTGCCGCCGGCCGCCCGCATATCTCGAATCTGACGTTGCATCGCACCAATATCGGTCCCCCTGGCCATCGTCGAGGGCATCGTCACCTCAACATCGGTGGCGTAGCTGACAATCGAGATCCGATCCTGCGGGCGAAGCTTGTCGATCAGCGCGATCGCCGCCGACTTCGCGTTCTCCATTTTGCTGCCGCGCATCGACCCCGAGCGGTCGATGACCAGAGAAATATTGAGCGGTGGGCGCTCACCGCCGTCGATCTGCTGCGCGGCGATGTCGATGGCCGCGTAGACCTCCTGCGCGCTATCGCTGAGCATATATCCGTGGGAGCTGTCGGCGCTCAGCGTCAACACGCCAGCCTTGGTGGCGTGCATGGTCGGGGTCGGCGGCGCCGTCGGACGCTCGGTCACCGGTGGGGTCGGCGTGCGAGTATCCGGCGTCGCTTCTTCGCCCCGAAAGCGATAAAAAAGCGCCGTCGCCAACAATAGCGCCGCGATCACTGCAACAGTTCCAAAACGTTTCATTTATGCTCCCTGGGGCGTCGTCGCCGATGAGGTTAATATGCCATCATCGGTTCAAACGAGCGATCGCCCGAAGCGATCTAATTTATTTTAATTTCTATCAAAAACGGATTCTCGGCTCCATTTCTGAGGCGCCGCACGGGGTGGGATGATGGGACTTCGCCGGGCGCGGGTTAGCGGTTATCCTGACGCGGCGAGTACAACCTCGAGGGTTAGAACACGATTTAAGCGAATTTCATTGCCTGGCGATAAATATGATCCGACAAAGCGGCCATTTGGGGTGGGGAGTCCGGCTGGCGAGCGTCGCGCTCGGGGCGGCGGTCTGGGGCGCGCCGAGCCTCGGCGACGCGGGCACCTGGCCCGCCGAGGAGATGCGCGCGCCGCGCATCGCCCCGTCCCAGCGCACCTATTTTGAAGCCGGCGGCCTGCGCGTGCCGGTCGAGGATTTCCCGATTCGCATGGTGCACCTCGGCGAGCCGCCCCCGGGAATGACGCAGGCCCAGATCGACGCCGCCGCCCGCGCGGCCACCGAGTCCTGGTCCCAGACGCCCTGCTCCTTCGCCCGGATGGACTACGCCGGACAGCGCCACTCCATCGACGAACTCGGCCCCAATGAGATTCCCTTTATGTTCACGGAACCCGGCGGCGCGGGCTGTCTTCCGACCGGGTCCATCGGTTGGACCGCGCTGACCTGCGGCTCCGACTTCCCCATGAATAGTGTCTTTCTAAACGTCGCGGAGTTCGTCTGGGCCGACAAAGCCCAGCCCTTCGATATGCCCGACGCGGACCCCACGAGCGAGAAGTTAACGGTGGAGCTTCGAAGCGTCCTCGTCCACGAATTCGGCCACGTGCTGGGCCTTCTGCACACCGACGACCCGCTCGCCACGATGGCGCCGACCTATCGGCCAGATGGCGGCCAGCGAAGCCTCGCCGTCGATGACAAATTGGGGCTCTGCGCGCTCTACCCGGCCACAAATCCCGTCGACGAATGTCGAAGCGGCCGCGACTGCGAGCCCCAACAACGCTGCGATCACGTGCACCTGCAATCGCTCGACGGCGTCGAGACTGACCAGCGCATCGCGTTGTGCCGGGAATTGCGCGGTGCTGTTGGCGATGCCTGCGCGCCGGATCGTCTGATCTGTGAGGAGGAATGTGTCTTCGCGGCGCAGCCTAAAGACTATGGTTATTGCACCGTGAGTTGCGAGGCAGGTGGGTGCCCGAGCGATTATGAATGCAGCGAGGGGCTGCTTCGCCCGGGCGAGTCGCATTGTCGGCAGCCTCGACAGGTTGAGCGCTCGAGCTGCAGCTCCGCGCCAGGCGCCCCGCCCTCGCCGTGGACCGTGTGGCTTTGCGGGGCAGCGGGCGCGCTGTGGCTCAGCAAGCGCCGGTTCAGTCGACCTTCAAGGACTCGATGACCTTCTTAAAATCACCATAATATTTGTCGCGTCCCTTGGCCGGGAAGAATCCCACGACCAGATACGCTGCATCATCCTGCTGAAATTGCCAGATGATCATCTTAAACTCTTTTTTGCCCGAGGTGGTCTTATACTCGGTCTCCACGCCGGTTTTCCCCTCATAGGTCTGCTTTTCGCGCACTTCGTCGCGGGTAAAGCCGGCTTTTTGAAGGCTGGAATGAAAGGAGGCAAAGAAGATCTCACCCTGGTCTTCCTTCACGTGCGGGCTCAGGCGCACCTCAATCTGCGCCTTCTTATCGCCAGCGGCGTGGAAGGTCGCGAGCACGCCCTTGCCGGATTTCCCCTGAACCCATCCATCCGGACGCGTCACGGCGCTGCCACTTTCACTATCCTTGATCACTTTTGCGCGCATATCGGGCGTATCCGTTTTGGATTTGCCGTCTTGGGCAAACGCGGTCGAGCTCAACGTGAAGCTCATGAGAAGAATCGCAACCCAGCTAATTCGGACAGACATAATGGCCTCGCTTAAAAGCAGATATGGAGCATCACTAAGACGCGCCCGGGCATCAAATGTTCATTAGTATGGCAATTTTTTAGCCGCCGCGCACGCGAAAAAGCCCCAGGGGTTTCCCGCCGGGGCTCTCGCCCGGCACGCGGGCTTATATTCGCTAAAGCTTCGGCTTATTCAGCGGCAGCTTTAAATTTCATATTCTCAACGACGGACTTAAAGTCGCCGATATAATCGGCTTTGTCCGCGTCCTGCATATAACCGACGGCCAACCAGGCGGTGGAGTCGCGCAGGAACTCGAAGACGACCACTTCGAGCGTGACGCCCGAGTGGGTGAATTTGTAGCTGGTCAGCATGCCTTTGGACCCACCAAGGGTGGTCTCTTCCTGGCTGGTTTGCTCGAAATCCGACTCGGTCAGCGTCTTGTGGAAGGTCTTAAAGAAGACATCCGCCACGTCCGGCGTGACCAATTTGGTACCAACGACTTCGATCTGACTCTGCGAACCCTGGTGCTTAAAGCTCGCGACGGCCTTGTCGTTGCCCGGCGTTACTTCCCATTTCGCCGGCGGCGTAATGGTCACGCCGAACTCTGCGTTCTCGACGGGTTGGCTCTCTTGAGCGACTGCCGGCGAGGCGAGCAATAAAGCGACGAAAAGGGTGCTAAAGAACTGGGCAAACTTCATCGTGTTTCTCCTCTCAAAATACCCGCTAATTGAAGTGGCTCGGGCAGCGCGCCATCGATTCCACGCGAAGTGTCCTATAACAGCCTACCGTGGGTCAAGCAACTTATACGGCAAACTGCGCGATTCAATCAATCAGCAGGCAGGTATTTACGTAAATAATTAAAATTCTCTTCGTTGAATACAGCTGGTCCCTGCCCATTTAACTCCGCCCGCTCATCAAATGGGCGCTGGGCACCGGGATCCATAATATAGGGGCCATACTCGATATTATGAAAGATATTTGTCGGACTTTCTTCGTCCCCGGGCACAAAAGGCAGCCCCATCGAATGGCCAATCTCGTGAGAGACGGTGTTTCCAAGCACGTTGCCGACCATCAAAATCGCCGCCGCAATCTTATCGCTGCGCGGCCCCTGCGGCCACTCCGTGCCCCGCACGACCTCACCGCCGAGCGCCGGCATAAACGGGCGCATGATGCGATCAAATTCCTCGGAGGCATGCGAATTATGCGGATTCAACTCGAGGCTAAAGAACGAGAAAGACTCCAGAAAGATTCCGCCGTAGGGATTATTAAATTCCTGAGCACTCTGAGCATTAAGGCCCCCCAGATAATCATTGAGATAGAGGTTTCCGGTGTCTTTGGCCACCCCATTAAAGGTGTTGTCGTAGCCAAAGGCGTTATGACCGCTGGGATCCGGGCCGCCCAATTCGATGGTCGCGTAGTGGATATAATCGTCGGGGGCGTCTTCGCGAAACTCGACATTGGTCCCGTCATAATCGCGGGTCACGACCTCCATAATGCGGCGGCGAATCTCAAGCTCAACATTGCGCAGGCCGTATTTTTCCAGGCCCTTCGAGAAGGACGGCAGATATTTAAGATAGACGACCTGCTTGGTCGGGAGCACCCGGAATTCGCCCTGCCAGCCGATGCCCTGTTGCTCGCCCCATGGGTCAAAAAACTCGGGCGTGATGGTCCCGCTAAAGACGCCAGGCACCGCGCCCAGCCCGCTCAAAACCCGCCCCTCCTCGATTGTATACCACACATTTTGCTCGGCGATTTGCTCGTCAATCACCCGGTCGGGGACACTCACGACAGGCACCGATTGACCAAACTCAAGGCTGGGCAGCGCCGGGTCGTCGGGCGTCAGAACGCCCGCATAATGCAGGAGCATGCCGTAGCCGAAGTCGGCGTTGGTGGGCACCATGCCGCGCCCGGTCAAAGTGATCTTCTGCCCGCGGCTGCCAGCCTCGGGCGCCAGCGTCGCCAAATACGGCTGCTGCAGATTTCCGCTGATATCGAAGACCTCGCTGCCCGGCCATTCGGTCGAATTCTCCAGGCGATTGACCAGATGAATCGTCGCCGTAAACGTCGCGACCTGGACGCCAAAGACCGCGGGGTTCACCGGGAGAAACGCGCGCTCGCGACTCCCTGCCCACTCGAGCGCCAGGCTCTCACCGGTAATATCGCGCTGGGTCCCGTCACTATACTCCACGCGCCCGACGTCGATATAGGCGATGCTCTCGCCCTCGGAGGGGCGCAGAAACCCGCCGCCCTGGAGCTCAACGCGCTCGCCCGGAAAGACCGCTCCGACCTCAATCGCCTCGGCGGTCGGCTCCAGAACGCGCACGAATTCCAGGCGCGTCGCCTGAACCCCGCCCCGCGCGAGGACGCCAAGCGCGTCGCCCAACTCAATTTCAATATCCCCGCTAAACGACGCGCGCTCGCTGGACCCAGCGCTCCCGCCCATCACGTCATCCCAGAGCTTCGAGGCCACCGACAGCTCGACGCGGATATCGCCCACGTCGCCGTCGCGCTCCAACTGAGCGGAATAACGCTGCTCGAACTCTCCATTAGCGCTATGGACACCCTTTAGCGTCACCGTCGCGGACTCCGCCACCAAGCGGTCACTATTGCGAATATGAAAGCTCAGGGTCGAGGTGGGAAGCACGACCTCCTGGTCGTATTGCACGGCCATGTCCAATTCCGCCCGCGTGCTCGGTTCGTGCTTGACCGGGTCTGTCATCTCCGGACACCCGCTCAGGCCGAGCATCGCAAAACACAGCAGGAAACGGCCGCCCCATCGCCCAAAATTGATCGACGCGGAGGATGTATTTTCGGCAGAATTATTCACGCAGATATTCTCGAATAGATGCTTATTTTTGAGCGCCACCGCCTCGGTATTGCGGGCGGTGGCGCTCCGAACAATCCAATACTACCCAAATTTTGGTTTGGATTGCGAGCCTTCGACAAATTATGCGCGGGGAGCGCCCCTCCCCGACCGCTCACTCGAAGCCGAGGTCCTCGGGCCAGATCTCACCGCCCGCCTCGCCGCGCTCAAGGACCGCCGCGACGCCCTGCTCAATCATCGCGCGCGCTTCATCGAAATGCCCGGGGAAATCGTAGCCACGCAGGACGTCGATGGCGTCTTCCGACAGATAAACCGGCGCCTCGAGCGCGTCGCCGTATTGGGCCAACGCGTCAGTCAAAAAGACGCTTAAGACCGGCTCGAAGATCGAGGGCCGATGGGCGAAATTGGGGACGATAAGCTCGCGGTGCTCCAGGCGCTGCTGGAGGGCTTCGTCGAAGGGTTCGAGCACCGAGACCTGCTCGGCGTTCGGGTCATTAAAGGCCAGATAGAGCCGAATATCCGAGGCGACGGCGGCTTCGTAGATATCGTTTAGCATGGTGCCTGTGAGGGCATTGGCGTGGCGGACCAGGACGGATTCTCCGCGCACTTCTTCGAAAATCGCGTCCACCGCCCAGCCGTCGAGGCCGTGGGTGTCCGACATCTCCTGGGCATCAAAGAACCATAGGCTGCCAGAGAATTCGGCGTCCATTGATTGCGCGACCCGCGCGATAAAGCGCTTGCCGCTGCCCTCGGAGCCGCCCAGAACCAGGGGTTCGGGGCTGGCCAAGACGTATTCGAGCGCGTCGATAAGCTCGGGCTCCAGCAGATGTTGGAAGTCCCCGGGCGGACCATCAAGCACTTCGAGCGGCGACACGAAGGCCGGCGCCGCTTCGGTTTCGACACTCTCTTCTGGCGCTGCAGCCTGCTCGACGACCTCTTCATCGACGTCCGCCTGCATTACCTCGGGCGCTGAATCCGCGCGCTCCAGACGCGCGACGCGCTCACCCTTCGGAGCCACCGCGACGCGCGCAGACTCCGTCGACGCCGGCTGAGACTGGCCAGATGCTTCCTTCTCAAGCCGCAGTCTCTTCAACTCCGCCTCGAGTTCGGCGGCGCGGCGCCGCTCGGCGAGCAATGCGCGGGACTCCTGCCCCGGGCGCACGGGTTGGGCGGCGACGGTGCCGTTCTGCGCCTCATCAAGATAGGCCCGGCTGATAATCGCATAGGCCTCGACCAGGGTCGCAACCCAGGCCTCGGCGCTGAGCAATCCCTGCGCCAGATCGATCGTTTCGGCGCCCACCTCTTCGGGCACCTCCTGGGTGTCGGGGGCATCCTCGCGGATCGCGACCAAAATGACGTGCAGGTCTTCGATCTCGATGGCCCCTTCCGGCGGCGTCAACGGCAAGGCGAGCGCCATATTCATGGCCTCGGCGATGCCGGCCATCGGGTGAGTTTGTCGCTCAACCATCGGCGATAGCGGAATGCGCGCGCGCTCTTGAACAAGAATCGACATCGCGTCGTGGAGGGCCTCTGCGCTCGGCTGAATCTGTAATCGCTGGGCGTTCTCCTCAAGAATAAAGGTCCCTCGCCGAGTCGACACGACCATAAAAGTCCGGCACTCCGGCAGCAGCATCTTGGTGATGTCGAGGTAGGCCAGGATCTCGCGATGCCGGTCGGCCTGTGTCGAAATCAGCGCCCAACCCTCGGCCGGCACACCCCGCAGGCAATAGAGAACATCGCCAAACCACACCAATCCGACAATGACCGTAGCGAACCAGCGCCAGCGATTTTCTTCGAAGGAGATCGGCGCCAGATACCAGGCGAGCAGCGCCGAAAAGAGCGCGAGCACGAGGATCCAGGCGATATAGCCGCTCCCCTCGCCCAGCGAACTTCGGGGCGCATCCGTCGGGATACTCGCCACGAAGATCTCATAGACGACGAAGAGCCCGGCGATCAGCGCCACCACGTGCAGGGCCTGCTCGGCGTCGCCGAATGGGCCGCCCAAGAACAGCCCCAACATCGTGCCCGCCGCGACGATGCCCATCAAAAGCGCGGTCCAGCCCGCCTGAGTGCCGCGGCCGTCGCCGATATTATGGGCGAAAAACGCGATCGGTCGGACCATCGAAAACGCGACGATGAGCACCGCGCTCAACCCAACATCGGAGAGCACCCATTGATACTCAAACGCAAAGAGCGCGATCCAGCCAAAGCAAAGGGTCTCAAGACCCACGGCCACCGAGGCCAGCGGCTCAAGCTCCTTGGAGCGAAACCACCACAGACCGGCCATGATGACGATGACCGCGCCAAAGATGCCAAAGAGCACATGGGGCGACTTGGGCGCAGGGACCATGACGGAGCCAAAAAACACCGCGTTCTTTCGCTCGAAAACCAGCAGGGCTTCCGGGCGACTCGCCACGATGCTGCGCACTCCTTCCGGGCCAATCTTCGTCTGCAACGGGCGCCCGTCGAGTTCGACCAGGCGGTCGCTGGGCTCCACGCCGGGCGGCAGCGCGGTCGGGTCCTCGGGTTTTCCCTGCAAGGCGATTGGAAAACGATAGAGGGGGCGCACAATCTGGTAGGAGACCTTGCGCATCGCGTCGAGATTCGTGCGCGTGCCTTCGACGAGCTCGCCGTTCTCGTCGAGCTCCTCGGCGTCGAGGGCGCCCGCGTCGATCGGCAAACTCTGCAGGACCGAGCGCAGCTCACGAAGATCCGAGATCGACTGCCCCTGCAAGGCGACCAGGCGGTCACCGCGCTTGAATTCCTGGCGCTCACGGTCGGTTTCGCGGTCCACCGGCACCGTGCGCACCGTAAGATCCGGGCCGAAACGAACGCCGAGATCGGGCAATCCGTCGAGCTGAACAAAACCAAATACCAGGCTGGCCACGGTGAGCAGGAGCAAAAATGCCCACCCCACCAAATGCGTTGAAGAACTGGACTTCATGGATGAAATTCGGGTCATTTGGAAACAAAAAACGTGTAGCCCCGAGTAGGCTAAGATGGGTATTTGTAGGGCACGCATCCGCGTTTGTCGACCCATACCTTCCTGACTGATCTCAATAGCTTAAGCGCTCTGGGGCGCGGCGATTTTAGCGGGAGACAAACGCTTCGGATCTGGACCTGTCTCGCGCATTGGTTTACCCTTTTAATTGGTGAATACTTCTTATTTTCAAGTCACTTGCACCGAGAACCCATGCCTCGCCAATTGCTTGCTTCTGGATACCTTCGCGTTCGTTGGACCGCTTGCGCCCTGGCGATACCGGTCAGCGCCCTGGCCTTTGGGGCGTGCGCCACGCAGAACGCCGCGCTCACCGAGGCGCCGCCTGCCGCCGAAAAGCACCGCTCATACCCGGCTAAGCTACCTCCTCAGGCCGGGGCCGACGGACTGAGCGCCCAGGATGCGCAAATCCCCACGCCAGCTGAGAAGCCGCGCGTGGACATCGACCCGGCGCTCCAGGCAGCCTCGGCGATTTTGGATGGCGCGCTGACCTCGTCGGGACAGCGCCTGTCGGCCTGGTGGACGCCTCTGAGTGAGCAGCCGCACTATAGTGAATTGCTCGACCCGGAGCGAAAGATTGAATACACGCTTTCGACCGGCTCGGTCGGGGCCGGCGAATTGCTCAACGCCCGAGAATTTCAACACGATGGCGCGCACCACTCGGTGATTGATCGCCACCGCGGGCGCGGCACGCATTACGCCACCGGGGCGATGATCGAACTTATCCTCGACGCCGCCCGCCAGGTCGACGAGCGGGTCGCCGGGCCGAAATTGCGCGTTGGAAATATGAGCCTGCGGCGCGGCGGCTCGATGCGCTGGAGTCGCTCGCACACCTCCGGGCGCGACGCGGACCTGGCCTTTTATTGCAAAGATAAGAAGACCGGCGAGCGTGTCTTGGCGCCCGATTTATTGCGCTTTGACGCGACGGGCCAGGCCATCGGCCACCCGAATATTGAGTTCGACACCGAGCGCAATTGGGAGCTCGTCCAGGCGCTCTTAAGCCACCCGACGGTCGACATTCAGTGGCTCTTTATCAGCAATCCGCTCAAAGATATTTTACTGCACTACGCCCGCTCACAGAACGCCGACGCCGACCTCATCGCCCGCGCGTCGAAGGTGCTCCACCAACCGACTGACGCCCTGCCCCACGACGACCACCTCCACCTGCGCATCACCTGCCCGGAGCAAGATCGCCTGGAAGGTTGCCTGGACTACGGGCCGCGTTGGGAATGGGTCGACTGGCATTACGATGCGTTGCGCGCACGCTCGCTGGCGATCGCCGCGGCGTTTGAGTCCCCCGATGCGTCCACACGCCAAAGCGCCCTGGACCTTTTGGAGCGCATCCGCTCGCCCTATGCGCCGGTGCTCGCGCTTAGCCAGGCCCGCCGCGAACCCAGCGATGCGGTGCGCCTGCGCGCGCTCGAGGTCGCCACGAATATCCCCACCGAGTCGGGCGCGGCGGTGGTCGAGGCGCTGAAATTCGTCGGCCAATCGGACTTCAACCTCGACGAGAAAGCCTACGCCTATCGCCTGCTTCGCCGCGCCGTGGACCCATTCTCGCTGGACCCGCTCAAAGACATCATCACGGCGAGCGACGTCTCGCCCGCGGAGCAGCGCCTCGCCGCTGACGCGCTCGCTCACTATATGGACCCGGAGCTCGTCCCCTTTCTATTGACGCAACTTCAGACCCAACCCGCAGGGGTCGCCGAAAAACTCGCCGTTTTGCTGCGGCGAATCACGAATCATAGCGAAGATGTCGATTGGAGTTTATTGGGGATGCAAAGCGACTCGAAAGAGCGCGAAGCCGCGCTGAGCCGATGGCAAGACTGGTGGCAGGCAAACCAGGCCCGGCCGCGCGAGGAGTGGCTCGCCGAGGGCTTCTCGACCCAGGGGTTGGCCTCAGCCCAGGGGCAACCGCTGGACCTCGAAGCCGTGGACGCGCTCATCGCCATGCTCGGCAGCGCGCCCGACCATATCGCCTATAACGCGAACCTCGAACTCAAACGCATCACCGGCCGCTGGGCCCCGCTGGAGGCATGGGACAACGCGCGCCTGCAGAAATACTGGGCGCGCTGGTGGAAATGGTGGCAAGCCAACCACCCAAAAGACCTGCTGGCCTCGCGCTAAAACGCAAACGGGTCGCCCGCTCTTTAAAGCGCGCGACCCGTTTGAGGCTTATTCGAGGTTCTTGGTCCGCTTAATGCGCTCCATCGCCTTCTGATACTCGACGTCCCAGTCGCGACTTCCCTCGGTGAGGTTTTTGATCTTGTCGCGCACCTCGCTGTCGAGCTGCTCCTGCACCTTCATATATTTCTCAAGCATCGGCTTGAGCTTGGTGCGCATTTCGCGGTCATCAGCGTAGACTTCTTCGACAAAATTGGAGTGGAAGAAGATATCGATGAGCTGGGCGATGATAAAACCGACCGGATCATCTTTAAGGTCTTCGACGCCTTTTTGCTTGGCGAGGCGTGTTTTAATTCGACCGAAACCACCGCCCTGGTCGGACTGAATCTCACGGGCTTCGGAATTCAATTCGCGGTCAAGGCGAATATACTCGTTGAGCACCGACTCAATATCTCTTTCAACTTCGACGATATTGGCGTCCTCGACTTCGAGATCCCCCGAGGCGATAAGTGATCGCGTAATCTCGGCGGCAACGACTGGCACTTGGCCTTTATACAGACGCATATTTCCTCTGGATTTAGCCTTCCTAAACGACCCAAATGGGTTGATTTCGTATTTTTTTGGCAGCTTTAGGCCCCGATGGCAAGTCGAAACTCGATCCCACTCCTATTAATCAGGAGCACCTGGCGATGCGCGGCGCTCCAAAAGTCAACCCAACCTCCTCGCGAAAGGGGAGTCATTCTCTGAAGCGACGAGCCTCAAAAAATATTCAAAGAATCCCGAGAAAATATTGAATAACGCCCGAGCATGCGCGTCATAACTTCAAGACGGCCCATTGTAGGGTGCGCATACAGCATAGTAAGCGTAGCCAAAATCGCCACACAGACCCGCGATAATATTTAAATCTCGTCGATAGCTCCTCTGACCCGAGAATAATGATGGCACCCGAAATGACTAAAATCTCAACGCCCGCCAATCCTCCCCGCCCAACCCCGGGCATCCATCGGTGGCCGAGCGCGATGCTCTCGAACCGCTGGTTGCGCCTGGGCGCGGCGCTCGCGCTTATCTTCATCACGGGTTGCTCAGGGTGCGACAATGACGAGGACGGCTCGGAGCCGGACGTCGCGATTTGTGTGGCCGACGATGAATGCAGCGGTGACGATATCTGCCGCGGTGGCGAGTGTGTGTCGGTGTGCACCACCGACGCCGATTGCCAGGAAGGTGTCTGCGGCGCCGGGCGCTATTGCGTGCCGGATATCGGCGCTGAAGAGTGCAGCGTGAACGCCGACTGCCTGTCGCGCGTCTGTGATGACGGCACCTGTGCCCCGCCTGTGCGCTGTGAGGCGGACGCGGATTGCTTCACCTCGCAATTCTGCTCGACCGATGGCGCCTGCGTGCCGCAGTGCACGGCTCAGCTCGACTGTGCGGTTGACGAAGTCTGCCACGATGGGCGCTGCGTGATCGGCGGCGAATGCACCGACAGCAGCGAATGTGGCCCCGGCGGCGTGTGCACCGACGGCTCCTGCCAGGTGGCCTGCCAGAGCGATGCGGAATGCGGACGCGACGGCGCCTGCTTCGACGGACAATGCTCGGCGGGCTGCACCGACAACGCCCAATGTGGCGAAGGCGTCTGCTGGCGAGGCGTCTGCACCGAAGCGGACCCCGACAATCCCGGCCAACCGCTGCCGGGCGACGGCGAGGAGACACCCGACCCGAATGAGACCCCGGACGCTGGATTCAGCGACGTCGGCGGCGATGATGTCACCGAGCCGCCGGTCACCGACCCGGGCGAGGCCGCCGAGTGCAGCCCGACCAACGCATGCGCCGCTGGCGAGCGCTGCGAAGACGGCCGCTGCGTTGACAACGGCATCTGCGGCGCCGACTCCGATTGCTCGCCGGGCTCCTATTGCGCTCGCGGCCAATGCCAACTCGGCTGCACCGCCGACGCGGACTGCGCCGACGGCGACACCTGCGGCGCCGATGGACGCTGCGTCGGCGCGACCGATCCGGGCCCCATTTCCTGCAGCGCGTCTTCGGATTGCGAGCCCTGCGAGACCTGCCTGGACGGCACCTGTCAGGTGGTCGAGACCATCTGCGTGACCAGCGCCCAATGCGGCCTAGAAAAAGGTTGCATGGAGGGCTTCTGCCACTACGACTGCAGCACCGACGCCGACTGCCCGTATAGCCAAACCTGCCAGGAAGGCACCTGCCAGACCGACCCTGCGCCGAGCCCGGCCTGCGAGGCGAGCAGTGAGTGCCAGAGCGGCGAGACCTGCATCGACGGCTTCTGCTTCGAGGGATGCACCTCGGACGCGGCCTGCGGCGACAAGATGATGTGCGACCACGGTGTGTGTCGCCCGGATTATCGCCCCGGCTTCGAGTGTCGCTCCAACGCCAACTGCGGCGACGGCTCCACCTGCGTCAACGGCTATTGCACGGTGACCTGTGACCAGGACGACCAATGCCGCACCGGCACCTGCGGCACCGGCGGATTCTGCTCACGCTAAGACTTTAACGATTCGGCCGCCGCCCTGCCGCGGCGGCCACCCAATGGGGGATTGCCGGAGACGGCGCGCGATTGCAGTCAAATCGCGCGTCGTCTTCTTTTTTTGGCGCGCCAAATCCAAGCCGCGCCTCGCCCGCAAAACGCCGGCGACAACCCGAAGTCGCCCCCGCCAACGCGCATCGAAAGAAAGGCAAAGAAGGGCCAGAGTATTCGTTGAATCAAATGAGTTTCAATGCTAACTAACGGGTAGTCTTGGAATCGTCGTTAGCAATTTTTGGCGAGCCCAGGTCTCAACTTAGCGAATCTTATTTGGACGTTTTTTTAGCCGTTATTTAAGCACCGAAGTCAGGATACAAACGCGATGGCATCCACAGAAAATTGTACCATTGGCCCCGAAATTAAGATCACTGGCCGAGTCAGCGGTGACGAAGACGTAAATGTGCAGGGCACGATCGAGGGCACGATTTCGCTCGCGAGCCACCTGAATATCGAGGAAGGGGGCCGCGTGGTCGCCGACGTCGAAGCGGATTCGATCGCGGTGCAGGGCTATCTTGAAGGCGAGATCGTCGCCCGCGAGATCGTCCAACTGCTCCCCGGCTGCACGGTCACCGGAAATATCCGCGCACCGCGCATCAATATCGAAGACGGCGCGCGATTCCGCGGCAATATCGATATGGACGTGGCGATGCCCGACGCGGGCTGAGTTGGCGCACCGGCACCCATAAAAGGAAAGCTGATAAATCGACAGCATTCATCGGCACCTTTGACCCATTTTATTTAGATACGGAGAAAATTCATGGCTGACACGATTATTGGAAAAGGCATCGTCATCGACGGCGAAATCTCGGGCGACGCCCCCGTGCTCATCGAAGGCACGGTCAAGGGCCGCATCCAGCTCGACTCCACCGTCCAGGTCGCCGAAGGCGGCGTGGTCGAGGCCGACGTTGAGAGCAACGAAGTTGAAGTCAGCGGCAGCGTGACGGGAAATATCGTCGCCTCCGAGCGCGTCGAGATTCGCCCGGTGGGCAAGATGGTCGGTGATATTCGCTCCCCGCGAATTCTGATCGCCGACGGCGCCAGCTTCAAAGGTCATATCGATATGGACGTGGAATAAACCATGGCAGATCCGACAATTATCGACGCCGGCACCCGCGTTGAAGGACGCATCACGGGCGACGCAGACGTGACCGTTCAAGGTCGGGTCGACGGTGAGATCGAACTCTCTCAAACTCTAACTCTTGACCCCAACGGGCGCGTTTACGGCACGATTCGTGCGCGCGAAGCTCATATCGAGGGCGCCGTTGAGGGCGATATCACCGCGCAGGAGCGCATCTTTTTGGGCGCCTCCGCGCGCGTGGTGGGCTCCCTGGAGGCGCCGGCCATTGTGGTGGCCGACGGCGCGCAATTCGCCGGTGAGGTGCGCATGGACCTGGGCGCCGAGGTGCCGAGTCCTTCGACGACACGCACCAGCAGCTCGCGCTCAAGCAGCGCGGCGCGGCGCCCCACGCGCGCTCCGGTCGCGCCCAAGCCGGTGGTCGAACCCAAGGCTGCACCGGCAAAACCTGCGGTCGCGGCGACCAGCCCGTCTACCCCGTCGCCCAGCGCCAGCGCTTCGAGCGCGCAGACGCAAACGGCCACGACCACGACCACCACAACCGTGACGGTCGTTGAGGAAGATGTCGAAGAGCAGGTCGACGAGCAAGTTGATGTCGCGGCATCGGAATCGGCAGAAGAGACCCCGAAGGCCAGCGCCTCCTCGGGCTTCCAGGAGCTCACGGTCAAGGAGTTGCGTGAGGAGCTTCGCGAACTTGATTTGCAGGTCAGCGGGACCAAAGATGAGCTCATCGAGCGTCTTGAGCAGGCCTACGAGGCCTAAGCCTGGCCGGCCTTCCCCCCATTTTGAGTGGGCTGACTGAAGTGAATAGAACAAGCTTACTCAGCGCCGAAGACGGCACCCAGATCTGGTATGGCACCCTCGGCAGCGGCCCGGCCATCGTATTATGCGATGGCCTGGCCTGCGACGGGTTTATCTGGCCGTATCTAATCGACGAATTGGTGTCGGACTATACCATCGTGCGCTGGCATTATCGCGGCCACGGCCGCAGCGAAAACAAGCCCGAAAACCTCGACTCGATGACCATCCCGCAGCTCGCCCGCGACCTGAAAGCGGTGCTCGATGCGCTGGAAATCGAGGAGGCGGTCTTCGCCGGGCATTCGCTCGGCGTGCAGGTTATTCTGGAATATTACGGGCTCGACCCGGAGCGCGTGCGCGGTCTTATCCCGATCTGCGGCAGCTATAAGCGTCCGCTGGATACGCTCTTTAACACCCATTATTTCCGCGAAATGCTGCCCTACGTTCGCAACCTGGTCAGCATCTCGCCGGAGCGAGCGCAGATCTTCTGGAAGACCGTCATCCCGAGCAAGCTCTCGTATCTGATGACCACCGCCGCGGCGGTGAATACGCGGCTGGCGCGCGGGCGTGATTTCCTGCCCTACCTCGACCACGTCGCCAATATGCACCTGCCGACCTTTCTGGCGCTTTTAACCTCTGCATCCGAGCATGATGCCGAGGATATCTTGCCCACGGTCACGGTGCCGGCGCTGGTAATCGCGAGCGAAAAAGACGAAATGACCCCGCTGTTTCGCTCCGAAGAAATGGCCGAATTGATCCCCGATAGTCGCCTCCTGGTCCTCCCTAAGGGCACCCATGTCGGGCCCATCGAGCACCCCGACCTCATCAACGAAGCGGTCCGAAAATTCTTAAATGAGTTGCCGCCGCCCAAGGGATAACGCCGCTTAACCCGGCGGCTCTCGCCGCGCGACGCGGCGTCGAGCAGCGCATCAGACGAAGCAAAAAAGCGCCTCATTCAACTCGATAACTCGAAGTGAATGAGGCGCTTTTCGATGCTCGGCGGGCGCCCCGCTAAGGGCGCCCCATCGCTTATTCTCAGACCACGACCAGCCGGAAGAGCTGCTGTCCCATCAGCAGCAAGTCACCATCGGCCACGCGAGTTTCGGTGCGAATGCGGCGGAAGGTTCCGTTGCTGCTGCCCAGGTCTTCGAGGACGGGCTTGCCGTTCTCGAGTCGGATCGCGGCGTGCCGCCCGGAGACAAAGCCATCATCGGCGAAGAGAATATCGCCGACTTCGCGGCCAATCACGACCCCATCATCGCCGATGGGATAGGCGCGGCTGACGAGATCCGGGCCGGCGACCAGGCACAAACGCGCCCAATATTGTCCGGCGGGGCTTCCGGCGAGTTTCACCTTCGGCTCGGTATGCTCGATGACCGGCTCCACTTCGGACATCAACTCAAAGCGCAACAGCTCCTGCCCCATGCGAATGAGGTCGCCATGTGCCAACTCCGCCTTGCCCGCGATGCGCACGAAGACCCCGTTCAGGCTGCCTTCATCGCGCACGTTAAAGCCGCCGCTGGTGGGCGAAAACGAGGCGTGATGAGGCGACAAAAACGGGTCATTGGCGAGGGCGCGGCGGTCGCTGCTGCGGCCAACCGTATGCGTGCCGCCGTGCAGCGCAATCTCGGCACCTTCGGTGCCGTCGGGGCGAATCACGATCAGACGACCGGCCAACTCACCGCCGGGGCTCGGCGCGGCGGCCTCAACCGGGACGGGCTTCTCAGCCACCGGCTCGGCCTGCGCTGCTGGCGGTTGCTTCGCGATCGCGCCACCGCAGGCCCCACAGAATTTGAAATTATTCGGGACAAGGGTTCCACAATGGGAGCAATTTACCATCTGTGGCGCTTGCGCCGCTTGCGGCTCCTTCACTTCCGGCTTGGAGAGCGCCGAGCCGCAGCCCAGGCAAAACTTATACTCGTCTTCGTTTTCTCGGCCACACTTATTGCAATTGATCACGGCAACACTCGTCGGGAACAGAATTGAGGATCTTAGGTCAAGCGGCGCAGTTATCGCTTTGCGAAACGTCGAAGGGAACTGCTTGAGTAAATAGCTAACAAGGACTCGCGATTTTCGCAACGATGACCGGCGCAATTCTTGAGACTCGGGCGTCGAATCATTGCGAAGAATCCGCGCCAAATTCTTCGCCCGATCCGCGCGAAGCCCCGCTGGGGCCTGGCAGGTATAGAAAGAAATTCGCCGGTACTTATGTTAGGAGAAGTTGCGCATATATTGATGTCGTTATTTTTTGTTAAATTTCCCCGTCGCGATATCCACCTATGAATCTCTGGCCATTGCGCTCTATTTTTCCGATGCTCGCCGTTCTGGTGGGTTTAACGCTGCAGGGTTGCGCGAGCGCTCCGCAGACCGGGGTGCGCCCCGAGTTTCAGTCCCACACCCTCCAGCGCATCGCCGTGGTTCCTTTTTATGCCCAGGCGAATTTCAGCCTTCGCCCCGACGAGCTCGCGGAGTTACTCGAGCGCAGCGAATTCGCCGCGGTGGCGTCGCTGCGCGAATTTGGTTTCGAGGTCGTCCCCCCGGGGGAGTTTCGCGCGCACCTCGACGAATCTGGCGCGGCCCGGCGCTTCGATGAGGGCATCGTCCTGCGCTCAGAATTAAGCGCCTATTTCGAACCCGCGAAATCCTCCAACGGCCCATCATTAGAGGTCGTCACGCTCGCCAAACTCCAGCAGGAGGGTGTCATCCAGGCCGACGCCCTGCTCTTTGGCGAAGTCGTCTATCATACCGAAACGCGCTGCCATAAAGGCAGCGAGAATAGCAAAGCCCGAGAGGCGCTCAAGGCGCCCACCGCCGCGCCGAGCACGCCGTGTGTCGTCAGCCATTTTCAGGCGAAGTTGGTCTACGTCGCCACCGGCGAGACGATGTGGTTTAACCGCGTGCTCCTGGAGACCTACCCCAGGGACTTAACGCCCGCGGTCGGCTCCGAGAATATGGCCCTCACCGTCGGTCGCACCTTCGCCGGCCCCGACGGCCTCGATGATTTCGAACTCCCGCAACGCGCCACGCCTGCCGAGGCGCGCGTCGCCTCCGAATAGGCCTGCCTACGCGTAACTCGCCTCGATTCGCCCAATCGGTTGAATCCTGAGCGCCGGGTCCAACTCCTGATAGGAGAGCACCGTCGCCTGCGGCATCTCCAACGACACCAGCTTTCGCAGATACCGACGCACCGCCTGGTCCGTGAGGACGATAGGCGCGCGCCCCGCGGCGACATCACCCTCGAGCTGCGCCCGGACCCCGGCGAGGATCGCCTGGGTGTCGGTGGGCGCGAGCGCAAGAAAGCTCCCCTGGGGCGTCTTTCGCACCGCCTTGCTGATCATCTCCTCGACGTCGCGGTCGACGACATAGACCACAACCGTGCCGTCATGGCCGGCGTATTTATGGGTGATATAGCGGCTTAGACCGGCGCGTACTTCCTCGGTCAACTCAACCGGGTCTTTGATATTCTGGGCGCGCTCCGAGAGGACCTCGAGAATACGCGGCAGGTTTCGCAGCGAGATTCCCTCTTCGGCCAGACGCCGCAGGATATTGGTCAACTCGGGCAAGGCGATGAGCTTCGGGATCACCTCCTGCACGCTCGCTGGATACGGCCCCTCGAGCTGATCGAGCATCTGTTGAACCTGCTGTAAACCGACGAACTCACTGGCGTTTTCTTTGAGCGTCGCGGTGAGGCGAAGCAGCATATACGCGGCGGCATCCCAGGTGGAGTAGCCGGCTGATTCGACGGTCTGACGGTCGTCTTTGTCGATCCAGGCCGCCGGCTGGCCGGTCACCGGATGACGCGTGGGTTGGGCGGTGATCTCAAAGACCTCCAGGCTCGCTGGGTCCTCGTTGACCAAGACGCTGCCCCGAGGCACCTCGCCCATATCCACGGGCACCTCATCGAGGGAAATCATAAATTGGCGAGCGCCGCAGTGGCGCGCCCCGGTGCGCACACGGACCCCGGGCACCTTCACACCGATCTCATGAAACACGCCTTCGCGCATCGAGGGAACCATGCCGCGCAGCCACTCCTCGCGCTCGCCTGCGATCTCGGAGGCCAACGCTGAGCCGATATCGAGCGCCAGCGGCGTCAGCGCCGGGATCATCGCGCGCGCCTGGCGCGCCCCGGACTTCGCCTCCTCCTCAACCTCTTCGACCTGCTGGGCCTGCTCCTGGGTCAGCTCCCCTTCGCCCAGGGGCCCCGCGCGCATCAAGCCCCAGGCGGCCAGGCCCACCACCGTTCCCATCAACAGAAACGGCACGGTTGGAAGCCCTGGGATAATGCCCAGCAATCCAAGGACCACCGCGGCGATCGCCAGGGCTTTGGGCTGAGCCACGATCTGGCGGAAGATATCCCCGCCGAGATGCCCATCGTCATCCCCCCCGCCGACCCGGGTCACGATGATGCCCGCCGAGGTCGAGATAAGTAGCGCAGGAATCTGGCTGACCAGGCCGTCGCCGATCGTCAACAATGTATAGGTCCCGGCGGCTTCGGCGGCGGGCATATCCAGCATCACGATGCCGACGATCATGCCCGCGATTATATTGATCGAGGTCATGATAATCCCGGCGATGGCGTCGCCCTTGACGAATTTCATCGCCCCGTCCATCGCCCCGTATAATTTGCTCTCCTTCTGGACCAACGCGCGGCGACGACGCGCCTCGTCCAGGTCGAAGGCGCCGGCGCGAAGGTCCGCGTCGATCGACATCTGCTTGCCGGGCATCGCGTCGAGGGTGAACCTCGCCGCGACCTCCGAGACGCGCTCCGAGCCCTTGGCGATGACCAAAAATTGGATCAGCGTCAGGATCAAAAAGATCACCGCGCCGACCACGTAATTGCCCTGCACCACAAAATTACCGAATGAGCTGATCACCTCACCGGCGTCGGCGTAGAGCAAGATGAGCCGCGTCGAGGAGACGTTGAGCGCCAGGCGAAAGAGCGTCGTCACCAGCAATAGCGACGGGAACGTGCTGATCTCGATCGCCCCGGGCACATAGAGGCTCACCATCAGCAGGGTGACCGCGATGGTGATATTGAGCGTCAGGAGCATATCGAGCAGAAAGCTCGGCAGCGGGACGATCATCATACCGATGATCGCGATCACCATAAACGCCAGGGCGAGGTCGCTATTTTTAGTGAGAAACTCCTGAATGGTCCCCTGCTTGATCATATTCCTGCGCTCCACCTGGGTCGGCCATCGGGGGTGCTCGACGCGCACCCTCCCCAATGGTTTTCGACAAAGCGCCGTGATTTGTTGCGTGTTTTTCCAAAAAAACTCCCAGATCGGCGCGTGAGTGGCGTCCCGGAGGGCAAATACGAGCGCATCTCTGGTCTCCCACACTCCGACGGGCCCCCGTTGCGCCCCGGTCGCGCGAAGTTCTTTGCCGCCCATCCCCCATTGACGACGGATGGCGACAAATACCCCCCGATTGGTTAAGCTCCTTGGGAGAACTTCTGATGAAAAACGATTCCTCCACTCAACCCCAGGAATAACGATGAGTCGCAAAGTCTATGTTGTCGGTGTTGGCATGACCAAATTCGAGAAACCCGGCGGGCGCGACTGGGACTACCCCCAGATGGCCAAAGAGGCGGGCAGCCAGGCGCTCGAAGACGCGGGAGTGGGCTATGAGAATATCGAGCAGGTCTTCGCCGGCTACGTCTACGGCGACTCGACCTGCGGGCAGACCGCGGCCTACGAGCTCGGGCTCTCGGGCGTCCCCATCTATAACGTGAATAATAACTGCTCGACCGGCTCGACGGCGCTGTTCATGGCCAAGCAGCTCATCGAGGGCGGCATCATCGACTGCGCGCTGGCCCTGGGTTTTGAGAAGATGGAGCGCGGCTCCCTGAGCAATAAATACGAAGACCGCCAGAACCCCCTGGGGCGCTTTTATACCACGATGAGCGAGCAGCGCGGCATGACCAAGGCGCCGCCGGCCGTGCAGATTTTTGGCAACGCCGGCATCGAGCATATGGAAAAATACGGCACCAAGGCCGAGCATTTCGGCATGGTCTCGCTCAAGAACCATATGCACTCGACGCGCAACCCGCGCTCGCAATTCCAGGACGAATATACCCTTGAGCAAATCATGGGCTCGCGCCCCATCCACGGCCCGCTCACGATGCTGCAATGCTGCCCGACCTCCGACGGCGCGGCCGCGGCGGTGCTGGCGAGCGAGGAGTTCGTCAAAGAGCACGGCCTGGAAGACCAGGCGGTTGAGATCCTGGCCATGAGCATGACCACCGACACGCCGTCGACCTTCGGCGACAGCGCGATGAAGCTGGTCGGGACAGATATGACCCGCCGCGCCGCCCAGCAGGTCTTCGCCGCCGCGGGCCTGACCCCCGACGACGTCGACGTCATCGAGCTGCACGACTGCTTCTCCACCAACGAACTCATCACCTACGAAGGTCTCGGCCTGTGCGGCGAGGGCAAAGGCGGCGAGCTTATTGAGTCTGGCAATGTCACCTACGGCGGTAAATGGGTCGTGAACCCCTCCGGCGGGCTCATCTCCAAGGGGCATCCGCTGGGCGCCACCGGCCTGGCCCAATGCGCCGAGCTCAACTGGCAATTGCGCGGCCTGGCCGACAAACGCCAGGTCGACGGCGCCGAGATTGCCCTGCAGCATAACCTTGGCCTGGGCGGGGCGGCCGTCGTCACGCTGTATCGCCGCTGATTCTTCCTGCATTTAACTTGCGGCGGCCGGGGCGTCCTGCCTCGACCGCCGCGAGCTGACCAACGCACCGAAGAGCACCGGCGCGCGAGGCCTGGCAGACATTATTGCCCGGCGCTACGAAGTCGCAGCATCTGCATCCCCATCGCCATCGCGGGCCCAATCCCCAGGGCAAAGAAGACCGTGCCTAAACCCAGCGTGCCGCCCAACGCCCAGCCGGTCACGACGACGCTTATCTCAAGAAACATGCGCACCAGCGCGATGGGTTGGCGCGTGACGGCCTGAAGCCCGGTCATAAGACCGTCTCTGGGTCCGGGGCCTAAATTCGCGATCAAATAGATCGCCCCGCCGAAGCCGGTCACCAGAACACCGAGCAGCGCCAGCGCGGCGTTGGCGTAATAGGACTCGAATGTTGGCAAAAAGGGCAGCGTGTATTCGAGCACAAACGCGATAATAATCGCGTTAAGGATCGTCCCCATCCCGGGCATTTGCTTGAGCGGCACCCACAGGAGCAAGACGCACACGCTAATGACGAAGGTCGCCACTCCCAGGCTCCACCCTGTGACGTGGGTCACGCCCTCGGCGAACACCGTCCAGGGGCTCGCGCCAACACCCGCGGCGACCATCAATGCTTCCCCAAGGCCAAAGATCACCAGGCCCATGATGAGAAATACCACGGACACCCATGGCGGCTTTAAAGAGAACGCCTGGGGCGCGCTCCATCGCAGCTGAGGGACCGACGTAACCGAAAGAAAACTCAATGCTAGATCCCGGCTAAAACTCTACGAGAGTGGAATGTATGCCCGCGCCTACACGATACAGAACCCCGAATACTCGGAGGTGCGCCCCGGCGACGAGCGCAGCCTGTGTTGCCCCATCTCGTGGGGCGAAGTCAAACCAACGCTTGACCAGTGCAACGGATATCGCCGAGGCGACACGCCGCGCGACCGTCGAGGACCATCGGTGCCCGGCGCCATCTACCGAGCCCGTATTGCATTTGCTCAGGATTTCTCTTGTAATGGTGGCTATTGTAAATTAGTCGACACACTGCACCTACAAATTTCATTGAGAGCACAAGCACAAGCAGCTCTATATCCGGCATCGAGGGCATCATTATGTTTCCGCGACACAGCATAGATCCAATTTCTCCGAGGCAACTTCGCATACGCGGTCGACTTCTCATATTGGTCGGGCTGCTGGGCTTTGCGGTTTCCTGCGGCGGCGACGAAAAAGCGAACGCCTGGGATATCAACGACAGCGACGCGACCAGCGACGCCGACGTCATTGAGGGCGGCGACGCCGAGGACTCGGAGGACGTGACGCCGGTGGTGAATCCGGTGCCGGTGAGCGTGGAGACGGCGCTGTCGCCGTCGAGCGCGGCGGCCGGCAGCACGGTGATGGTGGACTGTCAGCTCCTGGACGCCGACGGCGCCCCGGTCGCCACACCGCAGGACGCCGAGCCCCAACTGGTCTACGCGCCCGAGCAGTCTTTTTTGCCATCAACATCGCTCGAATTGGTCCCGGTCGTTGTGGGCCAGGCGAAGATTGCCTGCCAATTCCCGAGCCTGAGCCTGGTCGACGAAACGCCGGCGACGCTTGAGATTGTACCGGGCGCGGTGTCGCGCGTCGTGACGCAGCTCGACCGAAACATCATGCGCGCCGGCGAGTCCGCCACCGCCACCTGCTCGGCCTTTGACGCCCACGGAAACCCGGTCCCGGACGCGCCGACCAACGTCACCGTGGACTCCAGCGGCAGCGGCGTTGAGGTCGATGGCCTGACCGTGACGATCACCCAAAGCGGTGTGCACGAGGTTGTCTGCACCGTCGACGGCGCCAACGAAGAACTGGGCCAATCCCTCGAGGTCAACCCCGCCCTCCCCGCCCAACTCGCCGTGTCGAAGGTCCCAGACCTGCCCTTCTATGATATCGGCCAGGTTGTCGAGGTCGCCACCATCGTGACCGACTCCTACGGCAATGTCGTTGAGAGCGCGCCGGTATCATTCGCCGAATTATCGCCGGCTATCGGCCAGGATCACTCCTTTGGACATGGTAAATTTCGCTTCCACCAGGAGGGCATCTATACGGTCCGCGCCACGGTCGACCCGCCGACGCTCAACGACGTTGTGTTGAGCGAAAGCGTCGATATCGAGGTCAACGGACAGGGGCCGACCATCGAGTGCGTCTCGCCGGCCAACGGCGATATGCTCCACGCCGCGCCCGGCAGCAATGTGAAATTTTTGGGCAAGGTCAGCGACACCCAGGGTATTTCAGAAGTGTCGGTCAACGGGGTCACGGTCAACGTCGACGCCAACGGCCGGTTCACCCACGATATCACGAGTCGCTTCGGCATTAACTTCGTCGACGTGCGCGCGATCGACGCGGCTGGCCCCGACTTCGGCCAGGAAAATAGCGGCACCTGCGCGTTCCTTGTCTCCGACAACTGGGGTCCCGAGAGCGCGTCGATGGACGACGCCGTCTCGCTGTGGCTTGGGCAACAGGCCGTCGATGACCGCAATATCAATGACCCGCTGGACAGCCTCAACGACGTCCTGCACACCGTCCTGAGCAGCGACGGCCTCAAAAATCAACTCCACAGCACGCTGGCCGCCCAGAACCCGCTGGCCAGCGGCTGCTACGACCTTCCCTGGCCGCTGAGTTGCGCACGCTACCGGGTGGACTACCGGAGCAGCCGCATCGACGGCCCTCACAACACCGCCCTGACGTTGATCCAAAACGGGCTCAACCTCCACGCGGTGATTCGCAATTTCGAAATCGAGTTGCGCGTCGACAGCGTCGTCAACGCCACCGGCAAGCTCAGGATCGAGTCGCTCACCGGCGACCTGGACCTCACGCTGTCGATGCGCGGCGGCCGCCCGACCATTACCCTTCGCCCCGGCAGCGTCCAGGTGACGTCGCGCAACGTGCGCACCTCCATCAACGGCCTGCCCGGCTGGCTCAATAATATCATCAGCAATATGGTCCAAAACCGGGTGCAGGCGATGGTCGAGACCCAGGTCGAGAACTTCCTGACGAACCAACTTCAGGGCGTGCTCGACTCGCTGGTCTCTGGGCTCGATATCACCGCGCTGGGCGCCACCTTCGACGTGCCGCGCCTGGACGGCGCGGGGAATATCGGGTTGGGCTTCGGGGTCAACTTCTCAAGCCTGTCGGTCAACTCGGCCCGCGCGCTCTTCGGCCTGGGCACCCAATTCACGGCCAACCCGGTGACCCGCGCGACGCCGTCGCTTGGCATCGCGATGCCGCCGGGGCCGAGCCTGTTGACGAGCAACCCGCTTCGCCCCATCGCCGCGGGCGTTCACGTCGGCGCGCTCAACGGCGTCTTGCATACCCTGTGGCGCGGCGGCCTCTTCGACGCGACCATCTCGAGCAACGCGATCGGCAGCACCTTCCCGCCGGGCACCGCGATCGAGATCTCGACCGCCCTGCCCCCGGTCGCCCAGCTCAATGGCCCCCGGGAGCTCGACCTGATGCTCGGCGCGATGCGCATGTCCATCGTCTACCCCGGCCTCTTCGACGAGCCGGTCGAGATGTATATCGGCGCCCTCGCCCACACCGGCGTGGACGTCGCGCAGGTCGGCTCGAACGCGACGCTGAACTTCTCGAATATCGTCATCAGCGAGCTTTACTTTAGCCCCATCGACATCACCCTGGACGCCCAGTCGCGCGCGGTCCTCGAAGGCTTCCTAAGAGACGTCTTGCAGGACCTTATCGACACCTCGCTTAACAACGCGCTGCCCGCGCTGCCCATCCCGAGCTTCACGCTCCCGACGACGCTCAACACCTACGGGCTCCCCGGGGGCAGCGCGCTTGGAATCCGCAACCCGGAGCTTGGCGGCGGCGGATTGCACCTGCAAATCAAAGGCAATTTTGGAGTGCTACCATGAGCTATACTAATACCAATTATACAGCCCTTCTGAGCGCCTGGATGCGCCCTGCGACCACGCTGCTTCTTGGCTGCGGCTGCGCCCTTATCCTGGGCGGGATGGTCGGCTGCTCGGCCGACGATAATACCGGCGCCGCGCCTCAAAACGACGCAGGCTTCGAAGACACCGACGTCGTCGATGAAGGCGAGCCGCTGGCGCGCGCGGCAAGCGTCGAGGTCACGGTCCTGCCTGCGCGCGCCACTTACAATCCCGACACCGTGATTCAGGTGGGCGCTCGAATTTTTGACGGCTTCGGCGAGTTAATGCCCGGCGCGGGATACCATTGGACGGTGGAACCCGAAGGCGCCGCGACGCGCGACGGCAGCGGGTTTCGCCTCCACCAACGCGGCCCGGTGACCTTCCATGCCTGCACCGCCGAGACGGGTGTTTACGGCGAGCCCATCTGCGGCTCGAAACGCATCAGCGTGGCCTACGAAACGCCCGTGGTGACCGTGACAAAGCCTGAGCCCGGCGCGTGGCTTGGCGCCGATGGATCGACCAGCGTCGAGGTTGAGGGGCATGTGAGTGAATCCAACGCAGAGCTCCACGCGTTCGTGAATGGTAAAGAAGTTGCGCTCGACGCCAATAATAACTTCGCGACCACCCTCACCCCGCATTTTGGCACTAATCATATCGAAGTCATCGTCAGCGACGGGGTCTCGGCGACCAGCGGCGAGGCGATGCTCGACGTCATCTGGGCCCCGGCCTGGCATGAGATGACCCACGACGCCGCGTCGACCTCATTTAACTTCGACGACGGCCTGGTGCTCGACCTCGGCCAGCGATTTTTCGACGACCGCCAGGCCCCCATGCAGCCCGATGAGTCGAATTATCAGACCGATGACCTCGCCGATATCCTGACGTTGCTTATCCGTAATATCGACTTTATGGACCAGATCCCCAACCCGGTCCTGGACTCCGGTGACACCCAATTGAGCATCACTTCGGTGACCTTCGAAGAGCCGACGGTCACGCTGGATCTGACCGACAATGGGGTCGAGATCTTCCTATGGGTGCCCGGCGTCGAGATCGGCACCAGCGGTGCGGTCAGCCTGAACACCCAGACCCTGGACCTCAACGGTTCGATAAGCACCGACATCGCAGGCGTCGCCACGCTGAGCATCGAGAAGCCGGGCCCGGGCGAAGACTTCGTCTCCGAGGTCGAGACGCTGAACCTCTCGCTGCAAAACGCCGAGAGCAACTTCAGCACGCCCGAGGCCAACGCCATCTTCACGCTGGCCGAGAGCGCCCTGCGCACCAAAATCGAGAGCCTCCTCGCCGACACCCTGCGCGACCAACTTATCGAACCGCTTCCGGCGCTTCTCACCGGCGCCCTGAACACCATCGAAACCCAACTCAGTGAGCTGAGCTTCGACCTGGAGACCGAGTTCACCGACCCGCTTACCCTCGGCCTCGAAGGGAGCATCTACGACTTTGACATCATCTACCGCGACACGATGCGCGCCCTCCTGGCGACCGAGGTCAGCGCGGATAAGCCCGCCCAATTCAGCCAGACCCCGGGCATCCCGCTGAGCGGTGAACTCAAAAATGAGCTGCCCTTCTTCCACTCAAGCCGGGCACAAATTGGCCTGCGACTGGGCCTGCTCAACGGGCTGCTGCATACCCTGTGGGAGACCGGATTTCTCGAGATCGAGCTCACCGACCTGATTCCCGCTCAATTTGCGAGCCTGGTCAAAGAAGCGCAGCTCTCGGCCAAGCTCCAGCCGATCCTTACCCGCCCGAGAGCTGGCGAGCCCTATGATTTTATGCTGAGCGCGGGTCAAATGGAGGTGGAGGCCGAGCTCCTCTCCCAGGTCGACACCTATGTGATTAATATCGAGGTCGGCATGCGTATGACCCTGGAAGATAACGCGATTTCGCTGGTCGTGCCCGACGAGCCGAAGGTCATCGCGTGGGTTAAATCGACCACCGGCGACACGGCGCTGATGCCGAGCAGCACCATCGAATCACTGGTGCTCGACCAGGTCTGGCCCGAGATCGAAGAGACCCTGCAACAGGGGCTCTCCTTCGAGCTGCCGCTGCCCGCGATGGACGGCCTCGCGGGCATCGCGCCGTCGATGAGCGCGCTGCAGGTTGAGTTCCTGATGAGCCGCCCGCTATCCTATCGCGACGGCTTCATCATCCTCGACGCCGAACTCCGCGGCACCCTGCCCACGCCCAGCCCCTAGTTGCGCACAAAAAAGGCCAAAACACGGTGTCAATCACCGTGTTTTGGCCGCGCCGCTCAAACGCCCTCTCTACTTGCTACGAACTAAAAGCGACTGCGAAAAAAGACCACCGTGCTGGCAAAGCCGTGGACGCAGGGGGTCCGGCCGACCGGGGCGATTTCCCCCTCCGAAAAGAAGCCACCCAGGGGTGTACAGCCGAAATGGTCGCGCAGAATATCGGACTCTTCGAGCGCCTTATCGCTTCGGTTCTCAGCCGATGAGATGCCGCTGAAAAGAAGCGCCCCGTTCGGCATCGCGTCGGCGTCGAGTTTCGCGGCGAAGTTGCCCATGGCGCGGTTGAATTCGGTCCCAATACTCTGCGGGTCCATCAGGTGAAATTGGATAATATCAAGGTCCCGAATGGGAGCGGCGATGGCCAGGTCGCCGGTCTTCGGGTTGAAGCCAATGAGGTTGCGCAGCACGAAGTCTCCGGGGCGATAGACCCCGGTCTTATTCTCGACGCCAATGCCCACAAACATCGCGTGTTGGGCGAGCTTACGGTCGTCGGGGTCAAGGTCCGCCACCAGCCGCTGGAAGACCTCCATCGGGTTGCCGCTATTAAATTGATGAATGATATTTTGGGTATGCTCGGTCACGATAAGCGGCTGACCGATGGGGCGACAGGTCTGGGCGACGACGGTGTCGACGCGGACATTGCCCGAAAAGGCGAGCCCGACGGCGCCGCTTCGATAGACATGCCCCTCGAGGATAAGGCAGGTGCCGGTCGTCGCGCTCGCCTCGGTCAACGCCCCGAAGAGCTGCGCGCTCGGGAACGCGCGGTCGAGCGCGGTCAGCAGCCCCTCGGTCTCAAAGCCCTCCGCCTGCGACAGGATCAAAAAATGTGGCGTATCGCCGTCGGCCACTTGCAATTCGCCTCGCCAATCAAAGTCGTGGTGGTCGTGGCGCTCGGCCTCAAAGCGCATCGGGCGAACCTTCACCCCGGGCAGGTGCCCCACCATGACCGACAGCGACGGTTGAGCCTCCCCGATATCCGCCGAGCCGACGACGCCTTCGGCGTTGCAACCCACCGCGACCGCGTTGGGGAAGTCGCTGGTCATCGCCAGGGCCAGGTCGCGCGCGTTGTCTACGTGGTGGTCGGAGAAGAAGACCAATAAGACGTCGGCTGCGGCGCCTTTCGGCAGTTCAAGCTGCGCGCATGCCTCACGAAAGGCCAGCGTCGCGTGCGAATTTTGTGATACCGCTGTCGTCCATTTCATCGGCAGCACCGGTCTAAAGAGGAATATAGAAAGAAGGTCTATTAAAAGAATGAAAATATCAAATAAAAAACGCGATGGGTTTCTGATAAAACTCACCGCGCCGCTGCTCCCCATATCTTTAATTATAGCACATCTTCGCGCCCGGCACTGCGACGCGAAGACCTGGGACTCGTTCAGGCCGCGATGGCGAAAAACGCCCCCGCCGCGGCGATTCCAACGCCGGCCGCGCGCGCGATATAATCGCGCGAAGCGAGGCGCTCAAAGACTCCAGCCAACGCCGCGCCGCCAGCCATGGCGAGCACGGACATCGTCATAAAGCCGACGACGTAGCTGGTGAGCGCGGAGGTCGTGGGTAACTCGGCGATATGGGCGTAGCCGTGGAAGACAGCGAAGAACGCCCCAAGCGACACCGCCCAACTCAGTGGCAGCGCGCGAGCCGAAGCAACGAGTAGCCCCAAAATTAACACCGATGCGGCGATGCCAAGCTCCATGCCTGGCAAAGCCACGCCAAACCCGGCGAGCGCGGCGCCCCCAAGGATAGCCGCCGCGAAGCTCACCGGCATCCAAACCCGCGCGGCGCCCTGCTGCTGCTGGCTCCAAAGCCCAACGCCGAGCAACGCCAGGAGATGGTCAAGGCCGGTAAGCGGATGCAGAATCCCCGCCATAAAACCCACCTCATGAGCGCCATGTCCCGGGTGTGCCTGCGCAAGCGCCGGCAGCATCACCGCCGCCGCGCCCACCAGAACCGTCGCCAAGATCATGCCACTACGCTTTGCGTCACTGGAAATATTCAACATCATCACTCCACACGGACCGCTCGCAAATTAGCGCGAAGCGAGTTTAATAGGTTCGAAATACTGATAAATTATTCGCCCAACAATTCCATCATGCGATTGCGAAACAACGGCATCTGTTGGGTGCATGCCTGGTAAATGGCGGTGAGTCGCTGCAAGGCGACGTCAAAGTCGTCATTCTCGATGATATAATCGTAGAGCTCGAATTGGGCGAGTTCGTGGCGCGCGGCGTCCAAGCGCTGCGCGATTACGGCGTCGGCGTCGGTGGCCCGGCCGCGCAGGCGCTTCTCGAGCACCTGAATCGACGGCGGAATCACGAGCACCGAGCGCGCATCCTCCGGAAACCGCTCCTGCAGCTGCGAGGCGCCCTGGTAGTCGATATCGAAGAGCACGTCGCGGTCGTCCTTCCATGCCTGAAGAATCCCGGCCACCGGCGTGCCGTAGAAATTCCCATGCACCCGCGCCCACTCCGCGAATTGGTCGCGGTCGCGCATTTCGACAAACGCGTCCTCGTCGACGAAATGATAGTCCACGCCGTCGACCTCCCCCTTTCGAGGCGCCCGCGTCGTATAACTCACGCTGGGCGTGAGCCGGTCGCAGGACTCGAGCAGGTGTTGCGCGAGGGTAGTTTTGCCGACCCCCGAGGGTCCGCAGACGATAAATAAAACGCCCTTTTTCATAGTGTCCTTCACGGATTTTACTGCCATCGTACGGTCTATATTTGGCCATCGAAGCTCATCGAAGCCAACGTACCCGCCGCGTCTATCATTTCTTTTGAAATTTCGCGACTCTATTCGATATTTGCGGCCTGCTCGCGCATTCGCTCGATCGTCGACTTCATGGCGATCACCAGGTCGGTGGCGCGCGCGGAGTTCGACTTGGAGCCCATCGTATTGGTCTCGCGAATCAGCTCTTGGAGGTAGAAGTCGAGGGTCTTTCCGTGCGGCTCCTGGGGGGTTTCCGCGGATTGAGAAGTCGCGGCCAGCAGCGCTTCAATCCGCCCAATATGGCTCTGCGCGCGCTGCAATTCTTCGCAGATATCCGCCTTATCGGCGTAATACACAACTTCCTGGGCGAGTCGCTCTTCGTCGACCTCGCCGGCGTCAAAGTCGGCCATCACATCGCGAAGTCGCTCGCTTAGCCGCTCGCGAAACGCGCCAAGCTCTGCCGGCAATAGCGTCTCAAGCGCCTCAAGGTTCTGCGCGAGCACGACGAGATGTTCGCCCAGGTCGCGGGCAATCCCCTGGCCTTCGACCCGCCGGGCCTCGACCAACTCCGCGATGGCGCCGTCAATCGCCTGGCGAAGCGCCGGATTCTGCGGGTCAATCGTCGGCGTGTCGCCGTTGTCGCGAATCTCAAAATGCTGACGAAAAACAAGCACATCCCGAAGCTCGAGACCATCGCTGGAGCCCAAAAGTCCGTTATCCGCGCCGAGTTGACGCAACTCCTGGCAGACACTCTCGAACCGCGCGGGGTCGATGCGCTGCGCGCGCCCCTCACCTGCGGACTCATCGGCGATGATCTCCACGCGAACTTCGACCCGGCCGCGGTGCATGCGCTCACGGATCATCCCCAGAATTTCGGGCTCAAGGCAGGCGCAGGCGCGCGGAAGCACCAGCCGGGAGTCGAGCCCCCGGTGGTTTACGCTGCGCGCCTCGACGCTGATCACCCAGCCCTCGGCGCGGGTGGAGAGGCTCGCGTAGCCGGTCATGCTATGAATGGGCATTTGCTCGGCTCGTCACACAAGTTTGTTGCTAAAAGACGACTTTGATGACGCGGCGAGAGTACGCTGCGGCATTGATGCAGGCAAAAACGGCCTGGGCCGAATTACGCCATTTTCGACGTCTTGGTGCGCTCGTCGGCCTTCGTGTCGATGACACGATCGCCCTCGAGCAACTCAGGCTCGGATTTTTTGACGCTCGGCTCTTCGTCTTCTTCTTTGCCGTTAATGCCGTCTTTGAAGCTCTTGACGCCCGAGCCAAGCATCTTGGCGACCTGCGGGAGTTTGCCAACCCCAAAGAGCATCAAAACAATGACAAGAATAATAACTAGTTCAGGGGTACCGATCATTTGCGTTCTCCTAAATAAGGTGATGCCAGGCGGTCAGTCTAAATCCGACGTCGAATCGTGTTCTCCAGCGTCAACTGCAGCTTCCAACTTCATCAGCGCGCGTTGGGCAGCTTGCTGTTCGGCGACTTTTTTGGAGCGCCCTTTTCCGCTGCCAATCGACACCGAGTCAACAAATACTTCTGCGACGAACTCCCGCGCGTGCGCCGGGCCACTCTCGCCAATGATGCGATACTCGGGCTGCACGGCCTTGTCACGCTGAATTACGGTCTGAAGGCGACTTTTATAGTCCTCGGGAGCCGCGCCCTGGCGCACATCGGCGAGCGCGTTGCCCAGATGAGCCACCACCACGGCGTGGGCGGCGTCGAGACCGCCGTCCAAATAAATCGCCGCCAAGAGGGCCTCGAAGGCGTCGGCCAGCAGACTGTCTTTATCACGCCCGCCCGAATCGTGCTCGCCGCGTCCCAGGCGAAGGAATTTGCCCAGGTCGATATGTCGCGCAGCGGCGGCCAGCGATGGCTCACAGACAATCTGCGCCTGCCGGGTCGACAGCGCCCCTTCTTGAACCTGGCGATCGCGCCGAAAAAGCTCATGCGACACGATGACGCCGAGGACCGCGTCGCCCAAAAACTCAAGGCGTTGATTATCTCCGCCGACCGCCGCAACCGCCGCCGCCCCCTTGCCCTGCGTCGCTTCGTTGACGAAGGAGCGGTGCGTCAGCGCGCGCACCAGCAGCTCAAGCTGCCGAAACTCGTAGCCCACGCGCTCCTGGAGTTGCGCCCAACAGGCGTCGTCTTTGCCCCGAAGCGCCTCGGCCTCTCTCTCTTTATCCATGCTCGCTGCACTCATAAATTACCCACGCGTTTCGCCAATCCAACCACCGCCCAGAACTTCGTCGCCGCGATAGAATACCGCGGCCTGCCCCGGCGACACCGCGCCCTGCGGGTCTAAAAACTCGACCGTCGCGATCGTCGGGTCATCGCCGACCGTCACCATCGCGGGCACCGGCGAGGCGTGATAGCGCGTTTTCACCGTACATTCAAAAGAGCGCGGCGGACGCTCAAAGCTCAGCCAATTGCAGCGATCGGCGACCAGGGCGGTGCTGAACGCGCTGCCCTTGGGCCCCACGACCACCGTGCCATCGGAGGGGCGGATCGAGTGGACAAAGAGCGGCTCATTATAGCTCACGCCGAGCCCGCGTCGCTGGCCGACCGTGAAGTTGTGGATGCCGTCGTGCTCGCCGAGCACCTCGCCGCTGGGCAGGACGATCTTGCCGGGCTGGATCTTCTCTTTGCCCAGGCGCTCGGCCACGAAGTCCTTATAATCGCCGCCGGCGACGAAACAAATATCGTGGCTCTCGGGCTTGTCGGCCGTCTCGATATCGAGGCGATGCGCCTCGGCGCGCACCTCGTCTTTCTCCAGACCGCCCAGCGGGAAGATGATCCGATTAAGGGCCTCGCGCGGGATGCCGAAGAGGAAATAGGACTGGTCTTTGGTCCGATCGACGCCCATGCGCATCACCGGGTGCTCGCCGCTTCGGTCGATGCGGGCATAATGACCGGTCGCCAAAAAGGTCGCGCCCAGCGCCAACGAGCGCTTCAGCAGGATGTCGAATTTCAGGTGATTATTGCAGGCCACGCAGGGGTTGGGCGTGCGGCCATAGCGGTATTCGTCGATAAAATAATCGATGACCCGCTCTTTAAATGCGTCCTGATAATTCGCCACATAAAACGGAATCCCCAGCGAACTTGCCACCGTGCGCGCGTCGAAAAGATCGTCGGGCGAGCAGCAGCTCTTGGTATAATTCTCCTGGGGCGTCGCGTAGAGGCGCATCGAGATGCCGACCGCGTCGTAGCCCGCCTCGGCCAGCAGCGCGGCGGCCACCGAGCTGTCGACGCCGCCGCTCATCGCCACGACCACGCGGCCCTCGACGGCGCCGCTTATCGCGGTGTCATCGTCGAGCATCGGAGGAAGATCGACCGCGCAATGCGCGCCGGTTTTCGGGGCGTTCTTTTTAAGCAGCGCCTCGGCCCCTTCGGGCTTCCAATTGGCGGGCTTATTGATGCTGATTTTGTCCGAAACCGACATGGTATTTCTCTCCAAACTGATACGGATGCGATATGCAACGATTTGACTGATTTGCGGGAGGATACTCGGGGCGAAGGCGCCGCGCGCGGCCCCTCAATTTCACGCCGAGGCAGGATACGCAAGCGCGAAATCACCTCGCCAAGATCCGGCAAACCCTAGCGCCCCGCGCGCGATTCGTAAATACTGCCCGAGAAACCTAAACGATTGCAAATGCTCAGGTTTAACCCTGCGCGGCGTAGCCGCTCAGGCGGGTGACGAGCACGCCGACGCGCTTGGCCGCCTCGACCAGATCCTCCTCAGGGGTCGACGGCCCGAAGCTAAACCGCACCGATCGCCGGGCGTCGCGCTCCTCAAAGCCCATCGCCAGCACCACGTGACTCGGCTCCAGGGAGCCCGCCGTGCAGGCCGACCCGCTCGACGCCGACACCCCTTCGAGGTCCAGCGCGAGCAGCAGATCTTCGCCGTCGATGCCCTTGAACGCGACGTTCAAGGTATTGGGAAGATGATTCTCCAGGTCGCCGCGCAGCTCGTACTCGATTGATTGCTCGGCCAACGCCTCCAAAAAGACCGCCCGCTTTTTGCGCAGCGCCTCGCCCCACGCCTCGCCCTGCTCGGCCAGGGCTTTGAGCGCCCCGCTCAAACCCGCGGCGGCCGGCACATTCTCGGTGCCCGGGCGTCGCCCGCGCTCCTGATGCCCGCCGGCGAGGGTCGCCTCAATTTTAAGGCCCTCACGCGCGACGATCGCGCCGATTCCCTTCGGGCCGCCCATCTTATGAAAAGACAGCGCCATCAGATCAACACCCGCCGCCTCAAAGTCGACCGGCACCCGCCCGAGGGCCTGGGTCGCGTCGACATGCAAAAGCGCGCCGAACTCGTGGACGAGCGCGGCGATCTCATCGATCGGGTAGACATTGCCAACTTCGTTATTGGCCCACATCACGCTGACCATCGTGGGCGAGGCGAGCTGCGAATCTTCGGCCGCAGCCTCGACAAAGCGCGCGCGCAGCCACGCCAGGTCCAGACGTCCGCGCGAGTCCACCGGCCACACCACGCAGGGCACCTCTTTTTGGCCGAGCTCGCGCACGACCTCCATCACCGAGGGATGCTCCACGGCGCTCGACACCAGCGACGGCCGCGCATGCTCCACGATATGATGGCGAAGCACCTGATTATTGCTCTCGGTCGCCCCGCCCGTCAGCACCACCGACTGAGCCTTGGCGCCCACGGCCGTGGCCACCGCGCGCCTGGCCCGCTCGATCACGGTGCGCGCGACCTGCCCCTCGTGATGCACGCTCGACGCGTTGCCATGCACGCCCGAGAGCGCCTCGATCATCGCATCACGGGCTTCGGGGAGCATCGGTGCGGTCGCGTTCCAATCTAGATAAATACGTTTCACGTCCATCCTCTCAACGGGTCGTTACTCGCCGCGGGATCTTCTTAAGCGGGTCGCTTCATTTGGTGGCCACTGATTCGCCGGCGCCTCGATGGGCGTTTGATAAAACCCGCGCCTGCGCCTGCAGTGGTTGCCCCAGCGACATGCGTTCTGTCAAATGCGGCCGACATTAGCGCCCCCCTGGCGACCCATCGCAGCCAATCTTCTCGCTCTTTGCGATGATCGCCTTAAATTTAATCGTGTTCGCCGCGCGCGTTGACCATTCGACGGGCTGCGGCGCGCGCTATTGGAGCAACTCCGGGTTCTAAATCATTCGCGAAGCCGTGTTATTTCCGCCCCGAATCACCCATGAGGCCGGATGCCATGATGAATACATGCACAGTGCGGATCGACCTCGATCACGACGCCCCGGGCACCGACGCCGCCGCGCCGGTCTATACGCCGGAGGATAAACTGGTGGGGACCGCGATTATCACGGTGCTTGAGCCGCAGCGCGATGTGCGCGTGGTGCTCACTCGCAAGTGGATTTCGCAGGCGCATCATACCCAGTCGTCTGGCGGCGAAGATGTGATCTTGCTCTTTGAGGGCGACTGGCTCGAGCCGAATACCCACCGATTCCCCTTCATCTTCCACATACCGCCGGGCCCCTATTCCTATCACGGCCACCTCCTCGACGTGGATTGGGTGCTGGAAGCACGCGTCGAGAACGCGAGCGAGGCGCTGCTTTGCGAGCAGCGCAAATTCATCCTCGAGGCCAGCGGCAACGAGCGAGAGTTTATCCGCGGCGACCTGATGCCCGAGGCGTTGCGCGCCGCAGATCTTAAAAAACACTCGCGCCGCGCCCTCCAGTGGGTCGCCACGATGCTCCTATTATTGGTGGGCATCGCCCTACTCTATCCGAACGTCGCCGCGATTTCCGGGGCGCATTGGTCAACGCTTTTGGGGGGATTGGCGGCGATAATCCTCGCGGCCTATCTGGCCCGACGCACGCTGCGCCGCGGGGATTCCGCGCCCAATACAGGATGGAGCATCTTGCCGGTGCGAAGCGACTATGAGGCCGAACCCGGCGACAGCGTCTCCTTTGTGGTCGAGTTAAAGCCCAACTTTAAGACCTCGACGCGCAGGGTGACCGCGTCGCTTCGCGGCGTCGAACAAATCTGGAAAAACCGCAAAATGCCCGCCGAAGCAAGCGACGCCCCCCACGCCTCCGCCTCGCCGGAGGCCGCCAATGATGCCCCTCAGGTCGAGCGCCACCACTTCTTCGAGGAACCGGTTAAGATTGAGCCGATGGACGCTCAGGACCCCGAGAAGCACTCAAAGAATACCTACCGCGTGCGCTTTCGCGTGCCCTCCGACGCCCCCTATTCGTTCTATTGCCCCAGCGCCTCGGTCACCTGGGCGATTGAAGTCCACGTCGATGTGGGCAGTTGGCCGGATTGGCGCCGCGACTTCCCGATCATCGTTCGCCCCAATATTGACGGCGAAAAAGGCGCTTCCCCGACCGCCCTGCGCTCCTAAACCCGCGTAAACCTCCGGGCCCAACCCCACCAAAAGCCCAGCAAAAACCCAGTAAAAACAATTATTTGTCGTTTTTTTCATCTTTTTTTGACGAAAAACCCCTCGATAGGGGCATTTTTTTGCCCAAAACCCCGCTGCAATTACAGCCAGGCTGCATAAATCCGCTATTTGCAAACACACTTGACGTATAAAAAAGATTCTTTAACATCGCTCGACCTGAAGAGAAATCAACATAACACGTTGATTTATAACAACTTTTCAGAAAAGCGAATCGATAGTCGATTCAAAAAATCACATAACATTCCGGGACGTTTCCGGCATACATAAGTAGTACGGCATGACGATGAATTCACGAGCCTCGCTCAATAAATCGTTGCTTTATATCGCCCTCATCACATTCACTATTTTGGCCAACGCCTGTGGAGACGCCGCAGACTCGCCATATTTAGAAGACGATGAAAACAGCACGAACCTCGGCGGAGACTTCCAATCGCCGGGAATCCAGAACTACGGGGACAACACTCCGATCAGTACCGGAAAATACTCAACCGACGACCTGATCGAACGCGAGAAGGCCGCCAAAGCAGAGAACCCAGACGCTGCGACGCCCCCGGCGAGTGACACACCGCCCGCGAGCGACCCGGCGCCTTCGACAGACACGCCCCCCGCAAGTGACCCCGCGCCCGCTGATGCGACCCCTCCGGCCGATGACCCCGCGCCGACACCGCCAGCGTCGAATAGCGTGAGTTCCACGGACTTTTTGAGCAAATCGACCACCCGCGCGATGTGGGTGTGGAACGAAAATCCCAACGCGCAGCAGCTTCTGGAGAATACCGGTGGCGCCCAGGACGAGCTCTTCGCTTTCCTGGCCACCCCGCACGGCCAGGCCAATCGCGCGATTAACCGCCTCTTCTTCGAAGCCCGTGGCTATTCGAACGAGAACCGCTTCGAGAGCGTGCGCACGCCGACCTATGACCCGATCAAGACCGCCGCGGACCAGCAGAATATGCGCAGCTTCCTGGCGCGCGCTCACGCCCAGGGCGTGGCAGTTGAGTACCTCGACGGCCAGGCTATTTGGGTCGCCAGTGACGCGAACGCCCAGGCGCCCAAAGATATCTGCCGCGACGTGATCGCCTTTAATAAGACGACCACCAACGTCGCCGAGCGCTTCGACGGCATCCACCTGGATATCGAACCGCACACTGTCCAGAGCGGCTCGTACGCCGGCGTCTGGTGGGAGAACCGACTTCCCGGCGGGTATAACGCCGAGTGGACCGCGCGCTGGAAGGATATCCTGAACTCCTGCCGCCAGCAGATCGAGAGCTATGTCGCCGAAACCGGCCACCGCATCACCCTCTCCTCTGACCTTGGCACCGACTACGCGCATTATAACGCGCCGATCCTGGAGTTCCTCAACCGCAGCGGCGGCCCGTTGGACTACCTGACGATCATGAACTATTTCGACAACCGCCCGAATAGCCAGGGACAGCCGAGCTATTTCCACGGCGATAACTCCGAGGGCGAAGTAGTCGGCGGCGTCGTCCAGAACCTCGCCGCGTGGAGTCAGTTGCCGCTGCTCTTCGCCATGGAGACCGGCCCCGAGAGCATCGCCTCGGACGCCCAATCCTTCTACCAGGAGGGTTATGGCGCGCTCTATGCCACCGTCGACACCCTGCTCGCGAATTACGCGTCGGACCGCAATATCGGCGTCGGTTTTCACCACTACTCCCCGCAGAGCTATCGCGATATGAAGCCCTAAGTACTTAGGCATCGCTTAGTCTCGCGATTCAATCGAGCCCGCCCGGAAAGTAAATTTCCGGGCGGGCTTTTTCGTCGATAGGCGGCCCTGGCAGTAGAGGCATCTTCCCTATTCGGGTCGGTCGGTTTAGTTTCCTGATATTATCGCCACCCATTGGAGTATCGATTAGCCAATATGGATATACCCTACTCCCGCGCCGACGCGCGTCATCGCTCCCACAGCAGCCAGACAGCAGCGGCGACGCGCAGTGAAATGCTGGCACGCATCATGCACTACGCAGCACCATGCCAACGCGCATTCGGATAATTGGATAGTTTTCGGCAATCCGCCGCGTAAACCACCGAGGAGATTAAAATGAATTCGAAGCTAAATATGAAATCTCGCACGATGATACTTCTGGCCGGCGGCCTCTTCTGCACCAGCGCGCTGGTCGCGTGCGGCGACGACGACGCAAATAACGCCCAACCGGTCGAGCATCAGAGCGCTCACCAGGCGCTTGGCGAAAACCTTCAATTCGCCGTCGAGGACCTGAACCAGGCGCTGGGGTACCTGCGCACCGACACCAAATTTGGCATCGCAACCGCTGTCAGCGCGCTCGACCAGCAGTCCGAGGACTGCACCGAGCCCGCGTTCCCCGATGAGAACGGCGACACCTTCGACTGCGTCGTCGTCGAGGAAGTACGCGCCGAGGAGCAGCTCCAGGACGGCGCCGACGCCATCATCGAGGAGCTCAACGCACGCGTCTTCCTCGAGTCGAATATCGAGGAAGAGACCGACACCAAGATCACCTATTTGGTCAGCGGCGACACCTTCTGCACCGAAGATGAGGGGGAAGACTGCGTCGCCGATATCGACGCATTGCAACTGCGCCTGGCGGTCACCTCGCCGGCGGCCGGTGATTTCAATATCTCGGTGATGGTCGGTGAGGCGCGCTTCAACCCGCTCGATGTCGAATTGCACCGCGCCAAACTCGCCGCGGAGATCGACCTGGCCGAATTGCGCCCGACCATGGAGTTGATGGCCTCCATCGATGACGCCACCCTGGATGACCTGCCCACTCTGATGCAGGGACGCATTCGCGCCGAGCTGGCCCACACCGCCACCACGGCCACCGCGACCATCGATATTCAGGAGAAGATCATCGCCAGCGGCAATGATTGGAGCGTGAAGATCGACCCGGCGGCGCCGGCCGCGCGCTTCAGCGTCGACAGCGGCACCAATATGCTCCAAGCCCTGCTCGCCCTGAAGCCGGTCGAGATTCAGGCGCCGGTGAGTGAAACCGAAGTCGTCTGGGATTCCGAGGGCGGAGAGACCGAAACCACCACCGAATACGACATCCTCGCGCAAGTCGCCGGGGCGAGCTTCACGCTGGACTATCTGGTCGGTGAAGACCGCGTCGAGATCAACAATATCGGCCTTGGAGCCGCCCAATCCACCCTCGATATCGACGGGCACCGCGTTCTGGAAGTTGACCTCAACGCCAACGACGGCCGCGCGATGAACCTCGAAATCGAAGCCATCGGCGACGAGGGAGCCAAGATTACGATGACCCCCGGCATGGACCTCGCGCTGATGATCAAGCTCATGGAGGTGCAACAGCACTTCAATGACATCCAGGACTGGATGCTCGACGATATGATCAACATCGCCTTCAACGGCGCGGCCGCTCCAAAACTGCGCATCGAGGACGGTGAAGTTGAGGTCCTCGAGGGCACCCTCTCGATGAGCTCGACCTCTGCGAATATCGATGTCGAGATTGCTGCTGGTCAGTGCATGATCGATGACAACGCGAGCCCGAGCGTAGGCGGCGGAATCGAAGGTGGCGGAATCGAAGGCGAGATCGGCGCAGACGGCGAGATGGAAGAAGGCGCACACCCCATGTCGGGCATCAGCGCCGGCACCTGCGGATAATGCGCATCGCTTCACCCAGCAATGAGCCCGGACACGCGACGGGCTCATTGCTAACCCCCTGGAATGAAACGATAATCTCAAACTGTTGCTTAGGATAACACCGCGATGACATTTCGTCTTTCGGTGTTATTTTCGTTTCAATACCAGGAAAGGCCGTATGAAATTCATCTCACGATTTACCCCCATTATGCTGGCGGCGCCCCTCACCCTCATCGCAGCAACGGCGACCGCGGAGCCCGTCGGCGCCGTCGTCACCCCAGAAATCACCAGTCAAACAGAAGTTCCTGATCTCAGCGGCACCTGGGCGCAAAAAGTAGTCACCAGCGCAGTGTCCAAGGTTTCGATGATCGGCGAGGTGATCTCCCAAACCGTCGCGATTAATCAGGTTCAAATAAAGCAGAATGGGCGAGAAATCACCGTCACCACCAAGCCCTGCTCGGTGGAATTGCTCAGCGACCAGTCGATGATTAAACCGCAGATCCCGCGCTCCTATATCGACGCGATGGACACTCACACGCGCAAGGCGACGCTGCAGGGTGACGCCGGCAAATATTCGCTCGTGATGCCCGGGCGAACGACCGTTTTGGGCGCGAACCTGAAGAGTTTGGACGACGCATTGCCCACCGAGCCCAATGATCCGCGCGTGGTCGACCCGGACAAGGACGGCCAACCGGGCATGACGATGAGCATCACCGGGTTGGTGAAGAGCGACCTCTATCTGGTCCAAAAACACTGGGACAAGATGAAGGGACAGCTTCTGCCAGGCGACCGAATCGCCGGCGAAGTCACCTGGAAAACCAACCAGGTCATCCTCGGGGCGACCAGCCGTATGGTCGGCGACAGCCCGGCGAGTTCGCCGCACCCGGACAAAAAGCAGAGCTATTTTCGCATGACCCGCGTCGACGAGGCGGACCAATGCCAAAATATCGTGAGCAAGAAAAAAGAGCTCTTTTAACGCCGACCGCCCTCCTCGCACAAACACATACCTCGCCCAGACACAAAAAGGCCGCCCCCGGAAACTCCCCGGGGGCGGCCTTTCTTCGAATCAAGTCACGTCGACTTAGTTCGCGGCTTCGTCCGACTCTGCGGCTTCATCCGCCTCAACAGCTTCTTCCTCGACGACCTTACGGAACTTCAGGGTCATCCGGTCGCTCTCGCCGATCTCGAGGTATTTCTCGCGATCGGTGTCGCCGAGCTTAAGCGACGGCGGCAGCGTCCACACGCCTTCGGGGTGGTCGGCGGTGTCTTTGGGGTTGGCGTTAATCTCCGAGGCCTCGACCAGCTCAAACCCAGCAGCCTCGGCGCGCTCGATGACGTAGGAGGTCGGGACATAACCGGTCTTGGCGATCTCCATCACGTCCATGCCTTCGGCCTCTTTGGCGCGATGCTCAACGACGCCAAAGATTCCGCCGGGCTTCAGGACTTTATAGGACTCGGCGAAAATCTCGTCCATGATTCCCTGGGTGATAAACCCGTGGAGGCTGCGGAACGTCAACACCATATCGGCGCTGCCTTCGGCGCCGATGTCGACCTTTACGCCCGGCTGAAGCATGCCGGAGTGCACGTTCTTCGAGAAGAGCGGGTCATTCTTAAGGCGCTCCTCGAAGTTATTGTAGATGCGGTTCGTATAATGGTCGGGCTGGTCGGTCTTCGGCGCGAAGCTCGCCGCGATCAGGTGTCCGTCGACGAGCACGGGCGCGAGGACCTCGGTGTACCAACCGCCGCCGGGCCAGATCTCAACGACCGTCATATCCGGCTTGATGCCGAAGAAGTTCAGCGTCTCGACCGGATGACGATATTTATTGCGCGCGATATTTTGCTCGGAGCGCGCCGGATTCTCAGCGGCGACCGTGAGCGCCTGCTCCATCACTTTGGCGCTGGCGCCTGCTTCAAGGTCTGCCTTCGACTTGTCAGCCGACGCCTTCGCGGATGCTTCCGCCGAGGTCGCGGCCTCTTGGCCAGCCTTATTCATACCGTCTTTGAGTTGAGCGGTCGCGCCGTTACAGGCGACCAAAGCGAGAGCCAACGATGCAACAATCATAATACGCATAAATATCTCCAAGTTGGGTTAGATGTTCGCGGCGTCTATAACACCATTATTTCGAGCTGTCAGCCCTGCTAGAAATCCCGCGCAGCTCTGCGCTAACCCGCCCGATTGCCGATCGTTTTGCGGTCGTTATAATGGGCCAGCTGCCCCGACAATCATCAATTTTACTCGGCACTCATGGAGATGAACCAATGAATGAACAACCCAGAACGCATCTTGAGATTAATCCCGAATTATGCGGCGAAGTGGTGGCGCTAGCGGTTGGCCGCGCGCAGGTTGAGCTGGTCGCAACCTCGGTGATGGCGGCCGATGAACGAGGGCTCGTTCATGGAGGCTTTGTGTTCGGTCTGGCCGATTACGCGGCGATGCTCGCGGTCAACGACCCCAATGTCGTACTTGGGGCGGCCGAAGCCCGCTTTCTGGCGCCTGTGACGGTCGGCCAAAAGATCATCGCATACGCTGAAGTTGAAGAGGAGGCGGGGAAGAAGCGACGGGTCGAGGCTTACGCGAAGGTGGGCGATGTCGAGGTGTTTCGGGCGAAGTTCACGGCGTTTGTACTCGAGAAACACGTCCTCGACCAATAATTCAGAAATCCGAGCCGCTAAATAGGAGGGCATCGCTGAGCTCGATATATTCGTGCAGGCTCTCCTTTCCGCGCGGCGAGAGCTGCAGAAACTCCACCCCAAAACCGCAGGGCTCCTCGGGGGTATCTCCGGCTTCGGGGCGGCTCCAGGCCACGCGCGCAATCGCGCGGATGGGTTCCTCGCAATTCGGCAATTTAAACGCCAATTTGCACTCTACGCCGTGCTCCGGAATTTGCTCAGTCGCGACAAATAGCCCTCCCGAACTGATGTCGTTTGAGACACCGGTATATTGGCGAGAATCGATCATCCAGGCGACCTTCACCCGCAAATCATGACGGTCTTGCTCCCGCTTATCAGGGGTAAAAAAGTCCGCATCGTAAAATACGTCTTCCCAATCGATCTCGTTCATCGGTTCTTACGTCCCAAAAGAGGTAGAGGGTCTCACAACTAGTATAGCGCAAAACTCAACCCTAGTTAAAGGCTCTAATAAACTACTCTTCAGCCGACTTGCAAGCATATGCCCCGAGCATGTCCGGGCGGATTGCGAGAGCAGGCAGCTCAACATCTCGAGCGCAAACCCGGGCAATAGCAGGTCGCCGACCAAGATAGCACTAAAACGGTGAAAATCCCCGGAGGAGCGAAGCTCTCCGGGGATTTACTTTACCAGGCAAAAGCACGAGCGCGGCCAGGTTAGGCGCCGTTAGTCCCGACGCCCTCACCGACTAATGCTTAGCGCTCTCCCCGGCGACGGTCTTCCCCGCGGCCGTCATTGCCACGGTCGGAGTGGCCGCTATCGCAGCGATGATGACCGTATCCATTGCCTTGATGCTCGCGGTGCCCGCGGCCCCGCTGGTTCCGATGACCGTCCTCGGAATCGCGCGGGCAACAGCGATGGTGACCATACCCATTGCCTTGATGCTCGCGGTGCCCGCGGCCCCGCTGGTTCCGATGACCGTCCTCGCAGTCCCAGTCCCAATCGCAACCGTCACTCCAGTCACCATCACAGTCGTCCCAATCATCGTCACACTCGTGATCACAATCGTCGTCACAATCATCATCACACTCGTGATCGCAATTATCGCAACCATTGTCGCAGTCATCACAATCGTCGTCGCAATCGTCGTCACAACCGCTATCGCAGTCATCACAATCGTCGCTGCAATCGTCGTCACAACCGTCGTCACAGTAATCGCAATCGTCGTCGCCGTTATCACCGCAATCGTCATCGCACTCGTGATCACAGCCGTCGTCGCAATCATCATCGCAGTCATGGTCGCAATCGTCGTCGTCGCCATCATCACCGCAGTCGTCGTCGCATTCGTCGTCGCAGTCATGATCGCAATCGTCGCCGCACTCATGCTCGTGCTCACAGTCCTCATGCGGAGGCGGCTCGCACTCGCCGTCACAATCCGGGTTGGGTTTGCACGCGCCATCGGCGCAGGCGCACCAGCGCGGAATCTCGACCCACGGGATGCGACATTCGGCGTAGTTCGCCTCGGTCGTAATATCCCCCGCGCACTCGACGATCTGAGCGATCAGCTCATCGATCTGGCACTGCGACCAGCGGAAGTTATGCGTGATATCAATGTCGCCGCCGACGTAGACCAGGCAGTCCAACTCGACCCTGGCCAATACCGGGTTGCGCACGATTTCCAAGAGGCCGCCGATGCTGGCGAGGTTCGGGGCGATCAACGCCCGAAGGCTGGGGTTATAGTGGACGTAGAACGCCCCACCGACCGTGGTCAGGCTCGGCAGGCACAGGTATTTCAGCCGCTGGCTATGCTCGAAAATAAATAGACCACAGACCTCCTCCAGGCACGGAAGAAGCAATTTGGTCAGGGCGTTCATGCCGGCGAAGATCATATCGCCGCCGACCTTTCGAAGACTCTCAAAGGAGACGGTGTGAACCTTCTGGTTATTAAAGACGTGAAGATTGCCGCCGGTCTCTTCGAGACAGTCAATCTTGACCGATTTTAATTGCTGATTGCCTTCGATGACCAGGCCATCGCCGACATATTTAAGCTTCGGAAGACGCACATATTCGAGGACGGCATTGTCGCTGATCGTGAGATATTTACTGACCGAGCGCAGCCCCTTCAGCTTGCTTAGGTTAAGGACGTCTTCGGTGTCCTGGATGAGGACGTGCCCCTCAACGTCGAAGCAATCGAGCCCCGCGTACGCGTCGAGGTCGGACGCCTCGTCGATAATGACGTCATAGCCGATAATCACACAGCCATCGCTGCCCGCCCCGGGATAGCTATTGCCCTCTCCCGAGTAGTCATTGGTCGGGGTCGGGTAGGGATTCCCCACGGGTGGAGAAGTCGGAGCGCCGGGAATCCGGGTGGGTCCATCCACCTCCCCGACCGGTGGCAGGCCCGGAAAACGGTCCCGGATATCAGCGGCCGGAGGCTGGTTGGGTCCCGGCACAGGCAATTCAAACTCGCTTCGCCCCACGCGCTCAGGATCGACCGCGAGGCGCGCCTCGGCGCCTGGCGAACCCGCGAATGTACGGTCTCCTTCAGGAACCGCCTGCGCCGAGCCTTGCGGCGATTGCTCCCCGAAACCATTGGCGTCACCGCAGCCAACCCCGGCGACCATGAGCAGCGCTACCAGCGATGCACACCACCCAGTCAGTACTCTTCGTCTTTGATGATTCACGATGCGTTTTCCCCCATTGGAAATTAATAAATACAACGGTTCATACAGCGCTGTGCCGCTCGCGATGCATCGCGAGCGGTTCTGCAGTGATATGCATCAAGCCTGAGGTCCTCATAGCACTCAAACTAACCAGAGATTGCTATCTTAAAAGGGGCTTTTTTCTATTTCTCTGTGCACCCCCTCCCCAACTCCCCTCCCAGGCAAGATGCGCCCGCCTCCGGAACACTCTCCCCGCTGCCATTGCAAACTTTGCAGGGGTCTTCCACGCGGCGAAATCCCACGTAACGACCGCGCCCCAGACACCCGGGGCACACAATCTTTGCGACCGCCGCTGGACGCGGATTATCTGCGTCCAGCGGCATCGACGTGGGGGTATTCAGAACGTGGCGAACGTAGTCGGTGAGGTTAATCTTCGCCATTTTTATGCTCTCAACAAAAGGACATCGATCACTGCGTGCTCTACGCGCGTCGCCCGATGCAGGGCCGCCGCGTCCCGGCAACCCTGCGCGGTCGAGCATAAGGGAAAACTAACCACGGATTCGCGCCAGGCTCAGCTCAAGTTGGCGGCTCTCGCGGCGGCGTGGAAGCAATCAGCGGCAATCGACGCGCCTTGGCCGCCGCTGCTGGGTCTGAGCGCCACCGCCAAGCTGCCCATCTTGCCCGCGCCCCCAACACTGCAAATATCCACGCAGTGTCAGCCCACAGATATGGCGTCCGCCCGCACGAATCTCGCTAAACTCCAGCGCGCCTGCCGCCGGCGTTGGCTCAAGATAACTCGACGCGACGCCGTCGACGCCCAGGCTTCCCTGCTGATTATCCCCCCAACAATAGACCCGCCCGCTGCCCCGCAGCGCGCAGGTGCGCGACCCTCCCGCTGTCACGCTCTTGAATAGCACCTCTTCGCCGGCCACCCGCGGATGCATCCGCGAGGTCGTGGTGCCGTCCCCTAATTGCCCCTGCTCATTATTGCCCCAACAATAGATCCGCTCCTGCTCGGTCAGCGCGCAGGTATGCGCCGCGCCGGCCGACACCTGGGTCACATAGTCGGGAATATCTACCCAGGACGGCACATTAATCGCGTCAAAATCACCCTGCGCGGTCTGCCCGAAGTGGTTCGCCCCCCAGCAAAGCATGCGCCCGTCGCGCGTCGCCGCGCAGGCGTGGTCAGCACCAAGCGACAGATCCACAAAATCGAGCACCGCCTCAATCTCGACGGCCCCGTCCACAGGCACCGACGTCCCCACGCCGAGCTGGCTATATTGGTTGCGCCCCCAGCAATAGACCTCGCCGGCGGTGCTCAGCGCGCAACTATGGTCGGCGCCGCTGTCGACCTTGACGATATCGGCGTTGAGCTCAACGCGGGTCGGCGCGCTCACAAACGCCGCGCCCCCCGGAAGCGCCTGGCCGAAGTGATTGTCACCCCAGCAATAGACCTGGGCATCGGCGCCCACCGCACACCCGTGCCCACGGCCCGCGCTGACCTGCCCGAGTCGAGCCTGCGTCGCCGGCCATACCCCTGTCGCCTCACCGCCCCCAAAGCAGCGCAACGCGCCCGCTCGACTGGTCACACAGGTCAAATCCCCGCGGGCGGCAAGGTGTCCGTCGGCATAAATATTGTCGACGATGCCGTCGCAATCATCGTCGTTTCCGTCGCACATCTCGACGCCCTCATTTTGCGGCGCACACACACATTCATCTCCCTGCGCTGCAGCGTCACTCCCTTCCGCGCAGCGGTCTTTGCACCCGCTCGGATCGCCGCACCAACCCGACTCAAGTCGCTCACCCGGGCATCCGCCCTCACCCGAACACTCGGGCAGCACCTGCGGAAAGCCGGGGAGTCTCGGCAAACCGCCCTCCGACGCCCCCGGCCGCAGCGGGTCTCCCTCACGCGTCTCATAGGTGTCAGCGTCCGGCGAGTCGCCGTCCTCCTGCCCCTGCGCGACCTCGCCCAGGGACCAGGTCCGCTGGGCCGAATCATCAGTCATGCCGCACCCCGCCTGGCACCAAACGCCCAGCAACACGACCATCCAAACCCCCAAGAACCTGCATTTTATATGGATACACATCGCTCTACTCTCCTTGTCGATGATTGATATCAAAACCAGTGAGACCGCCGTTTCGGGTCTCACAATGGTTATCGACAGCGGGCGAGTATTCGTTGCCTTGGAGCGACGAAAATCGCCGCCTGAAAGGCGGCATTGCGCGATTTTATTTTAGACTTTCTATTTTTAAAGACCCGCTCACACCTGCTCAAGCGACGGCAGACCGTCGACCATGCGAAACTCGAGGGTGGCGTCGCGAAGGCCGGATTCGGCCGAGACGGTATTGGCGAGGATGGCAGTGATATGACTCTCGACCACCTGGCGCAGGGGACGGGCGCCGTAGCGCTCGTCGAAGCCCACGCGGATCAGGTATTCGATGACCGGGTCGGCCACGCGGACCTGGATATTTCGGCGCTTGAGCCCTTCGCGGCTCAAGGCCTCTTCGAGGGCGCGCTCGACCAGGCGGCGCGCGGTGCCGCGGCCCAGCGAGTCGAAGGCAATAATGCGGTCGATGCGGCCGACAAATTCCGGGCGAAAAAACGCCTCGACCGCGCTGCGGAAATGTTGGCGCTCGGCGAGCTGGCGCTTGGCGGCGGCGTCGGGCCCGGCGGCGTCAAAGCCAAAGGACTCCGGGCCCTCGCTGCCCAGGTTGGAGGTCATGATGATGACCGAGCCGGTCATGGAGACCGTTTGGCCCAGCGCGTCGGTGATTCGCCCCTCGCCCATGACCTGCAGGAGCAGGTCGAAGACGCTGGAGTGGGCCTTCTCGATCTCATCGAGCAGGATGACCTGAAAGGGTTGCTCCCGCACTTTTCGCACCAGCGCGCCCTGCTCGCCCTTATAGCGCCCGACCAGGCGCGCGGCCGACCAGGGGTCCTGAAACTCGCTCATATCAAAGCGCACCATGCGCTCTTCGCTGCCGAATAGGTAGCGCGCCAGCGTCAGCGCGGTCTGGGTCTTTCCGACGCCGGTGGGGCCGAGGAAAAAATAGCTCCCGAAGGGGCGCTTCGGGGGATTGAGCCCGGCGCGAATCACCGCGACCAGGTCGACCATCGCGGCGACCGCGTCGGGCTGGTCGAAGATGGCATCGCCGAAGAACTTTTCGACGCGTGAGACGTCGAAGTCGGCGGCGGCGTCGAGCAATTCGCGCGGCAAGCCGGTCTGCGAGGCGAAGGCCTCGATGGCGTGCTCGGGCTGAAGTTCGGGGCGGTCTTCGCTCTCGGCCTGGACGCCGCGCGTACGATGGGTCCTGGCCATGCGCTCGGCCAGGTCAACCGCCGGCCCGGGATAGCCCGAGGCGTTCGGGAAGCGCCCGGTGAGCTCGATGATGCGCTGGCGCGTCGCGGCCGACAGGCGAACACCGTGCTCGCGCCCGAGGCGAAAGCTCACGCGCTCCAGCACCGCGTCGGTCTGCGCCGGCGACATCGCCTCGACCGGCAGCCGGCGCAGCGCGCGCAAAAAACTCGGCTGGCGCTGCTCGATATGGGCGAGCTGCTCGGGGCGCGCCTCGCTCACCAGCACCAGGTCGCCCGACAGAATATGCGGCAAGAGCAGCCCCGGGATTCCGTTGGCGTATTTTTCGTTGCCCGACGCCTCCAAAAGCTCGACCAGGTTGTCGGCGAATAAGATGGCGCCGGTGCGCCGCGCCTCGGCGATCACCTCGATCACCCGCTCCTGCCATTCCCCCAGGTAGCGCATCCCCGCCATCAGGCGCCCGCCGCTGATCTGCCAGACCTTGGTGTCCGACAAAGCCGCCACCGCGCGGGCGTCGCGCCCCTTGCCCTTGGCCGAGAGCATCCGCCCGACCGCGTCGTAGACGATGGCGGTCTTTCCGACCCCGGGTGGCCCGACCAGAAGAACACTTCGCTCCCACTCATCGGAGAGATAATTGAGCAAAGTGTCGACCTCGGCCTTGCGCTCAAACGCGCGCGGCGCGTCCTTTTTTGCCAGGCGTACGTGCAGCGGCTCACCCACAGCTTCCAGGGTCGGCGCGGAGTTTTCCTGGTCATTTACTTGCACCGACGGCGCGGCTTCGATTCGGATCTTGAGCGGATATGCCTCGAAGGTGCGCTTCTCAAAGCGCGCGTCTGCGGCCAACTCCGACCCCTCGGCGGGCTGCAAAAACTCGGAGAGCTCATCGAGGCGTTGGTCGACCATATAATATTGGCAAAGGTGCTCGCGGATGGCCAACTCGAGTTGGTCGGTGTCGGCGACCTCGAATTGCAGCGGGACCTCGGGCAAAAAGACCTCCAGGTAGTCCCGAAAAAACGTCGCGCCATCGCCCTTGCCTGCCGGGTTCTCGCCGGGCTTTGGCGCCGACTTTTTGACCCAACGCGTGGCAACCAACAGGTTCAAAGTCGCCTGAAAAAGCCGACGCCGCTGCCCCACCGGGATGCTCACCTTCATGGTGCGCATCTGAATCGGGGGCTTGGCGGCCGCCTCTTTTTTTGCCCCACCCTGCTCCGACGACGAGATATTATGCCGAAAGCGCCAGGGCTCGGCCTCGGCGACCTTCTCGACGAGCTGTTCCATGCGGTCCACCGCCTCCTCGGGCGTGTCCGCGACCGCCGCCAGCGAGTCCTCGCCGAAGAGATACGCGGTGGTGCGATGAGGGCGGATATCCAGCACGATATCGAGTTCGAGGAAATACAGGCTCATTCGGACTCCAGCGAGGCGTTCTCAAAGTTCAGGGCGAGGCGCTCAAAAACCAGGCGCTTCGCGAAATCCGACGCGTTCGCGCGCGCCGGCGGCAAGGCGCGCCGCGTGGCGAGCCGAGGTTGGCTAAGCTGGCTATTTTCAAGGACAAATTCGACATCAAAACGCTCGCCAGGCGTCGCGGAATCCTCGCGCGCCTCGAGGTGCCGAAGCAGCAGCGAGTTCTCGGAACTGCCTGCAGATTCGGCGCTCAAGAGCGCCAAGCCATGATGGCCGTGCGAGGCCGGCATCGGCGCCCACATATAGCCGGCGAGCGCCTCAAACGCGGCGCGGATGCCCGGGTGCTCGGCCGAAAATGCCAGCGCGGAGACCTGCGCGAGGTCGGCGCCGGCCTCCTTCCACCCATCGCTCGTCCAGGCGGCTTCGGCCATATTGATATTTAGCCCCTGCGCCAGCGCGCGCATCCACCGCTGCCAATGGGCGAGGATATCGGCGGTGTTGCCCGACAATCCCTCGACGATCAGCGTGGCCTGGTCGGCGGGAGCGGCGGCCAGCGAGAGCGCCTGCGTGCGCGACCAACTCAGCTCTCCAAAAATCTGGTCGACCAACTCATTCCACCGGTGCAATCGGGGCTTATCGAAGCTCTCGAGATCGGGCATCTCCCAGGCGCCGGTTTGCTCCGGGTCCACCAGCCCCTCGATGCGCTGGCGAAGCTCGCGCAGGCGCTGGCGGAAGATCTCGCGCTGGCGCACGCGCTCGGCGATCTCGTGGGCGAGCGGCTCGTCGCCAAGCTGGGCGCCGTTAGCCGCACGCGCGTTGAGCTCATTGAGCGCCTCGACATAATCACGGTCAACCTGCGCGCGTTGCGGGCTGGCCTCCAGCGCCTCAAGTCCCTGGATCAGGTATTCCAGGCGCGTTTGCAGGCGATCGGCTGCGCCTTCGAGTGAGTCGCCGTCGCTATGATCGACGAATAACTCGACGCCAACGGGCCGAAGTTCGACCCGCGCGGCTTCGTTTAATTGCAATAATTTCAGGTCCAATTCGCCGACCCCGTCCACACCGAGCAGCGCGCGAGTCAGGCCCTTCTTATTCGGGTCATGCCCGGCGAGCATGCGCGCCAGGGGCGTGATGAGGCGTTGCTCGATGCGATGCGAGAGCGTGCGCGCGCCGTAGCGCCGGTCGACGGTATCGCCCACCAGATGCTCGACGAGGCGCCGGTCCACGTCGACCATCACCCGCCCCTGCCGAAGCCCGCGGCGCTCCAACAGCTCGCGCAGCGTGCGCTGCGCGATGCGCTTAAGCGTGCGCGCCGACAGCGGCTGATAGGGAATCACCCGGTCGATGCGATTGAATAGCTCCGGGCGAAAAAACTGCTGGGCCGCCCGGCGATAATGTAATTGGCGATCCTTCTCAGAGGTCGGGCTAAACCCAAGCCAGCGGTCTTCGGAGCCCGCGCCGAGGTTCGAGGTCATCAACACCACGGTGTTGGAGAAGTCGACGGTTCGCCCCGCCGCGTCGCTCAGGCGACCGTCGCCCAGAAGTTGCAACAATAGGTCGAGCGCCATCGGGTGAGACTTTTCGATCTCGTCGAAGAGCAGCACGCAAAAGGGCTGAATGCGCACCCGGCCGGTCAACTCACCATCGGGCTCATGGGTCGTGCCGATCAGCCGCGTGCTGGCCGACGCCTCGCTGAACTCACTCATATCAAAGCGCACCAGGCGGTCGCGCCCGCCGAAGAGATCTTCGGCCAGGGCCTTGGCCGTCTCGGTCTTACCGACGCCGCTGGGGCCGATGAGCAAGAAGCTGCCGAGCGGGCGTTTGGGGTCGCATAAGCCCTGCTCGGTCGCCACGATCAACGCGCTCAGCACCTCGGTCGCCTGGGGCTGGTCGAATACCCGACTGACGAACGCGCGCTCCACCTCGGCCGGCTCACGCCCCTGGCCTGGCACGAGCAATCGCATGGGCAAACCGGTCTGGCGATGCACCACCTCGGCGACCCATTGCGGGTCGATGCGCACCTCGTATTCGGAGGCATCGCTGAGTTTTCGCACGCCGGCCGAGAAACACTGGCGCGCCAGGCGAATCGCCTTGCCGGGGAATGCCTCCTGGCGAAAATAACGCGCCGAGAGCCGCACTATCGACTCAACCGCGTCCGGGGTAAATCGCACCCGCTGCTGGGCCTCAAGCGCGCGCACCAATTCGTTGAGGATGGTGATGGTCGGGTCGGCCTCGAGCGCGGGCACCTGAATCCGACGGAAGCGATCGACGAAGCCCGCGGCCTCGCCGCGCGCCGCCTCAAAGGTCGCCTCGGTCGCCTCGGCGATCACGCTAAAGCGCCCCTGCTCCAGATACGGTTCGATAAAGCGCGCGACGCTCGAATCGCCCTGATAGGTTCGGCCCGCGCGCACAAGCCCGAGCAAATCATCGACGGCGAGCACGTCATTTCGGGCCTCTAACTCGCTGCAGAGCGCCTCGGCGCGCTGCTCCCACTGCCCGATGATGCTCATGCCGGCGATGATCCGGTCGCCGCTGGTCTGCCAGATATCGCGCCGCTGCTGGTAGGCGCGCTGCATCTCCAGCGTCTGGCGCGCGGCCTCCTCGATCAGCGCGCTCTTGCCGGCGCCCTTGGGCCCGACCAGGCAGATATGCGACGCGCGCTCGGCGGTCATCACCTCGACCAATTCGTCGATGATCTCCTGGCGCCCGTAGGCGCGCCGAAGGCTCTTATCATCGGCGTGATGGGTGAGGTTTGTCGCGACCTTCGACAGCGCTTCGGGTCGGCGCATGCGGCCCGCGGGGCGATCTTCGTCATCGTCGCGCGAGTCCACCGACGGGAAGCCAAGATCGACCTCAATGGTCTCCATGCGCGCGGGATACTCCGCGGTGAGCACCGAAAAATCACTGATATGATTCGCCTCAGCCCATTGCTCCGCCCACGCGCACAGCCCCTCATAGACATCGTCCATGCGCTCCACGGCGAAGCAGGCCCCGGGCAGCAGCGGAATCCACACATGAATCAGGTCATCGCCGGGCAGACGCCCCGCGATCACGTGGGTCCACGTGCCCATGCGCACCGGCGGGCGATCGGGGTCGATGCGCCGATGCAGGTCCACCCAAAAATTGAGCATCTGCGGGTTCTTCGGCCCCAGCAGGCTGTGCAGATCCCCGGGCGCGATGCCGCCATGCACCATCTCAAGCGCCCGAAACATCAGCTCTTCTTTGAGCCGCGCGGGGCTGCTGCCCTCGACCGGATGCGCGAGCAAATTAACCCAGGGGATGGACGCACGAAAATGCCCCTTCTGGGGCTGAGCGACGTAAATTGAGAGCGTGAGTTTCACGAGGTGATATATGCCGTGCTGAAAGAAATTGGGTAACTATGGTGCGATTCGGCCGAGATATAGCGCGCCAGCCCGCCAGATACAAAGACGCTCTTAGCAATCCGCGCTCGCCAACGCTATCCTATCGGCGTTCTATCGTTATATATGTCGCCACCGGCAAAGAACATCGCCTTTACAAACGCGCGACGCGAAGGCATTGGAACACATCCGAATTTCGGTGCAAAATAGCCGAACTTAAATGCGGGGCGAAGCCGAAATTCGCCCCAAAATTTCAATTATAGATGGTATTTTATGAAGGCGCTCAGCACACAACTCTCGTTTTTTTTGGGAAATAAGGAGATTAAACGCAATCTCCCTCTACTCTTCAAAATCATCGGCGTCCTCATAGCGATGTTGGTCGTCTTCACCGTGATCTTCCATATGATCATGGTCTACGAGGGGCAGAAGCACTCCTGGATCACCGGGCTGTATTGGACGCTGACGGTCATGAGCACCCTGGGGTTCGGCGATATCACCTTCCACAGCGACCTGGGCCGGCTCTTCAGCATCCTGGTGCTGATCACCGGCATCATCATGGTGCTGATCGTGCTGCCCTTCGCGTTTATCCGCTTCTTTTATGCGCCCTTTTTGGAGGAGCAAATCCGCTCGCGCGCCCCGCGAAGCCTGGCGCCCGAGACCGAATCGCATGTCATTATTTGCTCCTATGACGCCATCACCCCGGGGCTCATCAGCCGCCTGGAGCGCGACAATATCGAATATGTCCTCATCGAAGAGGACCCGACCGCCGCGGCCAATTGGATCTCCGACGGCATCAAAACGGTCGTGGGCGAGGTCGACAATAAGGAGACCTATAGCCGAATCCGCGCGTCTCAGGCGCGCATGATCGTCGCCAATCGCGACGATATGATGAACACGAATATCACGCTGACGGTGCGCGAGGTCGCGCCGAACGTGCCGATCGCGGCGTTCTCCAGCGACCATAACGCCCGCGATATTCTCGAGCTCAGCGGCGCCACCCACACCCTGCCGCTGAAGCAATGGCTCGGCGAGCAATTGGCCAACCGCATCAACGTGCTGAACTCGAAGCTTCATTTTATCGGCGAGTACGAGACCCTTAAAATCGCCGAGCTCTCGGTGCAGGACACCCCGCTTTGCGGCAAGACCATCCGCGAGACCAAATTACGCGAGGAGACCGGCCTGACCATCGTCGGCGTCTGGGACCGCGGGCCGCTGCGCACCGCGCGCCCCAATATGCTGCTGACCGACTCGAGCGTCCCGGTGGTCATGGGAACGGAGTCGCAATTTGACAAATTGCAGGCGTTGATCGAAGGTGGCGACGCAAATGACACCCCTGTGCTCCTCATCGGAGGTGGTACGGTTGGGGCAGCCGCGGCCCGCGCGCTCGCTGCCCAGAATGTCGACGTCCACCTGGTCGAGCGTGACCGGAAGCGTTGCAATAACCTCGCCGGGGATTGCGTCACTGTTTTCCCTGGAGATGCCGCCGATTACGAGCTCTTAAGCGAAGCCGGCATCACCGAGGCACACGCGGTTTTACTGACAACCAACGACGATGCGATCAACGTGTATCTGGCAGCCTATTGTCGCCGCCTGAATCCCAAAACACGCATCGTCAGCCGCATCACCCATGAGCGCAATATCGAAGCGCTCTACCGGGCTGGTGCCGATTTCGTCCTGAGTTATACGACTCTGGCGATCGACGCGATAAGCGCCATCCTCAAGGATCGGAAGCTGGTCGTTTTGGGCGAAGGGGTTGACCTCTTTGCCCGAAAGCTCCCCCTCTCATTGGAAGGAAAGACGCTCGCCGCCAGCGGCATTGGCGCCCTAACCGGGCTCAACGTCATCGCCCTGAAAAAGGACGACGAGCTGATTACGAACTTTCTTCCAACGCTCGAACTCGAGCACGATATGGAATTACTCTTGGTCGGCTCCGACGAAGAGGTCCATAAATTTAGCGAAATCTTTGGCTGATTTTGCGCGGATATTCTTGCCCACTGAGTGCAACTCATTAGAGGCGGAACGGGAGGTTTCCGTCTTAAGAACGCCGTAAATCCCATCACTCAAAATCTGGATATCCAGTGAGTCTTGGACTTATTTTCTTACTCATGACAATTGCGCTCATTGGTGGTATATGTATCACTACCATTGGGCCAGGTGGCATTTTCGTCACCATCGCACTCTTTGCGCTCTTGGACCTCACTCCAAGTACGGTGGCAGGAACCGCCAGCGCAACCTTTATCGCAACAGGCATTGTTGGCAGCCTGGCGTATTTACGCTCAGGCGAGCTTTCGAAACCCGGCGCACGCCGCGCAGCCCTTGTTTTGGGCGCGGCCAGCGTCATCGGCGCGTTTGCCGGCGCCCAACTCAACACCATACTCGACGCGCGCCTCTTCGGAATAATGCTCGGCGCCTTCGTTTTATTGACTGGGTTAATCATTTTAATCCGCAGGGTTATGGGCTTGAGCAGCGACGCTGACTTCGAGCTCAACACCCCGAAAGCGGATATCGCAATGGTCGCGATTGGGCTCGGCGTCGGTCTGCCGGGCGGACTATTGGGAGTCGGTGGGCCTGTGCTGGCCGTTCCCATCATGGTGGTCCTGGGCGTGCCGATGCTCGTTGGCGTCGCCCTCGCGCAAGTACAATCCATTTTCATCGCAGCGTTCGCCACCGTTGGCTTTGCCATCCACGGCGCAATTGACTGGTCACTGGCCTTGTTGGTCGGCGTCCCGCTGCTCATAGGCACCGTCGCCGGGTGGTATCTGGCGCGACGCATTAACCCCGACCGACTCCAACTCGGTCTGGCCGCGGTCCTCATTGGGCTGGGCGCTTATCTCCTAATTGGCGGAGGCACCCTCAACTAAGCATATCGACGAACCCGAAATTAAAAATTCACGCACTTAACCCTGAGATTCCATGACCTTTATACAGTCCAATATCAAGAAATTCTTCGACCGCTTTGGTCTTTCGTTCGTAATGGTCGCCAGTTATTTCGGCTCCGGCTCGATCTTCATCGCAAGCCAGGCAGGGGTCGAATACGGCTATCTGCTCATCTGGGCCGTCGTTTGCGCTGTGTTACTCGGCGTCATGGCCCAGGATATGAGCGCGCGCCTGGGCATCTTTGGCGACACCCTGATGGGGTTTATTCGCAAAAGGCTGGGCAAAAAGCTGGCCCTGGGGCTGGCGCTATTTCTTTCTATTGGCTGTATCGCCTGGACGCTCGGGTTGACCGCCGCGGTCGGCATGAGCGTGGAGCTTTTGACCGGCGGCGTCGTGCCCTGGCAGGTCACCGCGGTGGTCGCCGGAGTCTTGGCCATTATCACCGGCATCCTCGACTATAAGCATGTCGAGAAAGTCGTCACCGGCATGATGATCTTGCTGCTGCTGCTCTATGTCGTGGTTGCGGGTTCAAGCTCGCCGTCATTTACGGGCATCCTGGGCGGCTTCATCCCACGCATCCCCGATATGGGCGCGATGCTGCTCGGCGCCGGACTCCTGGGCACCACCGCCCTGTGGCCGAACTTCTTTTTGGAGTCGATCCTGGTGCGGCGAAAGGGCTGGAATTCCGAGCGCCACGTTAAGAGCATGCGCTCGGACCTGTTTTTGGGATACGCCGTCGGCGGCGCGATCACCATCTGCATCATCGTCGTCGCTGCGGCCGTGCTTGTCCCCGCCGGCATCACCGAACTCGCCACCTTCATGACCCCGGGCGAGGCGCTCGCCGAGGTCCTGGGAGACTGGGCGAAGACCGCGTTTTTGCTCGGAGTGATCGCCGCATCCTTCAATAGCATCATCCCGATCATGTGGACGGTCCCATTCATGATTCTGGAGGCCATCGACCATCCCCAAAAAGAACAGGGAACCCACACCTTCCAGGCGGTCTACGCCGGCGGCACGCTCATCGGCCTGCTCTCGCCGCTGTTCGCCCTGGTCACCGGTCTGAGCGTGGTCGAAATGGTCGTCCTTTTCCCGACCTTCAACGGCGTCTTCGGCCTGCCCATCACCGCGGCGCTGCTCTTCTGGGCGGTCAACGACAGGAAGACGATGGGCGAGCACGTAAATAGCTGGAAGCTCAACCTCATCAATATCGTACTGGTGGTCTTCTCGGCCTACGTGGCGATTAAATCGGTGCGCGGCGTCCTCGAGAAACTCTTCGGCGGCTAAGGATTTCGCCCCCAACCGACCCCACCCAATCACGGCAGCCGCTCAGCAAAGCCGGCTGCCGTTGGGGACCGGCCTATCGGGGCGCGCAAGAATCACCGCCCCACCCTCCTCCTCATAAAACCCGGTGACCAGCACCTCGGACATCATCGGGCCAATCTGCTTAGGCGCAAAATTCACCACACAGAGCACCTGGGTGCCGACAAGCTCGTCGGCGTGATAGCGCGCGGTTATCTGCGCGCTGCTCTTCTTCACCCCCAGTGACTCGCCGAGGTCCACCCACAACTTATAAGCCGGCCTGCGCGCCTCCTCGAAGACCTCCGCGCGGACCACCGTGCCCACCCGCAGCTCCACCCGCTGGAAATCCTGCCAAGAGATAAAATCGTCGGATGTCGTCATCTTCCTTTTCTCCTCAATCATGATTCATGGGTTAAGATATTCGACTGCGATAGCGCAGCGATAGGCACCGCCCAGCCACGACTTCCGCACACTATTCCATAACCCTCAAAGTATCGCTTCAACAAGTTCACCCGCCGCTGAGCGAGACGCCTCGCCCAAAGACACCATCACACCCAGCTCTCTGCCGCCGAACTCGACATTTTCACCGATTCATGCGCATAATTCGCGGCGTCGGAATGGGCGCCACCAAGATTTGGTTCCACCCACTGCCGACACCCTACGACGCATCCCCCAAGTTTTAGCGACCGCAACTCACCGAATAAAAATATGGCATCCAACCGACGTAAATCAGGCAAGAAGACCGCGAAATCCAAATCGAAGTCCAAGAAGAAGAAAGGCGGACTCTTTGGCCGGCTGGTTAAGTGGATGATCGTGCTCACGCTGATCGGGGCGATCCTGGCGGGCGGCGCGGTGGCGGGCATCTTCTACTATTACGGCAGTGACCTGCCGCAATTGCTCAAGCGCGAGGACTATAAACCCCTGCAACTCTCGCGGGTTTACGCCTCCGGCGGCGAGCTGATCGGGGAGTTTGTGGCCGACAATGGGCGGCGTACGGTGGTCTCAATGGAGGAGCTGCCGGATTATGTGCGCTACTCCTTTATGGCCGCCGAGGACGCCGATTTCATGACCCATGAGGGCATCGATTACCTCGGCATGGTGCGCGCGTTCTACTACGCGATTCGCTACGATATTCCGGTCAAAGGCACCTCGACGATTACCCAGCAGGTGGTCAAAAACCTGATGCTCACCCACGACCGAAAGGTGAAGCGTAAGATCAAAGAGATCATCCTGGCGCGCGAGCTCGACCGCAACCTGACCAAAAGCGACATCCTCTTTCTCTACCTGAACACCATCTATCTGGGGCACGGCAACTACGGGGTCGAGGAGGCCGCGCGCTATTATTATGGCAAGCCGGCCCGCGACCTCACGCTCGCCGAGGCGGCGGCGCTGGCCGGGATTACCCAGTCGCCGGAGCGGCTCTCGCCCAAGAAATACCCGGAGCGAAACCTCAAGCGGCGCGAATATGTGCTCGGGCAATTGTGGCGCAAGGGGTTTATCGAAGAGGCGCAATATCGGGAAACCATGGAGATGCCGATCAAGACGGTGCCCTATGCCGAGAGCAATCCCTACCTGCACCAATTCCCCTATTTCGTGGCGCATACTCGCGAGCTTTTGGTCGAGAAATACGGCGAAGAGAAGGTCTATTCGGGTGGATTGCAGATCCACACGACCCTGGACGTCAACAAGCAGATGGCGGCCAAACTCGCGGTGCGCGACGGCCTGCGCACCTATGACGAGCGGCGCGGCTATTATAGCCGAATTCGGCGCATCAAAGACGCCGAGTTCGCGGCCTTTAATAAAAAGCAGGCCGCCAAAATCGCCAAGAGCGGGCTAAACCTGGGCAAATATTACGAGTCAGTGGTCACCTCGGTGGACGCTGATAAAGAGCACCTCAACGTGCAATTGGGCGACTATGCCGCGCGCATCAAGCTTGAGCCGCGCGGACGCATCATCACCCCCGACCTCAAAAAGAAGGACAGCCCGGACCAGAAGCTCGACGCACTCTTTAAGCGCGGTGACGTCCTGCAGGTGGTGCCGCTTGCGACCGAGCCGGCCGAAGATGGCATCCTGCCGGTGGTCTTTCGCGACGGGCCGCAGGCCTCGATCGTCTCAATTGACCCGGTGACCCGCGACGTCGTCGCCCTGGTGGGCGGCTACGATTATGAGAAGAACCAATATAACCGCGCGACCCAGGCGCGTCGCCAGACCGGCTCGACCTTCAAGCCCTTCGTCTACGGCGCCGGATTGGAGACCAAACGCATCACCCCGGCGACCATTTATCTCGACAGCCCCGCGGTCTTTAAGATGCCCGGCGGCAAGAGTTGGTCGCCCAAGAACGCCGACCTCAAATGGCGCGGCCCGGTGCGCGTGCGCGAGGGCCTGGGCGCCAGCCGCAACGTCATCGCGGTGCGCGTGCTCACCGACGTCGGCCTCGACGCGGCCACCGAGTTCTCCAAGAAGCTCGGCATCAAGAGCCCGATCGTGCAGAACTTCACGATGGTCATGGGCTCCAGCGAGCTGACCAACCTCGAGATCACCAACGCCTACGCCACCATCGCCAGCGGCGGCATGTACGCCGAGCCGCGCTTCATCACCCACGTCGAGAGCGCCAACGGCGAAACCGACTCCTTTGAGACACGCTTCACCCGCGTCCTCGCCCCCGAGGTCGCCTACCTGCTCACCGACTTAATGACCGCGGTGACCATGGGCTATGTCGACAGCCACGGCACGCGCCGCGGCGGCACGGCCAGCGGACTCGCCCGCGCGTTCGGCCGCCCCTTCGCCGGTAAAACCGGTACCACCAACGACGCAAAAGACGCCTGGTTCATCGGCTTTACCCCTCAATATGTCACAGGTGCCTGGGTGGGTATGGACGATAACTATACCCTGGGGCGCGGTGAATACGGCGCCAGGGTCGCCGGCCCGATCTGGGGCGACTTCATGAAGGTTGCCCACGAAGGGCTTGAGACCAAGGAGTTCGAGCCGCCGGCCTCCGGCATCGTCACCGCGACGATCGACCCGGCCACCGGCAAGCTCAGCCGCCAGAATGGCGTCGAAGAGGTCTTCCTCACCGGCACCGCCCCGACCACCTATGCACCGGTGGAAGCAAGCGGCAAAGCCGATGAGTTTTTGATGGGCCAATTTGACACCCCCGACGCGCCCCCCAGCGCGGCGGAAGATGAAGAATAAGCCCGTGAATTCGGGGCCTTAGCCCAGTAAATCCACCATCAATTTATTCATCCGTTTGACGAAGGTGGCCGGGTCTTTCGGCTTGCCACCTTCGCTCAGGATGGCCTGGTCGAAGAGGACCTGGGCCCAGTCTTCGAAGTCGGCGTTGTCGACCTCGCCGCTGAGCTTTTCGATGATGGGGTGGGTCGGGTTAAGCTCGAGGACCGGGGCAAATCCCGGGCTAAACTCACCCGCCTGGCGCAAGATGCGGTCGAGGTTCGAGCTGACGCCCTGCGAGCCGGCCACCAGGCAGCTCGGCGAGGAGGTCAGGCGGCGCGAGACGCGCACGTCCTGGACTTCTTCTCCGAGCGTCTCTTTCAGCCGCTCGATCAACGCCTGGATCTCCTCCGAAGCCTCCGGGGTTTCATCCTTCTTCTCGCTCTCCTCATCCGCGTCGTCGGCGTCCTCGGACTTACCAAGGTCGAGGTCCAACTCGCCCATGGCGACCGACACCAGCTCGTGCTCCTCGAACTCCGGCAGGTGCCCGACCAACCACTCGTCGACGCGGTCATGCAGCAGCAGCACTTCAATGCCCTTGTCGCGGAAGATCTCGAGGTGCGGGCTATTCTTGGCGGCCGCGAAGGACTCGGCGGTGACATAATAGATCTTCTTCTGCCCCTCCTTCATCCGCTCGACATAATCGGCCAGGCTCACATCAGCGCTCGGCTCGTCGCTGTGGGTTGAGGAGAAGCGCAGCAATTTCGCGATGCGCCCGCGGTTGCGGTCATCCTCGATGACGCCCTCTTTGAGCACCGGGCCAAAGGCCTCCCAGAATTTGGCGTATTTCTCGGGATTCTCGGTGTCCGCGGCGAGCTCCTCGAGCATGTCGAGGACGCGCTTGACGGCGGTCTTTCGCATGGCGCGCACCACGCGGTTCTCCTGCAAGAACTCGCGCGAGACGTTGAGCGTGAGGTCGTCGGAGTCCACCACGCCGCGCACAAAGCGCAGGTAACGCGGCAGGAACATCTCGGCGTCGTCCATGATGAAGACGCGGCGCACGTACAATTTAATGCCGTGGCGCTTGCCCTCAAAATCGGTGTTCATATCGAAGGGGCGACGCGCCGGCACATAGAGCAGCGTCGTGAATTTGAGCGTCCCCTCGACCTTACTATGGGTCCAGATCAGCGGGTCCTCGAAGTCATGCGAAACATGCTTATAGAACTCCTGATACTCCTCCTCCTCGATGTCGGACTGCGAGCGGGTCCACAGCGCCGAGGCCTGGTTGACCGTCTCATAGGCGACCGCGGTGTCCTTGGCTTCTTCGTCTTCGCCCTCTTCGGTCTCGGGCTCCACGTCGACCGGCATCTCGATCGGGAAGGAGATATGGTCCGAATATTTGCGCACGATCTGGCGCAATTTATAATTTTCGAGCAGCTCCAGGTTTTCCTCGTTGAGGAACATCGTGATCTCGGTGCCGCGCGTGGGCTTCTCGATCGTCTCGACCGTATATTCGCCCTCGCCGTCGGACTCCCAGAGCACGCCTTCGTTGGCCGGCGCGCCCGCGCGACGCGTGCGCAGCTCGACCCGGTCGGCGACCATAAACGCCGAATAAAAACCGACGCCGAATTGACCGATGAGGTTCGCGTCCGACTTCTGGTCGCCGGACAATTGCGCGATGAACTCGCGCGTGCCGCTCTGGGCGATGGTCCCGATATTGTGGGTGACCTCTTCGAGGTTCATGCCAATGCCGGTGTCGGCCACCGTCAGGGTCTTCGCCTCGGGGTCAAAAGACACGCGCACCTTCAGCTCGGTGTCGCCCTCATAGAGGTCGTTATCCTGAATCGCGGCAAAGCGCAGCTTGTCGATCGCGTCGGAGGCGTTCGAGATCAACTCACGCAAAAAGATCTCTTTATTGCTATAGACCGAGTGAATCATCATCTTTAGCAATTGACTGGTCTGCGCTTCGAATTTGCGTACCTGTTTCTTCTCGCTCATACTCTTTGCTCCATTATTGGTTTCTCAATACATCAATGATTCAAGGGATTAAGCCCGCTTATTTAGGTCTTCGGGCTTAATTTGGCTTGCCGTCAATCGGCGGACAAGCGGCGCGCGCGTCGAGCTCGCGATAATATTGCTGGCGGCGGATCTCCTTATAGATCTCGCGCGACGGCTTATTAATCGCGCGCTGGCGCAGCTCGCACCAGTCCAGATAATCCTGGACGTCGATATAGACGCGGTGCGGCTCAAACCCAAGGTCGGTATATTTGTCGAACGCGGCCTGCGCGTCGGCCAGCCAGCTCTGGTAGTCCTCGAAGAGCCCGACCTTATTGCGGCTGGCTTCGAGCAACAGGTTATAATCTGCTTCGCGGTACCAAGTGAAGGCGATAATTTGTGCTGTTGGCGATTCCATAAACTCCTCGTCGATTAAGGCTTAATTCTGATATCAGCGCGCTCTTTCTACGCGCTCCAATATCACAACGATGCTAAGAGTCGATATGGTCATAAAATTCCCGCCCGGCCGAGCAGAACCCGGCGCGGCGATGATATGGGTTTCCATATGCCGGGCCGTTGGCCTAGAATGCGATTATCCGTGTCGCCGAGACGCTCCTTCTTTGCCCAGGCGCTCCTTGAATCGCTCTAAATTCCATCTCCGCCAAACCGCCGACCTCCGGGGGGCACCGTGATTGGAAACCTCATCGCCATTAAATTCCAGATGGTGCGCGGCGGCCTGCGCTCGAAACAAGATGGTCGCTTCCGCGGGCCGGTCTTTTTTGTGCTCAGCCTCTTCTTCTGGGTCAACCTGTACCGCGGCAGCCTGTGGTTGGTGTCTCAATCGATCGCGATTGAGCCGGTAGGCGAGTTGCTCATCCAGAAATTGCTGTCCATCGCGTTTCTGGTGTTCTTCGCGCTGCTGGCATTCTCGAATGTGGTGACCGCGTTTACGACCTTTTATCTGGCCGACGACCTTCAATTCTTGATGTCCAAGCCGATCCCGCGCGACACCTTTTTTAGCTCGCGCTTTATCGAATCGCTGGCGCAATCCTCCTGGATCGTCCTGCTCTTCGGGCTGCCGATCTTTATCGCGTCGGGGGTCGGCGTGGGGGCCACCTGGGATTATTATATGATGCTCGGGTTGGTGCTGCTGCCCTTTGTGGCGCTGCCCACCGCCTTCGCCACCTTGTTGTCGCTGCTGGTGACCAACCTCCTGCAGGCCAACCGAACCCGCGACGCCCTGCTCTTTTTGGGGCTCCTGGGCTTCTCGGGCCTCTTCTTTATCGTGCGCGCGCTGCGCCCGGAGCGCCTGCTTAACCCGGATAGCTTCGACTCCATCGGCCAGATGCTCGACCTCCTGTCGACCCCGACCAGCATCTATTTGCCCAGCGACTGGTGCATGAACGTGGTCATCCCGGTCCTCTTTAAGTCGGGCAGCCCGGATTGGTGGTCTTTCGGCATTCTCTATAGCACGCCGATGGCGCTGTTCTTCGTGTCGGCCTGGCTGCACCGGCGCTGGTATTGGCGAGGGTATTCCAAGGCCCAGGAAGGCCGCCACGGCCAGGGCCTGCTTCAGATCGGGCGCGACTGGCTCTTAAAGCGAAGCGCGAATTTGCGCGGCGATCTCGAAGAGAACCTCGCCGACCTGGAGGCCCGGGGCGACACGCTGCTGTCGTCGTTTCGCGAGCTGGTGCGCAAGGACCAGAAGGTCTTCGTGCGCGACGCCTCTCAATGGTCCCAATTGCTGGTGGTGGTCGCGATCATCATCATCTACCTGGTCAATTATAAATACCTGGAGGCCGCCGCCGACCAGGAACTCTTCGGGCAGGTCGGCCTGTATTTCTTCAACCTGGCCTCCTGCGGCTTCGTCCTGGTCGCCCTGTCGGGGCGCTTCGTCTTCCCGTCGGTGAGCGTCGAGGGGCGAAGCTTCTGGCTGATCTTGCAGGCGCCGATCACGCTGGAGCGCTTTTTGGTGGGCAAATGGCTCGGCACGCTGGCCCCGGTCTTTATCGTCGGCCAGCTGCTGATCTGGTCCTCCAACCTCTTGGTGCTCCAGAATTGGGTGCTGATGCTGATCGCCAGCGCGTTGATCTTTTTGCTCACCCTGGTCTCGACCGCCATGGCGATGGGCCTGGGCGCGGTCTATCCACAATTTCACAACCCCAACGCCGCCAAGATCGCCTCGAGCTTTGGCGCGGTTATCTATATGATCCTCGCCATGCTCGTCGTCCTATTCACCCTGGCCTGCACCTTCGCGGTGACCATGCATATCGGGTCGCTGATCGACGGCAAAGGCGGCCGCTCCATCACCTCATACCACCTGGTCATCTTCACCATCGGCCTGCTGACGCCGCTGGTTGTGTCGTGGATCTCTATTCGCATCGGCGCCGCCTCGCTGCGCAGGCGCCTTTGAGTTATATGCGCGCAGAGAAAACGCTCCGCGCGATGGTTTTCCCAAATTATTAATCATTAAGTTGTAGATTATTTATGCCGCCATCTGAATCATCCTCGGACAACAAACCCACGCGCGACAGCGCGGCGCCCTGGCGAGTTCGAGACGCGATTAAGCCGCCATTTACGCTGGATTTAGTGTGGGTTTTGCTGCCCTTTTCGCTGGTCCTCCTGTGCTTCGGGATGCTGCCGCTTCGCTCCTGGGATTATTGGTGGCACCTGACCATGGGTCGGCTCGTGCATCAATATGGGGCCATCCCGGCGGCCAACCATTACCTCTATACGATGGACCCCGAGGCGCCCTCCTATATCCAGCCGTGGCTGTCCCAATGGCTCTTCTACTGGTTGCATGACCTCGGCGGCTTGCAATTGGTGCTGCTGGTGCGAAACCTCATCGCCGGCGGGTTGGCGGCGTTTCTGGGGATGCGCGCGATGCGCCAGAGCCGCTCGGCGATGTTCGGGGCGGTCCTCACGCTGGTGGGCTTCGCGCAGGCATTTCCCTATATCGCCGCGCGCTCACATCTTTTTGTCCTGCCGCTTTTTGCCCTGCTCGTCTGGCTCGGCGCTCGGATCCGCAAGGGTCAGACCCCGCTGGCGGCCGTGATACTATTTCCGGGGGTCGCCGCGCTTTGGGCAAACCTGCACGGCTCGTTCTTTCTGCCCGCTGCCATCGCTTTGGCCTTCGGCGCCGCGTCCATCTGCGACCGCTTCGACCCCCGGCCGCTGGCCGAGCGCCGGACCGTCGTCGAGGCGCCCACGAAACAGAGCATCGCCTGGTTTGGCGCCTTCGTCGTATCCCTGGTCGCGCCGCTGCTAAACCCGCGCGGCGCCGAGATCTACGGCTATGTCATCGCCCTGTCGACCAACCCGGAGATCCAGAACACCGTGACCGAGTGGATGGCCGCGACCCCCTGGAACCCGCCCGGCATCGGCATGATCTTCTACGCGTCGATGGGCGCGGGCGCGTATATCTTTTGGCGCAACCGCCGCTCGGTGGACCCGGCCGACGTCTTCTTATTCGCCGGCCTCGCCCTGATGACCATCATGGCCGCGCGGGCGATGTTGTGGTTCGCGCTCATCATCCCCTTCGTGCTCGCGGCCTATCTTCGGGCTGACGACGCGACCCGCGCCGACAAGGCCCCGGACATCCCGCCGCGCCCGGTCCGCGCGTTCAACCTGCTCTTCGCGATCGCCTTGCTGATGTCCGCGCTGATCCTGCAACCCGGGACCATTTACCACCGGGACTTCGTCAACGCCTACCCGGCCATCCCGACGCGCGACGCGGCCCCCTTAAACGGCCTTGTCCTCGCCAGGACGCCCGTCATGGAGACCGCGATCTTGGAGCAACACCCAGGCGACCAGCATATTTTTCACGACCAGGAGTTCGCCGGATATCTGCTCTTTCACCTCACGCGCTCGCGCCCCGCGCCCATCGTCTTTGTGGACCAACGCGTCGAATTGCCGTCGGCCGAAATCTGGGACCTCTACGCGGTGGCCAGCACCACCTCGGCCTGGAAGGGGATCTTCCAGCAATACGATATCACCGCGGCCCTGCTCAATAAGGAGACCCAGCCCATACTCATCGAGAATATGCGCGCCGACTCCGATTGGGAGATTCGCCATGAGAGCGCCTATAATGTGTTATTTATCGAGAAGAAGCGCAGATAAGCCGAGCGTCTTTGTCACAGCCCATTGCCCGGCTTATGCCACCACTCAACCCACGGAATATAACCCCTGATGTGCGGGCCCATTTCAAAACGAACGCGCGAGCAACGCGCTCCGATGCGCCCCGACCTCGGGGCAGCCATCTTCGGGGCGATGCTGCTGGTCGTCGCGCTGATGAGCGCCGCCCCGCGCACGGCGCAGGCGCTCGATGACCCGTCCCTCGAATATTATACCATCGAGACGCAGCATTTTTACGTCCACTATTATAGCGGGATGGAGGACTTCGCCCGGCGCGTCGCGCTACTCCAAGAGGAGGCATACGCGGTGCTCACGCCGCTGCTTGATTGGGAGCCTAAGGGTAAAACCCACGTCGCAGTCAGCGACCGAAGCGACAGCGCCAACGGGTCGGCCAACGTCTTTCAGCGCAACCGCATCCGCATCTACGCGATGCCCCCGGAGCCCGAGGGCACCCTGGGCCACTATGACGATTGGCTGCGCATCCTCGTCTACCACGAACTCGTCCACATCCTGCATCTGGACACCACCAGCGGCATCGCGGCGCTGCTCAACCGCGTCATCGGCAAGCAGCTCAACCCGAACCAGGTCATGCCGCGCTGGTACACCGAGGGGCTGGCCACCCACTTCGAATCCCAGCGCAGCGGCACCGGGCGCGTCAACAACGCCCGCATGCAGATGTGGCTTCACACCGCCGCCCTGCAGGACGACTTATTCACCCTCGGCCAGGTCACCGGCACCCCCGTAAGCTGGCCCCAGGGCAGCGCCGCCTATATCTACGGCAGCTTCTTTCTGGACTATATCACGCGCACCTATGACCGGGATTTCCCCCGGCGGTTTAACCATGAATATGGCAGTCGCATCATGCCATTTAGCCTAAACCAAACCGCCAAAGAGGTCGGCCCCAAGACCTTCGACGAACTCTGGAATGAGTTTACCGCCGCCACCCAGGGGGAGTCTCAGGCCCGGCGGGTCGCGGTGATGGCGGCCGGTGCGACCCGCGTCGAAATCCTGAGCAAAGGCGGCGGGCGAAATGGCTACCCGAGCCTTCGCCCCGGACACGATGAGGTGTCCTATTACCGGGCAAATATGGAATCACACGCCGCGTTCTCGACCCTGGACGCCTCGGGCAAAAGTCGGCTGCTCTTCTGGGAAAACGGCGCAAGCGGCGCCCATGATTGGAGCCCGAACGGTGAGCAAATCGTGTACGGAAAGCGAACCGTGCGCGATAGCATCTACTCCTATAACGATCTCTTCGCGCGCGACCTGCAAAGCGGCGAGCGCCGCCGCCTGACCCACGATGAGCGCGCGCGCGAGCCGGCCGTCTCGCCCGACGGCAGGCGCGTGGCCTATGTGCGAAACCTCTTTGGTACCATGGAGTTGGCGGTGCGCCGCCTCGACCAGTCGAGTCACACACCGCCCGAAATCCTGGCCGGCGCGAGCAAGTGGCCGGCCGAAGATCCGCGCCACTGGCAACAGCTCTCATCGCCCACCTGGCACCCCACCCGGAATATCATCGTCTTTAGCGCCTGGCGCCTGGACCGGCGCACCCGCGACCTGTGGCTCTATGATTTTGACCAGCCCGAAGGCGCGCGCCTTCGCCCGCTGACTCACGACGCGGCGGCCGACCTCGACCCGAACTTCGGCCCCGACGGGACGCTGTATTTCTCCAGCGACCGCACCCGGATCTTTAACGTCTACGCCATGGACATCGACTCGGGCGAGGTCACCCAGCTCAGCAATGTACTGAGCGGGGCGTTCGACCCGGTCGCGAGCGCCGACGGGCGCTGGGTCTATGTCAGGACTTATACCGTTGACGGCTATGAGATCGGGCGCTTTGCGCGCGCCGAAAACCCGCCGCGCCCCGCTCCGGCGAGTTTCCGGGGCGCGCTGCGCCGCGACTACCCCGAGGTCGACACCAGCCAGTGGGTCGACTCGGGCTATAAACCGTGGCGCTGGGTCGCGCCGCTGACCTTCACCCCCGAAGTCGCCTTGCTGCTCGAGGGCGCCGGTTTCGGCGCGACGCTTGAGGGGCACGACCCCGTCGACCACCATCAATGGCAGCTCGCCGCCGCCTGGGCGACCGGCCCGGAGGTTGCCGACCGCAGCTCCGCCATCAGCGCGGCTTACCGATTCGGCGGCTGGCCCATAACAATGGGGCTGGACACCGGCTTTCGCACCTTCCCTGCGATGCGCGATTTCTTCGCCGAAAACCAATACCTCCCCTTGAGCGAGCGCACGCTATTTGGGCGCGTATCGCTGAGCTATCCCATCCGCGCCACCGACGATGCGCTGAGCCTGTCGGCGTCGACGCGCATGCATTATTCCAGCTTCTATGACGCCCCAACCCCGAACCACCAGCCCGCCGATCTTGAGCCCATTTCGCCCGAAGATGGCTGGTTCCAAGACCTCAACTTCGGCCTCTCCTACTCGCGCCTCAACTATTATACGCAGGGGATCAGCCCCACCGATGGCGTGAGTGGACGGATTAGCGTCGGCCTCAACTATAGCCTGCGCGAGCCCGAGCAAAACTCGGTGAGCTTCAGCTACGGGTTCAGCGGATACGTCTCGGTGCCCTATCTGAAGCACCATGTGCTCAGCCTCGGGGTCAACGGCGGGATCATTCGCTCCAACTTCCCCGGCGCGCGCGGCTACGGCCTGGGCGGCTACTCCCCCCAGGACGTGCTCACCGCGATCGTACTGCAGCGCCCCAGCAACCCCTTTGTGCTTCGGGGCTATCCGCCCGGGTTCTCCCGCGGCGACCAATACCAGGTCTGGCGCGCCCAATATCGACTGCCGCTCTATGATTTTGAACACGGATTCTCGACGGTCCCAGTCTTTATTCGCCGCCTAAAGGGCTCGGTATTTTTCGAAATGGGCGGGGCGTTTAGCGGGTATTTACGCGACCAGACCTACCTAAAGAGCGCTGGCGCCGAGGTTCAACTCGACACCACGCTCGGGTATTTTCTGGGCGGCTCGCTGCGCCTGGGCTACGCGCATGGGTTCGACACCGGCGGCATCGACTCCGTTTATCTGCGCTACGGCGGCGGGTTTTAATTATCGCAAAAGCCGAAGCCGCCGGAGTCCACGATCGGCTTGCAGGAATTCATATTATCAAAAAATGTGCAGTCGATGTCGGAGGCGCCCACCTCGCACGGTTCAATGCAATGCTCCCGGGTCGTGCCGTTCGTCGTCACAGGCAAACAGGTCAGCCCGGCCGGGCACCCATCCTCATGGAGTTGTGCCGCGCTACAGCTCGCGCTAATCCGCTTATTGGGGACACCATTTGCATCCGTTCCGCCGTCATCATTTAATAGGCAACGGAAATTCGACGAGAACGCGACCTCCGACTGGAAGGGGTCCGGCACGCAGCGCTCCCAACTCTGGCAGCTCTCGACGAAGTTGATCAGGTCGCATCCATCGGTACAAAAACCCAACCCCTCGGCGATGTCGACATCGGCGGAGGCGCAGAATTGTCCGCTGCTGCAAAGGGTTGGCGCGCCTATCTCGCAGGGGCGAGAGCAGACCGAGCCGCGCGGGTCTGGCAAGGCCCAATCCACGCAGACAAGTCCGTCGGCGCAGTCGGCGAAGGTCGTGCAATCGTCGCCCTCGCCGCCGGTGCCGATTTCATCTGGGCCTACGCAACGCGTTCGTTCACTAGCCTCATCGTAAACACAGGCTGGATTCGGGGCGGTGCAACCGGAGGTCCCGACCAGCGCGCATTCATCGCCGAGTTCAACATCGACGTCCGGGCCAGCGTCCCCTTCCTCTCCGATATCCTCCGGGGGCTGCTGGCTGTCCGGGTCGACATCGTCGCCGAGGGCGTCGCGCTCAGCGTCACTCGAGTCAGCCGCTGGGCCAACGCCCGAGTACTGCACCGAGTCCAGGTCTGCATGAAGGTTGCAACCGGCGGTCATGAGCGAAATGCAGGCGACAAGAGCGAGCAAACGCCCGGAAATGCCGACTTCGATTTGCGCAGGTCGCGCGCGGTGATTTGATGTAGAAATGCTCAAGGCTCGTCCGTTTTCCCGGGAAAAAACACAGCGTCAAATAACACCGTATCCAAATATCGCATCACTTCTAATGATTCGGCTCAACCACCAAAGTCCTCTTCGGCCAAGCACCGCAGCCCCATTGTCGCGCGAGGACCTGCGCCTTGCAACCCAGCATCTTCCGGCCAATCGCGGGCCTTTAAGACCGGGGCAATAGACTGCTCTCGTTTGATCTCTCAGCATGAGTAAAATAGACTAGATGCGCACGCTGAATCAAACCTCTCTAATCTTGGCATAATACTATGACATCCGCTGTCAGAAGGCTAAAACTACTTATATTATCGCTTCTCGCGCTAATTATGGTCAATTGTATTGATATCGGAACCTCCGAGAAACCCGGCCCGGCGGACACCCTCGACACGGGCGTGACCGACACCAACGCCGACGGTCCATCGGACACCGGCGAGAGCGGCGCCGACACCACAGACGTGGATGGGAATTCAGACGCGGATGCCGACGCCGACGCCAGCGACCCGACGCGCGCCGACGCGTCGGACGCCACGAGCCAGCCGGATACCGGCGACGCCGAAGACGCCGAAGACGCCGGGTCGCAAGTAGACCCCGGCGACTGCACAAGCGAAGACACCAGCGCCTGCGTCGCCCTGGCGAATACACAGGTCGCTGGCTGCGTGCTCGGCAGCTGCATTTTTGAGTGCCAGGACGGGTATCTGGACCTAAACGGCGACATCGGCGCCGCGGGCTCCGACGGATGCGAATACGCCTGCGCGCCGACCAACGGCGGCGTCGAAATCTGTGACGGCCTGGACAATAACTGCGACGGACAGGTTGATGAGGGATTTGCCGATCTCGGAGACGCCTGCACGGTGGGGCTCGGACAGTGCCAGCGCAGCGGCAATATCGTCTGCTCAGCGGACGGCGCGCAGACCGAATGCAGCGTGAAGCCGGGGTTACCCAGCACTGAGACCTGCAACGGCCTCGACGACGACTGCGACGGCGTTATCGACAATAACCTGCCGCAAAATTATTACCGGGATGGCGACGGCGACGGGTATGGTGACGAGTCAAGCGGACCGGTGGCCTGCGACTTCGCCAACGGGGTCACGATCACCCGCGGCGGCGACTGTGACGATACAAACGCCGACGTCCATCCGGGTGCGCCCGTATGCGGCCCGAACCCCGGCACCCACCAACCTGCCATCGACTATAATTGCAGCGGCAGAACCCTCTGCGAGGAGTTCGCGTGCAAATGGGGCCCAGAAGCCCTGTGCCTCACCGACGACGGCGATGACGGGCGATGTGGCATGGGATCAACCTGCCAAAAACTTGCCGACGGAGAGTGCCGCAACGATACGGACTGTCGATTCGGCAACTATTGTGCTTGTCTAACCCCCGGCCCAAGCGTCTGCTGCCCCGATGGCCAGTTATGCTTGTGCGGCGAGCCCTATTAGAACGAGGCAGAACGCCTCCACGAGCTTGGGCGACGCGCCTGCTTCGGTGTCGCCCTTACCCGCCCTCAACCTTTGTGTTGAGGGCGTTTTTTTGTGCTCCATCGTCCCCCGGTCCGCCCTCCTATGAATTGCGCCAATTTTGCACCAAAATCGCACCAAAGTTGCACCAAAACAACCTCGTGATTCCCGCCAGCGCCCCCTATAGTCGGTGGTATCGGCTCTATTCCCGACACACTTACTTCGTAATACTGCGAGTTTTCTGATGAAATTATTCTCCACGAGAAAGTCTCTTGTTATTTTGGCTGTGCTCTTTGCGGGATTCAGCGGCGTCAATTGTAGCGATAACGCTGCGCTGACCGCCGGCAACGCACAGCAAAACCCGAGCAACAACGACGCTGGCGCGGCGGACACCACCGGCGCGGACACCAACGAGGACCTGGACACAACCTCGCCCGACACCAGCGCCCCGGACACCACCTCGCCCGACACCAGCGCCCCGGACACCACCTCAACCGACGAGTGCACCAGCTTCGACTTAAGCGGCTGCGACGCGCCGGCCAATAGCAGCGCGGTCGGTTGCACCGTGGGTTCGTGCACCTACGAGTGCAACGCCGGATTCCACGACCTCAACCAGGACCTCGGCCAGGCGACCTCGGACGGCTGCGAGTACGCGTGCACGCCAACCAATGGGGGGGTCGAAATTTGCGACGGCCTCGATAATAACTGCGACGGCGAGGTCGATGGCGGGCTGGACGGCACCTACTACAAGGACGCCGATGGCGACGGCTTCGGCGACGACTCCGACTCGGTCCAGGGCTGCGACGCCGCCAACAACTACACCACCCAGACCGGTGGCGACTGCAACGACCTCAACGCGTCGGTCTACCCGGACGCTCCGATCATGGAGTGCGCCAGCCCCATCGACTATAATTGCAACGGCTCGGCCTCCTGCGACGACCCCGGGTGCATGGGCGAGATTTGCCGCGCCGACGGCCGCGCTGTCTGCACCAGCGGGCCGATCAAATGCATCGCCGAGGACACCGGGGGGCCTGTGGGGATCTGCGAGATCACCAATGGCGGCGTCGAAATCTGCGACGGCATCGACAATGATTGCAACGGCGCGGTCGACGACGGGCTGAGCGGCGAGACCTATTATAAGGATATCGACGGCGACGGTTATGGGCAGAGCGCCGACTCGGTGCAGGGTTGCGACGCGGCCGCCTATTATACCGCCACCGAGGGCGGCGACTGCAACGACACCATGCCCGGCATCTATCCGGGCCAGGGTTGCGATGAAGTGCCGGGTGACATCGAGCCGGTTTGTTTTCCGAGCAACGGCGGCGTCGAGATCTGCGACGGCCGCGACAATGACTGCAACGGTGAGATCGACGACGGCATCACGGGCATGCACTATAAGGATGCCGACGGCGACGGCTATCCGGACATTAGTGACTACATGTCGAGTTGCAACGCCGCGCTCGGCTACACTCATAAAGTCAGCGGGACTCTCCAACCCGACTGCGACGACAACAACCCGGATATCTATCCCGGCGCGCCGCCCCAGGAATGCGCCTCCGGGACCGACTACAGCTGCAACAACCGCGGCGGTTGCCGGGATGCGGCCTGCCACGGTCAGAGCTGCAACGATTCGGGCGGAAGTTGCAATGCGTCTCTAGGTGTATGTCTATAAGATGATAACACGCATCAACCGTGTCTAGACCAATCTATCGCGGCCTGGGATAGCCTCACCGCCGCATGATTGAGGCGACTAAAAAAGCCGACGCCCCTTGCAAGGAGCGTCGGCTTTTTATTCGGCAGTTATTCAGCAACAACCAAACCACGGGCGGCTTGCCCCAAGGCGGGCGAGCCGCCCGCGCTCCCGCTTAGCCTATAACCCCTCCGTCACATCATCGCGCCAGACCCGCTGCGCGCCTTCATTTAGCGACTCCGGCAGCGTTGACCGCTCAATCTTGGGATGCGCGCCGTGTCGCTCCGACGTGGACGCGTAGGCGTCGAGGCTGACCTCGCCGTCGGGCGCCACCCGCGCTACCACGACGCTCTTGGGGCTCACCACGTCGCTGCCGATCAATTTGCGCGGCCCCGAGCCCAGACACGCCATACTCACCAGCCGCAGGTCTCCTCGCCGCCCCGGATAATACGCGTGGTGATGCCCGGCGAGCATCAGGTCGACGTCGAATTCGTTAAGCATCGCCTCGAGCTTGGCGTCGCGAAGAATCTCGGTCTCTCGGCCCTGGCTCACCGGGTAAAGCGGGATATGCCCGAACACCACCTTCGCCCGGGCGTCGCGGTTGGCCTGGAGCACCTCGCGCAGCCAGCGCCGCTGGGTGGCGTCGATGGGCCCGACCGTGGTCGCGTCGAGGGACACAAAGAGCACGCCCTTGGTCTTAAACGCGTAGTGCAGCGGGTAGAAGCGGTCGTCGACGAACTCGACCTGCGGGCGCCGGGCGCGCCACTGCTCTACAAAAGTGATGCGCTCCTGATAGAATACCGCGCCGGCCGACGCGTCGTGGTTGCCCGGCGTGACCGCAAACGGAATCCCGGCGCGGGCAAACGGCGTCGTCACCGCCGCGTGAAACCCCGCCCACATCGCCTCATAATCGAGCCCCGCGCGCTGGCCGGCGACCATATCGCCGGTCGACACCACCAGGTCCGGGCGCACGTCCTCGACCAACCAGCGCACCGACTCGTGCACGCCATCGGCGTAATCCTGCGCGCCGTAGCGCCCGTTGAGGTCCGAGACCACCGCGAAGACCAGCGCCTCGTCGGCCGGCGAGGCGTCGTCTGGAGGCGTTTGCGGCCGGGGGCTCGCGGGCTTAGTATCTTCGTGTGGCTGACGCTCGGCGCTCGCCCTGGCTCCCCGCTGGGTCGCGCGCGCCTGGGCCGAATCGCTCGCCCGGGTCTCAAGCACCAACGCGCCCTCGGCGCCACTACGCCCGCCAACCTGCGTGCACGCCACCAGCAAGAGAACCGGAAGCACGACGAAGGATGAAACCCTGGGAGCGTAGTTTCGCATCAAGAGACGCATCGTTATTCTTTGGTGAGCGGGTGAAGAACAAGAGTGGAAGCAGGCGTGTTCAGCTTAACTTGGGCTGGACTTGGACACCGCCAGCGCGCAGATTGTCGACGCTGCTGGCCGAAGTGTCAAAAATTCGGCAGACTACACCCGGGATTTCTCCCGTCTAGACAATTTCCTCCTGATTGATTGCACCCAAGAGCGTAAATATGGCTGATTTCCGCACCCAAGACGGCTGCAAAATTCACTATAAGGCGCACGGTTTTGAGGCCGATGGGGTCGCCCAAGATGGCGACGTCGTCGTCTTTTTGAACGGCATGACCCAATCGACCGCGCATTGGAATAGCCAGGCCAAGGCGTTCGTCGCCGCCGGTTTTCGCGTGCTCGCCTACGACGCGCGCGGCCAGGGCGACAGCGAGCTGGGCGACCTGGCGCTGAGCCTGGAGTTGCACGCCGCGGATCTCGACGCCCTGCTGGCAAGTTTAGGGCTCGCAAAGGTGCACCTGGTCGGGTTTAGCCACGGCGCGCGTGTCGGCCTGGCGATGGCCACCTGGCAGCCCCAGCGCATCGCCAAGCTCGTGCTATGCAGCGCCACCGCGCGCCCCACGGCGCTTGCCCGCACCATCGTTCAGAGCTGGCACGGCGTGCTCACCAGCGGCGGGCTCGAGGCCATGAGCTGGAGCTCCCTGCCGATGATCCTGGGCAACGACTTTTTGCAGACCAACGAGAAGATCCTCAAAGGCGTGGTGCGCGCCGCCGTCCAGCGCAATGACCCCGCCGGCGTGCAGGCCCTGCTCGAGTCCATGATGGAGTACCCCGACCTGGCCGAGCTGGCTAAAAACGTCGACCTGCCCGCCCTAGTTATCTCGTCGGACCAGGACCTGCTGGTCACCCACGACGGCGCGCGCGCCCTGGCCGAGCTGGCCGGCGGCCGCCACCAGGAGATCAACGGGGTCGGCCACACCATCCCCATCGAAGCCCCCGACGCCTTTCGCGATGCGGTCATCGCGTTCCTAGGCTCCTGATACCCCGTGAGATCCCACCCATGACTACTTCCAAAATTGCCACCGCTGCCCGCTGGATCCGCGACGCCGACCATATCCTGGTCTTCTGCGGCAGCGGCCTATCTGCCGAATCGGGGGTCCCGACTTTTCGCGGCGAAGACGGCCTCTATAACGACTCAAAGCTGCTCGAATACGCCCACGTCGACGCCCTGCGCGACAAGCCCGACGAGGCCCTGACCTGGTTTCATAAGGTCGTCGACATGCTCGAGCCCCTGCGCCCGAACGCCGGGCATTTCGCGCTCGCGCGCATCTGCCAGTCGCGCCCCTGCACCATCGTGACCCAGAACGTGGACCGCCTTTTGGAGCAGGCTATCGCGCAGAGCCCCGGGTCGAACCCGCCCGCCAAGGTCTGGCACCTGCACGGCTCGCTCTATAAGGCCAAATGCATGGACTGCGACGCGCCGCTTAAGACCATGCCCGAGGACCTGCTCGGCGCGCGCTGCCCCAAATGCGGCGGGCGCCTGCGCCCGGACGTCGTCCTCTTCGGCGAAGAACTCCCCGAAGCGCCCTATTTGCAGGCCCAGGGGGCCGCGCACGTCGCCGACCTGGTGCTGCTTCTGGGGACCTCGGGCATCGTCAACCCGGCCGCGATGCTCCCCGGCCTGGCCCGCTCCCACGGCGCCAAGCTTATCGAGATTAACCCCAACCCCACCGAGCTCAGCGCCCTGGCCCACCTGACCCTGCGCGGGCCGACCGGCGAGCTCTTGCCGGCCATCGAAAAACGCATTCGCTAAAGCCGGCGCCGGCGCCCCTAGGATTGCGATATGAAGCGGCGCAAAGTCTCTTGCTTCTGCGCTGAGCAGGCGATAGTTTCCAGACATATCACCGATATCTAACCAGCAAATATTTACCAGATGAATAGGGGTTGATGATGAGTAAAAAGACCGAGCAAATTCGAACAAATTGGATGGTTCAGTGGCGAAAAGAGGCTCTGGCCGACGACGCGGCGTGGCTGCGCGATATGCTGGAGAACCCGGACGCGACGACCTCGGAGCTCATCGACGCCCAGCTCACCCTGCTGTCGCTCATCCCGGTTGAGGAGCCCGAGGGGGATTGGGACCCGAATTATCTGCTGAGTTGGCAGCGCTACGACGCCGAGCTCGACGAGGACCTGGTCACCATCCAACTGCACGGCAAGAAGCACGCGCTGCTCTTCGCCGAGCCCGACACCCTCGAGGAGCTGCCGTTTGACCAGATCTTCGAGGCCCTGCAGACCGAGCGGGTCGCCATCGAGTCGGGCGACGACGATATCGAGACCCTCTTCGACGCGGCGAATTATATCGAGGCGACGCTTGACCTGCCCGCGCCTGACTTCGACGCGGGCGCCCAGACCACCCTGCCCTGGACCGGCGACTCAGGCCGGCTCGAGGTCGACCTGACAAGCCCCGAAGCCCAGCAGGTGCTCGACTTCTGAGCGCCCACTCGCCGGGCTTAGCCCAGGTGCTCGCCGAGCGCCTCGGGCAAACACGCCGGCTCGACGATCTCAAGCCAATACCCATCCGGGTCCTGGATAAACGCGATATCGCGCATCGAGCCGGCCTCCGGGCGTTTCACAAAATCGACGCCCAGCTCGTCAAAGCGCGCGCAGGCCGCGTCCAGATCCGGCACCGCAAAGCCCAGGTGCCCGAAGCCCTTGGGCGCGCTATTTCCGTTATGATAGGCGACGCTCTCGTCGTCCTCGTCGCCCCAATTATGGGTGAATTCGAGCAACCCGGGGCGCGAAAAGGTCTCGACCATGCGCGCGTCGGCCTCATCCGACCAGGACGCTTCGGCCTCGGGGGCCAGGGTCGCCAGGAAATACAGGCTGAACTCCATCTCGGGGAAGTCGAGCTTTCGCACCAGGGTCATGCCCATCACGCGGGTATAGAAGTCGATCGTGCGCCTGGGCGACTTGATGCGCAACATGGTGTGGTTGAACACAAACCCCTCGGTCCGGGGGTCGCGCTCCTCGCAAAGGCCTTCGGCTTGTTCAAAATGGCGGCTCATCGTGGTCTCCTTTTTGATTGAAGTATATGCGCGACGCGCCCGGCGCCGCAGGGGCAAATATGCACGGAGACCACGCCATTGCAAGCACTTCCCTCGCCCCGTTTGACCCATCGCGCTCCCTCCAAACCCCATCGCGCGTGGCTTCCGAGCGATATTGCGCCACCAAACACACGTTCAACGTCATTTTTGACCCATCGACCGTGCCATAGTGTCACACCTCACGGCGTTTTCGACCTATCGGGCTGCCAAAAAATCACGTTCGACGTCATTTTTGACCCATCGGCCTGCCAAAAAATCACGTTCGACGTCATTTTTGACCCATCGGCCTGCCAAAAAATCACGTTCGACGTCATTTTTGACCCATCGGCCTGCCAAAAAATCACGTTCGATGGTGTTAGGGACCCAGCCCACCCGCACCTCCACCCCAGGGCAAGCCCTGGGGCTCTTGCAGGGCCCCCGGCCCCTTCCACGCTCACGCGTGGGGGCCGCTGATCTGATACACGCGCTATTCAAGGTCCGCCGGGCCTTGGCCCGAATCGCGGACCACGGCCCTGCTAGAGCGTGGCGCCTTGTCCCCACGCGGCGGTCGATTCATCGACGGTTCTTCAACGATTGGTCGTCGACTCCCCACCCACAACCGACAGCGTCGACGCATCCGCCGGCGCGAGCTTGGCGAGGAATTCGGAGAGCTCCGAGGCCACGGAGCACCGCGGGGCTTGTTTGCAGATGATGGCGATATGGGTGCCCATATTTCCGCCCAGGTTCGCGCTTCCCAGCAGCATCCACGCGCTGCTCTCGCCCTCGTTCACCTCCTGCTCGCCGCGCAACTGCGGAGCCTTCCAGCGGCCCTGGGTGCGGCCCAGGCGCAGGATAACATCGGCGTCGTTTTTGCCGAACCACTTCCAGCCGCTGAAGGTGTCGCTCGAGGAGCGATAGTTGAGGGTTTGCACGAGCTTCGCCGGTTCGTTTGACGCGGGGGTCGCGCTTCCTGTGAGCTGGGCGGGGTCGATGCCTAGCTCGCGCAATTGCGCGGGGTCGAGCTGCTCCAGGGCGGCCTGCGGGAGCGCGGGGGACTCGGGGTTCAGGAGGTCCAGGAGGGAAGTAAACCCCGGGTCGGCGAATTTGCGAAAGCGCTCCATCTCCTGGGATGGGTAGACGCGCACCAGATTAGAGAATCGCTCGGCGTAGATAACCGCGTCGGGGCTTGTGCCACCCGGGGCCCGGTGGGTGATGAGGGTCACGCCGTTTTCGGAGGTCCACTTCCAGGTGTCGAAGTCGAGCGGCACGGTGGACGCGAGCCCACCGGGCAACACGACCTTTTGGGTCTGCACCGCCTCGCTCGCCTGGGCGTCCTGCGCCGCGGCGCCGTCATCTGCGGGGTCTTGCTCAGCGTCGTCGCCTCCAGCCATCGACTCGGCGATCGCCTTCTCAAATTCGCTCCCCCCGGCGCTCTGCCCGGAGCGCTTGGCGCCTGTAGCGCCCGTCCCGCTCGCCGACAATTCCTCAAAGGGCGCGCGCGCGTCAAAGATCGGCTGCGCCAGCTCGCGCGGCCCTTGGTCAGTGCAGGAGACCGCCGCAAAAGCCAACAACGACACGCCCAATAGCTGCGCCCTAAAATAGCGTCGCTTGCTCATCGCTCCTCCTTAATCTCGCGCTTCTCGACGCCCAGGCGAAGCCATGCGGCCGACAGCGGCAAGAAGACCCACTTGCCCTGCCCGTCGCTGCTTAAGCCCAGCGCCTCGATGCTCGCCAGCGGCGTTTGAGAGTCCGTAACGATAGGCACAAACGCCCGCTCGACGCCCCCGGTCGCGCCCGGCTGCGGCGCCAACTCCGCCCAGATAAGGCTCTGCTCGGGGTCGCCAAACTCCGCGCGCCACCGCGCAATGCCCTCGGCGCTCGGGTCCGCCGGCAACGCCGCGCCGCAGCAAATCGAATCGCTCTCGGGGTGCAAAAACAGTCCGGCGTCGATGCCCACGTGACGCAACAGAATCGCGAGCAGAAGCGACTGCGACTCCTGGTTGCCGAGGCGGTACAAAAGCGTATGAACCGGCCCAAAGATCGTCTCCGGGTCGTCCTCGGGGACGAAGGGAATCCCCTGGACAAAATCCGCCAAAAAACGCGCCATCTCGAAGCGCCGTCGCTCCTCATCGCCCCCCAAACCACCCCCACCCAAAACACCGTCTCGACCAGGCTCCGCCGACCTAAACCCACTTCGCTCGGCGAGCAATTCGGCGAGCGGTGCGAGCATTTCGTAGTTGTCACAGACGATGGCGTTGGCGAGCTTCTGGAAGGCGAGCGTCGCGGGTAATTTGAGCAACGCGGCGTCGGATCCGGTGGCGGCGTCGCTGTCCCCATCGGCCTCCCAAACGGTGCACGGAGTGCCCCAGATGCTCTGGTCTTCGAGCATAAACGCGGGGTTCTGGAGCTGCTTTGTAATCCAGTTGAGCTGCTCGCTAAGTTGGGGCGTATCGGCGTCATAAATCCGGGCGCGCGCCGCGATCTCTCGCCCGATTCCGACGTCACACATCGCCTCTTCGCTCATCTGGGCGCGCGGCGAATCCTCGCTCGCGCCGACCTCACGCGGGCTGTCGAGCATCCAGCGATGGCGCGTCCAGATAAGGTCGGTGACGCTGCCATCCGCGCTGAACCAGCAGCGGCCCAAATCGAAGATATCGCCCTCGCCCTCCTCCGATCCGACGCCAAATTGCGCGCGGCGTTTGCCGCCGGTGCTGCTTCCTTCGGGGCGCAGGCGGCTGTCGAGCCAGGAGAGCGCGCGTTTGCGGGCGAATTGGTCGCGATCGCGCTCGCTGAGGTCCTCGTAATAGATATCGTCGCGCGAGCGGGCCTGACCGACGCGGCGCCGGCCGTGCAGCTCGTCCTCGTCGGCCCAGAAATCGTAGCGGGCGCGCAGGCGGTCATGATAAAGGACGCGCTCCAAATAAACGCGGCAAAAACGCAACAGAAGCTCGACGCCGTCGCGGTGAATCGCGTGGGCCGTGCCGTTGCCGCCGAGATGCGGGTCGTAGAGATAAAAGCCCTCGTCTGGGCCGAGCGCGTGCTCGGGCGGCGCGTCGGGGTCCGCGATATGAAGGGCGACCTGAATATCGCTGTCGGCGCCGCGATAGATCGACGGGAGCAGCGCGCGCATCGCCGCAGCGATGAGGCGCGCGTCGCGCAATTGCAGGCGCGGGCAATCGGGCGAGGACACGATCTCGAGCGCCGGGTTCGGGTAGATCCCGAGCGCGACGGTGCGCAGCGTCTCGGGCTCAATATCATCAAACAAAATGCGCTGGCGCACCTCGTAATGATGGGCGTCGAGCCGGAAGGTCGCCCGATGTTGGGTGCGGCATTCGACCGCGCCGAGCGACACGGCCAGCGGAAAATCGCCAATAAACAGCGGCTCGGCGTCGACATTATTCTCGCCGGATTTCGCGTTGGCCCGAAGGGGCGCGACCGCGCCCGGCAGCATATCGCTGGAGCGCATCGGCCTGACGTAGGTGCGACGCCGCGGGCTCGAGATCTCGTCATTAAGAAAGGGCTCGACCAAAATATCGTGGGCCGATACCGGGCTCGTCTTGCGCTGCTGGCGCGACTCTTCGGCTGCCCGGCTCACCACGACATAGCGCCCCTTCGCGCTCTCAAAAATCCGGCCCGGATAATACAGATGACGCGCGCTGATCTTGTCGGTTTCTTCGAGCACGGTGAGGTTTGTGCGGTCGCGCACGGCGACGCTTGGCCCCGGCGGGCGCTCGACCTGGGCGACGCGCGGCGGCAGCAAATGCGCGACCGACGAGGGGTCGTGCTCCTTGCCGCTGGCGACCGCTTTGAGCGGCACGCGCACATGCAAATTCGTCTCGTATTCGTTATGCGCCTCGTCGAGATCGGTGCGCGACTCGTGGAGCAAGAGCCCGGATTCGGCCAGCCGCGAGAGCGTGTGAACCGCGGTATTTCCAAAAACGTCAAGGATATCGGCGACCTCCAACCAGGTGTCGACAAGGTCCGAGGCAAGATGCGCCTCGACCGCCTGTCCAAAGGGCGCGCGGACCACGGGGCGCGGCAAGGTGCGCACGATCTCGGCCAGCGAAGAGTTCGGGTTCAGCTCGGTCAGCGCCATGCGCTCGTCGGAGTCGACCACGCTGATGAGGGCGATGGGCACCGGCCCGGCGAGTTCGGTCTCACCCTCGGCCGGCAGGTAGCGAAGCCCCGCGCGGCTCAAGTGGCGAATCTCGCGGCGCACCGTGCTGATATGCCCCTCCAAAAAGACCACGCAGGCGTCGAGCGGCGACTCGACATCGTATTGCGGCTCCTGGCCAAGCTTTAACTGACGGCGCCCGTGGCGGCGCATCGCGTCGCCGCAGCGGTGATAATGCCAGGCGATCCCCAGGCGCTCGCAGGAGGCGATGAGGTCTGCGACCGACACACCGTCGCCCGTCTGTGTGCTGAAGTCGCTGAGCTGATAAAACAGATGATAGCGCCCCGGTTCGGCGTCCTCCAACGCTTCGGTCCCCGTGGCCGAGGACGCGTCCCCGTAGCCATCGTCGCTATAATCGAAGGTCCGCGTCACCGCGTCGATGCCGCATAATGACTTCAGCCAGGCCGCGGTATTATGCATCGAATCGGTGCCCAGGATCAGGGTCACCGGCGCGCTCTCCTCGCCCAATTGATTGGTGCCAAGCAGCTCGCGCACCCGCAGCGTTAGCCGACGAAACGCCAATTGCATATGGACCTCGACCGGCCCACAAAACGACTCGGCGTCGTCGATAATAATCAGGCCCAGGGTCTTTAAAAACGGCGCAAAAAGCTGCGGCTCATCCAGGATCGACACCACCAATTGGCGAAGGCTCGTGACGATGACATCGGGGATAATACCCTGGCTAAGATCCGAGATCAGGCTGGAATTTGCGGCTTTTACGCGCAGCGTCCAGCGAAGCGTCGAGGGCTCCAGGGTCGCGCGCAGCAGCTCGCTAAAGCGCTCGGCGGACTCCTCGTCGCGGGTGACGACCAGCGTCGAGCGGGTGTGGGTGAGCGCATGGTTGAAGGCGGCGAGCATGGCGAGGGTGGTCTTGCCGCTGCCGTCGGGCGCGAGGATGACCTGGTTGCGATGGCGCTGGCCGGACTCATCCTCAATCCCCGCCCCGCTCACCCGTCCCAGCTCCAGACTCGCCGCTTTGGGCGGCGGGTCGAGGTGGACATAAGCCTGGCGCGAGAGCGTCTCCAGGACGCTCTGCTGCATATGCGTCAGCCCGATCTTTTGGGCATCGGGGTTATCCGAATGGCTCGGGTAGATCTCTTCGAGCAAATCCGAGATGAGCCCGCGGTCGGCCGGCCGCGCGGCCGCCTCGATCGGCTGAACGACGCGCGGCGCCTCGAAGGTATAGGGCTCCTCGACCAGCAGCCGCGTCTTGAGATCGGCGAGCACGTCGGGCCAGCCCTTGCCCGGGTCGGGCTCGACCTCGGGGGGCGCCTCGACCTTGGGTTCGGACAAATACCAATGCCCCGACAGGCTCAAATGAATCGCCCACGAGACCCAAAGGATCACGCTGATCGAGAAGAACGAGCTATGCATCCGATAGGGGTCGCCCGCGATCGTGCCAAGCCCCCAGGCCAAAAACGGCACCGCCGCGACCAATAGCCAGGACGCCCAGCTTCGATAGGAGTCATCCGCCTTAAAGAGTTTGCTCGCCCCAAACCAGGTCCGCCAGCTCGCCAGCAGATGGTTATTATGGATGCGCGAGGCGAGGTTCGCCCCGAGCTCGCTGCCGTAGACGACGCGGATGATTCGCGCGGTCCACCACCAGACGCCAAACCACAGCGCCGCGGAGCTCAGAAGATTCAGGTAGGGAAAACGCTGCAAGGGCATATACCACTGCATCTCGGGGCGCGAGCCCAGCAGCAGATATTGCCAGGCCGGCGCGCCCTCGCCCAACCCGAGTTGGTAGCGAAGCAGCGGCTCGGTCAGCCAGGCCAGGCCAAAGAGCGCCGCGACGATCAACCCCGCCCACAAAAACGACGGCCCGATGCTCGCAACGATCACCGAAGGCGGCTCTTTTGCTTCGGCCTTCTCTTCTTTTTCTTTCGCGTCATCCTTGCTCGCGAAGAGCGCGCCGATCGCATTAATGGCCGCACGTATCGCCCGAATTATGAGCAAAATCGGATAGATAAGCACATAGACGACGACCACCGGCAGCAGGAACGCCAGCTCCTGCATGGGGATGGAGACCGTGTCGCTCGGGTTGGCGATCAACGCGCGGTTGATGCGGCGCTGCATGGCAAAGGCGATCGAAAAGGCGAGCGCGCAGACACCCAGAATCACCAGCGCGGCGCCCATCGGGCCGATATGCTGGGCGAGGTCGAAGGCCTCGGCCAACCAGCGCCACATCTGGGCGATGAACATGCGAATTAATAAGACCAGCCCCGCGATGAAGCCGTTTCCTCCGGGAAGATCATTCATCGTTGCCTCCCGTCGAAGTCGGGTCCTTCGCCGGCTCGTCCTGCCCGGCGTCCATCACCATTTGCTGGGCCGAGGATTCGAGCTCTCGCGAGTGATAAAGAACGTCCTGATTGATGCTATTTTGCAGGGATTCGTATCCCGTCAGATGATTGATCGGCATGCTCTCCCAGCTCTGGCGACTCTCGCCAGACAACGGAAAGGTTCGGTCATCGGGCATGCGCGCGCGATGATGGAAGGATTCGAAGCGGCGCAAATTGCGCAGGCTATGCGGGCGAATGCCCTGCACGAGCGAGAGCATATACGCGGCGTTTGGCGGCACGCGGGCGACCTGAACCTTGATCCCCTGAAGCTGGGCGGGCGCGCCCTCGGCGTCTTTGGCGGCGTCGAAAACCGGCTCAAGCCCCGGGTGCAAAACGAGCGTCGAATCGGCCAGCAGATGAACGCCGTCGGGGTCGAGCCCCTCGTAGCCGACGAATTTGGCGCCGAAGCCAATATTGGGCGAATTCGTGATGACAAAATCCACCAGGCGCTCGCGCAGTTCATCCTCAAAGTCAAATTGACGGCTGACCGGGTCGGCCACGATCTCTTGGAAATGCGCGCGCGTGAACGCCATGATGCGGGCCGAATCCGACATCGACGCGACCTTTCGCCAATTCTCAAAGCCGCCGACGGCCTTGATAAACTTCTCGAGCATCTGGTCGATCTCGCGGGTTCCGCCGACGCGGCCGCGATAATAATCGATCAGGTGTTCCGACGACACGAGCAGGTCGCTGGGCATGCGCGACTGTGAATTAAAGAGTCGGCTAAGGTCATCCGACGGCTCGTCAGCGCCGCCCGCGTCGAGCTCGGTCATGCTAAATTGGACGCCGAGGTTCTCGGCCCGGCGGGTCAAATATTCGCTCTGCAGGTCAACGCTGCGGCGCAGACGACCCGCGTGGCTTAAGTCGCGCAGCACGCGCTCGTAGACCTGGCCGGCGTAATTTCGGGTCGCCAGCGCCCCGCTATGCGCCAGGCGCGCCTGCATAAACGAGCGAATCGAGGGTGCGCTGGACAGCGGATTCTCACCGCCCTCGACCACCCGCCGCACCGCGTCGCTCATCTGATTGACCGCGCCCTGAAGTCGCTCGACATAGTCATTCATATGTCGGCGAAGCAGCCAGAAGACCGGCAAAAACACCAGCAGACCGCCGACCACCGGGCCGAGCGGGCCCAGCAAAAACTCGGCGACGCCCGGCTCGGCCTGCAGCTCCATGGCCTCGGCGATACCCCACGACAGCGGCGCGCCGAGCACCGGCGACAAGATCGCCCAGACAAGGAGGCCAAGCTTCATCGCGTCATTATCGGGCTTGTCACGCGCGATCGAGAGCACCTGCTCGCGGGTGGACTGCAGGGCGTCGGTGCTCGGGATGCTATGGCTCAGACAAATTCGCTCGCTGTCGAGGCGTTGCCTTTCGTGGTCGCGCAGATGATCGCGACCGATATCATGAAGCTCCTCAAACCCAGCATACGCGCGCTTGAGCCCGCCCTTGCTGGCGTGCTCGTCGATGAGGCGGTCGCCGACTTTTTGCACCACGCTCAGCGTCTGCCCGAGCTCGCCCGAGGTCTCCCGGCGCAGCGCGTCGACCATCTCGTCCATCTGACCGCGGCGCCGGGTAAACGCGCGCCATTCATCATAAATATGCGCGCGTAGCTCCTCTTCAAAGGCGTCATCGAAGCGCGATTCGACCAGGCTGGCGCGCGTGTCGGCGTTGACCGCGACGCGCCCGAGAATCCGAGCGGCCATCGCCTTTGCCGAGCTGCCGGTTTCCTTGGCGAGCGAGCGCACGGGCTCAGCGAGCAAATCCTCCACTTTGGGCGGACTGATCGGCGCATCGCTGACCTTGGGCAGCCCGCCCTGCTCGCCGCGCTTAATGCGGGCGAGGCTCTGGCGGGCGAAGCGATTGGCCAAATATTCGCGCGCCTTCTCGGCCGGAAACGAGATCTCGTGGCAGGAGAACGACGCAAAAAGATCATCGCCGCGCGCGGCGGTGGCGGTGCGCCGAAGCCACTTGTCGCTGGCCAGATCGCTGCGGATCTGGAAGCTCAAGAAGTCGCGGGTCTGGCGCACCGAATCCCAGACCGACAGCACCGCGTTATCGGTCACCCGGCTATTGATGATGACCTGAGGAATGCAGCGCTTGCCACGCGGCACCGACTCCACCCAACGCCTAACCCCCTGAATCGATTCGATAATCGCGGCCTCTTCGCCACGATTCTCATTGGGATATTTGCCGCCAAAGGAGTCTGCCGGGTGCGGCATCCACAAGATCGGCACGACCGAGAGCGCGCGGTCAAAACCCTCGCGGAAGGACTCAAAAATCGGGCCAAAGGCGCGCAATAACTCGGCGTGAACCTCGCGCAAAATCGTGCGCATCGAGGTCCGCGAAAACGCCTCGCTCATATCGCCGACCACGTAGACGGTCAGCCGCGGCGCCTGGGTCCCCGGCTTATTGCGATACTCTTTGAGAAACGAAAACTCATAGAGCTCGCGGGTTTGGGAGTTCAAAAGGCTACGCAACTCAAGCAGACCCGGGCTGCGTTGGTTGAGAAATTCCGAGCCGACGACCCGCCCTGAGTCCAGGTCGTTGATGATATCTTCGGGGCTCAGGCGCACCTCATTAAAGAGCGTTCGCGCCGGCGCAGCCTTGGTCGGCGAGCCAAAGCCCAGCTCCTGAAGACGCGCGTTGAGCACATGCTGCACCTTATTTTCGGGCGAGCTTTCTTCGACCACCAGACGGCGCAAAAACTCACTGGCGCCCCGGGGCAGATTGGCATCCCCGCCGTGCGCTCGCTGCGCGTAAGCATCGGAATCATCGCCTCGATTAGCCGCGCTCCGCCGCACAAAGTCCAGCTCGGCGCGCGCGCCATCGGGCTCTTCATCGAAGGTCTCCGAGATCAACGGGCGCACCAATAACTCGCCCAAAATCTCGAGCGATTGATCGAGCGCGTCGTCCGAGTTGGCGCGGTAGAGCGACGCCTTATGCTTCTCGTCGGAGGTCTCGACCCGCTCGCGCTGCAGGTCGACCCACATGCGAATCAGGCCGCGATGGGTGTGCACCGCCAGCTCGCGCAGGCGTTGCCGAAATTCCTCGCCGTGGGTCTGATGCACCCGCGAGCAATCGTCGTGGTCAAAGAGCCCGAGTCGAAATGGGCTGACCTCGACCGGGTCAAACTCCACCGCCTCGCCCATCCCGGTGTCACGCGTCGCCCAGCCGGTCGTCTCCCAATCGACCCGAAGCAGGTCGAAGGGAGAAATCGGCGCGCTTAGATCATGGCCGCGCGGCAAAAATGGCGCGGGGAGCGTCAACGAGAACTCACGCTCGGGGACCTGAAGCTCCTGCAGCGCAGGCAACGCACCGGCGGCGCCCAGGCCATAGACCCACTCGGACCAACCCGCCCGCGGGTCTTCGGAGATGCCGTCGAGCAGCCCAGACAGATCCCCGGGCTCAAGCCAGTCCCGCTCGAATAAGATAGTTTGCTCACCGGCCGCCTGCGCCAATTCCTGGCGCTCGCCGACGGCCTGCGCAAACCATTGCCAGGGCGAGGGGTCGCGCCCTTCGGCCAGCGCGCGACAGCGACTCACACAGCCGAGCACCGCGCGCGGGCTATGCCCCTGACGGATGCGGTTGACCAACGGTGAGATAAAAAGATCAACTTCGGGGTGGCGCTCTTTGACTGCGCGAAGACGCTCCACCGAGGTGATCGGGTCGGGACTAAGCGACTTCCACTCAAAGAAGCGACGCCGCGCGAAATAGTCCTCGTCGCGCGCGTCTTGCCCCGCCCCGCCGGGCACTTCGACCACGCCGCGGTCGCGCGGAATCGCGACCTGATAGGTGCCATTTCGGTAGCGAATCAGCCCGAGCGCGCGCAAAATCACAAAATCAAGGGCGAGCGTGGGCAGGTCGCCCTCGCCGGTATAGCGGGCGATCTCTACAAATTGGCGCTCGCTGTCGCGCCAACGCGCGTCATCGACCTGCGGGTTGGCGCGCAGGTGAACCAGGCGCAGGTTCTTAAGCGATGCCCCACCACCGGCTTGCTCAAGCGTCTCCCAATCCTCGCCGAGACGCTCGAGCACCGCCAACCCCAGGTCGCCCAATCCCAGCACGATACTCGGCGCGGGATAGGACAAACGCTTATCGGGTCGCTCATTCATTCTTTATCGGTCGTGGTAGGAGCGATGGACGGGTCGGCCGACGGCTTCGAGCGTTTGTTAAACGACGCCCGGTCGATCTCGCCCGAGCGCAGAATATCAAGCGTTTGCTTGAACTGATCTTCGCCGATGGGGTTGAAGATATTGCGGAAGTCCGAGGCCACCGCGCGACTCTCCTCGGGATGCTCCATCGCGCGCCAACCCTCGACAAAATAGCGCAGGATTTCGATGGATTGGCGCAGGTTCGACTGCGCAATCCCGTCGGGGAGCCCGGCGGGGTTCGACTCCATCACACCGCCGATGGTCCGCTGCTCAGCCTCAATCGAGCGCAGCCGCTCGAGCAACGCCTCAAGCGCCTCGGTCATGCGGCTATAGGAATCGGTGAAGTCCTTGAGCTTAAGCCGCTGCTCCGGCGAGGGCTCACTGCCGTATTGGGTGCGCAATTGGTCGCGGCTTTTGCGCCACTTATAGGGGAGCTTCACGACCTTCTCGAGCACCATCGGCGCCAGCCCGTATTGCACACCCTGGAGCATCTGCTGATAGCTCAGGTATTTGACGCGCTCGGCCTCGAGCAGGTCCGGCAGGCGCTCAATCGCCTCGGTGAGCGACTCGCCGAGCTCGGCCAGCCCCTCGCCGTCCATCGCGTGGGTCTGCTGCGGGTCACGCAAGAAATAACGCCCGTTCCGATGAATCAGATACCCCGAATGCGCGCCGTAAGGGTCTTTGAGCGTCAGCAGCACGCCGAAGTTCACGATATGCTGGCGCACCAACTCCTGGCGGTGCTCTTCGAGCGCGCCATCGGGGTCGAGATCGGGCAGCGTATTCTCCCAATTCTTGTCGATATGCAGGACCTTGGCGCGCTTCGCCATGCCCTTGAAGCGGTGATAATACTCGCCCATCTCACGCATGCGCCCGAAGACGTACAGCGGCACGTTGAGCACCGCGCGGTAGAAGACGATGGCGTGCGGGTCATGCCACTCGTCGTCGAGCCATTTGATGCCCGCCGACTCCACGCTGGTGATGGCCGCCTCGATATCCGGGTCGCCGAAATCGCGCGACTTAAGCCCCAAAAAGATATGATTCGGACGCACACCGCCCTGCTCGCTTCGCGACTCGTCGAAGCTGCACAAGAGCGCGGCCTTTTCGGATTGAATGCGCGAGACTTTATCGCGGAAATACTCCTGATAGACGTCGTCGCCCAGGTTGATCTGCTCCTCTTCGGGCCGGCTGCGATAGCGCGCGACGGCGTCGCGAATCGCCTGCGCGCCCTTGGCGTCGATCTCCTCCTGATTGCTGCGATACAGCGCGCGATACTCGGCCTCCAGGCGCAGCGCCTGGTCGAGGCGAAGCCCGTTGCGCCGCGACGGGTCCTGCGACTTGGGATCGCCGCCGATGCGGGTCTTTAAGAAGCCCTCGATATACTCGAGGAGCGACTCATAGATGCGCTGCAGCTTCGCCGAATTACCGACGCCGGTCTGCAGACTCATCATCCGAAGCACGCCGTTTAGGCGCGTTTGAATCGGCTTGCTCTGCAGGCTCAACTCGCTAAGCGTGTCGATCTCGTCTTCGTAATAGAAGTCCCACATCCGCCGGCCGTTCTCGATCTGCAGGGCCTCGGTGTCGATGATATATTGATTCGCCGAGTCATCGCCCTCGACGCGCAGCCGCTCGTTCTCGCTCTGCTTGGTGCGCGCGAAGGAGTCAAATCCCTGCTCCAACCCGCGCAACTGCTCGGCCAGGCCGAGCAGGTTATTCCGGAAGGTCGCGCGCTGGGCCAAGAAGGACTTCTGAACCTCATAAAACGCCTTGGCCGCCTCGTATTCGTAGAGTTGGCCGATGATGCGCTTGAAGTCGTCTTCCTTGATGCGGTCGCCCTCGTCGCGGTCGATCTGCGGCGGCTTGGGCTCGGCGATGCGCGGGTCTTCGGCCTTGAGCGCGTCGAGCACGCTCAGCGCGGCGTAGCGCTGCGCGGCCAGGTTCACCTCACCGGCGTCGTTCTTCATAAAGTCGAGGTCCACCAGTTCGCGCATGCCCGGGATCAACACCTTCATGCGCGGGTCGTGGTACCCATTCTCGATGATATTCGTGCCGACCTGGGTGAGCCGTCGGGTGTTGCTCGACACCACCGAGCGCCAATAGGCCAGGTCGTTATTCTTCTCGTAGGGGGTCTGCTCGATGCCACTCTTCATCTCGTTTTGAATCGCGGCGTTGGCAAATTTCGTCAGCCCGGGCCACGGGTCGCCGCCCACGGACTCCAAAAGTATCGCCCCGATGGAATATTTCATGCCGCCCTGGCCGAGGTTCTCGCGCTCCTGGCGCTCCGCGTCGGCGTCGACGTCGACCTTCCCGTCGATCTTCGGGAAGCGGCCAGGCTGATGGCCGTGGCGAAAGATCTCCATAAATTGCGCCGACGAGCCATCTTCGTGCTCGCAGGCCGCGAGCAGGCGCACGCGCTTTTGGAAGAGTCGGTCGCGCAGGCGTTTCTGGGTCTCGGAGTCGCGCTTGGCGAAGTCGGCCAAATGGATGGGCGCGGCGTTCTCGCCGTCCATCTCGGTGACCTGATAGAAGCCGTCGGCGTTGCTGCGAAGCGGGCTATAGACCTTGCCGCCGGGGATGCTCCCCAAAAAGCTCGAGCGCATCAGGCTGAGCGCCGCCGAGCGCGCGCAATAGTCGACGAGTCCGTCGACGGGCACCAGGAGCACCGCCGAGCCAAAGGAGCCATAATATTGGGTATAACCCACGATCCCCTTGCCCTCGAAATCGTGGGGGACCAGAAAGCGCTGGTGCTGGGTATAATTATCATAATCGCCCATCTGCACCTTAAAGAGCGGCGTAAATAGCTGCAGATAGAGGCCATCGGCGGCCGCCTGCACCGGCTTTTTGAGGCTATAGGACTCCGGGCGGTCGATAATATACATGAAGTCAAAGGGCTGCTGATACACGCGCCGCTTCGAGGTATCGCCCGGGTTATAATGAAATTCGATGCCGTCTTCGGGGTAAAAGCGCGACTCCGGCGAGCCCAATTTCATCAGGTGCTCGGTCTCTTTGAGCGCGGCGTACCCGTTGGCGAAGGTGCCGTCTTTATTGGCGCCGGTTTTGTCCTCGAAGACCGCCGGCATCACCGTGACGCCGATCATCGTGGGCTTGCCAAGCTCCTTGGCCTGGTCGCGCAACGCATAGGCGAGCGGCAAGAAACTACCCGAGCCCGTGCCGCCGGCGACCGAATAACACATCACGATGCGAATCTCGGTCGTCTGCAGGCGGCGATGCCCGTGGTTGTGATTCTTCATCGACTCAAGCAGGCGGCGAAAGCGCGCGAGCATGCCCTTATGCTTCATCTGATAATAGGAGCCCAGGCGCGACTCGATGCGAATCTGCCCCGCCCCGGCGGTGTCTCCGGCGCGGAAGCGATAGTCCTGGGGCACCCATTGGGTGAAATAGTCGTCGGCCTCCAAGAAGAGCTTTCCGCCGGCCAGATTCGCGTACTCTTCCTTCTCAAAATTACTGATCAGAAAGGACTCGTCGGCGTGCTCCCGATAGTTTTCGAGGTCATTGATATTGGTATCAATAAACGCGAATTTGATCAGGTCTTTGTAGCGCTCATGATAGTCATCCTGGCGCTTAAGATGCTGCGCGACGCGCACGGCGATCTCGCTCCCGCACCCACCGATGCCCACAAACAAAGTGGGGCTCACCATGCTTGGTTTCGTCAGCAACTCTTCGACAATCGCGCGCTCATTATTCGGCATATCAATTCCCTATCAGCATCAATTAACCGATCTCCCAACCGGCGAAAGTACCCTGCATTCTTTCACTATCTTCAAGCACTAATTTATCATTGCGGAAACTGGCGACTTCCAGCTCACCGTCCAAGCTCGGCATATGATTTTCGTAGCGAAACGCCCCGAGGAATCCTTCCTCATCGGGCACGCCATAGAAGCCATTATTTTTGGAGGCAAAGATATGCGCCGCGGTGCGCGGACGCGCCTTGAGCTGCTCAAAATGACCGACCTTATCCAGCACCTTTAAGCTCGTGAGTTGAGCCTGATTCGGGTTGAGCATCAGGCGCACGGTTTCGTCATAGCGATAGTCATTGGGGAGGCCCAATTTGAGCGGATTCGCCTTAAACCAGGCGCTCGCCCGCGGGCCAAACCCGAAGCCCTTATCGACGATGGTGCGCACCTTGCGCGGCCCGTCGCTCGCCTTGCTCGTCATGCCCGTGGCGTTCCACTCGAGCAATTCGATATCGGCGACCAGGCTCTTCTTACTCAAGAAGTGGCTGTTGCGAAACATATTATAGACGTAGAGCAACAAGAGAATCAGCAGCAGCGCCAGCAGCGCCCACAGAATCATGGAGCCCCAGCATTGCCACATGCTCGCGGCTTCGACCGTGATCTCGACCGGCACTCGAATCGGCTCTTTGGTGCCCGAGGTCGGCGCGAGCACTAGCTCGGTGCGGTAGACGCCGCCGGCGCAGCACGCGTCGGAGGCCGCCCGGACCTGCAGCGGCGCGCCCTGCCCGCCCGGCGAGAATCGCTTCTTCGCCTTCTGCGCGACCTCGCCGCCGTTACGGATCGGCTCGCCGGCGGCGTCCAAAAACTGCAGCTCTAAATCGTTTGAGCCCGACGGCCAGGCGTCGCGCTGCTCGCGCGGCGGCAGCAAAATATTGAACTCGGCGTCGGTCTTAAAATTGCCGTCGACCTTGAGGTTCATCAGGGCGGAGTCGCCGGCCTTGAGGCTGGCGCTGAGCTTTCGCGGGGCGGCGAATTCGTTATTAAGCGAGAACTTCACCGGCACGACCAGGGTCGGCGGGCGAAGCCCGGAGTCGCTCGGGCGAAACTCGATGCGCACCGCGGTTTCGATATCGCGGGCAAAAGACGAGGCGCCGCAATAGGCGGCGACATCGACGCCCAATTTATAGCTCTGCCCGGGGGTGATCTTCTGGGTCTTTCCTTCTTCCACGCCGCTCAGGGCGAAGCTCACGCACTCCGGAACATCCTTGCGATTTTGCACGACCAGGCGGCCGGCGGTCGCCGGGAAATTGCCCGAGATTTTAAGCTCCGAAAACTCACTGGCGCCCGGCGTCAACGCGCCGAATTGCACCTGATCGGGGTTGGCCTCGATGGTTAAGGAGCTGACCTGTAGGGCGTGGGCGGCGCCCTTGATCGCGATGGTCGCGCCCTTTTGCCCCGGCACCGCCAGGCGCACGATGGGACGGATGATATGGTCGCCTTTGACGAGGTTGGAGCGCTCAAAATGAAAGCGCGCCTCGTCGCCCTGGCGCGCTGCGGGGAGCGCGCGCGCCGACTTCTCGCCGGGCTGCTGATATTGCACCACCGCCTCGCTCCCCCGACTCGCCACGGCCGCGGTCACGATCGCGCCTTCGTCGTTGACCAGGCGCACCTCGGCGCAAATCTGGCTGCCGACCTCGGCGTAGCTCAGGCTCGACGCGCCCGCGCGCCCGGCCTTCGCGGCGCACCCGCCGCTGCGCAGTTTCATCTCGACGAAGAGGCGATATTCCGGCACCGCGACGACCTTCCAATCGTTGCCCGCGCCCTTGACGCTCACCGTCACCGGCACCGTGCCGGGGCGATAATCCAGCGCCGCGTAGCGATAGCGGCGCCCGTCCTCGAATTGATGCACGCCGGTATTCGGGGTGCCGATGACCTTTGGTTTATCGCCCTGTCGGGCCGGGTCGATGGAGAATTCGAGGGCTTTACCCTTATCGGGCGCCACAGCGAGCAGGCGCACGCGCCGCGCGCCCTTATGGGCGGCGAGTTCGTGTTTTTTAGGCGTCAGAAGGTAGGATTCATAGCCCTGCGAGCGAGACAGCGCGCTGGCGAAGGGCTCAAGAATCCCGGTCGGGTCCTCGGCGTTGACCACGATCGACATGCCGCCGGTGCGCTCGGCGAGCTGGGCCAAGTCGCGGGTATAGGCGCGCCCGTCGAAGCGCAGCAAATAGAATTTAAAGAGTTCGTCGTCGGCCGATTTAAGGCCTTTGAGAAAGGAGTCGCCCGAGAATTTCGTCCCGTTGCAGGCGCCGTCGGTCATAAACATCACGACCTGGGCGACGTTGGGCCGGTAGGCTGCGTTGAGCGCCTCTTTGACCTGGGCGAGCGAATCGGCACATGGCGTGCTTCGCCCGGCGTATTCAGCCAGCGCCCCCTTGAGCGAGAGCTTGTCTTCGAGGGCCTTGCGATTCTGCTTGAGCGGCGCGATGGGCACGATCTGTTCGCCATCGTTGCTGCCGTTAAGGCGCACCACCGTCGCTTCGTCGACCGAGTCGAGCATGCTCAGGGTTGAGCGCACCGCGAAAACGGCGAGGCGATCCGGGTCGGCGGCAGGCCCCTCACGCGAGATCTGGCGGCTCATGCTCCCCGAATCATCGATCACGAAGATATATTGGGCGGTGCGCGCCTGGGCCGACGCCATCTCGTTTTGGCCCTGGGCAGCAGCGCTCCCCACCCCAATGACCCCGAGCAACAACAGTGTCACCCCAAACGCCGCCCAACGCAGAGTTGGGCGCGCAATAGGTGTTTGCCAGAGGCGACGACCGAATTTTGACTTCATTAATTGCAAGATTATGACTTCATCATCTCGAGCGACCACACAACCCACTCCACGAAGAATATAGCCCCCACCCTAAAGATATACCGAGTTTATGCAAGCATATAGGGAGGCCGTGGCCGCATTATAGATCGGATGGCGAAAGATGCGAGAAGATTTTCTTCGACGCGCGGGAAAGCCCAGGATGGCTAATTAATCGCCAGGATCACCCGAAAGGTGCTGCCCTCGCCTACCGTCGTCTCAACCTCGATCTTGCCGCCCATCGACTTGATGATATTGCGGCAGACATAGAGCCCCAGGCCGGTGCCATCGCTGCGTGATTTCGTCGTGAAGAACGGCTCAAAGAGCCGGCGTTTATCGCGCGCCAAGATGCCCGGCCCGTTGTCTTCGACCTCGATGATCACATACCCATCGCGCTCGGCGATGCGCAGATAGATCTTATTCTTGTCGACCGAATCCTCGGGCATGGCCTGGGCGGCGTTGAGCAGCAAATTCACCAGGACCTGGCGCAATTGGCCACCATTTGAGTCGAACTCCGGGATGTCTTCGAACTCGCAGAAGAGCGTCGCGCGGTGGCGAATCTGACTGTCGAGCATGCGCGCGGCCGAGCGGCAAATCTTTCGCAGGTCGACCGCTTCATCGGTGACCGGGCTTGAGCGCCCAAACGTCATCAGGTCCTCGACGATGACGCTGATTCGCTGCGCCCCGCTATACGCCGCGGTCAACGCGCGGCGCATCTCTTGAATCTCGGTGCCGACGATCGAGACGATATCGGCGGCCTCAATCGTGTCGCCGTCAAAGACCTCGCTCTCAAGCGACTCCAGCACGAATTGCACATTCCCCAGCAGATAGACCAGGGGATTATTGATCTCATGGGCGATGCCGGCGGCCATGGTGCCGATGGTCGAGAGTCGGTCGGCCTGCTGGACCTGGTCGTTGAGCAGCTTGCGCTCGGTGATGTCGATCAAGACGCCGCGCCATAAAATCGAGCCATCCTCGCATTTCTCGGGCGTCGACTGCCCGGCGATCCAGCGGATCTCCCCGTTATCGTCAATCACCCGAAACTCATCGACCCACATCTTCAACTCGGCGGCGGCGCGCATCGTCGACCTGAGCAACCTCGGGCGGTCTTCCTCAATGATCTCGTAGGTGTACTGAGTGATATCATCGCCCTTATATTCGGCGAGTTTCTCAAATCCTTTGACGCTGCCGACGGTGACGTACTCCAACGCGACGGAGTTATCGGGGAATTGACGAATCTGGTAGAGCGCCGCGGGCAACTGCTCGCTGATATACCCGAGCACGATCTCCTGGCGGCGCAGCTTTGACTCGGTCTGCCAGCGCGCCTCGATATCCTGCATCACCCCCTCGTACTCAAGGAGTTGACCCTGCTCGTCGTAGGTGGGCCGCCCCTCGCAATAAATCCTGCGGGTCCCCCCGCCTTCAAGGAGGACGCGAAACTCCAGGGCATAGGGCTGCTTGGTCTCAACCGAAAGCTCAACGGCCTTCTCGAAGGCGACACGATCGTCCGGATGTAGGTGGGAGAGCACCTCCGGAAAACTCAGCGTGCCCGCCGATGGATCGAGGTCCAGAAGTTCGTAGATCTGCGGCGACCACCAGGTCTCCAGGGTCAGCGCGTTCCAATACCAACTCCCTACATTGGCGCGCTCCTGGCCTTGTTCGAGGCGAACCCGAATCCGCTGAACCTCCTGAGCACGGCGCAATCGCCGCGCGGTCGCCTCGGTGCGGCTGTGCAGAATGGGCTCCCTGAGGACCGTCGGGAGAACCTCATCCGCGCCGGATGCATAGAGGCGCATCACCCCATCGACCTCGTCGCCGACCCCCATCACCAGAATATACGGCGGCAGCGGACAGCTCGCCGTCTGGGGCAAGAGCGATGTCAGCAGCTCACATATCGCGTGAATATCCCCCTCGGCCTGAATCAAGACAATCGCGGGCTCCGTCTGAACCTTTAAGACCTGCGCGAGCATCTCAGGGCGCACGGCGCTGCGGGTCCAACTGCACCCCGTTTTTTCGATATGCGCGAGCAATTGTTGCGGGCGATGAGCAGGTAGAATTGACCTAATTTCAATATTCACCGACCGCTCTCCTCAAAACTTTCTAGAAGCCCATACATCGCAATTTAACAGTAACCATAAAACCGCGCACAATCAATCAAAAGCCCAGCATTTACGGCGTCGCCCTAACCCGTCAAGAGCATCGCTGACAGGCATGACTTTGGACCCATTCACCCAGATTGTCGGCGCCCGAAAGGTCACAGAAATGTAATAAGCTCATCGCGAAAAGTCTACACGGGGTTGACGAAGCGAAGCCGCACACCATAAAAGGCGCGAGGTGCCCGTATTACACGCGGATTTTCTCGACGAGAATCGCGCCTGTCACCTCGGAGCACCACCGATATTAACCCCCTTCGCAGCTCACGACGCTAATCTCGCAATCGAGAGGAATTCCGATGTCTCAAGACCCATTATCCGCCGATCTCAATTCCTGGCCCTTCGAAGAAGCACGTAAAATCCTGGCCAAAATCGAGCGCGAAAAAAAACGCGGCGGACGAAAACACGAGGACGTCCTCTTTGAGACCGGCTTTGGCCCCAGCGGCCTGCCGCATATTGGCACCTTCAGCGAGGTCGCGCGCACCCTCTGGGTCCGCTACGCCTTTGAGCAATTGTCGGGCATGAAGACGCGCCTGTACGCGTTCTCCGATGACCTCGACGGCCTGCGCAAGGTCCCCGAGAATATCCCCAACCAGGAGCTTATCCTGGAGCACCTGGGCAAGCCGCTTTGCGATATCCCGGACCCCTTCGGTGAGCACGAGAGCTTCTCGGGTCATATGAACGCGAAGCTGCGCAGCTTCCTTGACTCCTTCGGCTTTGAATACGAATTCAAAGCCTCCAGCGACCAATATCGCGGCGGTGAGTTCAACGAAGGATTGCTCAAGATTCTTGAGAATTACGAGGCCGTGCGCGACATCATCACGCCCACGCTGCGCAAAGAGAATCGCGAGGCTTGGAGCCCCTTCTTCCCGATCTGTCAGAACTGCGGGAAGGTCAACTCCACCCGTGTCGTCGACACGCACCCCGAGGCCGGCGAGCTCAGCTATATCTGCGACCAGGACTATCGCAACACCCCCTCGTGTGGGCACGAAGGCCGCATGCCGGTCACCGATGGCAACACCAAAGTCGGCTGGAAGGTCGACTGGGCGCTGCGCTGGTATGTCTTCGGCGTGGACTACGAGATGTACGGCAAAGACCTTATCGAGTCGGCCGAACTCAGCGCCAAGATCGTCACCGCGCTCGGCGGCGAGCCGCCCGAAGGCCTCTTCTACGAAATGTTCCTGGACGAGAACGGCCAGAAGATCTCCAAGAGCGTCGGCAAAGGCCTGACCATCGACCAATGGCTGGAATACGGCCCGCTCGAGAGTTTAAGCTGGTTCATCTTCCAGAGCCCGCAAAAGGCCAAGAAGCTGCACTTCGACGTCATCCCGCAGAGCGTGGACAAATACCTCAAGGACCGCCAGGAGTTCGGGCGCGACGACTCCGACGCGCGCATGGACAACCCGGCCTGGTTTATCGACCACGACAAGGTCGTGGCCGGCGAGACGGTCGACTTCGAATCGGACGTGACCTACTCGATGCTGCTCAACCTGGTGAACGTTTTGGGCACCGACGACAAGCAGATCGTCTGGGATTACCTGCTTCGCTACGACGACAGCGCCCGCAATAACGAGGCGGTCATCGACGATATGATCGTGCGCGCCCTGCGCTATAACCGCGACTTCGTCGTGCCGACCCTCGAATACGCCCTGCCCGAAGAGGAGATGCTCCCCTCATTGGCCCAATTCCGTGCGTTCCTGGAGCAATACGAGGGCAACGACGCCGACGAGATCCAGAACGCCTGCTACCAGGCAGGCAAGGACCACGGCGTCAAATTGGGCAAGTGGTTCGCCACGCTCTATCGCCTGCTCCTGGGCCAAAAACGCGGCCCCAGAATTGGCACCTTCGTCAGCCTCTACGGCGTCCAGGAGACCCTGGACCTCATCGAGCGACGACTGGCTGAGTAATCCAGACGAAAATATCGTGGGTATTTTTATTCGCGCAATCAACCGACGTACTTTTAAGGCGGTCAAATCATGAGTGATAAAATCATTAACCTGGACGCGCATCGCCCCGACTCCCCCCTGAGTCATGTGACGCGCTCGCTGCCGCCAGGAGAGCCTACCGAACAGATCAAGGCCATCCTCGACATGGATGATCCCGAGGGGTTCTTTGAGCAATTGGACGCCCAGGTTTTTTATCAACTCATCAAGTCGGCGGGCTGGGATCAGACCCACGATCTGATCCACTACGCCACGCCCGCCCAGATCCAGAATTTCGTCGACTTCGACTGCTGGACCCGCGACCGCCTGATCCCCGAGAAGATGGAGAAATGGCTGCTGGCCATCGTCACCGAGGCGAGCGATGAGAAGCTCAAAAAGGTGATGCGCGAGGTCGACGCCGAGGTCATCTCCATCTATTTCAAATCCTTCTTGCACGTCGAAGACCTCGACGATGGCCGCATCCCGGACCACCTCGAGGGCAACGTCTCGATGAGCCCGGACGGCGCCTACGCGCTGGTCTACCCCGAGAACGAAGACCGCGCCGCGCTGATGCGCGCGCTCGTCGAGCGCACCTACGCGGTCGACCGCGTCCTGGTGTGGACCCTCTTTGAGGCCACGCGCTGGGAGTTGATGAGCGAGATGGAGGAATACGCCTATAAATGGCGAAATAGCCGCCTTGAGGAGTTCGGATTCGTCAGCCGCGAGGAGGCCATGGAGGCCTACCAATACCTCGACCCGGCGAAATTCCGCGACAGCCTGGACAAAAAGCCCAGCCTCGACGCCTTTATCGAGCGCGCGTTGCCCAAAAATATCGACCTGCCCGTGGTGGTCGAGGATGAGCTCGACGAGGAGTTCTTCGTCTACCGCGTCCTGAACACCATCGACGACCCCCGGCAGATTCAGAGCATCATCTATCAGATCGGCGCGCTCACAAACCGCACCATGATGGCCGACGGCATCGAGCCGGGCGAAGTCGAGAGTGGCCGCGAGGTCGCGCGTCGCACGCTGGGCTATTTGAGCCTTGGCCTCGAATTCTTGAGCCGCGCCGAGATGGCGCGCGCCGCCGAGACCCTGGCCAGCGTGCCGGTCAAACGCATCTTCCAGGTCGGCTTCTCGCTGCCGCGCAAACTCCAGGCGCAGCTCGCGAGCCTCGAGGAGCGCCCCGCGCTGACCCTGATCGACGGCGAGCGCTACTCGCTGCTCAACGAAGACGAGCGCGCCCTGGCCGAGTCCCTGGACCGCCCGCGCCCGACCTTCGCCTGGGATTGGCGAAGCTTCGAGATTTTCAAATCTCAGGACCAGCTCGACGCCGCCGCGGTGCGCATCGGCATGCTCGCCTTCAAACAGATCTGGCTCTTCGGGATCATCGAGCAGACCCCGCGGTCACTGAGCGAAACGCTGGACTCCGAGCTGCTGGCCAATAACGAGACGACCACGACCTTCGACGTCTTTTTTGCGACCTGGCTGGCTCGATTTATCCTGGGCGACGAGCCGCGCATCGACCCGTTGGACGGCGCCGAGATCGCCCAGCTTATCCAGAAGATCAATCAAGCGCCCTGGGACGCCGAAGGCGGCACCGCCTTCTTCAAGCCGCTCCTGGACCAGCTCAGCGCCAAGATGCCGCCCTCTTCCAATGTGCTCTTTACCCGCTGGGTCGTCGCGACCCTGGCGCGCCTGGACGACGAGTTCGCCGGCGTCACCGGCGTCGACAACTCCGCCCTCTTCCAAGAGGTCGTATTGGTTCACGTCTGAGCCTGAGTCGACAAAATTGACGCGCCGCCGAACCATGATAACCTGCCTGCAGGATACCCCGCGCCTCACCGGACCCTTCATTATTTACCGGTGATTTGAGGCGCGGCTCGATCGCAAGGATGCGATAAAACGAGCGATTCCCCCCCAGCGATTTTGCCCCAGACCTTCGGGTTCTGGGGCCAAACTGCGACGGAATCGGCCACCACGGAGAAGAGCACCATGGCCTCAGAAACCACGGCAGACGCCGCAAAAAAAACGATCGCAAAGAAGTCATCCACCAAGAAGAAGTCTTCGAAGAAGAAGTCTTCCTCCAAAAAGGACGCGACGCCCGCCTATTCATCGAAGTCGATGGCGCTGGGGCGCGAGGTCGGTGGACTGATCTTGATCGCGCTCGCGCTGGTCATCCTGCTGTCGGTCTTAAGCTTTGACCCCGCCGACATCCGCGGCGCGGGCCCGCCCAGCAACCTGATCGGACCGGTCGGCGTGCACCTGGGCGACCTGCTGCTCTACCTGGTGGGCGTGGGCGTCTTCTTCTTCGACGCCCTGCTCTGGTACCTGGGTTTTATGCTGATCGTCGGGCGGCTGATCGAGTGGAAATGGTCCGAGATCGCCGGCCAATTGCTCTTCGTTTTAGCCGGCGCGATGCTCTGCCACCTCGCCTTCGTCGAGCACACCCTCTTTGGACATATGCCCGGCGGACTCGTCGGCGAATTGACCGCCGAGATCTCGCGCGGCCTGGTGGGCACCGTCGGCGCCAGCATCCTCGGCATCAGCACCTTGCTGCTGAGCCTGATGCTCGCCACCGATATGAGCCTGGGCGCATTGGTGCGCAAAATCACCGCCAAGATCCATCATTTCAGCGCCTGGGTGCAGCACAAACGCACCGTGCGAAAACTCTATAAAGAGCGCCTCGCCGAGGCCCGCGCCGAGCTGATGGCCCTGCAGGGCCTGGACGCCGACGACCCCGCGCGCATCGCCGCCGAGCTCTCGCTCAAGCCGTTGATCGAGCAGGGATACGACTACGATCCCGAGAAGGAAGTGCAGGAAAAGCTCACCGGCACCATCACCAGCCTGCTGCGCAGCGAGCTCGACCTCGAAGAGGAAGAGAAGGCGTCGAAGAAGAAGAAATCCAAGAAGAAGAGCAAATCGAAGAGCGACGACAAGGTCGACGAGGCCGCGATCACCGTGGTCGCAGACGCCGCCGACGCGGCCGCCGCCGACTCTGGCGAGTGGGAGATGGGCGAGCCCCTGGCCACGGAGCCCGAGATCGTTATCCGCCATGTCGAAGACGACGAGAGCCCCGCGGAGGCCGCCAAGCCGGCCCCGGCGGGCGACTCCAAGGTCATCGATATGGGCAAAGAGAAGCAGGCCTCGGGCCCGGTGAACGCCGACTTCGGCCCGCAGATCGTCGAGAGCGAGAGCCAGAAGCGCTCGCGCGAGAAAAAAGAAATGCTGTCGGCTGACGACGGCGACGGCATCCTCTTCAAGCCCAAAAAGAAGGGCAAATACGAGCTGCCGCCGATCACGTTCCTGGACTTCGACGACGGCGACGCCGTCGAGATCGACACCGACGCCCTGCGCCAGATGGCCGCACAGATCGAGCAGACCCTGGCCGATTTCAAGGTCGAGGGCTCCGTGGTCGAGATCTGCCCCGGCCCGGTCATCACGATGTTCGAGTTCAGCCCCGCCCCGGGCGTCAAGATCTCGAAGATCGCCGGGCTCTCCGACGACCTGGCCATGGGCCTGGCCGCCCTGAGCGTGCGAATCGTGGCGCCCATCCCCGGCAAGGGCGTGGTCGGCATCGAGGTGCCCAACCCGACCCGCGAGATGGTGTGGCTCAAAGAGATCATCGCCGACGACGTCTTCCAAAATCAGGAGATGCAGCTCCCCATGGCGCTCGGAAAAGGCACCGAGGGCGAGCCGGTCGTCGCCGACCTGGCCAAGATGCCGCACCTTTTGGTCGCCGGTGCCACCGGCTCGGGTAAGTCGGTCGCGGTCAACACCATGATCGTCAGCCTCTTGTACACGAACTCCCCGGAGGACGTGCGCATGATCATGGTCGACCCGAAGATGCTCGAGTTCAATATCTACGAGAATATCCCGCACCTGCTGCTGCCCGTGGTGACCGACCCCAACCAGGCGACCATCGCCCTGAACTGGACCGTCAACGAGATGGAGCGGCGCTACCAAAAACTCGCCGACCTCGGCGTGCGTAACCTGAAGGGCTACAACAAAAAGGTCGAGCGCCTGACCAAGCAGGCCGAGCTCGACGCGCTCGACGGCAAGGAAGAATCCGCCGCCATGCGCGAGCTCGACATCCAGGACGACGGCTCCCCGCGCCACCAGCGCATGCCGTTTTTGGTCGTGGTCATCGACGAGTTCGCCGACCTTATGATGACCGCCTCCAAGGACGTCGAGCAGGCCGTGGCGCGCCTTGCCCAAAAAGCCCGCGCCGCCGGCATCCACATGATCCTGGCCACCCAGCGCCCCTCGACCGACGTCATCACCGGGCTTATCAAGGCGAACTTCCCCACCCGTATCGCCCTGCGCGTTACGAGCAAGACGGACAGCCGCGTCATCCTGGACTCCAACGGCGCCGAGAGCCTGCTCGGTAACGGCGATATGCTCTTCGTCCCGCCCGGCACCAGCTACCTAAAGCGCGTCCACGGCGCCTACGTCTCCGAGACCGAGATCCACCAGATCGCCGACTTCCTGCGCAGCCAGGGCACCGCCGAATACGACGAGTCCATCCTGGCCACCGACGACGAAGACGACGAAGGCGGCAACCCCGAGGACGAGTGGGAAAAAGACGAATATTATAACGACGCCGTACGCATCGTCGTCGAATCCCAAAAAGCCTCCATCTCGATGATCCAGCGCAAGCTGCGCGTCGGCTACAACCGCTCCGCCCGCATGGTCGAACGCATGGCCAGCGAGGGCATCGTCGGCGAGTCCGACGGGTGCCGCCCACGCGACGTGCTGGTCAACGAGATCCCGCCGCATTGCCGATGAGCGGCTGACGCCGGCCCCCCTTCCCCCGGAGCCGACTTGTATCCGGAGCCGACTTGTATCCGGAGCCGGCTTGTATCCGGAGCCAGACCTTCTAGGTCTGGCAAACAACTCCGTTGCTTTCACCGAGGCGCCTCGGGTACGCGGTGCGTTGCATCTCGCGACGCCTCGACGATTCGCCACGACCACCCCCGCCGGCTCGCCCGGCGGGTGAACCAGACTAACAGCCACAGCCCCCACGCCCCCCACGCCGACCCCCGCCGGCTTGCCCGGCGGGTGAACCAGACTAACAGCCACAGCCCCCGCGCCCCCGCGCCCCCCACGCAGACCCCCACGCAGACCCCCACGCAGACCCCCACGCAGACCCCCACGCAGACCCCTACGCAGACCCCCGCCGGCTTGCCCGGCGGGTGAACCAGACTAACAGCCACAGCCCCCAGCCCTGTCATTTTATGCCGGCTCTAGCCCTCCAAGGCCACCACGCACCCCATACAGATCCCCCCTTCGCCGCGACGCGGGATTTTTTTGGGGCATCCGGATGGGGTGCCCAGAGGGGTTGGGGCCCTGGGGCTGGCATAGAACCCCCGGCTTGAGCCCCCCAGGGGGGCTCAGGGGGGCATCGGTATGCCCCATTTTTGAGAGCGCGAGGGCTAAGAGGGGCATCCGGATGGGGGGGCTGGTGGGGTCGGGGCCCCAGGGCTGGCATAAAATGCGAGTTCGGGCCAAAACACGACGCCCCGGGCCGCTCGAGGCGGCCCGGGGCGTCGTGATTAGCGCTCGGCGCGGGTTAGCTCATGTCGAGGGCCGGGCTCGGGTCGGCGACCGGCTCGGCCGGCTCCCCCGCCTCCGGCCCGCCGGCCTCTTCGTCGAGCACCTCGCCGGTCTCCGGGTCGATCGGCGGGGCGACCCGGCGGCGCTTATAATACGCGCGCACGCGCTGATCCTGCTCGTCGACCGGGGCCAACAGCTTGGCGCGCGTGGCCGGGTCCTGCAAATAATCGTTCCACACCCGCAGGATCACCGCGAAATACGCATCCAGCCCGACGCGGTGGGCCTCCTGCACCTGGTCGTAGGTGACGGCGTCGGTCTTTAGCCCCGACAGGCGCTCAGTATATTCGGCGTTCACCGCCGCCAATTGCGTGATGTAAAGCTGCAGGCCCAGGGCGTTGCTCTCGGTCGAAAAATCCCGGCGAAGCCGCCCCAGGAGCTCGTCGATCGCGGCGTTCTGGTCCTCGTAGCGCAGCGAGGTCGTCACCCCGACCCCCTCGGGGAACAGCGCGGCCTGCAGCCGGCGGCCCATCTGGCGGTTCGGGTGGTCGAGCTCAAGCTCGGCCCAATTCGCGACGGCCCGCGCCAATTGGCTCAGCGCGCGGTCGGCGCGCGCGTCGACCTCGGCGATGCCCTCGCGCCGCAGCGGCGCGGCCTTTCGCTGGTTTCGCCAGTCGAAGGCCAGCGCCCGGCTCTCGGTATTGGCCGCGATGGCCTCCTCGACCATGCGCTTGAGCTCGGCGTTGTCGATCTCGGCCGGCTGACCCGCCTGCGGGCATAGGCGCGCGTGCTGCTTATTCAGCGCAAAGAGCATCGCGCCCGCGGTGGGTTGGCGATAGTTCAGAAGGTTCGTCAACTGCACATTCGTGCTCATGGTTCTCTCCATGCAAAGGGCCGCCCCCGCTGGGCTGGCCGATAAATTTTACTGCGTGTGCAGATAAGTTACGGCGTTCTGGGATTGGGCGCAACCGGCTGTTTTGGGTGCGTTGGGTTTCGCGGCGCAGGACGACGATCAGCCATCAGTCCCACTCACCGACCAGACAAGCTGGTCGGGGTCGCTGCTGGCGCAGGGCGCCGTAGGTTACGCTGCGCTGCCCTGGAATTCCGGAGCCAGACCTTCAAGGTCTGGCAAGCAACCCACCCGACTACTCCAACCCCACACAAGCTTCGCCCCACGCCTCGCAGGTCCCCCACGCCCCCTTCTGTCGCGCTCCGCGCGACATCTTCCCCCAGGGGAAGATCTACTGTTGCTTTCGCCGAGGCGCTTCGGGTGCGCGGTGTTTGGGACGCCTTGGTTTCGCGACGCCTCGGCGATTCGCAACGACCCCCGCCGGCTTGCCCGGCGGGTGAACCCAGACTGACGGCTGCAGCCCCGCGCGCCCCGCGCCGACCCCCGCCGGCTTGCCCGGCGGGTGAACCCAGACTGACGGCCGATCTCAAGCGCCGCCAAGGCGCCGATCAGCCATCAGTCTTACTCACCGACCAGACAAGCTGGTCGGGGTCGCGGGGCGTTGCGTCTCGCGACCAACATCATTGCGTCCCACGCCCTCCATCGGCCATAGTGCGCCCCCAGCCACGCCGCCCAATTTGACGAGCCCTGCCATGAAAAAACTAACGCCCATCCGCGTCGCCATCCTCATCACCGCCCTGCTCGCCCTGGGCACCTTCGTCGCCTACTCGGCGGGCTATCGCCTCAACGCCCCCGCCCCGCCCGAGCGCATCTACGACGCCCCGCCCCCGCAGGCGCTCCGGGTGCTCTTTATCGGCAATAGCCACACCTACGTCCACGACGTGCCGGGTATGGTGCAGCGGCTGGGCGAGGCGAATGGGACGCCCATCTGGGTTGAGGCGTTGACGATTGGCGGGGCGAGCCTGAGCGACCACCTTCGCCGGCCTGGCACCAACGCGACTATTCAGGGCGACGGATGGGATTTCGTGGTCCTGCAGGAGCATAGCCTCACGCCCGCGCTCAACCCCGAGCAGTTCTACCAATCGCTCGACCTGCTGGCGTCCACCGCCACCGAGGCCGGCGCCACCCCGGTCATCTACGCCACCTGGGCGCGCCACGGCGACGACCCATACTTCCAAAGACAAACGCGCTTTACCTCGCCGATGCGCCTGCAAGAGGCGCTGGACCGCGCGTTCGCCACGGGCGCCCAACGCTCGAACGCCCTGGTCTCGCCGGTCGGCACCGCCTGGCATCACTATTACGGACAAAACACCGCCAAACGCCTGCACGCCCCTGACGGCAACCACGCCAACCTGGCCGGCGCCTACCTGGCCGCCTGCGTGTTCTACCGCGTGCTGCAGGACGCGCCGTGCACCGGCAATACCTACCGCCCCGGGCGCATTAGCGCGGCCAGCGCGCTCAGGCTTCAACAGGTCGCGGACCGGAGCCCGAAGCAGTGGAGCGTGTACACCCGGAGCCAGCGCTTCTAGCGGGAGTCGCCGCTGAGCCGTGCGATGAGCTCCTCGCGCGAGTTGATCCCGAGTTTGGCGTAGATTGCGCGGAGCTGGTTGGCCACGGTTCGCGACGAGGTAGCCCGACGCGCGGCGATATCTTCGTTGCTCAGGCCGTCGTAGACCTGACGCGCGACGTCACGCTCCGCCTCGCTGAGCCCCAGCGGAAGGTGGCAGGGTCGGTTGGCGAGGGCGAGCAGGGAGGTGTCCTCGATTGGGACCGGGCCCTGAGCCTCAAAGACCGCGCTGACCAGACGAATCAGCCCGGCGCGGCCCTCGACGTTGAGCTTGCGCATCGCCGAGCGCAATTGAGTGCGCACCGTCGAGGGTGAGAGGCCCAGCTCATAGGCCACCAGCTTGGTATGGTGACCGCGCCCTACCAGGTAGGCGACCTGCCGCTCTCGCTCGCTCAGCCCCACGATGCTGCGCACCTCGACGGGGTTCTCCCGCAGGATTGTGTAGGCTCGCCCATCGCTGTCGAGCACATCCAACAAAGACCAGCGCGCGGCCACCAGCCCCTGCCAGAGCGCCATCGCCTCGAGCGGGCGGTGCTCGGCCAGGGCGTCGGCCTGGCGTCGGGCGGCGATCATGGATCGGAGCGTCTCGCGGCGCGAGCCGAGCTTCAGTGTATTTTCACGAATATCCAGGCGGTCGGTGACAGGGTCATAGATCGCGGCGGCGCCATCGAGATCCGCCCGGTCCAGACGCTGGCGCAGCCTTGCGCCGGCGGCGATATGCGCCGCGACACACTCCCAGAGGGCGCGGCGCGCCGGCTCCAGGCCGGCGACCTCGCTGCGCATCACGCTGAACATCCACCCCTGGCAGCGCGCCTCATCGACGCGCAGCATCTCGAAGTCGATCACGTCGCGCTGATGGGCGAGGTGCTGCATATCCGAGTCGTCTCGAAGGTCATGTAGGACCGGATGGGCCTGCGCGATCTCCGAGAGGCTCCGATAGCAATAGGGTTGCTCGTAGGCCAGGCGCGCCCGGGTCGGGTCGAGGTTTTGCAGCAAGGTCCGAAACATCGCCTCGTCACCCTCACGACCTTTGCAGGTGACGAATTCCAGGGGAATCACCCGCCCCTGGTCCACCCGCCAGCGAAACCCCACCATTCCTCGCCCCCGCTCAAACCGGGGCGCCATCATCTCAACCAACTCGTTCAACCAGCCTTCATCATCACCATCGAGGCGGTAGGCGGCGTGGACAATCTGTACAACGTGGCTCAAACGCTCCCCTTTTCTCTATCTATTCATTCTGTCTTCAACACCAAATATCGATCTCCTGAAACGCTCCATCGGAACGGATATGGGCGTGTGAGCGCTCCTTCAAATGCTCGCGACGATCAACCTTGATCACGACGCGCTTTGTTTCTGCGTAGAGGTCTCGACCCGCGTGCTGCTGGCTGCCTTGGCGGCGCATTTTGCCCTCATGAGCATTTATGCGTCAATCCCTGGGCTCAATATTTTGCGCCGTTTTTTTTGGGGGGCTGGGTATTGGCGTTGACATGCCGGAGGAGCCGCGGGCTTCGAAGGGATCCCCCGGCCCACCCTATGGACGCATTACCTATTGCTGCGACACGTCTAAAAAAAATATACCCGCTCGCCTCGTTGGAATCCCCAAAAAACAAACAAAATGGAGAAGACCATGTTTCAACGCCGTAATTGCCCCCTTAGCCTGCTTCTGTTGCTCCTGCTCGCCGCCCCAATGGGCTGCTCTTCGGACGATGATGACGCCAACAACACCCCCGACAGCGGCGTGATTGACACGGACACGGGCTCTACCCCCGACGCCGACAACACCCCCGACGCCGACGCCGGCGACACGCCCGACGCCGGCGACACGCCCGACGCCGACAACACCCCCGACGCCGACAACACCCCCGACGCCGACAACACCCCGAGCTGCCCGCAGAACGGTTTTGACGCCCTCACCCTGGAAGACGCCACCGTCTGGGCCCCCCACTCGCTTAAGGCGTCCTTTCTGGGCGAAGCTAACGGCCAGGGCAAAGCCCGCGGCCTGATCATCAACTGGAACTTCAACAGCGGCGCCAGCAGCGACGTGGCCGACTACAACCCCTACGTGCTGCCCACCTTTGCCAACGGAAGCACCAACACGGTTGTGGTGGTCGGCTACACCGGCTGCACCCCCGGCGTGCTTCCCTCGATCAACAGCTGCGAGGCCTCGTACTTCAACCAGTCGGGCAACCTGACCCTCAGCGCCCTGGGCACGCAGACTGGCGAGCGGCTCACCGGCGAGCTCTCCGAGCTGGTGATGGACGTTGTGGACTCCGAGGGTGAGACGAGCTGGTGCATCGACGCCTTCGACTTCGATCTTGGCGTCGTCTCCAACCTGCCCGCCCCTGGCGAGTGCCGCGTTGATGTGGACTGCGGCGGCAGCTCCTGCTTTGACCCGGAGGAGGCCCGGCGCTTTGCGATGTGCCCGCCGCAGAGCTGCAACCCCGATCTGACCTTCTGCCTGGACGACGCGTCCTGCGGCGCCGGCGGCGTCTGCCGACCCGCGCCGATGGAGGCCTGCGCCTGCTCCCCGGAGATGCCCACCTGCCAGCCCGCCTGCCTCGAAGACATGGACTGCGAAACCGGCGAGGCCTGCGGCGATGACGGCCACTGCGGCCCAATCCCCTGCCAGGGTCTCGGCGCCAGCCCCGACTGCCCCGCGCACTACTCCTGCACCGTCGACAACATCTGCGAGCGCACCACCTGCATGATGGATGACGACTGCGTAGACGGCCGCTGCGTCGAAGGTCGCTGCTACGAGAGCTTTGGCGCCTGCGCTTCCCAATTCTGATTTGCACCCCTCCGCAAGTCATGACCCGGCTGCCGCACACGCAGCCGGGTCGATTATCCCGAACGTATTTTTACACGATCTAGGGCACACAAATGCACAATTTTTCACGCTCCACCCTCAGCCTCCTCTTGTTGATGATGCTCGCCGCGCCCCTGGCCTGTTCTTCGGACAATGATGACAGCGACGCCTCGTCAGACGCCGGAGTGGTCGACACGGACACGGGCTCCACCTCTGACGCCAAGGACGCCGACAATACCCCCGACGCCGACAATACCCCCGACGCCGACAATACCCCCGACGCCGACAGTCCCCCCGACGCCGACAACACCCCCGACGCCGACAATACCCCCGACGCCGGCGACACCCCCGACGCCGACGACACCCCCGACGTCGGGGATGACGACCCAGTGCCCGGCTGCGACTTGAGCGGGTTTGGCCCTCGCACCCTTGAGGTTGCGCGCTATGACCACAACGGCATCAACGCCATCTTCCACGGCGAAGCCGACGAGAGCGGTAAAACCCGCGGCCTGGTCATCTACTGGCCTCAGGGCGGCAGCACCGATCTGGCCGACTACAACCCCTTCGTGATGAGCACCCCCGAGCAGGACGTGCCGATCAACGCCTTTGTGAACGGATGGACCGGCTGTGATCCCGGCGCCGACCCCAACCCCTTCACCTGCGAGGACTTCTTCTACACCGCCTCTGGCGAGATGACGCTCAGCGCGATCGGCACCCGCGCCGGGGCCTCGGTCACCGGCCGAATCAGCGACCTGGTCCTGCACCTGCTCGACTCCAATGGCGAGACCAAATGGTGCCTCAACGGCTTTGACTTCGACCTGACCCTGCCCGCTACCACCAACGATCTGGGCATGTGCAACGTCGAGGATGACTGCTACGCATTCGGGAGCAACTCCTGCCTGACGCCCGTGCAACATGAGCGCTACACCTACTGCGCGCCGCGCACCTGCGTGCCCGCCGGTCAGATGACCGCCTGCGGCGACGACAGCGAATGCGGCGCCGACGAGGTCTGCCGCCGCGCCGAAACGACCCGCTGCGCCTGCGACGGCTTTAATACCTTCTGCCTGCCCGGCTGCACCGCCGACGCCGATTGCGCCGAGGCCGAGTTCTGCGCCGCAGACGGCCACTGCAAAGCGATCGCCTGCGAGGATGGCGGCTGCCCCGATAACTTCTCCTGCTCTTCCGAGAACACCTGCCTGCGCACCTCCTGCACGACCGACGCCGAATGCGCCGGCGTGGGCTTCTGCGTAGAGGGCAAATGCCACGCCGAGATGGGGTACTGCGTCGAGTAAGATCAGCGTTACACCCCCACAAAAAAGGGCCCCGCGGGGCCCTTTTTTGCGTTCTGCGCGCAGGGGTGCGAGCGCCCACCTCCCTACCGATTCACGACTCGACCTCGACCATCACAAGCTCACCCTTCTTTCCACCGACCACGATGGTCGGCCCCGGCCCGACGCCAAGGGACTCGATGGCGATGCCCGTCTCGACCTCCTGAATGAGCTCAAAGGTTTGCTTGTCGAACACCTTAACCGTCGTGCCGCTGCTGGCGCTGATCAGGTGATCCCCGACCACCCGGATCGTGTAGAGGCTCGAATCGAAAACGCCGCGGCGAATCACCTCGCCATGCGCGTCGAACACCACCACCGAGTCATCGCGCCTGCTGACGAAGACCTCGCCATCGGCCGCCGCCATGCTCCAGAGCCCGCCGTAGCCGCTGACCGGTGGTAGCTTCCACTGCGCCGTCACCTTCAACGTGAAGGGGTTGACGACGAGCAAGCGCTCCCCCTGGTATTTGGCGACCAGGAAGTGGTCGTCGTCCAGCCGGACCATGCGTTGGAGGCCGAAGAGCGTCTTGGAGGTGTAGATATCTTCGCCCGTGTGACGGTCGAGGATCCGCAGGGTGTCGTAGGGCGGGCTGATGAAACGGTCTCCCATCAGCGCGATCCAGTAGTTGAAGACACCTTCGCGCTGCCAGACCTCCTCGCCATCGAGCGTACGACAGGCGGCAAACTCGCCACTGATGGCGTAGACGTGCTCGTCGTCCATGACCGCGTCGCGTAACCCGTCCTTAAACGCGTACTTCGCCAGGAGCGTGCCCTCGCGCGACCACCGAATCACCGACTTGTCGTCGGAGGAGGTCAGCACCTGGTCGCCCAGGAGTTGCACCGAGCGGATTCGCGAGGTGTGGCCTTCGGCGTGGGCAGAGGCGCCAAAGGGTCGCGCGGAGAGTCCGAGCCCTGCCTTTTTGGCCTCCGCGTTGGCTTTTGCTTCGGCCTCGGCAGCGAGCGCCGCTTCGACCTCGGCGACGTAGGGCCGCATGCGGGCGTGCAAATCGTCGAAGTTGTGTTTGATGTACTCCGCGCCCCTGTAATGCGGGTTGCTCGACTTCCAGAGCCGACACAGACGCCGCAGCATCGCCTCGGTGTCCAACTTCGACATCGCCTCAATGAGATAATAGGTGCGTCGGTGCGCATCCCTCACATAGCCGTTGGTGTAGCCGGTGAAGCGACAGTAGAGGTCGGCCAGCGCGAGCACCTCGGCGTCGAGCGCGTCGCCGACGCCCTCTTCCGCGGCCTTGATCACGAGGTTATGCCGGAAGATGGCGTTGGGGTCGGCCAGCGCTTCGCGCAGGCCCTCCACACCACGGCTCTCCCAGATGAGCTCGACGGTCGGACGGTCCATCCAGCGCAACCCAAGGTCGACGCCCAGCGCCTCCAGCCCTTCGATCGCCGCCGTACGCACCACGGCATACTCGTGATGCAGGTACTCCCGCAGCCGCGCTTCTGCCACAGCGGCGTCGGGATGATGCCGATACAGCCTGGCGAGCGTTTCGTGCAGCTCCCGGTCGTCGTAGGTGGAGTTCTCAACGATCAGGTTGAGCTCCGCCACGAGTGACCAGTCGACAGCGTCGGCGCCGCCGGTCTGGAAGGCCGCAAACTGCTGCATGCCGTGCTCGTAGGCCAGGTTGAGCAGCGATCCGTTATTTTTGGCGATGTAGGCGTCGATGGCGGATCGGGCCTCCTCGGTGCCGATATGCGCCAGGGCAAAGAGCACGGGCCGCGTCGCCTCCGAATCGACGTACGCGATCAGGGTCTGGGTCGCCTCCGCGTCGCCGATGCGTCCCAATGAGGCGGCCGCCCGGGGACGCACCTTGTCGGGCCCCTTCTCCATCAGTTTCATGAGGACTTCGACCGCCTCACTGCCGCCCAACGCCCCGAGCGCTTCAATCGTCGCGAGCAAGGGGTCGCTCTTCGACATCTCCATCAAGAAGTTGCCGTTCGGCCACCACAACTCCTTGACCAGGGGGACAAGTTTGCCGACGTGCGCGGGATCGCCGAGCGCGGCAAACCCCCGCGCCGCCGCGGTCTGCGCGCGCCGGTACTCATCGCGCGTATCGAGCGCCGTCAGCAGATGCGGCAGCATGCGCTCACCCGCCGCCGCGGCCGCCAGCCCCAGGCGCTTCCAGTCGTGGCCGGTCCAGCTCTCCGGCTTGCCGAGCAGCGGGCCGATAAGCTCGGAGGGCTCGCGCCAGATGATCTCGTAGAGCTCCTCGTCTTCGTAATCGTGCCCCCGGCCATCGCGGCTGCTTCGGTGCTCATCGATGAAGTTCCACCGGCGCGCCCACACCTTCCCTTCGGGCGACGCCTCGATGACCCTGGCAAAGACGCGCTCGGTCGCCTCATCATCATCGAGCTCCCAGAGCGCTTCGGTCATCGCGTCGACATCACCCTCGGCGATAAGCTGGTCGGCACGCTCCATCGCGGCGTAGTGGGCGGCGTTCGCCAGCCGCTCGGCCTCTTCGGCCTCACGGGCGCGCTCCTCGGCCCGGTCGGGGTCGAGATCGAGCGCCAGGAACCTCTCGCGCAGCGCGAAGATGTCCTTGATCGCACCGAGCTCGGTGCGCCCCTCCAAAAGCTCTCGCACCAGCGCGACGCAATCGCGCACCACCGGCGAATCATGCGACGCCACAAGCTGAAGGCACGCTTCGAGCTCGGGCTTGTCGAACCAGAAGAGCCGCCAGATCCAGTAGAGCGCCGACGACGCATCAAAAGGCCTCGTTTTGGCCTGCTCGAAGTTCAACTCCGCGTGCAGGCTTTCGTAAAAGACCTCCGCGACCTCCTCGAACGCACCGATGCTGGTGTTGCGCAAGAGGTCGCTGATCCAGACGAATTTGTGGAAGAGGTAGAGCGCATCGGACTTCGCCTCATAGCCCGGCTCGAACTCCGTCCCCTCTTCCAGCTCGTCGAAATGCCACGAGAGCGCGACGCGGCCCTCCAGCCGGCTCATATCCTCTGTGATCTGCGCCAGGCCGGGCGCTTCGTCCTCCGCGTCCTCGTTGTCGAAGAAGGCCACGTAGCAGCGGTTGAGCCAGGCGAAGGACGAGAGCGAGTCGGCGCAGACAAAGCTCGGCGAACTCGTCTCATGATCATAAAAGACCACCTCGACGCGCTGCGGGTCGAGGTCGTCGATGTGCGCAAAATACTGATCGCCATTGCCCGCGCTGCCGATGCTCACCCAGCGGGCAAACTGGCCCATCATCGCCGTAGCCAGCACGTTCTCCTGATCCATGAGCACGAGCTGCTCGAAGAGGTTTCCTCGCTCCGCCTCCGGCAGCCAGAGGTCCTCATCCCACATCCGCCACTCGCCGAAGTTGCAATAGCCAAACCGGTGCGTGGAGCGCCAGGTCAGGTACTGGTCCAACTCCTCGGGCAGGGGTTTGGCGAGGTAGGCCTCCCACCGGTCGCGGTAGTCGAGCGGCTCGGCCTCAGTCACGCCCATCGCTTTCCACACATCGAGGACCTCGTGTTGCCAGTACGCTTTGACGCGCTCGTCCTGGCTGAAGCGCTCTTCGGGCGGAAGGCGCTGCACAAACCCGAGATCGCGCTGCGCTCGCGCCGTCTCGCGCATCAACGCCAGCGCCTCGCCTTCATCGGCGACCTCGTGCGTCTCAACGACCGAGCCGGCTTCGCCCAGGGGGCCTGAGCGAACGGTGACGATGTCGTCCTGATAGTCGACACGCCAGAATTCTTCAGCGTTCTCAAGGTAATACGTCATCGCGTCTCCAACACATGATGTCGCGCTAAGCGATCATTGACGGCATAAACAGCGGTCGCCATTCAGGGTGAGTGCGCCGATTCTAATCTACAGCGCCAACATGCGCAAACACGTTTCGGAGGCGCAGAATCATAAGTTTCCGTCGATTTTCTCGCTCTAACTTGGTATACCCATGGCACGCATCACCATTGTAGGCCCGATTCAGCTCGCCCTTGTTGTCCCATGCGCATCACCTAGATTCCCCTCATCGGAGTACACCATGACGCATTACCTTGAGTTCGTGGACGACACGTCCGCCAAGTTCTGGATGATCAAGCTTCTCGGCAACTCGCACACCGTCACCTACGGAAAGATCGGCTCCGAGGGGCGCGCCAGCACCAAAGAATTCGACTCCGCCGAGGAGGCGCAGAAGAGCGCCGCCAAACTCATCGCGTCCAAGAAGAAGAAGGGCTACACGGCGAGCGCCCGGACCGACGCCAAACCCGCCGCTCAGCTCACCAATGACGAGGCTGTCGAGAAATACGGACTCGCCGACCGCTACGTGGGAAACATTCGCTTCGCCAAAGTCATCGTCTTCGAGGGGGATGTCGAGATCTACGGTGACGTCAACAAGAACACCGTGGAATCCCTCTTCTTTGATGGCGAGCGCGAGCCCACCGACGAGCTGGTGATCATCGACGGCAACCTCACCGTCCACGGCAGCCTGGATCTGACCGAGTATTACCCCTGCCTGCTCGTGCTCGGAGATCTTCACTGCGACTTTGTGACCAGCGTCAACTCCTACAAAGAAGTCACCGGCGACGCCTACATCACCACCGCCTTCATCGGCAATTACAATCATGGGCAGATGGTCGTGGAGGGGACCACCCACGTCCCGCTGATCCTCAACAGCGATCACGGCTGCACGATGACCCCCAACCCCAAAACGGTCTGCATCAACTATTTCAGCTACCACGACGACTTTTTTAAGTACGATTATTACGTCGACGAGCTAAAGAACCTTTTCCCCGACGAGTTCTTCGAATGGTTTGATGAAGATGACGACGAGGACTTCGACTTCGAGTGGTGGTCGCTGGCGGCGACCCTGAAGTCGGGTGCCTCCCCCTTCCTGGAGGGCGCCGCGCCCGACCTCCTCTCCGCAGAAGAGATCCGCGCCATCGCATCGGGTGACGCGCCGGCCGGCGAGGCGCCGGCGAGCAACCCCAAACCGACCACGATGAGCCCGGCCGAGGCCAAAGAAGCGTTTGAAGCCTTTCGAGCCGAGCCGGCCCTGACCTTTTTGAGCATGTGCGGCGACGCCACGGTTTACCGCGGCAATGTCACCAGCGACGTGAGCGATATTTTGGATCTGGCGCTCACGCTTGGCGAGCAGGGCACACCGATTGTCATCGACGGTGACCTCACGCTGACCGCCGATTCCGTGGAATGGGGCTCGGAGTCGGAGTGCAACCTGCTGCTCGTCACCGGCGACCTCCGCGTCAATCACCTCCTTATGTCGGAAGTCGGCGACATCACCGTGCAGGGCGACCTCCACGCCAAGACCCTCGTCGGCATGTACGGCGACAACGGCGGGAGCCTCAACGTCGCCGGCGACGCCCAGGTCGAAGTCCTCGTCGCCACGACCTATTTCTGTTTCGGCTTCGGCGGCAACGTCCAGACAAAACACATCATCGGCGACGGAACCTACGCCACCGACTTCACCGACGACTACATCTCCACCGAATCGACCAACCTCTTTGTGCCCGAGATGATCGAAGGTGGCGAATTCTCAGCCTGGCAGCTCTTTGAAGCGCGCGTCGCTGGCAAAGAGGTCTTCGTCAACAATGGCAAAGTCCGCGAGGGCGCCTACGAACAGGAGTGGTAATATGAAGCGTCCATCTATGTCGGCCGTTTATGGCCTCGCGCTCAACCCGGACGGAACTCTCCTGGCCGCCGCCGGGCCGGGCAAGGGCATCATCTTCGACACCGCCAGCGGCAACGCCGTCATAAAGATTCCCGGAGCCACCGGCCACGCGTATGACGTCGACTTCGCCCCCGATAGCAAGAGTGTCGTGATCTGTTTTCACGGCGGGCATGTCCGCCAGTACGACGTGCAGAGTGGCGATGAGATCGCCAGTTACACCGGACACGCCGGCGTCCCGCAGGGTGTGCGTAAGGTGAAGTTCAGCCCCGACGGCAAGCAGTTGGCGTCGGTCGCCGAAGACTCCACGCTGCGCATCTGGGACACCCAATCGACCGACGAGCTGCAGCGCTTCAAAGCGCGCGCCGACGTCAACACCGTGGCCTGGGGGCCGGGCGAAAGCCACATCACCTTCGCCACCGACGTCGGGCTGCACACCGTCGAGATCGCCTCGCGCCGCGGCATGACTCTGGACACCGGCGCCATCGCCGACGTTCAAGTCGTCAATAACCAGATCCTCGCGGCCTGGGATGAGGCTATTCGCTTTCTCACCCCCGACCTCGAGATCACACGCACGCTCGAACAGTGTGCGGTCTCCCGGATGCGGGCCTACGAAGGTTATCTCTTCGCGGCCTCCTGGTCCGGCGCCGACGCCGGCGTCCACCGCTGGGATCTCTCCGACGGAACGCGCCAGCGGCTACCACTGCCCGCGCCTGTTGGCGATGGGCCCCACGCCGTCTGGGCCCTCGCCATCGACGCCGCTCGCGGCGTGCTCTACGCGGGCTGCAATCCCATGAATGGTTCGTCGAACATTGTGGCCTGGGATTGCGCGTCGCTGGACCTGCTCGATCTCTGAGCCTGAATGACGGCGATCGTCATTCTGCTCACAAAAAAGGGCCCCGCGGGGCCCTTTTTATATTCAACACTCTACATCTCCGGCGCCCGCTGCGAGGCCTCGGTTCACCCGAAGACCCAACCGTCGCCGGCGTCCACCTGCACACCGATTCACGACTCGACGTCGACGATGACAAGCTCCCCATTCTTTCCACCCACCACGATCGTCGGCCCCGGCCGCCGTGCCGGGTGACCTCGCCATGCGAACACTCCGGGGATCAAACTCGACATCCCAAAGCCTATCTTCCCCACTGCCCCCTTTAGCCTCAACGAATTAACCATTGCAGTTAAACCCACCTCATAGTAGGCATCCCGCTTCTCAAATCCGAGGAAGGACGCCTCTTATCTGCTGACAAGCATTTCCTCGGTTACATACGCCATGGAGCACTTATGTACTGCACTTTCTTCCCGACTTATTTACCTCGCATTCGCCCTACTCCTCAGTACCACCCTCGGCTGTGGCGACGTCTAAACCAACACCAACCAGACAGCCAACGCCGACGCCGATACTGACGCCGACGGTGATACCGACGCCGACACTGACGGTGACACCGACGCCGACGCCGACACTGACGGTGATACCGACGCCGACGCCGACACTGACGGTGATACCGACGCCGACGCCGACGACACCCCCGACGTCGGGGATGACGACCCCGTGCCCGGCTGCGACTTGAGCGGGTTTGGCCCTCGCACCCTTGAGGTGGCGCGCTATGACCACAACGGCATCAACGCCATCTTCCACGGCGAAGCCGACGAGAACGGCAAAACCCGCGGCCTGGTCATCTACTGGCCCCAGGGCGGCAGCACCGATCTGGCCGACTACGCCCCCTTCGTGATGAGCACCCCCGAGCAGGACGTGCCGATCAACGCCTTTGTGAACGGATGGACCGGCTGTGATCCCGGCGCCGACCCCACCCCCTACACCTGCGAAAACTACTTCTACACCGCCTCTGGCGAGATGACGCTCAGCGCGATCGGCACCCGCGCCGGGGCCTCGGTCACCGGCCGAATCAGCGACCTGGTCCTGCACCTGCTCGACTCCAATGGCGAGACCAAATGGTGTCTCAACGGCTTTGACTTCGACCTGACCCTGCCCGCCACCACCAACGATCTGGGCATGTGCAACGTCGAGGATGACTGCTACGCATTCGGGAGCAACTCCTGCCTGACGCCCGTGCAACATGAGCGCTACACCTACTGCGCGCCGCGCACCTGCGTGCCCGCCGGTCAGATGACCAGCTGCGACGACGACAGCGAATGCGGCGCCGACGATGTCTGCCGCCGCGCCGATACCGCCATGTGCGCCTGTGACGGCTTCAACCGCTACTGCCTGCCCAGTTGCACCGACGACAGCAGCTGCGCCGAGGCCGAGTTCTGCGCCGCCGACGGCCACTGCAAAGCGATCGCCTGCGAGGATGGCGACTGCCCCGACAACTTCTCCTGCTCGACGGAGAACACCTGCCTGCGCACCACCTGCACCACCGACGCCGATTGCGCCGGAGAGGGCTTTTGCGTGGAGGGAGAGTGCCACGCGGAGATGGGCTACTGCGTCGATTAACAGTGGCTTTGTATAGCGGCAAAAAGGGGCCCCATCGGGCCCTTTTTTGTGTCCAAAGCTCGGCGGGCTATCGCCCCAACGCGCCCGCCCCCCGCAGGCGCGGCGGGTGCTCTTTATCGGCAGCAGCCACACGTTTGTGCACGACGTCCCCGGCATGGTGCAGCGGCTGGGCGAGTCGAATGGAACGCCCATCTGGGTCGAGGCGTTGACGATTGGCGGGGCGAGCCTGAGCGACCACCTTCGCGGGCCTTCGATCGGGCGTCGCCCATACAAACCGAGCGCAAGACATTGCCAATTTGGATGCAAATCACCCGCCTATCTTCAGCTTTAGTGCCAGCCCGGTGCAAACTTAGATAAATCCTGGCCAAACCCCGCCCAACGCCCTCTCAGGGCCTTGCCGAAGCCCCGAAACCCCTGCAACCATCGCCCCCGTCGCCAGCAATACCGGTGAATGGCGAGTGACTCTCGCCCGCATTTCAGCGGGTTTCGCCTCGTCAGCGAAGCCTGAGCCGAGATGATTCTGCGACGTACACGCGCCTTGAGGCGATGATGGTTCTATCGCCTGAAGGCGGCCGAGTTTTGTGAAATAAATTCCCCAGATTGGAGACTTAAGATGAAAAATTATACGAAATATCTGGCGCTATTATGCCTGGGACTCACGGTGGGTTGCGGCGAGGCGGTCGAGCAGACCGACGCTCCCCCGGCGGCGTCGAGCCCGGCTTTTGACACCGCGACCCTCGCGCTGACCACCGACGTGCTGGCCGACACCGATATCGGAGGCGTGCGCTTTACGGCCACCGAAGTCGACTGCACCACGGGCGCGCCGATCACCCCGGCCAACGTCGAGACGGCCGACGTCGACCTGGCCGATATGTTTATCCCGGGCGGAAACGGCACCTTCGAGAACGCCCCCTACGATGAGGATTCGCAGCATCTCTTCGCCGACCAATATTTCGACCTGTCGCCGGGCTGCTACGACGTGCTGGTCGAGCCGCTTCAAGCCGACGGCAGCCTCTCCGAGGATTGCTGGTCGGCCCATCGAGACGCGGTGCCCGTTTTTGCTGGGAGCACCACCGAGATCCTGCTGATCATGCAATGTCGCGGCGAAGAGCGCGGCGGGCTGGACACCATCGCCAGCGTGAATCACCCGCCTCAGATCGACGACCTGCAATTTGAGGACTCCAAATTCACCTGCACCGAGCGCACCCGGGTGTGCGTCACGGTCTCGGACCCCGACTCCGACCCGGTCGACGTGACCTGGGATATCGAGCCGGGCGCCCATATCGTTTCAAGCAGCATCGAGACCAACGCGGCGGGCGAGACGGTGGCCTGCGCGACCATCTACTCCCAGGAGCCGGGGAGCTATCAGGTCGCGGCGACGGTCTATGACCTGGGCTACGACGCCAACGGAAACCTGGTGCCCATCGAGGACCTGTTGGTCGCCCAGGGCGACCCGCACCCATCGCACGCGGCGCTCAAATTCCCCATTCATATGCTCAGCGGCGAGGACTGCCTATGCGAGTGCCCCGAGGGGTTTGAGTTCAACCCGGTCGATGAGACCTGCGAGCGCACCGAAACCGTCTCGGTCACCCATAACGGCGAGGCGTTTCGGGTCTGCGCGGGCGACACTAACTCGACCTATTCCGGCGGCGGCGCGAAATACCCGAGCGGAAACACCCTACAAAACGCGTTCTTTGGCCAGAGTTGGAGCGACTCAACCGACGGCCGACTGAACAACGTCGGCGTGTGGGCGTGCGACGGCGACAGCAATAGTAGCGGCTCGACTCCGACCGAGGAGTGGCTCGGCTTCACCACCTGCGTCGACGCCCCCACCGCCGGTGACTATCTGATCGGCATCGCCGGCGACAACCGTGTGCGCGCGGCCATCGACGGCGTGACGGTGTCTCCGGGGTCGCTGAGCACAACCTATATCAACGCGAACTTCAACTATTGGTGGATGATCCCGGTGACGCTAACCGCGGGCGCTCACACCTTCCTTCTGGAAGGGTATAACGATGGCGGTGATGCGGCCTTCGGCGCCGAAATCTACGGCCCCTTCCCAGCCGGCTCATTGGTGGACGACGCCTCGATGATGGCGGCCGACGTGGAGAATAATATTATCTTCTCGACCGGCGATATGATCGGCTCGACCTTTTTGGGCGCAGACAGCGGGATGAGCTGCCCCGACGGCTACACCATGGACGCCTGCGGCGCCAAGCTTGAGTGCGTGCGCACCGAGATCAAGGAATGCGTCAACACGGGTGGCGGCCCGATTGAGGAGGACGACGGCACCATCACTCCCCTCTGACGCGGGGCTTGGCTGTCAGTCTGGTTCACCTCTGCCGGGTAAGCCGGCAGGGGTCGGCGCGGGGCGTGCGGGGGGCGCGGGGCTTGGCTGTCAGTCTGGTTCACCTGCCGGGCAAGCCGGCAGGGGTCGGCGCGGGGGGCGCGGGGTGTGGCCTTCAGTCTGGTTCACCTGCCGGGCAAGCCGGCAGGGGTCGGCGCGGGGGGCGCGGGGCTTGGCTGTCAGTCTGGTTCACCTGCCGGGCAAGCCGGCAGGGGTCGGCGCGGGGGGCGCGGGGCGTGCAGCTCGGGCTCCAGCGGCCTCCCCAAACCCATCCCATCTTGCACCCACCACCTTTTTTCATTATCTCCTAACGCGACACACCCCGCGCTCCCCCAGACTCCACCACATCAGGTCCCGCTCATGCCGCGTCGCGACGATATCAAATCCATCTGCATTCTTGGCTCTGGCCCCATCGTGATCGGCCAGGCCTGTGAGTTTGACTATTCGGGGACGCAGGCGATTCGCGTGCTCAAAAACGAGGGGTATCGGGTGATCCTGGTGAACTCGAATCCGGCCACGATTATGACCGACCCGCAGTTCGCGGACGCGACCTATATCGAGCCGCTGACGCCGGATTATGTCGCGCAGGTGCTCAGAAAGGAGCGCCCGGACGCGCTATTGCCGACGATGGGCGGGCAGACGGCGCTGAACCTGGCGCTGAAGCTGCACGCCGACGGGGTGCTCGACGAGCTGGGCATCGAGCTGTTGGCGGCGTCGCCGGAGGTGATCGACCGGGCCGAGGATCGCGAGCAATTTCATGCGCTTATGCGCGAGATTGGCGTCGAGCAGCCCAAGGCGGGCGTGGCGCGCTCGCTTGAGGAGGCCTGGGAGATTCAGCAGCGCGTGGGGTTCCCGGCGATTCTTCGCCCCAGCTATACAATGGGCGGCTCGGGCGGAAATATCGCCTATAATCGCGAGGAATTTGAGCGCTACGTCAAATGGTCGCTGCAGCAGAGCCCCAATAGCGAGGTGCTCATCGACGAGAGTCTTATCGGCTGGAAAGAGCTCGAGATGGAGCTGATGCGCGATAAGAACGACAATATTATGGTCATCTGCGGCATCGAGAATATCGACCCGCTCGGGGTGCATACCGGGGATTCGAGCACGGTCGCGCCCATCCAGACCATGTCGGAGCGCGAGCTCGAGGCGATGCGAAACGACTCCTTCGCCATCATCCGCGCGGTCGGCGTGGAGTGCGGCGGCTGCAATATTCAATTCGCGGTGGACCCCAAGACCGGGCGGCGCGTGGTTATCGAGATGAACCCGCGGGTGAGCCGCTCCTCGGCGCTGGCGAGCAAGGCGACCGGCTACCCGATCGCCAAGGTCGCGGCGCTGGTGGCCGTGGGCTATACCCTCGACGAGATCACCAACGATATTACCGGCACTACCGCCGCGTTTGAGCCGGTGCTCGACTATGTGATCGTCAAAATCCCGAGCTTCGCCTTCGATAAATTCCCCGAGGCCAGCGACCGCCTGTCGACCCAGATGAAGGCGGTCGGCGAGGTGATGTCCATCGGGCGAACCTTCCCCGAGGCGATGCAAAAGGCGGTGCGAAGCCTGGAGACCAAATCCGACACGCTGCGCCCCCAGCCCGCGCTTCGGCCGCTGCCGCCGGAGGGCCTCGACGACGAGAAGCTCGTCGACTTCTTCCGCCCGCTGCTGATGAACGCCACGCCGGCGCGCATCTGGCATATCTTCGACGCGCTGCGCGCGGGCATGAGCGTGGAGGCCATCCAGCAGCTCACCCATTTCGACCCGTGGTTTTTGGACCAATTCGGCGAGATCATCGCCTGCGAAGCGGAGCTGCGCGCCCTCGGCGAGGCGAATGGCGTGGACGCCATCGACAAGGCCCTGCTCTTTAAGGCCAAACGCCTCGGCTTTAGCGACCGGGATGTCGCGTTTTACCTGAGCTACGACGGGCAATCCTATAACGCGCGCGACCTCGACGAGGACACCATTCGCGCGCGCCGCCAGGAGCTCGCGCTCCAGCCGGTCTTTAAGCAGGTCGACACCTGCGCCGGCGAGTTCGACACGGTGACCTCCTATTTTTATTCGACCTATGAGCGCGGCGAGAACGAGGCGCTGGCCTCGGAGCGCCCGAGCGTCTTGATCCTCGGCAGCGGCCCGATTCGCATCGGCCAGGGCATCGAATTCGATTATTGCGCGGTCCACGCGGCGCTGTCGCTTCGCGAGGCCGGCTACCGAACCATCATGCTCAACTGCAACCCGGAGACGGTGAGCACCGATTACGATATCTCGGACCGCCTGTATTTTGAGCCGCTGACCTTCGAGAATGTCATGGAGATCATCGCGCGCGAGAACCCCATCGGCGTCATCCTGCAATTCGGCGGGCAGACACCGCTGAAGCTCGCCAATAAGCTCGACGCCGCGGGCGTGCGCATTTTGGGGACCGACCACGCCGCGATTCATCGCACCGAGGACCGCGAGGAGTTCAACCAGATCGTCACCAAGCTCGGCCTCAAGCAGCCCGAGGCGCGCCTGGCGCGCAGCCTCGACGAGGCGATGCAAAGCGCCATAGAGCTCGGCTACCCGCTGCTGGTTCGCCCGAGCTATGTGCTCGGCGGCCTTGGCATGCAGATCGTGCACGAAGACGCCGAGATGGCCGAGATGTTCGCCCACGCCCAGGCCCAGGCGCCCGACAGCCCGGTGCTCATCGACCGCTTCCTAAACCAGGCGGTCGAGGTCGACGTGGACTGCATCTCCGACGGTAAAACGGCGACCATCGCGGGCATCCTGGAGCATATCGAAGCCGCCGGCGTTCACTCCGGCGACTCCGCCTGCGTCACCCCGCCCTACCATTTGTCCGAGGCGGTGCTGCGCGTCATCCGCGAGCAAACCCTGGCGCTGGCCAAAGAGCTCGAAATCGTCGGGCTGATGAATGTGCAATTCGCGGTGCTGGACCAAAAGGACGTCTATATTTTGGAGGTCAACCCGCGCGCCAGCCGCACGGTGCCCTTTATCGCCAAGGCGATCGGCATGCCGCTGCCGGGCCTGGCCGCGCGCTGCATGCTCGGCGAGTCGCTCGCAGATCTGGGCTATACCGAAGAGGTGATCCCGCGGGCATTCTTCGCCAAAGAGAGCGTGCTGCCCTTCGCGAAATTCCCCGAGGTCGACACCGTGCTCGGCCCCGAGATGCGCTCCACCGGCGAGGTCATGGGCATCGACGCCGACTTTAACCTGGCCTATCTTAAGGCGCAGATCGGCGGGTTTAACGCCCCGCCCACCTCGGGGCGCGTCTTCATCAGCGTGCGCGACGCCGACAAATGGGCAAGCGTGCCGATGGCCAAAAAGCTCGAGACGCTCGGCTTTGAGCTCGTCGCGACCCGCGGCACCGCGCGCTATTTGAGCCAGAACGGGCTCAACGTCGCGACCATCAACAAGGTCAAAGAAGGCCAACCCCATATCGCCGACGCCGTCATCAACGGCGATATCGCGCTGGTCATCAACACCACCACCGGCGCCCAGGCCATCGAGGACAGCCGCGCCATCCGACGCGCCACCGTCAACCACGGCGTGCCCTATTGCACTCAACTCGCCGCGGGCGCCGCGACCGTCGACGCCATGGTCGAGGTCGCCCGTCAGCAGCCCTCGGTGAAGTCCTTGCAGGAATATCACCGTGAATTAAAGGCCGAAAAATAAGGCGCCCCGCGCAATCATTCCCAACACAAAAGAGTCCGCGAATTATGCAGATTTTAGACGATAATAAGACCAAAGGCGTCCTGACGACCAAGAGCATCGCCGCCCAGACCACCGACATCACCCACGTCACGCTCGACGACGAGGGCGATTGGCAATTTTTGGGCGATGGTGATTTTGACGCGAGCGACCTTCTCATCTTGCCGCTGGGCCAGATCATTGAGCTTGATAAGACCCTGGGGACGCTGCCGAATATACGTCGAAAGGAGACCTATATTCGCAAGAAAAAAAGCGCCAAATGGCAGAAGCTCTAACCTGGCAAACCGTGGCTCCCTAGCCTCCCCATTTTAGCGACGCCGATTCATGCCATCGACCGACGACACAGAGCTCGCGCAGGCGAGCGACACGGGAGCTCCCAGCGACTTATCGCTGCTGCTGCACGATGCCCTGCTGGTCAGCCTCGCGGCGCTCTTCGCGCTCTTATTCGGCGGCGTCGTCTACCAATTCTACGAGACCGACGCGGCCCTTTTTTGGAACCCCAACCTCCTCGCCGCGACCGGGTATATCTGGCTGCCGAGCATCGGCGCGACGCTATTTATCTGCGGGATGCGCCGCGCTCTCATCGGCGCGCGAAGCTTTAATAAGCGCGTCATGCTCGCCGTCTTGACGCTGGTCTACGGGCTCGGGTTTAGCGGCGTTCTCTACTTTTTGGGGCGCGCCCTGGGCTTGCAGGATTTCTGGCTCTTCGCGGGTGTCGGCGCGCTCTTATTGGTCTACCCGATATTGCGCTTTGCCTCGGAGCGGCCGGGGCTTTGCAGTGTTTTGATGCTCACGCTACCCGGGATGCTCCTGGGCGCGGCGGGCGTCTCCTGGCTTGAGCAGCGCTATCTTTTGGTCGAGTCGCTGGGCGACCAATTTATGGACCCCAACGCTCAATTACTCACCGTATTAGCGCTACTGGTCGTGGCGTCGGGGGCCGCCTTAGTTCCCCATTTTGCCGACCTTGCGATGCGCGAAATCCTGCGCACACACACCCGCCTGGCCGCCGCCACATCGGGCATCCTGCTCCTCGGCGCGCTCGCCCTGAGCTGGCTAAATCGCGCTATTCTTGTTCCCCGCCTCTATTTGGAAACCCATCTGGTCCTGGGGTTTTTCGAGTGGCTCCTGGTCTTAGGAGCGCTCGGATGGCTCTCGGTTTTAAGCCCCTCCTATACGCGACCAACGGGCAAAAACCTGCGCCCAAAACTCGCGATTCTTGGCTTCCTCATTTTGGGGAGTCACGGGCTTTTATTCTTCGCGCCGTCGAGCCCCGGACAGCCGATTCCGCGTCGAAGCGACTACCTCGCTGAACTCTTCGCCCAACCCTATTTGCTGGTCTTCGATAAGGATGAGGACGGTTATCTGCCGGCCTACCTTGGCGGCGCGGACTGCGACAACGCCCGCGCCAGCGTGAACCCACTGGCTCGCGAAGTGCTCGCCGACGGCGTCGATGATAATTGCCGAAATGGCGACGCCCCGGCCGAAGAGGTCGCCCCAGCGGCGGTGCTCCCGGGTGGTAATGCGCGCCTCGTTATCGTCATCAGCGTCGATATGCTGCGCCCCGACTTTATGCAGGTCTACGGCGCCGAACACGCCACCACGCCCTACCTGCACGCACACCGCGATGAGTGGACCCGTTTCGAGCGCGCGTACACCTCCGGGGGCATCACCACCCTCGCCCTACCGAGCCTTTTGCGCGGGCGCATCCCGCTGGCGATCGACTTCGAGCCGGCCTACCGAACCCTCGATTTTCGCTATGTCTTCTCCGACAAAGACAACGATATCAACCGCGTCTTCGCCTCGCCGCGCGCCGACAAACACCCCACGATTGGCGATATCTTCCGGCAAGCCGGCCTCCCCACCCGGGCGATCGTCGACGACGGCCCGGCCGGTATTTTCCAAAAAGGCTTCGGCTTCGAGACCGGGTTTGACACCTTCCATTACCCTAACCTCCCCGAGGGCCCGGGCCCCGAGGCGTGGAACCTCGACGCCCTCACCGACACCGCCGTCTCGCTGATCGAAGACGGCAAAGCCGAGGGCTTCTGGTGGCTGCATATCTACGACCCACACGCCGCTGACCCGCCCTGTCGCGACTTCGACACGACCCCGGGGCTTGGGTGTTATCGCGACGCGATTCTCGACGCCGACCAGGCCATCGGGCGCATCGCCGAGGCGCTGCGCGCCGCCGGCCAATGGGACGACACCGCCCTATTTATCACCTCGGATCACGGCGAGGCGCTCGGCGAGCACGGGCTGTCGCATCACGGGTTGGATTCCTACGAGGAATTTGTGCGGATTCCTCTGCTCGCGAAATACCCTGCCGGGACCCCGACGGGCGAAGTTGTCACGCGCCCGGTGTCGCTCATCGACGTGTCGACCACCGCCCTGGGCGTGGCGGGACTTCAGCCGCCGGCGAGCTTTCAGGGCGAGGATTTGCGACGCTTAACCGAGGGCGCGAAGCGTCGGTTTCCTGTTATTTCGCAGCTACTTATCACCAACACCATGGGCGCGCCGTATCGCCAACAGACGCTGCTTATCGACGGCAGCGCGCGGCTGATGCTCGACCGCGTCACCCACAAAACCTGGCTCTTTGATATCGCCGACGACCCCGGGCAAAAATCACCGCTGATCGTGAACGGCGTCGGCGCTCCCGACGCCCAATCCAAGGCCGACGCGCTTCGCCAAGAACTCCTCGACGCGCTCAACGCGATGGAGGCCGTCGGCCCCGAATCGCGCGCGACGAAATTTCCCTGACCCCCAATGAGACCAACATCCGCGCCGAGCCAAATTGCCCTGCCAAGCCTGGCGCGTTATGGTCCCCGCGCTGCGCGGTGTCTCTATTTCAGCGCATCTTCTAATCCGTTCGAAGGACGATGGCTTTGCAGATAACTTCACCCAACCCCAAAGCGCTTTTGCGATGGTTAAAGACGCCGGTCTTCTGGCTATTTTTGGTCATCACGATCAGCCTGAGCTATAGCTGGATGTCGCCGCAGATCAGCGCGCCCAACGAGCGCTCGCGCATCTATTTGACGATGGCGGTGGTGGACTCGGGCACGCTCTCGCTAAACGAGCAGATCGACAAATACGGCACACCCTTTGATATCGCCAAACGCGACGGCCATTTCTACTCCGACAAGGCCCCGGGCTCGAGCTTTTTGGCGGTGCCGGCGTTCGCGCTGTACCGACTCCTTGGCGGGTCGGATTCCATCGAGAAGGCGCTGATTTTCATGCGCCTATTCGTCATGGTCCCCTTCACGCTGCTCGGGCTTGTATTCCTGCGAAAAACACTGCTTGGCATCGGCATCCGCGAGAGCATCGCGAACCGCACCACCGTCGCGTACGCGCTGGGGACGAGCGTCTTTCACTACGGCGCGGCGTTTTACGGACATGCGCTGGTCGCCAGCGCTGCGCTCGGCGCAGCGCTGGGCATCCAACGCGGCTTGAGCAGCGAGAACCCGCGCGCACGGTTTTGCTGGCGCGTCTTCGCGGGGTTTAGCGGCGGGATGGCGTTTGCCATCGAATACCAGGCGGCGCTGATCTGCGTGGGCATCGCCATCGCCTATCTATCGGTGCGCGAACACCGCACCATCACCGCCGTCCTCGCCCCCGCGCTGGGCGCGTCGGTGTCGGTGGGCGCGACGCTTGTCTATAATATCTTCGCCTTCGGCGGCCCCTTTAAGACCAGCTATAATTTCCTCTTCTATAATTACTCCGAAGAGGTGCATTCAAAGGGGCTCTACGGCATCACCTTGCCGAGCGCGGAGTCGGTCTACGGGCTTTTATTTAGCCCATCGCGCGGCATTATTTTATGCGCGCCGCTGGTCTTCGTGGGCATCCTCGCGCTCGGCGCGATGTGGCGCCACACCCGCTGGCTGGCGATCTATATCGGCTTTTGCGCGGCGACGTTCTTCTTGATGGCCGCCGGCTCATCGGTGTGGTTTGGGGGCTGGTCTTTTGGGCCGCGCCTGCTCGTTCCGATCTTCGGGCTCACCGCCATCGCCGCGGCCGCGGGGCTCGAAGAGCTCTCGGACCGCCCGCTCCTCTCGACCCTCGCGCACGCCTATATCGCCGCCGGCATCGCCTATAATACGCTGGTGACCACGGCGTTCCCGGAGCTGCCCCCGCGCATCACCAACCCGCTGCAGACCGTCGCCCTGCCCCTCTTCGAGCGCGGAAAGCCCTCGCCAAATCTAGGCATGGCCCTGCTCGGGCTCGAAGGGTCGGCGTCGGTGATTCCGCTGGCGCTCCTCATCGTCGCGGTGATCGGTTATTTTCTCTACCAACGCGCGACCCCCGACCGGCCGCCGCTGTGGCGCAGGAGCATCGTTGCCGTCTCGGCGGTGGCGGTCTTATTTGGCACCTTTGTCTATGAATATCCCGAGAGTGACTCGGCCAAGTCGAGCCAGAAATTCGTTAAATTCCTGAGCTCTAGGCGCATCGACCCGAAGTGATTCTGCGCGTGGCTGGGCCGGATTTTCGTCGATAATGCCGCTGGAGAATCGGCGCTAACTACGATACGCTTAATGCGTGAGAAATTCCCGACTGAACATCCCTGGTTTGCATGTCTAAATACGAAGAAGGTTCAGCCATTGCGGGGCGGTTCGTCGTCCTTGAAAAGATCGGACAGGGCGGAATGGGAGCGGTTTATCGGGCTCTTCAGACCTCGCTCGACCGCGACGTTGCGCTCAAGGTTCTGCACTCCGACAAGGCCTTTACCGCGCGCGCGCGCCGCAGATTCGGCCGCGAAGCGCGCGCGATTGCGCGCCTAAATCACCCGCATATCGCTGGCGTCTACGACTTCGGCACCGACAACGACGACCAGACGCTGTGGTTGGCCATGGAGATGGTCGACGGCTACTCGATGAGCAAGCTGCGCCGCAAGGACGTCGATATCGTCCAGCTCGCCTCGCTGACCGACCAGATTTTAAGCGCGCTGTCGGCGGCCCACGCCCGCGGCATTATTCACCGAGACCTCAAGCCCTCCAATATCCTCGTCGGCCGCGACGACGCCGGCCGCGAGGTCATCAAGCTGGTGGACTTCGGCCTGGCCGCGACGCAATCGGGCGACCTCGACCTCACCAACGCCCCGGGCGGCCTCGACGAAGACGACGGCGAACCCACCAACGAGCGCATCATCCTGGGCACCCCGCGTTATATGGCGCCCGAGATCTTCCGGCGAAAACCCGTCGACCCACGCGTCGACCTCTACGCCCTGGGCGTCATCCTCTTTGAGATCCTCTCGGGCCAACCGCCCTACCCCGGCGACGACCCCAAGCTGGTGATGAACGCGCACCTGCACACCCCGATTCCTCAGCTCAAAGTGCGCGGCGGCCAGGACCTGCCGACCGAATTCGAGCGCTGCATCTACGCCCTGTTGACCAAAGATCCCGACGAGCGCATCCAAACCGCGGCCGAAGCGCGCGAGCGCATCCAGATGGTGATCAACCAATTCAGCTACGTGCCGTGGATGCTGCGCGGCCCGCAACTGCCGGGCGGAAACCCCTTAAGCCACCCCGGAAATATGACCGGCGGGGGCTTTCTGAGCGGCTACGGCGGCCAGACCGTGCCGCCGGCGGCGATCTTCGGGGGCACATCTGATTTCGCCATGCCCAGCACCCAGAAGGCCCCGCTGGTCGGGCGCCTCGACGAGCGGCGCAGCATCGAGCGGCGCGTGCGCCGCGCGGTCGAAGACGGCGCCGGCGGGTTGATTTTCGTGGAAGGCCCGCCCGGCGTCGGCAAGTCGCGACTGGTCGAGTGGATTCGCGTGCGCGTCGAGGAATCCGGCGTGATGCGCGTGGTCGAGGGGAGTTATTCGCGCAGCACCGGCGGCTTCAACGGGGTGCGCGCCATCCTCGAGGACGTGCTCGGCACTCGCGACGCCTCCTACGACCAACTGCCCTATTTGATCCGCACTCGCCTGGAGCATTGGGGCTTCGCCAAGGCCGAGATTGAACAGGCCATCAGCCTGATGCAGCCCGGCGGCGAAGACGCGGTCTTTGAGGCGCCCGACTTCGACGCCACCCGCGCGACCACCCGGCGCGAGCAGATCTTCTCGACCCTGGAGAATATCCTGCGCCGCGCGGCCCGCGAGCGCCCGCTGTTGATCATGCTCGAAGACCTGCATTTCGCCGGCGAGCCGACCAGCGCCTTCTTGGAGCATCTGTCGGTGGGCCTGCAATTTGACCCCGCCCCGCTGATGGTGATGGGCACCGTGCGAAGCGGCGAGGTCCGCAGCGCGCCGCATCTCTTCGACGCCCTTGAGCGCCTCAAACGCGTCAAGGTCGACGACGTGCTCCACCTCGATTTGGGGCGCATGAAGACCGCCGAGATCGTCGAGCTTATCGAGCACCTGGTGCCCGTCGAGGACAGCGTCTCCAAAGAGATCGCCCGGCACGTCTCGGGCAACCCGCTGCACGCCACCGAGCTCTTGCGCTACCTGCACGAGAGCCAAAAGCTGCGCTACCATAACGGTAAATGGGCGCTGGCGCCCGGCGTCGATATCGAGTCCGAGATCCCGACCGAGATCGCCGATATGATGCGCTACCGCGCCCGTCAGGTGTGGGAGAATTACGAGGACCCGGCCGCCATGAAGGCCGTGCTCGAGCGCGCGGTCATCCTGGGGCGCCACTTCGACTTTCGCCTGCTGCAGTCGATGCTCGCCCGCGAGCCCGCCCAGCCGTTTAGCGATGTCCTCGACGCCACCCTCGAGGTGCTGGTGCGCGACTCCATCCTGCGCGAGGTCGGCCACAGCGGCGAGGATATCCTGGAGTTTGACCACGTGCTGATGCGCGAAGTCCTACTCCAAGACATGGAAGGCCGCCGCTCGCTGCGCAACCTGCACCGCCTGGCCGCCGAGGCAAAGATCGACTTCTTCAGCGAGCGTATCGACGCGCACGCCGAAGAGATCGTCGAGCATTATCGCCGCGCGCGCGAGCCCCAGGGCGTCTATATCTATACCCTCAAGGCCGCCCGCGCGGCGGCGAATTCCTCGGATTTGCCGCGCGCGATGGAGCTTTACCGCGAGGCCGAAGAGCTGTCGGCCGCCGCCAGCGGCAGCCCGCTCGACGGCCTGTTGGCCGAAGCCTCCTACGTGCTTCAAAGCGACGAGGTCGCCCTCGAGGTGGCGCATCTGGAGCGGCGCGTGGGCGAATACGACGCGGCGCGGCTGCACTATCGAAAATTGCTCAGCGGCGACCACCTTCCGGTCACCCTCTGGGCGCGCTGGGGCCTGGGCAAGCTCGCCGAGCGCCGCGGTGATTTTAACGAGGCCAGCGGCTGGTACGAGGCCGCGCGCCGCGAAGCCATGGCATCAAGAAACCGCGGACTCGTCGACCTCGACACCCGACGCGTCGACGGCGTGTGCCTATTGGCCCTGGCGAGGATCGCCTGGATGCGCGCACAACTCGCGCTGGCCGACCAGCACCTGGCCGAAGCCCAGCGCATCGCCGAAGACATCGGCGATATCGGGCTGCAGACCGACGTGTTGGAATGCCGAGCGAATGTTGAATCCAGCCGCGCCGACTTCCACAGAGCCGACGCCTATTGCCAACGCGCCGCCGGGCTGGCCGCGCGCATGGGCGACCCGGAGCGCAGCGGGCGCGTGCAACTGACCACCGCCGCCTTGCTGGCCGAGATCGGCGAACCCGAGCGCGCCTTGAAGCTGCTGACGGACGCCCTGGCGACCTTCCAACAGCTCGGCAAAGAACACCTCGAGGCCGAGTGCCTGCTGTTGATGGGTGTGATGCAATGGCAGCGCGCCGACTATAAACCGGCCGCCAGAAACCTGCGCACCGCGCATAAAGCCTTCAGCCGATTCGAGGACCGCCGCGGCCTCACCCGCTGCAAATACCACCTCTCCTGCCTGGCGCTGAGCATCGGCCGGCACAAAGAGACGCTCTCGCTGGGCCGCGACGCGCTGGCGGGTTTCCGCAAGCTCGAAGACCCCCGCCATATCGCCGCGACCCAACTTCTGCTCGCCCGACTCCAGCGCGACCTCGGCAAGCTTGAGTCCGCGCTCAAATTGGTCGAGCGCGCCGAGGCCGACTACCGCACCATCGAAGACGAGCGCGGCTGCCTGGCCTGCCAATCGGTCCAGGCGTTGATCTTGGAGCAGATGGGCGAGCGCCTGCGCGTCGACCAACTGGTCAAAGAAAAGATCATCAAGGGGCTCGCCCAGAACCCTGCCTTGCATCGCTTTTCTTCCGAAGACGCGGCCTGCGCACTTGACGAGCTTTCCCGATTGCTCAACCTTCGTGACCCCAGCATGGCCATCGAGGTCGACGGTATCGCTGAGCAACTCTACCAACGCCTGGGGCGCGCCAACGCCTGAATAGTTCATCCAGATAGCTCTAGCGCTCGCGCTGAGCGATGATCATCTTCGCCTCTATCCTCTCTTCATCACGCACAGAGACCGCATGAATTACCCCCAGCTCAAAGATCATTGGACCCCATATATTTTAACGATGGGCGATAATTATAAGAGGCTGAATCTGGACCTTGATCTTGGCAAAGCACCGGTCCAACTGCGCGTTGAAGACGAAGAGAACGCGGAGTTTTGCTCCATCCTGAACCGGGGCAACCAGCTCGCGTTTGGCGGCCCCAAAGATATGGGGATGCCGCTGTGGGTGATGCTCGACTGCGCGATCCTGCCGTCAGCGATGGCCGGGTTTATGCTGCCGCGCGAGTACGTCCCGACGGAACTCTTGCAGGACCTGGGCGTCGACGATGATTACGACGGCTATGTGCCCATCTCGGAGTATTGCGCCTGCCCGACCCTGGAGCCCGGCACCTTCTCGGGCTTCTCCCTGCACAGCCATATCACCGGACACGGATTGGCCACGCGCACCAAGGCATTCGCCCTGGCGGTGCTCGGCGCCAAACGCCAGATCGGCGTGACCCAATTCGACAACCCCGCGATTCGCGTGCATGTGCGCTTTGGCGCGATGGAAATAAAGATCCACCGCCCGATTATTCACACCCATTCCGAAGATAGCTTTGTCTATCAGCTCGACGTGCCGGAAATTGGGGAGCTCATGAAAATCGCGCGCGGCGAGGTCGAGTTTGGCCCCGTCGAGATCCCGAAAGGACAGCGTTGGTCCTTTTTGCACGACGACGAATTGGCCCACGGGCGCCTGCGCGAGCACCTCGCCAATGGCGGGCGCGCCTGGCTGATTCCGCCGGGTTGGCGCGCCACCGAGCGCGGCTTTAAGATCTATATGGTGCTGGGCGAATAAGCCTTATTCGACGGGGCGCTTGGCGTCCTCGATCAGGGCATCCAACCCGACCGACTCAGCCAACTTGGGGTTCTTCTTCTTCACGCTCTCCCATAATTTTATGGCGAGGGCGCGGTCCTGGGTGTCATAATAAACGAAGCGACCGAGGTCGAGCTCTTCGCGCGCCGATAGGTCGCTACGAGCGGCGAGCGCGCGCAGGTTTTTCTCAAGCTCGGGGCGCTGAGCCGGGTGCATCCAGCCGGCCCGAATCAGGCCAAATTGCGCGCCGAAATGCTCGGGCTCACGCGCCAAGACCTGCTTAAATAACTTCACGGCCTCCCCGGTTTGCTCCTGGGCCAGGGCCATATTTGCGAAGGCCATCAGATGGGGAATGCGCTGGGGTTTGGCGCTTTCGGCGGGCGCCGGCGCGGGCTCTTCTGCGGGCGCTTTGACCTCTGCGACGACCGCAGGCTCGGGGGCCTCTTCGACCTTCGGCGCTTCGACCTCCGGCTCCTCAACCGGCGCCTGCGCGACCGCGACAGGCTTCGCATCCGCGTCGCGCTTCTCAACCGCGTTCGGGTTCATCTTTCGATGCAATTCGGCCGTCGCCTCGGCGATCTTATCGGCGGGCGTGCGCTCGCGCAAAACCGCCAATTGCTCCCGAATCGAGGGCGCGTTCGCCTGGTCAAAGCCGACAAAATTGGGCTCAATCTCCAGGGTCTTTTGCCAATTGGCGACCACGCGCGCGGCGGCATCGGGCGAGTCGGCGGCCTCGGGCAGCCAATAGGCGGCGTTGAGGAACCAGGTCATCGGCGAGTCGGCGTTGTCCTGAATCATCTTATCGAGCATTTCGCGGGCCAGGCTCATCTGCCCCAGGCGCAAATACGCGCGCACCAGGCGCAGCTCGATGGGGCCCGTCGCGGTCGCCGCCCCATCGGCGCCGGCTGCCTGCACCGTATTTTTCTTGATCATATTCTGGTAGATGCCAACCAGATCGAGGTAGCGGCCGCGTTGAATAAACTCGGCCTCCAAATCGATCATATTCGGCGGCGCCTGAGTACCATCTGCCATCATGCCCTGCTCGAAGTTGGCGACGATGGATTGAATCTCCTGAATGCCGTCCTTCCCAGGCGCATCGGGGTCTTCGACGACCGTCGGCGCGGCGCTCTGAGTGCGCAGCGGCGAGAATAAGACGCTCGAGTTTTCATTCGCAGCAAAGCCGTCATCCCCGCACCCTGCCAGCGCGACAAGCGCGGCGAGCGAGAGCAGCGAGACATCCCGGCGAACCGGACGCACCCATTCACCCGCACGTTTTAATATTTGAGTCATCGTATTTAGCTTAACGGAAGTCATGGAAATTAATCTCGACAAGGTTTACCTCGGGCTCGGCACCAATCTCGGCGAGCGCCTGGATAACCTCGCCCAGGCCATCGCGGCGATTGAAGCGATACCCGAAACGCGGCTCACTGCCCAGAGCTCCATCTACGAAACTCAGCCGCGCTTCTATACCGCACAGCCGAATTTTTTAAACGCCTGCGTCGCGATCGAAACGCGCCTGTCGCCGCTCGACCTGCTCAAAGAGCTTCAGGCCATCGAATATCGGTTGGGGCGCGCGCGCTCGATCCCAAACGGCCCGCGCACCATCGACCTCGACATCTTGCTCTATGGGAAGCGCGTCCTCAATGAAGAGGACCTGGTGGTGCCCCACCCCGGGCTTCATACCCGCGCGTTTGTGCTGGTGCCGCTGGCCGAGGTCATGAGCGTCACGGCTGCCGAGTTGCGCCACCCGGTGCTCGAGCGCAGCATCCCGGACTTGCTTGCGCAGCTCCCCACCGATGCCCCCGACATCGGCTGGGTGCGCAAATTTGAGCAACAGCTTGAATCAAATCAAGCGGTCTAAGAAGCTCTCACCGACCTTCCACTCCACGCCGAAATAATCCGCGACGGTCGCGCCGACGTCCGAGAAACACGGGCGCGTGCCCAGGTCATTCCCGTAGGTGGCGCCCTTAATAAAGGCGATAATCGGCACATATTCACGGGTGTGGTCGGTGCCGCGATAGGTCGGGTCATTGCCATGGTCGGCGGTGATCATCAGCAGGTCGCCGTCTTCGAGCGCGTCGATAATCTCGGGCAATTGCGAGTCGAATCGCTCCAGCGCCTCGGCGTAGCCTTTCGGGTCGCGCCGATGCCCGTATTTCGAGTCGAAATCAACGAGGTTCGTGAAGATAAAGCCATCGCGCTCGCGGATGCACTGCAGGGTGGTCTCGACGCCGTGGTCGTTGCTCTTGGTCTTGAGGGAGGAGGTGATCCCGTGGCCGGCGTAGATATCGCTGATCTTTCCAACCCCGGTCACGTGAACGCCGGCGTCTTCGAGCGCCTCCATCATGGTGGCCGAGGGCGGCGGCACCGCGAAGTCGTGGCGATTCGCGGTGCGCTTATAATTCGGCCACTCGCCCACAAACGGGCGCGCGATGACGCGCGAGACGCCGCGCGGCGTCACGATCTCATAGGCCGCCTCGCACCACTCATATAATTGCTCGACGCTCACATGATCTTCGTGTGCGGCGATCTGGAAGACCGGATCTGCCGAGGTATAGACGATGGGTTTGCCGGTCTCGATATGCTCGCGCCCCAGACGCTCGATGATCACCGTGCCGCTCTCGGGCACATTTCCGAGCACGCCGTCGACGCCGATTTTCTCGCAAAACTCGGTCAAGATGTCGTCGGGGAAGCCGTCCGGAAAGGTCAAAAACGGTTTATCCATCAGCACGCCGGCGAACTCCCAATGCCCGCTGGTCGTGTCTTTGCCCGGCGCGATTTCCTGCATGCGGCCGAAGTTCGCGCAAGGCTCATCGACGGCCTCAATCGCGCAGACACCTTCGATATTGCCCAACCCGAGGCTGCGCATATTGGGCATCGAAAAGCCCGCGTTACTCTCGGCGATATGACCGAGCGTATTCGCCCCAACATCGTTGAAATCGGCGGCGTCCGGCGCCTCACCGATGCCCACCGAGTCGAGCACGATCAACACCGCGCGTTTCTTGGGATTTGCCGAATTGCTCACTGCGTTCTCGTTGCCGTCTGTCACAAAAAGCTCCTGACTATGGAATCGACGCGGGCCCCATTGAGCCGGGCCGCGCGTCTATAAAACTGCTTATGCTTAAGAAGTTACGTGAAGGTAAAGGATCAGGTTCTCTGCAATCCCTGCTTCCAACGCTCCATGAATTTCTCGCGCTCGCTGGCCTCGATCGCTGGTTCAAAAACCCGCTCCACGCGCCAATTATTGCGAATTTGCTCCAGGCTTTTGAACGTCCCGTGGCTTAAGCCGGCGAGCAAGGCCGCGCCGAGGGCGGTCGTCTCGGTGACGGCGGGCCGCACGATATTGCGGCCGAGGAAGTCCGCCTGCATCTGCATCAGCAGGTTATTCGAGGCGGCGCCGCCGTCCACCTTCAAATCAACCAACTTCTCGGTGCCGTCCTTCTCCATCGCCTGCAGAACATCGACGTTCTGCATCGCGATGCCCTCGAGCGCCGCGCGCGCGATATGCGCCGAGGTCGTGCCGCGCGTAAGCCCCCAGATAAGGCCGCGCGCGCCGGGTTTCCAATGCGGCGCGCCCAGCCCGGCGAGCGCGGGGATGACGACGATCTCGCCGGAATCCTCCACCTGCATCGCGAGCTTCTCGACGTTCCCTGCGCAGTCGATAATCCCCAGCCCATCGCGCAACCATTGGATCATCGCCCCGGCGATAAACGCGCTGCCCTCCAGGGCGTAGGTCACCTCACCGTTGATCTGCCAACCCAGGGTTGCCAGCATCCGATGCTCGCTATGCACGCGTTGGGAGCCGGTATTCATCAGCAAAAACGCGCCGGTGCCGAGCGTACATTTCGCCTCACCGGGCTTAAAGCAACATTGCCCGAAGAGCGCCGCGTGCTGGTCGCCGGCCATGCCGCAGATCGGGATGCCGTCGCGCAGGCCGTCCACGCCCTGGGTCACGCCGTAGAGCTCCGAGTTGCCCACGATCTCGGCGAGCAGCTCCCGGGGGACATCGAAAAGCTCCAGAAGCTCCGGGTCCCACTCAAGGGTGTCGAGGTTCATCAGCAATGTGCGCGACGCGTTCGACGCGTCGGTCTTATGCACCTTCCCGTCGGTGAGTCGCCACAATAGAAAGCTGTCGATCGTGCCAAACGCCAGCTCGCCGCGCCCCGCTCGGGTGCGCGCGCCGTCGACGTGGTCGAGGATCCACTTCACCTTGGTCGCCGAAAAATACGGGTCGAGCAAAAGCCCGGTGCGCTGCTGCACCCACGCCTCATGCCCACCGTCGGCCAGGGATTGAATCGTGTCGCGCGTGCGCCGGTCCTGCCACACGACGGCGTTATAAATCGGCGCCCCGGTGTCGCGCTCCCAAACAACCGTCGTCTCGCGCTGATTGGTAATGCCAATCACCGAGATATCTTCGTCGGTGATTTGAGCCTGACGACAGGCCCCTTTAATGGCGACCAGGGTCGACTTCCAAATCGCCTCCGGATCATGTTCGACCCAGGAGGGCTGCGGAAAGATCTGCTCGAAATCCTGCGTAATTCGCGCGAATCCGCATCTCGTCGTCGACAATAATCGCGGTCGTACCCGTGGTTCCCTGGTCAATCGCACAAATAAATTCGGTCATATTTCATCCCAGGCATCGTATCTATTGTTGTTCTACGTGACATAGAGATTAACGATTGAGAGCGCATCATAAATTTCAACTAAACCCGCGGCTCTCATCATTCCCAACCCATCTAAATTCTGGCGATAGAATCGCATAGTTCAAAAGAGAATCAAAACCCCAAAACGCCGCAATCTGTGCCGAAGGAGCGTCGGCTACTCTTATCGAATTTGACGTCCTCGCTCCCGCGCCGTATTCCAAGGAAGCTGCTTCGGATACGCCAACCCCGGCGCGGCGAGTGTGCCCTTTGGGGCTCGCTATGCCTTCTAATAAAACTGAACCGAATTATACACTTATGAGAACTCGATACTTCACAGCAGCTTTGAGCGCGTTGGTATTGTTGACGAGCGGGTGTGAGACCTCAAAGCCGGTCGATAAATCAGCGCCAACTTCAGAATCACCGAAGACAATCTCGCTGACTGAGGCGAAGCTATCGAAGCTCATCGCGCGCGCAGAACGCGCGCGCGACCGCAAATTACAGACGCCACCGACTTTCCGGGCGGTCCAAAGCCTGGCGGATGCGCCGGCGTCCCAGACGAAGCAACCCGCCGATCGGGGGTTACTCGCCGAGCGACTCTTTGGCGTCGCGGATATGGGCGAAGGCGCGCCCGCGCCCTATGCGTCGATTGCCCGCTATGAACGGGCTGAAAACCGAGTGGACTACACGCCCAACAAACAGCAAGGCGAAGACCTCGAGGTCGCCCTGCTTGCGGCCATCGTCGCCGCGATTGACGCGCAGAATTTCGAACCGCAGGCGTCGGCCACGACCTGGGATGCGGCGCTCACCCAGGCGGTCGCGCGCGAGGCGACCGTGTTGCTCGCGCTGGGAGTCGATCGATTGGCCAAAGACTATCCGGACGCCACCATCGATCTTCTGGCCAGCCGGCCCGAGTTGGCGACCGACTTGCCGCATTTGGGGGATTGGATTGCCTTTCATCAAGCGCAAAATACGGGCGCTGCGGCCAACGTCATTGGCAGTCGGGAGCAGAGCTTCGTGACCCGTGAGGCATGGCGTCTGGCGACAGCGCTCTACCGAAGCAGCGGGTGGTCCGGTGTCGAGCTTGTCGGAGCGATGCCGCCGACGCGAAGCGCCGACGTCGTGCGCCCGGACCAATGGATGCGCGGCGCGCCCGTGGGGAAATGGACCTGGCCGGAGGAAAGCCGCGAAAGTCTTGGCACGGTGGGCCCCGCGATTATCGCCATCTGGTTGGAAGACGTGGTCGACGCGCGCCTCACCCAGTCACTCTACGCGGGCTACCTATCGGATGCCTATCGCTATGACGCGGCGTCCAAGACATTTGAATGGCTCACGCTTTGGGACTCGCCGAGCAGCGCCTCGCAGGTCGCCGCGGCCTTTGAGCAGCGCCTGCGCGAACGATTCAAGCCCGGCGATGGCGCCGCCGAGGCGTCCGGACGCTTCAGCGTATTCGCCGAGGGGCTCACCGTTGGGGTGATTATCGAAAGCGGCGACGATAGCGACGAGACGCGCAGCGCCCGGCGCGCGCGGGCCGAGCATTTGCTCAAAGCCCACACCGTCGAGCTGATGCCGCGCGCCCCGCTTCCCACAAAATTTGTGCCCACTCGCCGCGATGAGTTCGTGGCGCGCGCCGCCGAGTCGACCCTCGAAGAGCGTGTCTGGAAAGCCTCGGACGTGAATCTTCGCCTAGACCTCAACCCACTCGGTGATGACTGGCGCGTTCAGCGACCCGACGCCGGCACCTTGCGCTGGTTTGCGAGCCACCAGGACGGCGCGCTCCTGCAACTCACGGTCGAGCTCGATAATCCCCTCGGCCCCGCGTTTGGGTCGGAGCACTATCAGAAGAAGACCGCCGAGGCGCTGCGCAACTCGTTCCAAGACGCGTCTGTCGAAGTCCTAGCTAAGAAAAACCAGGACACAACCGGAGCGTTTGGGGATTCTGGGCTGATGCTTCGCCTTCGCGGTCGGCTCAATCAGCAGAAGCGTGTGCTTCAATTATGGCAATTTCGCCGCGGCGATATGCTCATCAGCTATAGTCTCCAGTCGCCTCCGGAGTCCTTCGACGCGCGCCTTGCCGAGGCAAATGCGATCGTGTCGGCGAGCCGGCGGTTGCGGGATGAGGACGAGGTTACGAATGAGGAGCCTAGCGCCGCCGACGGACAGATCGACTATAAAATCGAGGACTAAAATTCCTGGCTAAGCATATCGATATTCTCGGCCTGGCGCGTCCCACGGGTGGGGGCAAATTCGGTGGGCGCGCTGCCCTCGATAAAGGGGAAGTCGACGCCCGCCTCGCCCTCATGCGCGCGCAAACCGGTCTTCGGATCGATGCGATGCCACACCACGCGCGCCGGCGCATCTTGCGCCCAAATCGTCGGCTCCGGGGTGAAATAATGCGTATAAAAGCCCTCAAATACCGGCATGGCCACCGTCGCGCCGTGCTCGCCGGCGCCCAGCGCGCGCGTATTCGCGTCGCTCCCCACCCAGGCGACCGCCGTTAATTCCCCGTCGAAGCCCACGAACCACCCGTCGTATTTATTCGTGGTGCCGGTCTTTGCTCCAACCTGCCAATCGGCCGGCAGCTTATATGCGGTCCCGGCGGTCGCGACGCGGCGAAGCATATGGGTCACGATATAGGCGATCTGCGCCGAGATGCCGTATTGCGGCGAGGGGTTGGGCGTCGCCATGCGCGCGAGGCGAGCGGCGCTCGACCAATCGGCTGTCGCGAAGTCATCGCGGTCGATTACTGGATACCCATCGGCGTCATAAATGGTCGCGACCGCCGAGGTCTTGGTGGTGCGCCCGCGGCGCTGAAAAGCCGCGTAGACCTCGGCCAATTCTACCGGCCGCAGGCAACTCGCCCCGAGAGCGGCGCTGACGGTGGGCTCAATTGGGGAGGTGACGCCCAATTGCTTCGCCCGCGCGATGACACGCCCGATGCCCAGGTGATTCATCAGATGAACTGTGGGGATATTGCGGCTCTGGGCTAGCGCGTCGGCGAGCAGGATATAGCCGCGAAAGTCGCGGTCGGCGTTAGTGGGCTGCCAGATCTTCTCGCCGGCCGCCCCGCCCCGCCCCGACGGGCTCGCGCCGGGCAAATCGGAGAGCATCGTCGCCGGGGTCAGCCCCTGATTGATCGCCTCCGCGTACACGATCGGCTTAAAGACGCTGCCGGGTTGGCGACATGCCTGCTCGGCGCGCTGGAAAATACTGCGGTCCGCGTCCATCCCGCCGACCGACGCGATGAGGCCGCCGGTGCGCGAGTCGAGCGCGATAAACGCGCCCTCTTTTTCGGGCTCCTGCACCAGCAGCCACTTCGGAGGCGTGTCGGCGTTGACCTGCTGGCGCCGCACGAAGATCAGATCATCGACCGTCAAGATCGTGCGCAAATCGCGCAGCCGCGCGGGGCGTTTATAATGGCGAGGAAGTTCTGCGGGCGCCGCCCACCGAGCGTCTTCGAGCTTGAGGATTTGCTCGCCCCCGGCGGTCATCACGGCCGCGGAAGTCGCGTTGACCGAGGCGACACGTCCGAGAAGGAAGTCACCGCCGGGCGGCTGCGCCGCCAGTAACGGGTCGACCATCTCGGGCGCCGTGACGCGCCCCAGCGCGCTTCGATAACCTTGGCGACGGTCATGGGCCTGAAGCGCCTCGCGAAGCGACCGCCGGGCGTGGGCCTGCGCGCGGGGTTGATGCGCGACCACGACGCGATAGCCGCCCGATGCCCATGCGCTGTCGTCCGCATCGCTCGGCTTGGGCACAAGCTCATCGAGCGCGCGCACGCCTGTCTCGGCGGCATAGGGCATGCGCTGGGGCTGAATATTTTGGTAGCCTGCAAGCTCGATGGGGCGCGCGATCTCGGCGGCATGACGAGCGTCTGAGAGCAGCCCAAGCCTGTGCATTTTACCCAAAACCTGGTCTCGATTGTGGCGCGCGCGCTCAGGGTCCGTCACCGGGTTCATAAGACTCGGCGCGGGCAGCACACCCGCCAGGAGCGCCGCTTCTGCGACCTCAAGCTGTGAGGCCGGCTTGTCGAAATAGGTCCAGCTTGCCTGTGAGATGCCCACCGCGCCCTGCCCAAAAAAGACGCTATTGAGATAGACCTCGAGGATCTCGGATTTGCGGTAGGTCGCCTCGATACGCCGCGCCAGCAGCAGTTCATTAAACTTTCGCCGAAGCGTCTTCTCCGGCGACAAAAAGCGCTTGGCGACCTGCTGGGTAATCGTACTCGCGCCCTGCGTCGCCTGCCCCGTACGAAGATCGACGAGGGCCGCGCGAAGGATGGCGCTCAGGTTAAACGCCCGGTGCTCGAAGAACTCGGCGTCTTCGGCGGCGATAAATGCCGCGACCACTTCGGGGGGCAGATCGACGACTTCCACCGGCTTAGTGGAGGGCGACCCGGCGAGGCGCCACCCGTCGCGCGCGACGACCTGACTGGGCCGCGGCGGATGGAGCGTGGCTAAATCAGGGGAATCCGGGAGCCCGTCGGCGAGGGTCGCGAGCGCGAAAATCGCCACAAGCCAGGCGACCAGCGGCACCCAAATAAGCAAGACAAGGAGCAAGCGCAGCGGCATCAACCAATGGCCGCCCCACCTTTTTGAGACCCGAATTTTAGCGGTGACTTGGGAGACCGAATATTTGGGGCTTTGCTGTCGCATGGGAAACAAAGCCTATCAAAAGCCCATGGAGGCGCCGGCGCCGAGGCTCCAATCGTTGACCGATTCGTAAAGACCGTCCGGGGCGATCTGCCACATCCGACCGTAGCGCCCGAGCGCGTAAAATGGGCCCCACACCGACACCCGCGACTCGGCGGCGACCAGCGCGCCATCCAGGTCAAAGACGTCGCTAAACGCGTCGAAATATTGCTTATGAAAATACAGGCCGACTTGAATCTTCTCGGTCGGCCGAGCCGTTGCGCGCAGATGAAAGAGCTGATTCATCGGCCCCTCGTGGTCGGCCCACGCCGCGCTCAGGGTCAACTTATCCCGCACCCGAAGCCCAAGCGACCCATAAAAGCCCTGCGCTGCCTCGCCGGAAAGACTCGCGGCGACGCGAACCTTCGGCGCGGGCAATTGCTGGCCCCAACCGGCGAATTGAAGGCGCTCGATCTCGTAGACTGGGCCGATATAGGTCGGCAAAAAGCGCTCGCCGATGCGCCGGTACTCAAGCTTCGAGAAAACCTCGTAGGAATCGCTGAGCTTCGCGCTCAAAAACGCCCCCGCGAACACCCCGCTGCCGAGGCTCGTATGCTTAGCGAAGTCGGCGTAGGGGATGAGGCTAAATTGCTCACTGTCGACCAGCGCGACCTCCAGGTCGACGCCAATCAACGTGGTCGACTGCTCCCGCAGCACCACCGGATTTCGAGCATCATCGACGATAAGCGCATCATCCGCATCACTCGCCAATTCGGTCGGCGCCTGGATATCGGCGGCGACGCAAAAACCCACGCCGACGCGCGATAAGGCGCTGTCGGCGGCGACAAAAGCCCAGGGGTAGACGTAGGCGCGAGCGCCCATCACGCCGGGGTCGATGATGTTGTCGAGCAGCACCTCCGCGCCGCCGTAGAGCGTATTGAGCTCGCCGGCCGCGCCCATCTGGTAGTGGTCGGTGGTGATGACGTTGTGATAATCGCCGACGATCGTTCCGTGCCCCAGCGAGATGGGCCCTAATTCGCCGGCGTGCAGGTGCAGCGCGCCGCCCTTCTCCCCGTATTCAAGCGTCTTAAGCACCCGCAGAAAGTCACTGACTTCGTCCCAATCCTCGTCGCGAAAAACACTATCTTGCCTGGGTTCCGCGTCATAAACGCGCAAGCGAAGCGGGGCCTGCAGGCCGAGGCGAAGATCGGTTCGACAGGTGGGGTCGACGCCTTCATCACAGCCAAACTGCGGCATCTCGAAGGCGTATTCCAACTTTAGACGGAGCCCGAGAAAACCGTCGCCCCCGATGGAGTCGTAGCTCACCTCGGCGGCGACGCCACGCTGAACCCCGCGGTCGCCCCCCTCGGGCTCATCGCCGGCAAAAGCCGGCGCTTGGGCAACCAGGGTCGACGCGACCATCGCGCCCGCGATAATCGCGGGGCGAGGCCCCAAAGCGCTGAAGATTTGTCGAAATCCGCTCACAATAACAACTCGCTAGGCACTTCCCGATTACGGACGACCAATACTAAAATACTCGAAGCCAGCGTCCTTCATCGCCTTGGGCGCGTAGAGGTTTCGACCGTCGAAGATAACGGGCGCGTTCATCAGCGACTTCATACGCTTGAAGTCAGGGCTGCGGAACTGCGACCATTCGGTGAAAATGAAGAGAATATCGGCCCCCTCGAGCGCGACGTAATCATCCTCGAAGAACTCGATCGCATCCATATTGGTGTCGGTCGCTTTGAGATCGCGCTTGGCGTTCGCGATGGACTCCGGGTCGGTGGCTGCCACGGTCGCGCCCTCGGCGATAAAGCGGCGGATATTGATCAGCGCCGCGGACTCACGAACATCATCGGTCTTGGGCTTGAAGCTCAATCCCCACACGGCGATCTTTTTGCCTTCAAAGGAGCCGAGTTTCGCCTTTGCCGCGTGGTATAGGACAAGCTTCTGCTCACGGTTCACGTCACGCACCGCGTCGAGCAGCAAGGTCTGCGCCCCGCTGTCGCGCCCGAGGCTGGCGAGCGCGCGCACGTCTTTGGGGAAGCAACTTCCGCCGTAGCCCACGCCGGGATAAATGAAGTGCGGGCCGATGCGCTCATCCAGGCTCATACCGGTGCGCACATGCTCGATATCGGCGCCGACCTGGTCGCAGATATTAGCGATCTCGTTGATAAACGAGATCTTGGTGGCGAGCATGGCGTTGGATGCGTATTTCGTCATCTCGGAGCTACGCACGTCCATATAGACGATGCGCTCGCTGCGCCGGAAAAACGGTTTATAGAGCGAGCCGACCTTCTCGGCGGCCTCGCGATTTGCGCAGCCGATGACGACGCGGTCAGGCGATTGGAAGTCCTGAATCGCGCTGCCCTCTTTGAGGAACTCGGGGTTCGAGGCGACGTCGAAGTCTTCGTCGGACAGCTCACGGATGGTCGCCGCGACACGCTCACAGGTACCGACCGGCACGGTCGACTTGCACACGACGACCTTATAGCCGTTGAGGTTCGCGCCGATCTCTTTGGCGACGGCGATGACGTGCTGAAGGTCGGCCGAGCCGTCTTCATCGGGAGGCGTGCCGACCGCGATAAAGATCACGTCGGCTTCGCGCACCGCGTGCGCGGTGTCGGTGGTGAAGTGGATACGCCCGTCGGAAAGGTTACGAGCGACGATTTCGTCGAGCCCAGGCTCATAAATCGGAATGCCGCCATTATTGAGCAACTCCACCTTCGCGGCGTCGTTATCGGCGCAGATGACATCATTGCCCACATTTGCCAGACAGGCCCCCGTAACAAGCCCAACATACCCCGTACCAATTACCGCGACCTTCATTCATAACCTCCTAAAAATATGCTAGCAAATGAGCGACAGCACCTGCGCTGCCTGACTCCCTTCTTCGGGGCGAAAGGCTACGCGGAACCCGCCCAAGTATCAAGTCGTGCCCGGGGCAGAATCAAAAGCAAATATACCGGGCGACGCGCGCAAAATCGGGAACAAATTCGATGACTCAAATTCAGATATTTAAGAACCTTGTCGACGCCTCGGCCCATCTGAAGGCGCCGGTGGTCACCATCGGTAATTTCGACGGGGCCCACCGTGGACACCAGGCAGTATTTGAGCGGGTGCGCGCGCTCGCCGACGCGCGTGAGACCGAGGCGGTTGCGCTCACATTCACGCCACACCCGGTGCGCTTTTTTCGCCCGGAGATGCCGCCCTTCCGCCTGACGACAGACACCCAGAAGGCCCAGCTAATGGGACGCTACGGCCTCGACGCGGTGGTGCTGCTTCCCTTTGATCAAGCACTCGCCGGCCTGACCCCCAAAGAATTCGTTCAGACGGTGCTCCGAGACGGCCTCCACGCATGCCGTGTCGTGGTAGGCGAGGGTTTCGCGTTCGGAAAAGGTCGGGCGGGGCGAACCGACGACCTGATAAAATTATGCGCGCTCGAGAATATCGAGGTCGAGATTGCCACCGATATTGAACTCGGCGACGCCGAGATAAGTTCGACGCGCGTCCGCAAGGCCCTCGCCGCGGCCGATATCGCCGACGTGACCCGCATGCTCGGGCGTCCCTATCAGATCGAGGGGACCGTGGTTACCGGCGACCAGCGCGGCAGAGACCTTGGCTTCCCGACGGCAAATATTGACTCTCCAAACCCCCTGCTGCCGGCCAACGGCATCTATATTACAGAGCTCACCGTTGAGCGACTCGGGAAGCTGCGCTCGCTGACGAGCATCGGCACCCGACCTACTTTCAACGGCGAAGACGTACGCGTGGAGACTTTCGTGCTCGCCGGCCAGGCCGACCCGACCGACCTTGATCTCTACGGGGAGTTGGTCCAACTCGACTTTATCAAGCACCTGCGTAGCGAGGCGAAATTCGACTCCGCGGAGGCATTGGTAGAGCAGATGAACGATGATGTCATCCAGGCGCTCGCCTATTATCGGGATAAGGTGACGGACTGAGCGAGAACCTCAAACCGCTGCATCTAAAATGACAAAAGCACCGCCTCCCCTCTCGGGTCGTCGCGGTGCTTTTCTCTGGGTGCAACTAAGGCTTAAGGCACGGAGCCTCCCTCGGTTTAGAAAGCCGACTCGGGCACGAAGATGATGTCACCGGGGAGCAACCTCACGTTCGCGCGACGCCCCTCGACCACCTCCTGCATGGGGACACGAACCTGCACGTCGGCATCCTGCACCCGACGCGTAAGCTTCGTGCTGTTGGCGTTGGCGCGCGCTGTGACTCCGCCGGCGAGGGCGAAGGCGTCCACCAGCGTCAGATTCGAGCTATAGGGATAGCTCCCCGGCTTCTTAACCTCACCGAAGACGAAGACCTTCTTCGAGTTATACTCGACGACCGAGCAGGAGACGCTCGGATTGAGCAAATATCCGTTTGCCAATCCCTCGGTGACGGTGCGCTCAATCTCTCCGCAGGTCATCCCGCTGACGTAAATACGCCCGACGAATGGATAATTAACGGTCCCATCGGAGGAGACCGTAAAATCACCCGACAACTCTTTTTCATCATGGACGCGCAGGGAGAATTTATCACCAGGACCAAGCGAACCGGCAACAGGAGTGTTGCCGGTCGTCTGTTGCGCTACGAGGGCCTCGTAAGCCGGGTCAACGCGGTCCCCCGCGCAACCCATGAGTCCCCCGATAATAGCGACTATTAAAACGGCGAGCGATGCGGCCGAAACATATCTTTGATTCTTCAACTTAATATTTGGCCGTCATGCTAAAGGTGCCGAGGTGCTGGGTATAGCCGCGCAAGACCGAGATGGAGGGGTCTGAGGGGTCAACCGCCGCGATTGAATACTCGTTATCGGTCAGGTTCGTTGTGAGCGTATAATCAAGACCGAACTTCAACCAATTGGTCGCGTAGAAACCCGCGCCGGCGGTGCCGACGAGCAGAAGGTCATACAGGTCCGAGCCAAAGGTGGTCGTCGGCGCGGAGTAGTCGCGCGCCTCGAAGCGCCCGTTGAGATTAAAGGACAGGCGCTTGTCGAGGACGTTCTGCACGTACTCAGCGTAAACCTGGTGCGATGTATAATAGTTACCGATCGAGGCTTCGCCGAAGTCACGACGATAACCGGCGCCCACTTTATTGTTCAGGTCAAGCCGGCCGAAAGCATATGCCAGGGCAAAGGAGCCGATGACGCCGCTGAAGGTTTCGCCCGCGTCGTGGAACGACGCGCCGTAACCTGCCAAGGCCTGAACCGACAACCGTTCGGTCAACAGCCCCGACAACCCACCCTGCACGCGCAGCGGGTTATTATTATTGTTATTCAGCGTCGGATAGCCAACATCATCACGTGCGGGCACTCGTGCGGTTTCTGCCCAACGTACCAGGCGGAAATCAGCCATCGCCAACAAGGACGTCTTAGGCAGGAATTTCCAGTTGATGTCGAGATCAAAATTGTGAATGTCGCGGTCCAGCGTCTCAAGCGCCGGGGTATCGAAATCGTAGAGCTTCCAATGATAACCAAGGTCAAAGGAGAGCACGTCCCCGCCGGGACGAATCCCAATGACGCCACCCAGTTCGTTAGTGATCCAATTATAGGAATTCTCGCCGGTATAGGGCGACGGCTCGTTGCTGCGAACGATCGCCTCGTCGAGTTTGAGGCTCACGGTCCCCTTCGGGTTGATGATCGCGCTCAGATTACCATAAGCGCTTAACCCGCTCTGGCCGCCCACGTCGAAAGAGGCATCATCACCAACATCAAAGTATTGGTCCCAGCGCAGCCCGCCGTCCAAATCAAGCAGGAAGTTACGCTCACGCGGACTGGCGATCGCGACGGCCGGCTGAATCCCCATGACCGGCGCACCGGCGACGGTGGACGCCGTTTCGTCCTCGGCGGCGCGAAAGACGTTGGAGTTATAAGTCCCGGACAACCGCAACGAGGGGCTTAGTGTCCACCCCTGGTCTGAGTGTAAGGAGTCTCCAGCTTCGGCAAACGCCACCGAGCCGAAAGCTACCTGCGTCAAAAGAACGCCGGCAGCAAAAATGAACGGAGTTTTGGGGGAAATCATACTTAATTCCAAATCAGCGAAAGCTGCACATCAATATATAATTCAACAACAATCCCGCAGGGCGACACCCCTCCTAATTTAGGGGAGGGATCGCTTATTGGTACGGGGTCAGCTCTGGCAGGTCGGTGACGAGGAAAACGTCCGCCGGCTCGTCAAAGAAGTCGTCAACGGTGTCAGGGGTTTCCACGTTAATCTCGGTAGTACCGGTAAATCGCATCTCCTCACCGGTGCACAGAGCGGCTTCGCTCGCCAAGGTGCGAACCTTTTCACCGCCGACCGAGATAAGGGTGTAGTGATGCTTGGCCGCGCCGTCGTCCTTCGCGCTGACCGCACCGTTCAAACTGGTATAGCTTTGTTCCGCGACTTTCACGAAGCCCTTCATGGACGCAACCTTCTCGTTCACGCAGTTCACCCGAATGATATCCTCATCCTGGCTTCGCACGTTCTCGAGCATTTTATTGGTCTGCGCCAAGGTGCCACGCATTTGCTTGATCTTATCGGCCCCACGACTGAGCTTCTCCGCGTTAGACATCGCATCGATATTCTCATCCACCAACGAGACGTCGCCTGCGGCGATACCCTCGGAGGCGGCCGTATCTTGAGCCCAGACAGCTGTCGCGCCGACAAACTGCAGGGCCAGAACGAGCGAGGTATATTTGATCATTTTAGAAAATCGCATTTTATCTCCACCTTCGCGGGTCGCCAAAGTAACTAGAAACGATAGAGCCGACCCAAAAAATACTACTATTGCACCGCCCACCCTAGCCAATGATGCAGCGAACATCAAGAAGCTAGACGGCCGTGTTGGTAAAAACAGAGATTAAGTAAGGGGTATTCCACAAACCTTCGTGGAATACCCCTTCGGGAGGTGCTTATTTGGAACCCTGTAGGACGAATGTCTTGTTAAACATTACGTCGCCACCTTTGGGACGATCGAATCTCCAGGACTTAACCGCCCTTTCCGTACAGCTCTTAAAGCCGCCGCCGATCGACGTATTCGCTTTAACGCTGGTGGGTCGACCCGCTCGCCCGATCGTAACGGTGATGACGAGTCTGCCACCGGCGTTCGGGTTCGTCTTAAGGACACGCTCGAAGCAACTCTGAATCGCTTTGGCGTTTCGCTGAACGACCTTCGAGATACTATTGGCATCCAGGGTACCGGTACCAACGACGGGGTTCCCGTCTTTGATATCCATCTTCGCGGTAACCTTCTCTTCTTTCTTCGAACCGGTGTCCACGCCCTTCTCGGCCTTCTTGGTACCGCTACTTGCGCCCAGGTCACCGATGCTCGCGGTGGAACCAGAACCGTCAGCGTCCGAGGAACCGCCGCTGCGAAGACCACTCTTTTCATAGCCCGCGACGCCTTCTTTAACGCCTTTGGTGTCGGCGAAAGCTTCGTCCATGCCAACGTTTGCTGCACCGTCGACGAGGCTGTCTACGATCGAGGGTCCGTCTCCGTTCACCGATCCGAGCTTGCCGAGCATCGTGGAGTTACGAACTTCGTCCTCCATCCGTTTCTTCTCGGCCGCCTTCGCCGCCGCGATCTCTTCTGCGGTGGGCGCCGGCTTCTCTTCAGTCGAAGGCTTGGGATCCGCCTCGGTCTTCTTCGGCTCCGACTTCACGGGTGGCTTCGGGTCCGGTTTCTTCGCCTCTTTCGAGTCGTCGGGCTCTCCGTCGCCGTCCTCGGGCGTCTCGACCGCATCGGGCACGATTGGCTCTTCAGGCTCCGGCGCTTTCATCAATTCGACAAAGCGGTCGGGAATATTATGATTGAGCCCGTCGATCTGCTCGGGCCACTCATGCAACTGAAGGTAGGTAACGAACCCGATCTGCAATAACGCCGACAAGGCGATCATTGCGACCAGGTAATAATCCATCCCCCTGAACCAGCCACCACGCATCGATGCGGGCAACACGGGTCGTGCGATGGGAGGCGGAGGGGTCACGAACTGAAATAGGATCGTGACTTCGCCAATCTGGATTTTTCCGCGAGCGCGAGGCGTCAGCGCGACGCTATAACCCGTCGCGGTCTTAGTCGCCTTCCCCTGGCTGATCAACTCCTTAAGGGTGCGAACACCGTTACCGGTCGACACTCGACCGGTCATCTTGGAGTCAAAGCACAGGGTATAGGCGCCCGAAGCGGCTTCGAAAACCTGAAAGGATTTCGGCAAATTGGAGGCAGGTACGACAAGCTCGTTTTTCGAGATATCCGTACCAACGCGCACATTACTGGCTGCGCGAAATACCCGCTCTTCGAGGATCTTACCATTCTGAATAAGACCGATACGAAGCACTTTTTTGCCGGACTTATTGCTGCCGGATTTACTGGACATGAAGATTCCTTGCGCTTCGCCAGTACGTCAGAACGGGACAAAAAGAACCAAAGAGGCGCGATACTGGTCGACTCTTTGTGTCCCCTTTGTCCCGTAAATTCTCGATGGGTCTGTGGCGACACGTCCCAAGTATATTAAAAACCAAGTCCAAGTTCTGCTGCCTGGCCTTTGATTACCGCAAACTTAAACTTACTCAATTCAGCCTGACCCGCCGTATACATGACTTCGGTGATCAAGCGATAGGGCGTCGTCTCGTCAGCGACGATGGTCACGACGGGCTCGTGCTTCTTACCCAGAAGTTCGGCCAATCGTTTCGCCTTCTTATTCTCTTCGACAATTTTATCAAAGAGCGGTTGGATATGCAGACTCGCCTCGCCGCCCTTCTTCTGACTCTTGTCGACGTCTCCGTCTTTAATGTCGACGGCCTGGTCGCTATTCACGAGAATCGCTTTACGCGAAATCGTGATCGTCGTCATATCCTCGGCGCCCAACTGGGTGATACTGGTCGGGACCTGGAGGTCCGGGCCAGCGACCTTAATCGGAAGGTCACCGAAGTTCTTCATAAGGAACACGAGCATGATGACAAGAATATCCATGAAGGAGTTCATGCCCAGCGTCGCGCCACCTTCTTCAGAACGACCTTTTTTGTTCGCCTTGCGCTTGCGCTGCTCCTGAATCCACTTCTCTTCGTCTTGGTCGAAGCCTGTGATACCTGCCTTATCCACCATCTCTTATCTCCCATGCGCCGAGGCGCAATTACACTGCGAAAGCGCTTATTTTACTGAACAACCGAAAGGACCGGGTCGCTAAACAACGCAACCGGAGCGTTAGCTTCGACCTTAGCATCTGCGTCGAAGAACTCGGCGGTATCGGAATAGGAGTCTTTCTCACGAACGTAGCGAACTGCGTCCATCACCTGAACCAGCACCACATAAGGAATGCTAGCGTCGGCGGTGAGGTTAACAACCGTTTCCTTCGGATATTGCTTTTTGACTTTCACAAGCGTGTTATAAAGCTCACGGAAGTTATACGCAGACCAACCTTCGGCAAGCGCCTTCTCTCCGCCTTCTACATCGCCCTTGGCAAGCTGTGCGCGAGCCGTGTCAAACTTGGCAGCGACGTTGACTTCAGGGTTGGCCAGACAAATGGTCGGTCCAGGTTGCGGACAGCCTTCCATCGGGTCGAGTTGTGCCGAGCGTGCGGCAATCCGGAAGCCCTTCGCGTTAATCGCGATAGTAAGGTTAAGCGGCTCCTCTTCCTGCTCCGGGGGTGGCTCCGTCGAGGAACCAACCGAAAGCTTTGGAGCGGTGATATTAATTACGCCGACCTGGATGAAGACAACCGATAGCAGAAGCATCGGAATCAGAATAACAACCATATTCATGAAAGACAGAAGGTTGAGCTCTGGTACTTCGTCAGACGACTCGCGTTTGGAACGCGCCATAATTGCTCTCCTTGAATCGAACGGCACGGATACACGGTGCCCGTCGGTTTGCGAGGTGCCCCGCGGCTCTCTTGAGGAGCCGCGGAGCTGCCCATTTAGTCGCCCACTCTCACGGGCAATTCATGCGTGCTAGAATTACTGCGCACCTTTGCCGCGCGTGACCAGCATATTCTCAAGTTTGACGCTATAAAGGTCAATCTCGTCGAGAATTTTCTTGGTCATACCCGTGAGGATAAGGTGAGCGGTAAGCGTCGGGATTGCCACGATAAGACCGAAAGCGGTCGTACTCATAGCAAGCGCGATACCAGCCGAGAGCATCTGCTGCTGCATCGACGGGTCAGCCGACTCGAGAGCCTTGAAAGCGTCGATCAGACCGATAACGGTACCGAGAAGACCGAGGAGGGTCGCGATATTAGCGACCGCGGCCAGGGCCGGCGTACGCTTTTGAACCATCGGAACGACTTCAAGCGAAATCTCTTCCATAGCGTTCTGAATCTCGACCTCGCCTTTGTCGGCGCGGGTCAGGCCAGCTTTGATGACGCGCGGCAGGGCGCGGGTCGGAGCGGCGTTGCACAGCTTGATGGCGCGGTCGATATTGTCGGCCATGACAAGCTTTTGAATCTGCGCCATGAACGCTTGCGCGTTGATGTTGTACTTAAAGAAAAGAAAGATGAAGCGTTCAATCGCAATGCCGATCGCGATGATACTCGTTGCAAGGATGAGATACATCCAGATAGCACCATCGGCGCGGAATGCATTAGCAATGTCGTTCATGTCCTGTTACCTCTCCATGGGTAATTTGTGTCTAAAAACTCTGTGGGGCTTCGCTCGAAGCCCGAACATCTCCAATTGTCTTCTGCCGTTGCCTCGTGTGCTAAACGCTCTTTGAAATCCGCTCCCGAATCAGTCCAGGATTAAAGTTCCAAAACGAGGAGACGTTTCTATAGCACAAGGAATCAGACCGAGCAATGCGGCGTTCCTTTGGCGAGGCAACAACTGCCTCAGAACTCTTTCTCATCCACCGTCTTAATCAGCTCGGGGATGAAGGAAGGCTTCTCTTTAAAGGGTTCGTAATCAAGATTGGCCGGCTGCAAAATATAGAATGCCTCCGGCTTCTGGATGCGTCCCTTGATTACGGTCTCTTCCAGGTCGATGACGCCCTGCTGGGCGAACGCGGTCGAGGCAAATACCATGGAGCCAACCAAGAATATCCCGGTCAGTGCTGCACGCATTATAGTTGCCACGATTTTTCGATCTGGTCGCATATGATTCTCCAACGCAATCCTGTTGATTCTTGGCCATCTTAAGCGAGCGTATTGCCGAAGTACAGCAGTTTCTCGATTTGAATCGAAACACGCCGTATATCGGTGGTCGCGCTGCTTACTCCTCGAATGACTCACCGTCATCCTCAACGTCCGCGCCCTCATCATCGACCTGCATCTGCGCCTGACGCATCATCTCCTGGCGCGCCTTCTCATCTTCGATCGACTTACGGGCTTCCCTTACATATTTGTCCGAAGGGTCATCCTTTGCGATCTTACTGGCGGCCGCGGCCTTATATTGGTCGAAATACTCGATCGACTTATTTAGCCGCGCGATCTTATCGACCCCCTCGATATCACTATCAAGGTAGATGACCCCAAGATTAAACAGGGCTTTATCGTATTTCGGGTCGATCTTGAGGGCTTTATTAAAACTCGAAACGGCCTGGGTAAATTCGCCCTGCCCTTTCAATGAGTTTCCAAGGTTAAGATAGGCTTCTTTATAATCCGGGAAGCTGGCGATCGCGGCGCTGAACTCATCCGAGGCGGACTGATAATCCCCCGCGCGATGATAGAGAATCCCGAGGTTATTGTGGGCTTCGGGATAGTCCGCGTTCAGCTCGATCGCGCGGCGCAATAGTACCATCGCGTCGTCCATCTCCTCCTGCTTAATCCGAATCTGGCCGAGCTTATAGTAGATCTCGGCGCGGTTCGGGCGAAGCTCGCGGGCGCGCGACAGAATCGCGGCGCCAAGCTCCAGTCGATCGAGCTCGATATTTGCCTGGGCCATCACCATCATAGCCTCGACGTTGGTCTCGGCGCGACGAAGAATTTGCTTCGCCTTGCGGATGACTTCCTCGTATTTGCCCTCGGTGAGGTCAACTTCGAGCGCCACCGCGCGGTGGGTCATATTCTCGGGACGCAACTCCGAATAGCGCTGCGCGATCTTGCGCGCGTCGGCGGGCTGGTCCAGGCGAATATAAAGGCGCACCAGATTCAGCAGCGCGGGCGAAAAGTCAGGATTCTTGCTAAGCGCCTGGGAGTAGCGCTTCGCCGCGTTGGCGTAGTCGCCCTCGTTCTCGTAGAGCGCGCCGAGGTTATACGCGGCGAGGAAGCCGCCGTCCGCGTCCGACACCAGGTTTTGAAGCCGATCGACCGCCCCATTGCGGTCGCCGCTGCGCGCCGAGCGAAGCGCCGACTCGAGGTCGGAGATAAATCCACGGCTTAGCTTTGACTCTGCGCTCGGCGAGACCGCCGCGTCGCCGGAAGCCCCATCGGGCTCTGGCATGTCTTGGGTCAACTCATCCGAGCTCGCGATCTTCTGCTCACTCGCCGGTGTGACGTCGGTCTCAAGCGCGCTCTTCGCGTCCGGCTTGGGGGCCGCGGTCGAGCACGCCCCGACGCTGGCCGACAGCGCGGCGAGCAGGGCAAATCGGGCGATTCGTGATCCGTTAATAAGGTCAATCATAGCTGCTCTCCCTGCGGATCTTCCGCGGACTCGCTCGCGTCGGGCGAAGCCGGCACGGGAGCCACGAGGCTCTCCTGATACGTTTCGGCGCCCATATACGAGCCGCCGGTGCGCGTGCGCTGTGCGACCTCGCGGCGCTCCTCCTTATAGAGAGGATATTTTGCGGGCATATACTCGTTGAGGTGCTCGAGCGTGCGCTTGGTCCACTCGTTGACGACCTTCTCTTCGCGCGCTTTTTGAACGGCGCCCTCGTAGAATTCGATCGCCTTATCCTCGAGCGGGACGACCATATCGTCGAGCTGGGTGCGGTAGATATCCCACTGTTCGGTGCCCTCCTCGAAGGGAATCGGCACATTGTACAGAGCTTTGGCGAACTCCTCATAGATGCTGCCGGTACGGAAGTACGCGGCGAGGGTCCACTCAAGGCTGCCGTAGTTGAAGACATCCTGGAACGAGGCCGCGACGATCTTCTGGTCGGCGACCTTTTTCTCCAGCAACTTACCCTGCTGCTTCATGCTGCCTTTGATCTGGATCTTCTTCCACTGCTGGAATTCATCCTCGGCGAGCTCGAAGCGAGCCTTGGCCCCGAAATACGAGCCGGGCTGTCCCCTCTCGATGCCGCGCGTGCGGTATTCTTTGACGATATTATTATATTCGGCCAACGCCCGGGTGCGGTTGCCGGCCTGCGCGTAATTGTCGGCGATCATCGTCATGCCTTCGAGGACACGCACGGTCTCCTCCGAGCGGCTGCCGAATTTGCGACGGTGCACGCCGATCGCGTTGGTCATCGCGCGCTGGTTGCCGGCCTTCTTCCAATTCTGGACGGCCTGCCATTGCGCGCCAGCTGCGTCCTCGGCGCCCGGATAGTTGTCGACATACTTCTCGAACAATCTCGCGGCCTTGGTATAGCGCTGCAAATTCTCGGTAAGAACCGCCGCGCTCCGAAGCGCGGTCTGACGGCGCTCGGGCACATCAAAGCCCATGGCGCTCAGGGTCTCCGAGTTGTCGCCCTTATATTTCTCGTAGAAGAGCTCGTAGGACTGGATCGCCTTGTCGAAGTCGAAGAAGCGATCGGAGTTCACCGCCACACGGTAGAGCGCGTAGCCGGCGAGCGGATCGTTCGGGTAGTCCCGATTCACTCGCTCAAAGAGGTTCATCGCCGATTCATATTTACCGACATTCTCGTAGGCAACCGCGGCGTTATTAAGCGCTTTGGAGGCAAAGGGATGGTCGGGGGCGTTGTTGACCAGGCGCAGGTACTCAGCGGCCGCCTCGTCATATTTCTTCGCCTGAAAGAGCTGCTCGGCGGACTTAAACATCGCGCCCAGCTGGAACTGACGGACCTCGTCTTTGATGGCCTGCGCCTGGTCACCTTTGATGACCGTGCTCAACTTCTCAGCCCACATCGACAGATTCGCGTAGTCTTTTTCCTGGCGGTAGGTCTCAAGAATCAAACTTCCCGACAGATACGCGAGCTCGTTCTCCGGATAATTGTCGACAACCCACGCGAAGCGCTCACGCGCGGTGTTATAGTCCTTATAATCGTAGAAGAGTTTGCCGGCTTGGAACGCGAATTTAAGGTCGAGTTCGGGGTCGCCGTCATTCTCAAGGCCCAGGACCACGTAGCGATCCATCGCCGTCACGTATTGGTAAACGCGCTCGGGGATCGGGTCGGGTTGGATGGTCACGATCTGACCATCATTATCGGCAGCCTGCGGAGTGTCGTCGGCCTGCTTTTGAGCGGCCTCGCGCGCGTCGTCGGCGGCGCCACCGGTGAGCGCTCGCCCGCCAATTTCGCCGCGCGCAACGCGCTCTTGAATGTCGAACTCAAGCGCTTTAATGGCGTTGAAGGCAGCTTTTTCTTGGTACGTATTCTTCACGAGATCGAGCTCGCGAACGACCTTATACTGTTCGTAGGCGGGGTCGTATTGCGCCGAATAGAATAGACATTCGGCGTAATAGAAATTCCACTGATAAACATCTTTGTCGTTCGGGTAGCGCGCGAGGAAATCAGCGTACCCCGAAGCAGCGGCCTTATAGCGCTCCCGCGCCAAGGCCAGCATGTCTTCGTCCTGGCGGACGATGGCCTCGTCTTTGAGGTTCTGCGCCTGCTCGTGGAACCAGGTCGCCGACTGAATCAGGTTGTCTTTAACCAGGTTATTCGCGTAGCGCAGCGGCGTCTCACGCCCGACACGCTTTTGATACGCGTACCAGTCGCTCTCGGGGCCGTAATAGGCGAGCAGCTTGCTGCGCTCCTGGAACGCGGCGTCCTGTCGACCGTCGCGCACCATTGAGAGGATCAACTTCTCGTGGAGCTGCGGATTCTCTGCGTCGCGCGGATATTTCTCGAGCGTATAGGTGATGACATCGCCCGCGATATCGTAGCGGGTATTGTCGAACATATACTCGACCAGCTGCACCAGAACTTCGCGCTCGTAGGGCTCATCGCCGCCAAGATAGGAGCGCACTCGCGGCATCCCGAACTGGTCGTCCACGGCGCCATCGAGATCCCAATCCTGCTCGGCGAGGCTGACCGCGATATATTGGATCGACTCGGCGCGAAGCACCGAACCGGAGCGGCCGGTGATGCGTTTTTGCTCGTCACTATACTCGACGAGGCGCTTGAATTCCGAGATCGCCTTATCGAATTGGTCGAGACGATAATACGTCCACGCCAACTTATAGAGCGCCTTATCGAAGAAGTCGCTGTCGCTATATTGCATCGCCTGTTCGTAGGCGTAGCGGGCTTTTTCGAGGTCTTCGGCGCCATCAGAGGCCGAGAACCAATACTCACCGATGCGCACCCATGATTCGGGAACGAAGCGGCTCTCCGGGTATTTGTCGACCAACGTCATCAACAGGTCACGCGCGGCCTCTTCCTCGTTACTCTGCAACTTGGTGTAGGCGAGCAAATACAGGGCGCCGTCGACTTGCTCATAGTCGGGCCAGTCATCGACAAGACGCTGAAAGAGCATGGCCGTCTGCGTAAAATCACGCGAGGGCAACGCCGGTGGGTCGGCACGCTCGCCGTCCTCATACGCCTGCATCTCGGACTGATAAGCCTCGTCGGCGCTCAGGTAGTCGGCGTTGGCCTTCTCGAAATGCAACTCGGCGAGTCGAAAGAGGGCATCCGGCGTGTACCCGGGGGTGCGAGGATAGCGACGAATATACTCTTCGAAGGCCGCGATGGCCTCATTTCGTCGCCGCTGCTCGACCGCATCAAGCGTGCTGATCTTCGAGCTATAGCCGGCGTTCACCTGTGCGACGCGCCGGTTATATTCAGCCTCGACGATCGAGTCGACGGTCGCCTTATAGCCATCCATTTCAGCGGAATAGTGCTTATAGGCTTCCTGGTACTCGCGCAGCGCCTCCGCACGCGCGACCGCGGCCGGGTCGGCGTCATCGGCCACCTCTGGCGCGTCGACATCCGTGGCGGCCGACTCCGTGGCGGCGGGCTCGTTTGCGGCTTCGCCGGTGGCCTCGACCTGATTCTCATCGGGCGGAGGGGCGTCCTGGGCGACCACGGGGGATGCAAACCCCACACAGAGACAGAGGACGCATCCCGCGGCGCGCAGCGGAGAGGAAGTGCTACGTTGAAATTTCCAAGAGAGCATGTTCAGCCTGGTGCTTCGAACGTCCGGATCAGGCCCGCGCAAGCGTCTGCGCCGGCGGCCCGATCACTCGAGTGTCATCGAACTTCTTCAAATGCATCTTGCAATGTCTTAAGTTCTGCGGTTCGATCTTCGAAAAGTTGATTAATCTGACGGGTGGCGTCTTCTTTCTTCTGCCACGCGACATCGATCAAGCCGATGTCTCCGCGCATGATGATCTGATTGAAATCGTGCTGGGCCGCCAAAAAGCTGTGATGGGCGACGTTTGCGGTCAGATCTTTGGAGTTAGTAAGCAACTCCTGGGCGGTCTGGTCGAGCTGTGCCAGCAGCTGCATTTCGCGGGCGAGGTCTTCGAGAAGCTCCTCACTACGCTCGCTGACGAAGCGGTCCATTTGCGCAGAAAACCCAGCCAATCGGGATTCAGCCTCGGCGAGATTCTCGCGGGCGACGCGCATATCGGAGCTGTCCGCCCCACCGCCGGCCTGCGAGATAAGTCTGCGCTGCCGGGCGAGCACGTCGCTATAGCTGGCGCGAACCTGGCTCTCCTTCGAGGTCACCTGGTCCCCCACGCCGAGGCGCTGGCGCTCCACGCTAATGCGCGAGCGAAGCGCCGCCTGCAAGTCACGCAGGTTCTGAATATCGGCGCGCGCGGCGGTCTGAAGCTCGGCAATTTTCTGAGCGCGATCTTCGCTCATCGGCTGACCTGCGTTTTGCGCAAGGTACGTCTCGATGGCTTGCAGCTGCTCCTTCTGGCTGTCGAGTTCGAAGGTAATGGTGTCGAGTTCGCGGCGCATCGACGCGAAGCGCGAGTCGATGCGCGCGATGCGTGCCTCGACCTCCGACTTCGTGCTGGGCGCCGCCTTATATTGCGCGCGCAGCAGCTCGGCTTCGCGCTCAAGCTCCTGCCACTCCGCCTTCTGAGCCGGCGACATCTTCGAGACCGCCTGTTTATACTCGGCCTTCACCATTTCCTGGCGCAGATTCACGATCCGGGTCTCGAGCGTGGCGGCGAGCACCATGCCCTCGGCCAACTGAGGGAAGGACTGAATGCGGGCGCCCGATGCAAGGCGAGCGTCCATTTCGTCGAGGGCGTGTTCCGCCTCGGCGATTTGCTCGCGAATCTCGCCCAGGTCGGCGCCGGTGCGCTTGGCCTTCGACAGAACCGGGCTCCCCTGGACCCACTCAGCCACCAGTGTCGGCATATACTCGGATTCTTCGCCGCGCATCTGCGACTCAACCAGGTCGCTAAAGAAGACCTCAAGATCGCGACTGCCGTCGACGAACTCATCGAGCTCACGCTTTAGCGGCATGAAGGTCTCGACGACGTCGTTATAGCTCTGGGCGGCGGCGTCGTAGTTGCCAAGGCGCAGCTGAAGGTCCGCGCGCAGAAGGCGCACCTTCGGCACAAAGGCCGGGTCGGGGTTCGACAGGAACATGAAGATATCGGTGACCCGACTCGCCGCCTCGTATTTTTCCTGCGCGACCAGGGTCCAGGTCAACTCGTAGAGCATCTGGTCGAAATAGGGACTATTTCGGTCCAGGTGCTGATAGAAGTCGATGGCGCTGGGGTAGTCCTTCGTCTCGTAGGCCACACGACCCGCGCCCAGATAGGCGAGGTCCAAAATGCGCTTTTGGGCCGGGGTCTCGGGCTTATAATTCGCGATAATCTCTTCGAAGACCTGGCGACCGTTTTCGAGCTGTTCGTCTGCGACGAAGGCGACGCCGCGATAGTAGGCGGCGCGCATGCTAAGATCGGGGTCTTCTTCGGCCTTTTGAAACAGGCGGCGCGCGTCGGCGAAGCGCCCCTGGCGGTATAGAACCTTGGCGCGAACATAGTTCACGGCGGGGTTAAGCTTCGCCTTGGCGTCCAGCGTAGCGTAGAGCTCGTCGACCCCCTCGTAATTGCCGGTTCTTGCCGAAAGCTCCAGCAATTTCACCACCGCGACCTGGTAGTAGGGACCGTCGCCGAGGTTGATCAATTGCTCGAAATAATTGCGCGCGGCGACCAGATTCCGCTGCAGATACAGGCTATCCGCGAGCAGGTAGAGCGCCTCGGGGTATGTATTCTCGGTCTGAAATTTCGGGTCCTCTACGAGACCCACAAACAATAGCGAGGAGCGCGAGTAATCCTCGAGGAGATACGCGACCTTGGCATCGTTAAAGCGGGTCTCAACCTTGTAGCGCGAGCGAAGAATCGCCGGCTTGAGGTATTTCCGCTCCAGATCAACGACCTGCTCTTGGAGGACGGTCGACTCGGAGGTGAATGCGCGAGAGCCCTGAGCATTTGCCACGCCCATCCCCACGGTCGTCGTCAGCAAGAGAGCCATCCCAACCCCGGCAAACTGGGCGCGCACGCCTGCGGAGGCGCGCTGGGAGAGGAGCCGTTGATAAACGGATTTTAATTTAATTGGGTCTTTCATACGTCAGACGTCACTCGGGGCGAGTTTCACATTCGCGGGCCTTATTCGGCCCGTCGAATGAAATAGTCGATTCGCTTCAACGCGTCTCATCATCAGCCGACACGCGGCGTTCAGGGCGCATCAGGCGCCGACTCAACGGCAGCAGCGGCCGGGTCGGTGGAAACCTCCGCCTTCGCGTCAACGACCTCTGCCTCGGAGAGCGCGACCAGGTTAACCGTGCAGTCCACGCCCAGTCGGTCTTCGTAGGAAGTCAGCGCGCCGCCCTTCTCATAGAGGCGAACCTTAACCGTAACGCCGCGGCCTTCCTGCGCGGTGAACTCACAGGAGTCCTGCACGCGGAATTTGTAGCCGTCCATATAGTTGAAGAGCTTATAGCCGCTGCCCTTGAGCTCCATCATCACCGATATTCGGTGGGTGCCCGGGGCGATCGCGCCTTTAAAGACGTCAAATTGCCCCCGATCGCTCAGGGTGCCGTCTTTGTCTTTCTCGTTAAAGATCCGCGCGCCGTCCAGCGAGTAGAGGGCGTGCTCTAGCACATAGGTGTTGCCCAACTCGTTCTGGTGACTCACGATGGCGCGGCTGCCGGAAATGGTGCTGTTAAGCACGGTCTCCTTGAGCAAAACGATCCGAGTCTTGGAGCGGAAGACGGTCTCTTTCAGGTCGTCAACCTTGGTCTCCAATTCGCGAATGCGCAGGTCGTAGACATCCTCGGCGGTCTCGCCTTCGTTGAAGGTGAGGCCTTCGATTCGCTCGGTGTCCATGCGTGCCCGCTTGGACTCCTCGGTGCCGGGGTAGTCCTCGCGCAGCGGTTTGCCGCCGGGGCCAGTGAGCGGCTCGGCCGCGGGGGCCTCGCCGACAGCTGCCGCGCTTGGTGCAGCCTCAGCGCTCTGCGCGTCCTCAGCCGGCGCGTCTTGCTCAGCGTCGTCGGAAGCCGGGGCTTCGTCTTGCGCCTGAGCGACCGCGGTTTCTTCAGATGATGCAGGAGCAGCTTGCTCCGCCTGCGCGTCAGGGGTTTCCTGGGCAGATGCGGATTGGCTCACCGTCAGAACCAGCAGGGAGGCTGCCAGCAATGAAATGGATCGCTTTTTCATACAGTGAATCCCTTCGAGATTGACCAAAAAATGAATGACTTGGCCGGTAATAGCTGTGTCACTTCATGTTGTTTGTTTCGCTTTCGGGGGCAGCATTAGGGCTTAAAAACCCGAAAAAACGGACTCCAAAGCCACTCTACCCCGATTCCTATCGTTCGCATCCAATTTTATTCTGATACAAATACACTAGGAATTTAGCCATCATGAGCATACGCCCCAAAAGAACAGAATACGGGCGCAGAATGATGCATTCGCCATCGTGAGTCAAGTAACGCATTCACGGCGCACACGCTAGCCGCCGCGCCAATCCGGCTACGGGGCGGAGCAATGCCGGGTCACGGTCGCTGTCCGCTCTCTTTTCTGGTATCGCTTCGCGCCGGAATGCTCAATATTTCTACCCCAGAGGCGACCATGAATAACGACCATTATATAAGAATCCTGAGTGAGATTGCGAAATTGGCCCAGATTGCGGGCGAGAACAAGTTCAAGGTCCGCGCTTTCGAGAACGCGGCGCGTGCGCTTGAAAACCTGACCGATCCCATCGCAACGCACCTCGAAGCCGGCACCATCACCAATATTTCGGGGGTCGGCAAGAGCCTCGCCGAGGATATCCAGCAAATACACGACACGGGCACCTGCGATTATCACACCCACCTGTTGGAGACGCTCGACCCGGGACTGCTCGACATCCTGAATATCCAGGGGCTCGGGCCGAAGCGGGTCAAGGTGATCTATGACGCGCTGGGGGTCTCAAACCTCGACGCGATGGAAGAGGCGGCCAAGGCCCATAGGATCCAGGAATTGCCCGGATTGGGCAAGAAAACCGAGGAGCGGATCCTCAGCGAGATTGAGCGCCTTCGCTCGCACGCCGGGCGCACTCCCCTGCCGCAAGCGCGCCGGGTGGCCGAGGGCATTCGCGACAAACTCGCCGCCTTGGACTGCGTGGACCGCATCGAAATCGCCGGCTCGATCCGGCGCGAGCGTGAGACCATCGGCGATATCGACCTCCTGGTCACGACCACCGAGCCCGCCAAGGTTACCCAGGCGCTGGTCGAGTTGACCGAGGTCGCCGAAGTCCTGGCGAGCGGCGACACCAAGACATCGGTGCGCCTGCATAATGGGATTCAGCTCGACCTGCGCGTGGTCCAGGCGCAGGTCTTCGGCTCCGCGCTGCATTATTTCACCGGCAGCAAGGACCATCATATCGCGCTGCGCACGCGCGCGAAGCGCCAGGGCCTAAAGATCAGCGAGTACGGCGTCTTCGCGATTGACTCGGACACCGCCATCGCCTCGCAGACCGAGGCAGCCCTCTACAAGGCCCTCGACCTTCCGTTCATCCCGCCGGAGCTTCGCCAGGGATTCACCGAGATCGAGCTGGCCGCCGAGAATCGCCTCCCCGAGCTTATCACGGCCGAGGATATCCGCGGCGACCTGCATATGCACACCACCGAGACCGACGGGCGGGCGAGCATCCTGGAGATGGCCGAGGCCGCCAAGGAGCTCGGCTATTCCTATATCGCCATCACCGACCACTCCCAGGCGGTCACGGTCGCCAATGGCATGACCGCCGAGCGATTCGAGGCGCATATCCAGAAAATTCGCGCCGCCAACAAAGAGATCGATAACTTTGAGATCTTATCCGGCATCGAAGTGGACATCCTCAAGGACGGCAGCCTGGACATGGACCACGACCTCTTGCGGGAGTGCGATTGGGTCGTGGCCAGCGTGCATAGCCATTTCCGCATGGAGACAAAGGCGATGACCGAGCGTCTCTTAAGCGCCATGGAGACCGGGCTGGTCAGCGAAATGGGCCACCCCACCGGGCGCATCCTCGGCGGGCGCGACGGCTACACCTATGATTTCAACGCGATTGTCGAAGCCGCGGTCGAATATGGAATCGCCCTGGAGATCAACGGCTCCACCGGCCGCCTCGACCTCAACGCCGAGCTCGCCCGAAAGGCGCACACCCTGGGGGCGAAGTTGGTCCTGGGCTCGGACGCCCACTCCACCCGCGGGCTCCACGCGCTGCGCTACGCCCTGGGCCAGGCCAGACGCGCTGGCCTCACCGCCAACGACGTCCTCAACACCCTCGACGCCCCGGCCCTGCTGGCCAGCGTGCGCCCGAAGCTAGGCTAAACGGGGCTCTCCAAACGCTGCCGGCCGCCGCCCAATCGAGGCTCTCGAAGCCGCCAGCAGCGATTTAATTTGCCCTAAATGCGCGTTCTGCGTGCAAATATTGAAACAGTGCCCTAAATAGACGCGCTGGAAACGATGTGCTAATGGCAAGGCCGTCAGTGGTTGTTTATTTTTATCAAGCTTGTAAAACTGGAGTGGATCAACATGACATTACGCGACCTGCGTCTATACCCTTTTATACTCGCCTCGCTGCTTGCGATGGCCCCGGCAACCGTACTCGCACAGGACGGCGAAGAAGAAGAAAGCGCCGCCGCGCAGACCGAAGATGCCGCCGACTCCTCCGAGACCTCCACGGATATGTACGAGTGGAAGCCCTCCTGGGGCGCGGGCGTCGAGGCCGGCGTGTTCTTCAACGGTCTTGAGCGTTGGAACGCGAACCTGCTCGACGGGCAGCGCGAGTTCGACACGAACGCGCTCTACCACTTCGACGCGGCCGTCGAGGCCTCGCTGCTCGAAGGAACCCGCCTGTCGGTCTTCGGCGGGTATACCACGCCTTTCGTCGACAACCCGAGCTTCGGCGCCTGGTATATCGGCGTGGAGCCGGCTTTCGCGTTCCGCCGCGATATGTGGGAAATGGCGATCGGCATGGGCGTGGCCATGGGCCAGGCCGGCGTGTCGGTTGACCCGGACATGAGCGCGGACACCTCGCTCGTCCTGTTGCGCCCCTTCCTCGAAGTGCGCCGCTACCTGGGAACCAACGCGGCCGTCTATCTGCGCGGTGGGTTCAACCAATTCCTGCCCTACGATGTTGAGACCGACGGGCTGACCTTCGGCACCAATATCCAGTCCAACACCAGCAGCGATGAGCTCAACGAGGGCGGCCCCTACCTGGCGCTTGGTCTCCGATTTGGCTCGTACCCCGAGCACACCAAATCGGACCGCGACGGCGACGGCGTGGCCGATGAGGACGACAAATGCCCCGACGTCGCTGGCGTCCCCGAAAATGACGGCTGCCCCGCAGACCGCGACGGCGACGGCGTCTATGACACCGACGACAAATGCCCCGACGTCGCTGGCGTCCCCGAAAATGACGGCTGCCCCGCAGACCGCGACGGCGACGGCGTCTATGACACCGACGACAAATGCCCCGACGTCGCTGGCGTCCCCGAAAATGACGGCTGCCCCGCGGACACCGACGGCGACGGCATCTACGATGTCGACGATAAGTGCCCCGAATTGGCTGGCATCCCCGAGAACGACGGCTGCCCCGCTGATAGCGACGGCGACGGCGTCTATGACACCGACGACAAATGCCCCGACGTCAAAGGCCCGGCCGAAAATAACGGCTGCCCGCTCGACTCCGACGGTGACGGCGTCCTCGATAACGTCGACGAATGCCCCTATGAAGCCGGCCCGGCCACCAACAACGGCTGCCCGATCAAACGCGTCGTCGTGACCGTCAAGAGCATCAAGATCAGCGAGAAGGTCTTCTTCGCGCTGGCCAAGGCCGACATCAAGCGTGAGTCCTACGACCTGCTCGATGAGATCGCACAAGTCATGAACGACAACCCGCGCATCAAGAAGGTCGAGATTCAGGGTCACACCGACAGCTCGGGCCGCGCTGCCTTCAACCAGAAGCTCTCCGAGGACCGCGCGAAATCGGTCTACGATTACCTCGTCAAAAAGGGTGTCGCAGAAGAGCGCCTGACCTCCAAGGGCTACGGCTCGACCAAGCCGTTGGTTGAGACCCCCGAGGGCAAAAAAGAGAGCAAAGAGGACGCCGCGAAGAACCGTCGCGTTGAGTTCATCATCCTGGAGCAGGATGAGCTCAAGCGCGTCGTCCCGGCAAATAAGATCCCCGCGGATGCCGAGAAACTCGACGCCACGGACAAGCTCAACATGCCGCAGGACGCCAAGTCCGATGACTCGGCTGAGTAATCGCGCTGCGCAGGGCTCCTATCCTCACCGATAAGAGCCCCGCAATGGCGTTAAAGAGGCCACGAGGTGAAGCGTTATTGCTTCCTTCGTGGCCTCTCTTTATGTTAGCCCCCCTGCCCTCACTCATTCCCCGAGACTCCCAAATGACCGAGCCCACACGCCCCGATATCGCGACGACGCCGAAGGCCCGCGCCCACGCCGCGCGCCGCCCAAACCCTCTCTTGCGCCTTATACTGCTGCTCGGCCTTTGCGCGAGCCTCAGCGCATGCAAAGCGTCGAAAGACGCGCCCACGCCCGAGAGCACGGACCCGGTCGAGGCGCCCCAGACGGCGCCGGCCGAGGCGGTCGAGAAAGAAGCCCCGCGCGCGCCGTCCGAGCGCATGGAGCCCACCGGAAAGATCAAAGAGGTGCAGCTGCGCCGCAAACCAGGTTCGATCGTCGACGGGGACACCCTTCGCGTCGTTGAATTCAACAAGAGCCTGCGCCTGATCAATATCGATACCGAGGAGGTCTTTCGCGACCGCGACCAGAAGGCCAAGGCAGCCCAGAGCTGGAAGGCTTACCTCGCCGAGCAAACGGGCCAGGGCGGGCACCGAACCTTCGCCACCCCCATGGGAGAGAAGGCGTTGAGCTTCGCGCGCGACTTCTTTCGCGACGTCGACACGCTCACCGTCGAATACCAATCCCCCGCCCACACCCGCGGCTTCTTTGACCGCCACCTGGTGATGGTCTGGGTGAAGTCGGATCGCGTCCCCAAAAAGCTCGTGCCGGGCGCCCCCGAGGGCGAATGGCTCAATTATAATGTGGAGGCCGTGCGCGCGGGCATGTCGCCCTATTTTACCAAATACGGCTATAGCCGCCGGCTGCACGAGACCTTCTCCCAGGCCCAGCGCGAGGCGAAGCAGAACCAGCGCGGCATCTGGGCAAAAGACGCCCAGGCGTACCCAGACTACGACGGTCGCATCGCCTGGTGGAAGGGCATGGCCGACCAGATTCAGCAATTTCGCGCCTACGCAAAGACCCACCCCGAGACCATCGATCTGGCCGCAGACGCCGCCTTCGACACCCTCAACGCGAAGATCGGCGAGCGCGTCGTTGTCTTTGGGGAAGCGCGCTCATTTAATCGGAACTCGAAGCCCCAGCGCCTCTACCTCAACCACCGCGACCAGAAGGACCTCAAGGTCGTCGCCTTTGCGCCGGTCGACATGAGCAAGGCTGGCATCAACCCCAGGCGCGAGCATTATATCTATGTCGAGGGCGAAGTCGGGACCCATCGCGGCGACCTCGAGATCAAATACGACGCGAAGAGTTGGATGCGCGCCGGCAGAAACCCGCCCGAATAACCCAACGCGCACCCTCGATGGGGCGCCGGGCAATACTTCGACTTGACGCAGACAGCCGAAGCGCCTAGCTTCCGGTGCCGCATTGATTGCGCGGGTTCATTGACTGCGCAATATTTACGCTTCTGCACTACAAAAAGAGAGTTCTATGGCACGCGTTACAGTCGAAGATTGCCTTGAAAAGGTAGAGAATCGTTTTGCACTGGTCATCCTCGCAACCAAGCGTGGACGTGACCTGCGAAATGGCGCGCCGCGTCTTTTCCCCTCGGGCAACAAAGAGACCGTCCAGGCCCTGCGTGAGATCGGCGCGGGCTTCGTCGAGTTTGACGAGCGCACCAAAAAGAAATTGGCTGCCGTTCTGATCCGCGAGAACAAAGAAGACAAATAATCGCCCCCCGGGTCGATTAAGCTTCTCGCCGACAAATCTGTGCAGAAACGACTTCGCGTCGCGGTGTTTTTACCCCGGCGCGTTTTCGTGTTTCTTGAAATATCTCGCGGTGCGCGGGAGCTAATTTTTCTTATGGTCCGCGCCGACGATCCACCCCGCCCGCTTCAAATCCTCAAAGTTCAGGTGCTCTCCGCGGCGCAGCTTCTCCAGCGGGTCCAGCACATCCTGCTCGGACTCAAAGGGCGCAGGCCCCGGCTTGTCGAACTCGCGCCCCGCCGGCTTCGACTCGCGCCCTAACCATTGCAGCGCGTCGACAAAGCGGTCGAATTTGGCCGACAATTCCTCGTAGATCTGATGGAATATCTCGCCGGAGCGCTTCACGAGCAGAAGATCGCTGAGTTGCCCGTAGGCAATCCGCCCGATATTGCGATAGTATTGCGACGTCACGGCGCCGCGGCGCGTTAGATGGGCGTCAAAGAAGCCACAATTAAACAGGCTCGCGTCGCCCAGACGGCGGTATGCCTCGATTTTGAGCTCCCCCGGTTGATTCATCGCGTCGCCCAGCATGAGGCCTGCGGCGCGCTGAAACCCGAGGTCCTCGCGCAACACAGGGTCGATGCGCACAAAACTCTGGAGCAAATAGACCAGATACGCCTCGGTATTCTCGGAGCTCTGCAAACCGACCCGGTCGAGCGCGACCTTAAGCTCCTCGCGAAAATAATGAAGTAGATTCGTCGTGCACTGAATGGATGCCTTTGGTGATTTCATCGCTCATCTCCTGCCCAACTGCGTGAATGAAGCATAATCAGTATAGCAATATGAATAACTGGATGCCAAACCGACTCGCCTTCCGCATATATTTCGCGCACTTAGCGCTCATCGCGGGCCTCTGCGCCCCCGCATCGGTGGCCCAGGCGGCCGACCCACCGCGGGTCGAGGTCGAGCGCCCACAGGTTATTTTGTGGACCTTTAAGGCCCCGACGACCCCAGCCAACACGCTCGCAAAGCTCCACGCGGGGCTGGGTGAAGCGCTCCCAAATAAAGGTGCGCGCCATCTTTTTGGGGAGAAGGCATTGCAGGAGTACGTCGGCGCCAAAACAGCCGCGCCTGCCGAGTGCCTCATTGGCCTGGAATCCTGCGTCTCGCCGCAGACCCTGGCCTTTGACGCGCTGGACCTCGCGCTGGTGATCCACGTCGAGCTCTCGCGCTCGGGCGACCAGTGGGTGGCCGATTGTCGCTGGGTGGACCGGCGCGGCGAGGTCGCCGGGCGCGCCTCACTGCAGGCGCAGACCGAGCGCGACCTGGCCTTCGAGCTGGCCGGCGAGATCTTCAACGCCACCGCCAGCGTCTCGGTCACCAGCGAACCCGCCGGGGCGCGGGTCGAGATCGACGGCGACCCCGTGGGCACCACGCCGCTCAATTACCGACTCTCACTCGGCGATCACGAATACCGGCTGGAATTGGATAGGTATCAGACGGTCAGCGGCACCTTTACGCTGCTCGCCGACGCGTCCGAGCGCATCGAGCATCAATTGGAGGCCCAGTCCGGCGCGCTTGTGCTCCTGAACACCCCGCCCGACGCCCAGATCATCGTGGACGGCGAGCCGCGCGGCCCGGCGAATCACCGCCTCGAATTGCCCGAGGGGAGCTACGAAATCGAAGTGCGCGCCCCGGGCTATGACACCCACCGCGAGACCCTCGAACTCACCCCGGGCCAGTCGGTGCAGCGCCGCGTGCAGATGGATGAGACCCACCCGCTGCTGCGCGATGTCGCCGCCGACGCCATCATGCAAAATCGCTATATCGCCCGGCTGACCTACGACCATAGTTTTCAAAGCACCACCTTTGAGGACTACCGAGCATCGCTCGGGGAGACGCGCTTCTCCTTTCTTTCCTTTCGCCAGGATGGCGAGGCACGCCACGACGTGCGCCGCCTGGTTTCCCCCAACGGCCTGCGTTTAGATTTTAGCTATAGCTGGGATAATTTCGGACTGGTGCTGCTCTCGGCGTCCTATCTGTCGACCGCGCTCGACCTCGAGGCGTACGTAAGCTCCTCGGCGGTCGACGACCCGATCGAAGTGCGCATCGAGAAGTTGCAGCGCCTCCAGCTTCGCCCGCTGCAACTTCGCTACCGCCACTTCTTCAAAAATGTCGCGGTCTTCGCCGAACTGGGAAGTGGCATCAATATGGACTGGGTCCGGGCGAGCGGAGATTTACTCGACCCGCCGGTGACCCTGTCGAACTCGGAGGCGTTCTGGAATCTCGGACTCGGCGCGTCGTATTATTTCACCCATAATTTCTTCGCGACGCTTCGCTATAGCGCGCAATCTTATATCGATGACGGCCCGGGCAGCGAACATATCATCAGCCTTGGCGTGGGACTCACCGTGCCGAATATTCTTGGCTTTGAACCCGAACCGCCGGAGACCCTATAATGATGAAATTACGTCTTTTAGAATCGGGTAAATTTCGCACAAAGACGCGCCGTTTCGGGGCGGCCCTGAGCCTGGCGACCGCCTGTGTTTTCCTCGCGTCGCCGGCCTTTGGCGCGCAGAATACCCAGAAATCGGACGCCACCGCTCAAATCGTGCAGGCCGCGAACGCCTCGTATAATAAGGGTGATTATGCGGACGCGGCCGAGAAATACCGCGCGGTCATTCAGGCCGATCCCGAGCAGGCGATCGCGTATCGAAACCTCGCCCGCAGCTATTTTTGGCAGGGGATCTACCCGGACGCCGTGGCCTATTATGACTTCTATTTGCGCCTGGCCCCCGACGCCGACGACCGCGGCCAGGTGCAGTCGGAGCGCCGGCTGTCGGCCTCGCGCGCAGGGGAGCAAATCTGGCGCACGCCGACCTCCCAGGCCGAAGCCCGCGATGCGCTGAGCGAGGCCATCGAGGACGGGCACGCGTACCGCGCGGGCGCAGGCGGCGCCTGGGGCATCTATCAGACGCTTTTGCGCACCGGCTACGCCCAACCGGAGCTCGCGGGGCTCAAGCGCCGGCTGGTTCGAAAACTGCTCAATGAGTACGAGGGCCTGCTCGTCCCCGACGCCAATCAACCCGCGCCGCGCATGGAACTCGACGATTGGAACCTGCAGCTCGACCGCCTGGCCGCCGCCCGAAGCCTCGCCGATGACCCGGCGTTCCTGAGCGTCATCGACCGCCGGGCTCCGCTGGCCGAGGCCGCCATCGCGCTGCTCAACGGACGCTTTGACCAGGCCGACTCACTGAGCCGCGCGGCGATCAAAGCCAACCCGGATATGCCCTTTATTCGCTGGTTTCAGGTCCGCGCGCTTATCGAATCGACGCGTTATGAAGATGCGCTCAGCGCGCTGGACGAGCTCGAAGCACATCTTCGAACGAGCAACCCAAAGCTGCTCGATTATTCGGCGACTTTGCGCGCGTCGATCCTTCAACGCGTCGGCCGCGGCGAGGACTCCAGCGATATCTATCTCGACCTCTTGAACCGCCGGGCCTCGGCCACTCGCAGCGGGGGCAGCGCGCAATGAGCCCGACCTCGCCAATATCGAATCGCCCCCTCCGACGCGTCGTGAGCCTTGCCGCCGTCGTCCTCATGGGCGCTGTATTTGGCGCCTGCGATGAGCACAAGACACCGCCGGCCAGCGGCGAGGCTCAACGCGAGCCGCAGGCGCAGGCCGACGCCCAGGCCCAGCGCTCGCGCGCGCTAAAGACGCTCACAGATGAAGACGCGACCGATGATGCGCGCCTCGCGAGCATCCACAGCGCCCGGGATCTTCAGATCACCGAGGCCACGCCGGAACTTCGGAAATTACTCGCCCACGAGAACCCAGACATCGTCGTCGCCGCGGCCGCAGCCCTCGACGGGCTCAACGCCAAAGACGCCGATCTCGCGCTGATGGAGGCCGCCGGCCACCTCGGCCGAGCCCGCGAATTCGAGCACCTGCGCCAGCTACTCTATATCATCGGAAGCGTCGGCGGGCCGCGCGCGCGCACCTATTTAGAGACCGTCGCCGAGGGCCACGAATTGAGCGCCATTCAAAATACCGCCCGACAAATCCTCAAGGAAATGTAGGCGCCAGCGAACCGAACTTACCGACCGTATTTTTGTTTATTAGAGAAGATACCGGGCGACACCCTCGCCCCTGAAGGAAAGCAATATGCCCACAAATAGGACTACGCCGCCGTTTATCGTCATCGAAGGAATCGACGGCGCTGGCACCACCACCCAGAGCACCTTGCTCCACGACTACTTTCAGGCGCAGGGTCAACCCGCGCTGCTCACCAACGAGCCGTCCACCGGCGCCATCGGCACGCTGATCCGAAAGATGATCGCGATGCGCCGCGACGAAGACGCGCGCCCGGTTGACCGCGAAACCCTCGCCCTGCTCTTCGCCGCCGACCGCCTCGACCACCTCAAAGCCGAGGTCGAACCCGCGCTCGCCGCCGGCCAGGTCGTCATCAGCGACCGCTATTATCACTCCAGCTTCGCCTACCAGGGCGACAGCGTCGCGGGCTCGGATGCCCTCGACCTGCGCTGGATCCGCACCCTCAACGAGCGCGCCCGCACCCCCGACCTCACCGTCTTTTTGCACGCGCCGGTCGACCTATGCCTGGAGCGCCTCGGCGAGCGCGACGCCCACGACGTCTTCGAAACCCGCGAGCACCTGACCCTCATGGAGCAACGCTACGACCAGATCATGGCGCTTCTGCAGGCCGAAGGCGAGCATATCATCCGCCTCGACGCCTCACTTCCCCGCCAAACCCTGGCCGAAATGATCCGCGAAAAAGTCGCACGCTAAGAAAGATTACAGCCCACCGCCAACCCAAACTCAGCGCCACTCACCCGCGATCACTTCCGCATGCCCACGCGCCTCCGGCGTGTCAACGTCCTGCCACAGGTGCTCGCCGAGGTCCCAGAACGCCATCGCGCCGCGCGCGTCCAGGCGGCGCACCGCGTCCGAGGTGCAGCAGTCGCCGCGCGCATCGCGCTCGGCGCGCAACGCCTGCGCAAAGCCGGCGCCACACCAGAAGAGACCGGCGTCGACCAGCTCGAATTCGGGCAGGTCTTTGCCGATGGCGCCGAGCGGCGCATCCTGGGGCGCCACGCCCCTGGCCAGCGCCGCCTTGTCGAAGGCCAATTTATTGGCGTCGGGCATATCGAAGATGCTGTCGAGCTTCTGGTCGACGACCAACATGCCCTGGACGCCGTCGCTGCGGTCGCCGTAGGCCGGCGCGAAGGTCTCGCGCAGCTTCAAAAACATCGCCGGGTCGAAGAGGTGGTCGCTCATCGTCAGCCAGAACGGCACGGCCGCCTCGCCGATATTTGCCAGCGCGTCGTCGACACCGGCCAGCACGGAGATGCCGTTGGAGGTCTTGAAATCGGGGTTATGCGCGCAGCGAACCGTGATGGACTCGCGCTTTTCGCCCTCGGCGATCGCCCGGGCCAGCACTTCGTTTTCGTAGCCGGTGACCACCGTCACGTGGCTCACGCCGAGGCGATGAAAATTCTCAAGATGGCGCGATAGCATCGTGCGCCCGCCGATCTTCACGAGCAATTTATGCCCCTCATCGGCCTGCAAACGACTGCCAAATCCGGCCGCCAAGATCACGGCGTGGGAAGTGGGCATGGGTGAACTTTCGGTCGATTCGCGGGAGGATTGGATCATGAGGTTACTTCGTTTCGGCACAAAAATTAGGGCGGCTATTCTAAATCGGCGCGTCTGCGCCGACCCATCGAGGAAACCTTCGCAAAAGTCGGCGAGCAAATCTAGCAGCGAATTTCGCGCACGCGCGCGTTTTAAGCCCGAAGATCGCTGCTGAATGCGGCTTGGATGGAATAATTTGGCTTGATTTGAGTGTTTTCGAGTGTGTGGTTATACTCTAATGAGTAGCCAACACAGAACTTCCCACGCCCGAGAGTCCATTATGCAACCAGCAAGGTCGATGAAGAATTTCATGCGCGAGTCCGCCCTATGGACGGTGGCCAACGCGTTGGGCGTCTTGATTCCAACGACGCTCGCCTATGTCCTGATGCACGGGTTCCTCGGGCTGCCGATGTTTAAGGTGTCCGTGGTGATCTCGGCGACCGCCTTGCTGACGCTGACCTGGGGAAGTTGGTCGGGGCTGGTGTGGGCGCAAAACCGCCTGCTGCGCGCCTCAATGCAGATGATGACGGTACTGCCGGGGCTGCTGCTGTTGGGGATGGCCGCCGCCGGCTTCTATGTCGGCCAGGGCGCGTTTATCCTGTGGGTCGGCCTCGCCGCCACCGGCGTGGGCACCGTCGCCGCGAGTTTTATGCTCGCCCGCAATGTCGCGATGACCGCCGTCTGCACCTCGCCGCGCCGATTCTTCAGCGGCCTGGCCCTCTTCCCGCTCTTCGCGACCTCGGGCAGCGGCCTCGTCTACCTCCTCTGGTATAGCTTCGTGAGCAAGCCTTTTTCGAGCGATTGGCGCGCCATCTTTAGCCTCTCGTTCTTCTTTATCACCACCATGGCCATCGTCCTGGTGTCGACGATTATCCCGGCCATCGCGACGGTGGTCTGCCGCCGCATCGCCGCCCAGCGCGACTAATCGCAGCCGCGCTGAGCAACCGATCACCGACGGGGCGCCCTGCCCCGTCGCGCCTTGCCCGCCTTCCATTATATTAAAATCACCGCCATTCATGTTATGCTCGACGCTCGATTCACCCGCCCGCCCATCGCGAAGGCATATCGATGGATCTGACCTATAAAATTGTTCGACGCCTGCTGCGAGACCACGAAGTTGGTTTTAGCCGCAACCAGAATTTCGAGGCCTACGAGGACCCGCGGGTCCAACGGGCGCGGCGTATCTTTCGCCACCTTCGCAGCGTCGAAAATGACTTGCTCCAGATCGCCCCGGGTGACCCTGAGGCGCGGGTCGAACTCGACACGGTCGAGCGCGATGAGGAGCGCGTCGTGATCCGCCTCGTCTTCGCGAACGCCGGCGGGCGACGGGTCAGCATTTTATCCGCCAAGCATTGGGAATTATTGCTCGAAAACGACCGCGTCACCGACATCTTGCGGGAGTTGCTTGAGCGCGCTACCACTGAAACCCGTGAATCCATTCAGGCAATAATGCCAGCTAATTGGCCAGATTAATTTCTAATAGGGTCTTTAAAATGACTGCAATGACTATGTCGAAACGCCTCGCCTTCTCTCTTCTTTCGATGCTCTTTGTCGGCCTGGTGCTCAGCGCCTGCTCGACCGCCCCGCCGATGCCCGAAGCCCAGCCCATGCCGGCTGACCGCGACTTCACCGGTGTTTGGTACTCCCCGCAATTCGAGCATATGAACCTGCGCCAGACCGGTGGCCGCGTCGCCGGTGTGTACACCTACCGCGAAGGCGGACGCATCGAGGGAACAGTCAACGGAAATACCCTCACCTTCACCTGGATTGAGCCGGGCGACAAACAACGCGCCCGCCGCACGCTCCAAGGCGCCGCCTACCTGCAGTTGGTCGAGAGCAGCGACCCGAACCACGACTACGAGCTCGTGGGCGAGTGGGGCTATAATGAGGACTCCCAGGGCGCCGGGCCCTGGACCGCGACCTGGGTGCGAAAGCTACTCCCCGATGACCCGCTGACCCTGGAGAACCTGAAGAAATCACGCAACTAAACCCCCTGGGCTGCTGCAAATCATCGACTCGGAACGCCGTTCATGAATACTTCTTCGCCCGCTACCCAATCGCCCCGCTCCCTCTGGCTTATCTTCACGCTCATCGCGGCCATGGGCGGGTGCGCCGCGACGCCCACGCGCGCCGAGGGCGACCCGACCCAGAGCGTCGAGGCCTCCCAGACCCTTATGGGCGCGATGCAAGCCGAGCTTAACCGCTCCATGACTAAGCTGCGCATCGACGATTACGAGGCCCCGTATTTTATCGCCTATCGCGTGCGCGACCACGAGTCGCGCGGCTTCAGCGGGCGCTACGGGGCCATCGTCGAGGACCAGTCCGACATCAGCCGCCTGGCCTATGTCGAGGTGCGCGTCGGCGACTATCAATTCGACAACTACGCCAACGTCGCCAGCGAGAATTACCGCTACTCGGAGTACTCGGCCGAGCGCACCATGCCGATTGAGCCCGACACCAACTCCATCCGCGGCACCCTCTGGCTGCTGAGCGACGAGGTCTATAAAAACGCGCTCAGCGATTATCTGTCCAAGCGCGGCGGCGCGGTTTTTGAGACCGCTGAGAAGATGAAGACCCCGAGCTTCTCCAAAGAGGAGCCGCTTCAATATTGGGGCGAGGTCGCCAGCATTGAGCTCGATGAGGCGAAGTGGACCCAGGCGATTCGGGACGTCACCAAATCCCTGATGGACGTGCCGGGCATCCTCGACGTGAAGATGACCGTGAGCGCCAACCGCACGCGCTCGCATTTTGTCGACACCGAGGGCACCCAGATCGTCGAGGAGCAGGTGATCTACTCGATCCAATTGCAGGGTTGGGCGCGCGCCGACGACGGCATGATGGTCGACAACGCGCGCTCCTTTTACGCGCGGACCCCCGAAACACTGCCGGACGTGGCCACCGTCAAACGCCAAGCCAATCAGATGATCACCGAGCTGAGCGCGCTGACCCAGGCCCCGGTGCTTGACCCCTATACCGGCCCGGCGATCCTGATGCCCGAGGCCAGCGGCGTGCTCTTCCACGAGGCCGTCGGCCACCGCCTCGAGGGCGAGCGCCAGCGAAACCCGGAAGAAGGCCGCACATTTAAGGGGCGGGTCGGAAGGCGCATCATCCCCACATTTCTGTCGATCTACGACGACCCCACGCTCACGAATTGGGGCGACAAGGACCTCAACGGCTACTACGAATTCGACGACGAAGGTGTCCCCTCACAGCGCGTGCAATTGGTCGAAGACGGCGTGTTGCGCAACTTCCTGAAGAGCCGCACGCCCATCGAGGGCTCCCTTCAGTCCAACGGCCACGGCCGCGCCAGCGGCCTGCAAAAACCGATGGCCCGCATGGGCAACCTGCTCGTGGTCGCCAGCCCCGAGCAGACGCTCCCCTACAAAGAGCTCAAGGCGCGCCTGCTCGACGAGGTTCGCAAAGCCGGCAAGCCCTTCGGCCTCGTCATTCGCGACATCAGCGGCGGCTCGACCAACACCTCCGGCTACGGCTACCAGGCGTTCAAGGGCTCGACGCGCATGGTCTATAAGGTCGACCCCGCGACCGGCGAAGAGACCCTGGTGCGCGGCGTCGAGGTCGTCGGCACGCCGCTGACTTCGATCAATAAGATCGTGGCCGCCAGCCAGGAAACCAACGTCTTCAACGGCTATTGTGGCGCCGAGAGCGGCTACGTCCCGGTCTCCGCCATCGCCCCCGCCCTGCTCACCACCGAGATCGAGCTGCAGCGCACGCAGCAGTCCGAGGAGCGCCCGCCCATCCTGCCAGCTCCGTGGGAGACCGCCCGGCGCAAGAAGGCGAAGGCGCCCATCAAGACCGCCCCGCCCACGCCCTGATTCAGCAGCACACGCCCACAAAAAAAAGCCCCCGCCAACCGAAGTTGGCGGGGGCTTTTTCGTGAGCATCGCCCCTTTCGAAGCGGCGATACTCAGCAGGACTTACTCGACGATGATGGTCATCTTCATCGGGTTGGTCGCGAAGCGGTTGTCCACTGCGAACTCACCGGCGGTGTCGAATTTGTACTCGAAGGACTCGCCAGCAGCCAGGGTCTGGTCGATATTCAGAGCAGCGATGTTGACGTTGTGCTGGTCCGGGTCTTTGTTCGAGAATTTCACGATGGTTCCGGCCGAGACCGTCAACGTGGCGGGGTTGAACTTATATTTGTACAGAGCAACCGTTTTGGTTTGAGCGGCGGCGGGCTGCTCAGCGACGGTATCGTCTTTGGCGACGGCGTCGTCACCGGAGCTACAAGCCGTCAGGCCAGCGCTGAGGAACATCACAAGGAGACCGAAAACAATAAATTTTGAGTTGCGCATTTGAATTCCTTATAAATAAAGGTTGATTAAATCACTTTACCACTTCACCGACACAGCGTGGGCTGGCGGCGAGGGTAACATGGGCGGCACTCTAATGCAGATCTCATCGATTGTAAAAGCGCATCGCTTCAACCCCTCGCCCGAACCCTAAATCCCGACCTCTAGGCCGCGTTTGCCTCCCCCAAACCCCGGTCCATCGAGCGATATTGTATCGCCTCGGCGATATGCGACGCCTCGATATTCGCCTTCCCCTCCAGGTCAGCCACGGTCCGCGCGACCTTTAAGATGCGGTCATAGGCCCGCGCGCTCATCCCGAGCCGGTCGACCACCATCTCCATGAGGTCGTGGCCCGCCGCGTCGATCTTGCAATGCGCGCGCAGCTCGCTCGGGCGCATCTGGCTATTGGCATAGGTGCTGCCGCCGGCGAAGCGGGCGCGCTGCACCTCGCGCGCCCGCTGCACTCGTGCCTGGATCGCGGCCGAGGTCTCCCCCTGCCCGGCGGCCTTCAACTTGCGATAGGGCACGGCCGGGACCTCGACGTGAATATCAATGCGGTCGAGCAGCGGCCCGGAGATGCGATTGCGATAATCACGCACCTTCTCTTGCCCGCAGTCGCATTTCTTTTTGCTGCCCCCAAAATACCCGCAGGGACACGGATTCATCGCGGCGATGAGCATAATATTGGCGGGATAATTCAGCGTCATCAGGCTGCGGCTGATGGTGACGCAGCCGTCTTCGAGGGGTTGGCGCATCACCTCGAGAGCGTTTCGGCGAAACTCCGGCACCTCGTCCAAAAAGAGCACCCCATTATGCGCCAGGCTCACCTCGCCGGGGCGCGGCATCCCGCTGCCGCCGCCGACCAACCCCACGTCGCTGATCGTATGGTGCGGCCCGCGAAACGGGCGCCGCAGAATCAGCCCTTCGTCCGAGCCAAGTTGCCCGGTGACGCTATAGATTTTCGTGGTCTCGAGAGCCTCCTCAAAGGTCATCCCGGGAAGAATCGTCGGGATGCGCTTGGCGAGCATCGACTTGCCCGAGCCAGGCGGCCCGATCAGCAGCACATTATGCCCGCCGGCCGCCGCGACCTCCAACGCGCGCTTGACCGACTCCTGGCCGGCGACCTCCGAGAAGTCCACCCGGTAGCCCGGGGCGAGGTCATCGGCGGGGCGAAGCTCGGCGACCGCCGGCTCAAGGGCGAGCTCGCCGCGAATATAGGCGGTGACCTCCTTTAGGTGGCGCACGCCGATCACCTCGATATCGCTGACCACCGCCGCCTCGGCGGCGTTCTCCTGGGGCAAGATGATCCCGCGCAACCCCTCGTCGCGCGCCATCACCGCCAACGACAGCGCCCCGCGAATCGAGCGCACCTCGCCGTTGAGATTGAGCTCGCCGACGAGCAAATACTCCTCCAACTTAAAGCTCTGGCACTCCTGGGGAATCGCCCCATAGGCCGCCAGCACCCCGACCGCCATCGGCAGGTCGAAGGCCGTGCCGTCCTTGCGGATATCGGCCGGCGCCAGGTTCACCGTGATCTTCTTCTGGGGCATCTCGTGGCCTGCGTTCTCCAGCGCCGACGGGATCCGCAGCCGCGACTCCCGCACCGCCCCATCCGGCAGCCCGACGATGCGAAACGCCGTCAACCCAAACGAGATATCCACCTCCACTTCGACCAGATACGCCTCGATCCCAAGCACCGCTCCCGACATGATTCTTGCCAACATTTTCGCTCCTTATATTTGGTTCGCCGCCGAGAAGACCGCAGCCGGCCCCGGTGGCGTTATCGTCATTGCGCATGAGGGTTTTCGACAAAGCGGGGCGAAATGTTTCCTAAAAACTCCAAATGAAGCCGGATGCTCAACCCGAGAGCAAATTTAGCGCTTAATATTCAGATACTTAGCAGAGGCCGACATTTCGCAACCTCTCTGCCTCCCTGTTTTTGGGAAGCTCGAGCACGCCTTCGAGCACGCCACCGCGCGCTGAGCGGCGCTTGCCAGAATGGGGCTCTGCTCATTACAAGATAATGGCTCTTCAGATCAGTGTGTTTGGGGTGCGTCGATTCTTGCAAAGATGCGGCGTATCGCCCCAACACCGCACAAAAATTTTGCTCGTTCACCACCCTCCAAGACCACCAAAGCCTATGACCTGCTCAACTCTTCCGCGGCGTGCGCTTCTATCGATCCTCTGCGCGATTCTCATCGCCTGTCCGGCGACCGTCTTCTCTCAGGACGCCGAGCGCGGGCCGGCCCAGAGCGTCACCTCAAGAAGCGGGGTGGTCGCGGCCGATAATGTCGAGGCGTCCCGGGTGGGCGCGGCGATTCTGGCGGCCGGCGGGAACGCGGCGGACGCAGGCGCGGCGACGCTTCTGGCCAACGGCATCCTGAACCCCTTCGCCTCGGGTTTTGGCGGCGGCGGATTCTGCCTATATCGCCCCGAGGAAACGGGCAAAACGCATGTGATTGATTTTCGCGAGCGCGCCCCGCTAAACGCCACCGCCGATATGTTCCTGGTCGACGGCGAGCCCAGCCGCGAGCTGCAACTGCGCGGCGGACTCGCCGTGGGCATCCCCGGAGAACCGGCCGGCCTGTGGGCGCTGCAACAAAAATTTGGCGCGCTGGAATGGGAGAAGGTCGTCGACCCGGCGGTCGACATCGCGCGCGACTATAAAGTCGGCCCGCTGCTGGCAAAACGCCTGCGCGGGCGCGCCGAAGAATCGCTTAAAAAGCACCCCACCCTCGCCGCGCTCTTCCAAAAAGAAGACGGGCAATGGGTCGAAGAAGGCGACTCGGTCCAGCGCAGCGCCCTGGCCGACACCCTGGCGCTGTACCGCGACGAAGGCCCGATCGCGTTTTACCACGGCCCCACCGGCCAATCGGTGGTGGAGGCGGTCAACGCCGCGGGAGGCATCTTTCAGGCCGAGGATCTGAGCAGCTATAGCATCGCCACCCGCGAGGCCATCAGCGGCACCTACCATGACTTCACAATCTTAAGCATGCCGCCGCCCTCCTCTGGCGGCCTGGTTATGGTCGAAACCCTGAATATCCTCGAGCATTTCAAGCTCGACGAGCGCCCGCGCGACGCGCACTCGATTCACCTGATCATCGAGGCCCTTAAGCACGGCTTCGCCGACCGCGCCCGGTGGATGGGCGACGCTGATTTCGTCGAGATCCCCGGCGACCGCTTTACCTCGAAAGAATACGCCAAGACCCTGGCCGCAAAGATCAAGGCCAAAGCCGTGCTGCCGCTGGAGCAATACGGCAGCCCCATCGAGAACCCCACGGCCCCGCCGCCCGACGACAGCGGCACCAGCCACCTGAGCATCATCGACGCCCAGGGCAATATGCTGGCGTGCACCTCGAGCGTGAACACGGGCTTTGGCTCGATGGTCTACGACCCGAAGTCGGGTATTTTGCTCAATAACCATATGGGCGACTTCACCGCGCAGGCCGGCAAGGCCAATAATTACGGGCTTATCGGCAGTAAACAGAATGAAGTGGCGCCCCAGAAGCGCCCGCTGAGCTCGATGACGCCGACGCTGGTGCTTCGCGGCGGCCAGCCGTATCTGGCCGTCGGCGGCAGCGGCGGGCCGACCATCATCTCGGGCACCCTGTTGACGATGCTCAACCTGATGGACTTCAAGATGTCGCCCGCCGAGGCGATCGCCGCGGGTCGCGTGCACGCCCAATGGCGCCCCGAGGTGCTCTTCACCGAGCCCGATATCCCGGGCATAAAATCGCTGGAGAAATGGGGCCATCGCTTTAAGGTCGGCCCCTCCTATAGTAGCGTGCAGATCGTGATTCGAAACGCCGACGGCACCCAGACCGGCGTGAGCGATCCGCGCAAGTTAGGCGGCCCGGCGGCGGCAGATGCGACGGCCGAGGCCGACGCGCCGAGCAACTAATCGTTGAGTCATCTCAGGACCAAAAGACACGCCCCATTGGATTGATAAGGAAGTTGGAATGGAAGACCTTCAGGGAGGCACCCTCGCGCTTGAGCATCGATACGATATCCTCGATCTTTGCGATCGTCGCGGACTGATCAGCGCCTACCACGGTAGCCAGGACCCCTTTAGCCGCCCGGTTTGGGTCAAGGTTTATGACGGATTGGGGGCCGCAGACGTCGAGATTTCGGCGGTCGACCCGCTGGTGGACCGCCTCAAGGAGAGCGCGCGGCTGATCAGCGATCTTCAGGAGCCGGGGATCTTGCGGATCATCGACTATGGGGAGCTCGAGGAGCGCGTGCCCTTCGTCATTTCGGAGCGAAGCCCCCACCCCACCCTCGACGACCTGTTGGACGCCGAGGGGACCTTCTCGGTCGACAAGGTCTGCGATCTGATCGGACAGATCGCCAAGATCCTCGCCCCGGTGCATCGCCAGCGACGCGCGCACGGGGCGCTGTCCCCGCAGTGGATCTACATGGCCCAATCGGCGGGCGACGCGCTCGCCGTTGACACGATGAGCATCGGCCACTTCCAGATGGAGTTCACCCCCGCCGAGCGCCTCGATTTGGCGATGGCGAGCTTTGGCTCTGAAGATATCGCGGTGTTTGCGCCCGAGTTCTTCCCCCAAGACGACGCGGCAGCGAGCGACGACGCCCAGGTAGAAGATGCCTACCGCATCAAAGACGACCTTGGCCCGGGCACCACGAGTCCTGCCGGCGACGTGTGGGCGCTCGGGGTGCTGGCCTACACCGCCCTGGTCGGCGTGCACCCGTTCCTCGACCCGGGCCAGCCCCTCGACGAGGCGATCGACCGGATTCAGAGCGCCGCGCCGCGCCCGCTGTCCCAGCTGGGGATCGACGCCAAGATCAGCGACGTGATCCTGCGCGCGCTCTCGAAGGATCCTCGCGCGCGCTTCCCGCACGCGACCGCCCTGGCCGACGCCCTCTTCGCCGCCAATGGACGGCCAAAGACGGGCGCGGTGGCACCGGAGCGCGCTGCGCTCGCCCCAACCCCTGCAGCGCCGCCGGCAGCCGCCGAAGAGATTGCGCCCCGGGCCAAGCCGCCGAGCCGCCCGAACGCCGCAGCCCAGAACGCAGAACTCCTGGAGCGTGAACCCGGCCCCTCCGATCGCCTCCTGAGCGTGGCGCTGTTTTTCTTGCTTATCAGTAACCTGGCCTGGCTATTTTACGTTGTCATTAAATAATTACACTTTTTTCGCAATAATCCCCGATGGCGTTTCGGCCCGATAAATGGGGCCGAAACGCCATTCTTGAAAGCTCGCGCAACGTGAAAAATTAACTTTTAGCCATAAATCTGGGCTTTTGCAGAATAAACCGCGGCGACGCCGCGTTGTAATATTCGAACCGGCCAAGCTGCCCTGACAGGCGGAGGGAATGGAACCAAGAAGCCAGTGAATCCTGATTTGAAAATAATCGGATTTAGTTTTGACCAGGCACTTGATTTCGGAGTAAGAGGCCCTAAGATTGTCCCTGCTAGAGAGAAAACGGCAGCGTTAGGGTCTCAAGAGTGCTGATAAGTTTAAGTTCCTTGCATTTATCAGCTGCACGCAACTAGTTTTTGACTCAATCGAAAGAAAGTTGAATACAATAGTTGCATCGCTCAACGGTTCATGATAAGGCTTATAGCCATAAGATGTGGTTCCGTTAGAGAGTACCTGAAGCCACGTTCTTTTTTAATTTCCTAATTTTCAGGATTTTTACAGTACGGTTGACAAATTACAGTAACGGTGGAATAACTAGGCTGTAATGAGCGTTGAACAAATAGAGCATCTAGCCCCTGCGGGTTTTCGTGTGCGAGGTAGGTTGCATCATTTCAAGACTCTTTCCACAACTCACTCCATCTTTTCTTCGAAGTATCCTCCTTAAAATCCTCTGACTTACCTTGCACACGAAAGTCCACAGGGACAAAAGACCGGCGCCCCCCGCGCCGGTCTTTTTTTGTCCGCAATTTGTCGGGCCGCACCTATATCCCATCGATCGCGGCGAAGCCCTCCCCCGCCTGCCTGCAAAATCCATGACCCGGCGCGAATCGACGACAAAAAAGACCGACACTTTTCGTGCCGGTCTTGTGGTGCCATCTGATTATGCGACCTGGCGTATCAATCCACCTGAATAAAGATGGCGTGAAGCGCGTTGGCGCCCTTGGAGACGACCTCTTCGTCGACGACCCAGGAGAGGCGCGACAGACTCAGGTTCGTCGCCAGGGGGGCGATATCGGCGGCGTGCAGGGCCTTTTGCCCGGCGCACATCCACCGGGCCTGGGCGCCGATGCCGCTGCCGACGACGCTGACCAGACCGGCGCTGCGCGACTGCACGTCCGGGCCGAGCGTGGCGAGTTCCTTTTCCAGGGCGTCGCCATCATGGAGGTTTTCGGTGCCGAGGTAGACCTCGCAGCTCTTCCCGGGCGCCCAGGTGCAGACGATGCACTCACGCTCGGCGAGCAGCTCGATGACCCGGTCCGCCGACTCACCGGCCCGCACCCACAGGCCGCGGTTCAGGTGCGAGACCGCCACGGCCGGCTGGCCGCGCTCGGCGCGCGCGCGCTTGGCTTCGAAATCTCCCACCCGAACAACCGTACCGACCGACTCCGGCGAGTCGGTCTTTCGCGCGTAGAGCGCGATCTTGGAGAGCATCGCAAATTTGACCGCCTGCTCATTGAGCACCTTCGCCCCGGAGCGGGCCATCTCGATCATCTCTTCGTGGTCGAGCTCAATGAGTTGGCGCGCCGAAAACACGACGCGTGGGTCGGCGCTATAGACGCCGTCGACGTCGCTATAGATTTCGCAGGCCTCGGCCCCGAGCGCCGCCGCCAGCGCCACCGCCGTCGTGTCGCTGCCGCCTCGCCCGAGGGTCGTGACCTCGCGGCGATAGCTGCTGCCCTGGTACCCGGCGACGATCACGATTCGCCCACGCGCGAGCTCATCTTGGACCCGGAAGGGACGCACATCCATAATCCGCGCGTTCGAATGCGTGTCGGTGGTGATGATGCCGCATTGCGACCCGGTCAGACTCACGGCCTCGTGGCCGCGCTCCTGGATCGCGATCGACAGAAGCGCCATCGAGATACGCTCCCCCACCGACAGCAACATATCGAGTTCACGGCGCGATGGATTGGCCGCCAACTCGCGGGCCATATCCAACAATTCATCCGTGGAATCTCCCATCGCCGACACCACGACCACGACGTCGTGGCCGGCGTTTCGGGTGCGCACGACCTTGTCGGCCACCGCGCGCACGCGCTCGAGATCACTAAGCGAAGAACCCCCAAATTTCTGTACGAGTATGCTCACGATATCCATCGAAGTGCGAGTAGAAAAAGGCCCGCGCACACCATCAGTATGCAGCCGGCGACCAGACTTATCGTGGCAATCGTCGCCGAGATAGGCAACCCTAATCCCTCTCCACCGAGAAGAACCGCGCCGCCCAGCCCCGCGAGGATCAGCCCCAGCACCCCCAAGAGAGCGCAAACCATCCGAATCATCTTCATCGCCGCGGCCTTCGGCTTCTTGTCGGCCGGCTGCTGCGGCGTTTGCCCTGCGGGCGTCGGCGCCGCGATCTCCTGGGGAGCCATCGGCTGCGCGCCAGGCACCTGGGCGCCAAAGTCGAGCGCGGGTGCCTGGGGCGAAGGCGCCACGGGCACGCCTTGCTGCGCCATCAGTGGCGCCTCAACAGGCACCTGGGGCTCCGGAACTAAGCCCGGCGGAAAACCCTCAAGCGAGTCGAAGACGCCGCGCCCATCGAGCCCCGACGCGCGCAGATCCCGCTCGAGCTGATTCATCTCGGCAGCAGGCAACTCGCCCGCAGCCTCGCTGTGGGCAGGCTGCTGAGCGGGAGGCGCGGAGATAAAACTCTCCTGAATAAAGTCATCGACCTCATCAAGGTCGTCCTCGCCAAAGGCGAGCTCATCAAGGTCGTCCTCGCCAAAGTGATGCTGCACCTTGGGCGCTGCCGGCGCCTTCGCGGGCTCGGGGATCGAGAAGCGCGGGCCGCGCCCCCAGGTGTCCACCGGCTCCGGCTCGACCTCAACCAACGGCTCGACCTCAATGTCGGCGACCGGTTCAACCTCAATGTCGGCGACCGGTTCAACCTCAATGTCGGCGACCGGCTCGAGGTCGAGCGAGGCGATCGACTCAATCTCAACCTCGACCGCGGCGACCTGCGAGTCCTCGATCGCCGCGACTCTTAGGTCTTCGCCCAGGTCCTCCATATGCGGCTTGGCCAGCCGCGATGTCGACACGATCGCGTGTTGCGGCGCAGGTGTCGGAACCGAATGCTTTTTCACCGAGTCGGTATTCGCCCGCAATCGGTCGAGAAGGCTCTTGCGACGGTCGGTTGATGCGTCTTTCGTTGCGTCGCCAAGCTCCAAGGCGGCGATCGCGTCGGGCGTCAGCGCCTGAGTCGCGGGTCCGTCATCGTCTTCCTCGGACCAGGAGTCCGTCGACAAAACGCCCTGCCCGGACAGAATGCCCGAGGGCGACACGCCGGATCTCAGAAGATCGAGGCGCTCCGACTCGACCGGGCGCGTGGTGTCTTCCTGCTCCGGCGGGGCCTCGGTATCGTCATGAAAATCGTTGAAGTTCAGCCCCATCATCGTTTGCTTCGGCGCGCTCTTGGGTCGCTGCGGCGCGGGGCGAGGCTCAACGGCGGGCAGGTCAAATCGGCTATCGCGAATCGCGGCCATCATGGCGGCGCCGGCGACCTGCGTCGAGCCGCGGGTCGCCTCCTCGCTCTCCTCTTCAAGCCCCCAGGCCTGCGAAAACGAGGCCGGCTCCTCGGGCTCCCGGTCGCCAACCGCGGGGAGTCCATAGCTGGTCTCAAAGGACCCCGACAGCGCGGCCTCGACCACGCTGGCCGGCGCGATCTGCGTGGACCCTTCGGGCTCACCCGGCGCGCCCCCAGCGTCGCTGGGGACCGCGGGGGTTCCGTATAATGTGTTTCGGTCGATCGGAGCGGCGGGTTTCGCGCTTTTGCTGCTGGAGTTGGTATTGCCGGTCGGCAAAATGGCGGGCAGGCCCATCATCGTTTTCTTGGGAGATTTCCCAGCTTCACCGCTGTGACCGCAATGCGGACACACGGTCGTATCCACCCCTTTATAGGCATGACATGCGGCACATTTCATAATTTTAGCTCCGAATTCAGGACGACGGCCCTTAACTATACGAAAGTATGCAGCCCGTTCTTCCATGTCAACTGGCCGAGATTGCTGAGTTAATCAGATATCGCCCCGGAGGCCATCAACGCTTCGATCCTCTCCAACTCCGAGCGCAAAGCCCCCGAGGTCTCCGGGGCGCTCAACGCGATGCGCGTCTCGTATAGGGCCCGAAGCGGCACCCAACGCTCGGCGTCTTCATAGAGCTGGCTGAGGCTGTGAAACGCGACTTCATGGCGGGGGAATCGCGCCAGGACCCGCTCGTAATACTCCATCGCAAGCCCCACCTCGCCCATATCGGCGTGGTGGCGCGCGGCGCGCAGCGCCATCGACTCAAAGGTCTCGTCGGGCAAGGCGTGAGCGAGCAAATCGGCGTAGATATCGCCCAACTCTTCTTTGCCCACGTCCTCGGCCAAGCGCTCCAACTCGTCGAAGGCGTGCTCGTCGAGTTGGTCCGGGCGCGCATCCGCCAGGAACGCGGTATAGGTATAAAACGCGCGCTGCTGCGAGCCGAGCGAATGCAGCACCAGCGCGAGGTGGCGCTGAAGCTCAGCGCGGGCCGCCGCCGGCAACGCTTCGCTGCTGAGCTCCGCCTCCAAGAACTCCGCCCAGCGCGACTGCACCGCGCTCTGGCGGCCAAGGCGTTGCATACCCTCGAACGCCTTCGCGCGCCCGGCGGGATCGCCGCCCACCACATAAGCCCGCTCGAATTGCTCGAAGGCCGCCGGCGAGCGCTTCAACTTCACCTCAAATAGGAGCGCCAGGGTCAAAAAGACGCGCTGGCGGTCGACCGGGTCGACGAAGAGGTCAAGGCCGTCCTCATACAGCGCCACCAACTCCTCCCAGCGCTGCTCGGCGAGGTAGATTTCGCGCAATTGGTTCAGCCGGTCGGTGCGCGCCTTGAGGTCGTGTAGATCGTCCTCTTTTGTGTCCTCGGCGACCTCGACCGGCGCATCCTCGGCGCTCTTCTGGACCACCGCGTCCAACTCAAGGATCTCCTCGGACTCTTCAACAAGCTCCGCGCCCCCGGCCACCTCATCCTCAAAGACCTCACTCGCCTCGAAAACATCCGGGTCTCGCAGCGCCTCGTCGAAGATATCCTCCAACCCGCTGAGGCTCTCATCCTCCTCCTCATCGCCCTGCGAAGGCTCGTCCTTCAGCGGCTCGACGAACATCTCGCGGGTCAACCGCGGAGCATCGGGGTCTTTCTGCGCCTGGGCTTCGGGCGTATCGTCGCCCACGCCGTCGGCGCCAACTTCATCTTCCAGGACAAGCGCCTCGACGGCCTCGTCGGCGTCTGTGGCCGCCTCGGCAATTTCGACCTCCGCCGCGGGGCTTTGCGCCCTGTCGACGGCCGACTCATCTTCACGGCGCAGGCGGGCCAGGCGCGTCTGAAGGTCTTCGGTGCGCGACGTCGGCTCCGAGTCCTCCGGGCCGAAGCCATGCGGTATTTTATCGCCTATTTTTTCGGCGCGCGTCACCGGCTCCTCGACCGCCATCTCAGCCTTAAGTGCATCCTGAGAGCGCCCCACATCAAAGGTCGTGACCTCATCTTCGCCCCAGGAAACCTCGGACAACTCCGAGACCGGCGCCAGCTCGATATCCGCGCGCGATACCGCGTCTTGCTCGGCGGTCTCGCGTACAAAAGCGACGGCGTCATGGTCAATATTTAAAGCGCCTAGCGTCGGCTCCGCAGGCTTCGGGGCCTCGACTTCCGCCTCAACTTCGACCGCAGGCGCAGGTTCGGGCTCGGCGACGACCGCGGCAGACTCGGCGGGCTGGGGCGCGTCTTCGACCAGCGCCCCAAGCGCCGCGGCGAGCTGCGAGAAGACCAGGAATTGCAGCCCGTGGCCACGCAGTTGGGCCTGAGCCTGCGGGCTCAAGAGCGCCGCAACCCCGGCCAGCGGACCGAAGGGATTCAGTTCGGCGGCGCGCTCCGCCAGCGCCTTCGCCCACTTCGCCATCAGCGCCTGCGAATCAGCCTCGACCGCGTCCTCGCCCGCGTCGACCTCAACCAAGAGGCCGACCAGGTCCCGACACTCCCGCGCCAGCCCTGCGATCTCCGCCAGCCCGACGCTGGGCGCGAGCGCGCCCCAGGGGTGACGCGTCGTGCGCGCGGCGTCGAAATATCGCGCCAGCATATACAGATGGAGGCGATGAAAATGCGCCTGCGGGGTGCGCGAGCCCTTCGGCTCCCAGGCGCGCAGCAGATTTCGACGCAATAACTCGTCTAACTGCTCCTCGCCTATCTCAAAGCCGGCCTGCGCCGCGAGTTCCAGGAATTCAGCGCGCGAAACGAGAGTCTGATTTGATTCTGACACGATATATCCGTGAAATGGGTCGTTGCGATGATGGAGCCCAGACGCTGAACACACGAATCAGGCGTCGGATTTCATGATTTCTCTTAATAACACCGTCGCATAGCTTCCCGACGGGAGCGAGAACCCGAGCACCAGGACTTCCTGGTCGTCGCGGGTTTCCAACTCTACCGTGAGGTCACCGGTATCGACCAACAGGGGGCGACGGGTGCCGCTGGCCAGGCGCGCTTGCTGCTCAAAGAGGCTCAGGTCAAAGCCGCTCGCGGCGAAGACACCCTCTTCGAATTCTTGGGCGGCGCGCTCCGGGGCGATCATTTTCGGCCCCGGCATCGGGCCGGTGAGCACGATTTCGCCGCGCTCAAGCCGCCCCTGGCACTCCGCCAGCTCGTCTGCCGGAATCGCGAAGACCCCGTTGGTGTCGGTCTTTTGGGCCACATCGCCGTCGAGCGCGGTCGACAGAATACCCTTTTCGAGCCGCGCGATCAGCACCCGGTTAAAGAGCTCGCTCTGCACGGCGCTGACCGCCAGACGCTTCATAAAGCGGTTGCGCCGGACGCGATTTTTCGCCTCCTTTTCGCCCCTCAAAAGCGCCACGCCCAGCGCGAGGGTTTGCCCCTCGATGCCAAAACGCTGCGCCCCATAATAATTGGGCAGGCCCTGGGCGCCGAGCACCGCCAGGATCGCCTGCGCCCGCGCCAGGGCTTCTTCGCCAGGCAGCGCCAGGTCGCGCACCACGACCCGAAAACGATTGCCCTGAAGATGGCCGGTGCGCAGTTTATTTCGGTGCAACTTCGCGTCCAGCACCTTGATGCGCGGGCTGACCTCGCCGATCAGCTCGGCCGGGTCGTCGGTCGGCACCTCGAAGAACGGAATCGAGACCCATTGGCGCGTCAGGGCGTGCTTATCCTTGATGCCTGCGGCGCCGATATCGCGCTTGGGCACGTCGAAGTGGCGCGCGAGATCCGATATCAGTTGCTGGCCGGTCACGCCGCATTTCTCCACCCAGAGGTAGGCGTGATGGCCGTCGCCCTCGGGCTCATAGAGCGGAATCTCTTCAACTTCGAAATCTTCGGGGTGATTTTTAATTTCTCCGCCGATGCCCGCAAGCGCCGCCGTAAGATAGGGTCTTGGTGAGACGTTCATATTTGGTATGCTGACCGTAAGGTAATGTCGTTTTATCGAGTAAAATGGGAGCGAACCGGCGCATGGTGCGCGCGGCGATGCGAAAGCCCTCGCTGCCGAGTATAACCCGCGCACCCTATCGAATCGACGGGCGAATTCCAACATCCCAAGTTTTCTCCTTGCAGCGAAGATACCGCATGCATTTACGCACGAAACTCACTGACCCACGAGCCGCGACGCGATGATCTCCGAGACCCCACAAACGATTCAGCGCATCACCGAGAGTTTTTTACGCATTCGCGAACGCTGGGGCCAGGCGGCGCTGGAAGGCGAGGATAGCCTGGTCATCGCGCAGCAATTGGCGGCGAGCACCGACGCCTTCCTGCTGGAAGTCTGGCGCGGCGCGGCCACGCCCGCGTTCTTTGACGCGACCGCCCTGCTCGCCGTGGGGAGCTACGGGCGCCGGGAGATGGCGCTGGAGAGCGATATCGACCTGGTCATCGAGGTGGGGCGCCCCGAGCTGCTCGAAGACCCCGAGTTCCACCACGCCATCGAGCGCTTTATGACCTGGTGCCGCGACGCGCGCCTCAAGCTCGGTCACGCGGTGCGCACTCCGGCGCAGACCCGCCAGGAATTCGAGTCCGACCTGCGCACGCCCATCTCGGTGCTCGACGCGCGCCTGCTCGACGGCCAGCGCGGGCGCGGGGCCGACGAGATCGCCTGGGAGAGCGTGCGCGGGCCGGAGGCCGCCGAGTATCTGCGCGCCCAGGACGAGGGCATCGAATTTGTCGAGACCCTGATGCAGGGCTACCGGGCGCGCACCAAACGAAACGGCAAGACGATCTATTTGCTCGAGCCCGATATCAAATCCGGCGAAGGCGGGCTGCGCGACCTCAATTGCATTCACTGGGCCGGGCGGGTGCGCTGGCAATTTTCGCCGGGCGAGGAGAGTTATCCCGAGGTCGGCTGGACCGAGGAGTTTCGCCAGGTCTACCGCGAGGGGCTTCGGTGGATCCTCGGGCTGCGCAATATTTTGCACCTCAATCATGGCCGAAAAAACGACCGCCTGACCTTCCCCGACCAGGAAAAGATCGCCGCGATTCTTCTGGAAGAAGATGACCTGGGCGAGGGGACCCTGGAGGAGTCGAGCACGGCCGATCTGGCCGACCTGTCGCCGAGCGACCGCGCCACCCGCGCCGAGAGCCTGATGCGGCGCCACTACCGCGAGGCGCGCGCCATCAGCATGGTCGCCCAGCGTTTTTTGCGCCGCTGGCAACTTCTTGAGGGCGGCGAGGAGGTCGAGATCAACCACCTCTTCGGGCTTATCAACGGGCAGCTCGGGCTCAAATCATATTATATCAACCCCGACCCGCTCGACCCCTCAGACGCCCAAACCCGGCTCATCACCCCGGAGCGCGAGCTGTCCCCCGACGCCGTCTTCGACGCGCTGGAGCTTGCCGCAGAGCATGATGCCATGCTCGGGCCGGTGCTCGAATTGAGCATCGCCCAGAGCGTCGAGACCTGGGGCGAGGCCCAGCGAAATGACCGCGAGATTTGCCGGCGACTTTATCATCTGCTCACCGACCCGCACACTTCGCCGCGCACGTCGCGCCGCCTGCTTGAGAACGGTATTCTGACCAAGCTTATCCCGGAGTTCGAGCCCATCGTCTGCCACGTGCAGCACGATGTCTATCATATCTACACCACCGATATTCACTCGCTAAAATGCCTGGAGAAAGCGCGCAAGCTTGTCTCGGGCGCGGCCGATACCGAGGCCGAGCATTGGCAGCTCTTCCGGCGCATCGGCGCGCAGGTCAAGCGCAAGGAGGTCTTCTTGTTGGCGGCGCTCTTCCACGATATTGGCAAGAATCGCGGCGGCGACCACAGCCGGCGCGGCGCCGAGATGATGGACGATATCGGCCGGCGCCTGGGGCTCAACTGGGGCGATATCGACCGGTTGGCGTTCCTGGTACGCGAGCATCTTTCGCTGTCGGACACCGCGCGCCGGCGCGACCTGTCGGACTCGCGCGTGGTGCGCGAATTGGCCGCGCGCCTGCGCACGGTCGAGGCGCTCAATGAGCTCACCGCGCTGACCTTTTGCGATATGGCCACCGTCGGCCCCAATATCATGACCGATTGGAACGCCGCGCTCATCAGCGAGCTCTACCACCGGCTGCGCCACGTCATCGAGAACGGGCTGGAGAGCCTGTGGCGAGACCACGAGACCCTGGTCGAGCAGCAGCGCGCAGCGCTGGTGGAGCTCTTGCAAAGAACCGACGCCGAGCGCGCCGAAGATGGCGCCCCGAAGGCCCGGCGCCCCTCGGCCGGCCAACTTCGAAGCGAGCTCGACGCGTTCGTGCGCGACGTCCCCACCGACCACTTCGCCACCGCCCCGACCGAGGAATTGCTGCGCCAATTCGAGACCTATCGGCGGGCCGCAGCCTCGGACAAACCCGAGGTCATGTGCACCCCGCTGGTGGACCGCGGCGTCACCGAAATCATTATCTGCGCCCACGATGTACCGGGCACACTCGCAAAGATCGCCGGGGTCATCAGCGCGTCGGGGCTCAATATTATGGCCGCCGAGATCGTGACGACCGCCAGCGGGCGCACCCTCGACATCTTCCAGGTCAGCCAGGGCGCCCCGCTCGCCCTGCTGCTCTCGCAGCGCGAAGCCCAGGCGCCCGCCGACCCCGCGCGCCTGGAGCGCGTCGCCCAGACCCTGGTTGAGACTCTCGCATCGGGCAATTCGGTCGAAACGCTGCTTAAAAAACGCATCGCCCAGACACGCCTGGAGCCGCGCCCCACCCCGCCGGTGCGCACCCTGGTCGACGCGCGCCAGGATATCAGCGACAGCTTCACCGTCATCGAAATCCGCGCCCCGGACCGCGTCGGCCTGCTCTACGAGATCGCGCGCACCCTGTGGGAAAACGGCCTGAGCACCCACGTCTCAAAGATCGACAGCCTCGGCAATCAGATCATCGACACCTTCTATGTCGAGGGGGCCTACGGCGGAAAACTCACGGACCGCCAGACCGCCGACATCGTCAACGCGCTCTACGAGACCATCGAGAACTCGCCCTACCTGGACGACCCGCCGCAGGAGAACTAAGCGGGCGCGCACAAAAATGGCCGCCATCTTCTTCACCCTGAAGAAGATGGCGGCCGTCCCTATCTAAGCACGATTGCTGCAACGTCGTCCCCCGACGTCAGTAGGTTTTATTGTCCTCCATCGGCTGCTCGGCCGAATCGTCGAACTCCGGCAGGTCACTGGAATCATCCTGCCCCTCCTCCGGTCCACCGCCGATCGCGGAGTCGCTAAAGTCGACCCGATCCAGGATGCTCTTCCAATTCTTGTCGATGCTACTCAGGTGCTCCTCGATCTGCGACTTCATATCGTCGCGCTGCTCGGCTTCGCTCATCGCGAATTGGTCGAGGTCAGTGTCCAGGGTCGTGATGCTGGTCTGCAGCTCCTGATAAGCCTCTTTCTGGCTGTCATCCAACGATGAGGAGTCCACCTGGTCGAGGTATTTCTCGACCGTGCTGGCGGTGACGCGGGCTTCGCGCTCAAACTCCTCCTCGGCGCTCATGATCTTCTCGCGGTCCTCGGCGGCGACGATGACCGCAGAGGCCGGGATACCAAGCGAGGAGGACACCGACTCTCGAGTTTGCTTGATCCGACTATCCTCCGGCTCGTCGGCGCTCTCGGTATTGCTGGCCATCTCGTCCTGGGCCTCGGCGTTGTCCGCGGCCTCCGGCTGCGGGTCCGGAGAGTCGGCCTCGGCCATCTCTGTGGGGTCAGCGATGGGCTGCTCGGGCATCGCGCCCGGCTGCTCAGCCTCGGCAGTGGCGGGCTGGCCGGGGTCAGGCGTGACCGGCTGGCCCGGGTCTACCGGGACCGCTTGCGGTGAATCGACCCCCTGGCCCTCCTGTTGGGCGAGGCCGCCGAATTGATCGTCGACCTCAGCCTGCCCCATATTGTCTTGTTGCTCGATATTTTCGGAACTCTCAAATCCCGGCTGACCGTCGAGACTCGATCGATTGCTGTCGCAACCGACCGCCGCGCCGGCGAGCGTGAACGTCGCGATGAGAACGAGTGCGCGCTTCATTAAGTTGCTCATGCTGAACCTCCCTGGGTTTTACAACGCGAGACAAAGACACCGAGTTCGGTTGCGCCGTTTTACAACTCCCTCCCACCCTACCCACCATTTGGCAGGCACGGTGACCAAACTCATACACCGTAAAGAAAGGCGCGCACAGATAAAGTCAACAAAATCATACACTTAAACACAAAAATAACGCCCAACCCCCTCCCCAATACCGCGCAATCACCCTGGGGCCGCGGGTTTGTTTGCGCCCAACTAGAAATAAACGCGCGCCACGATTGTTCACTGGTGGCACGGCGCCCGCGCGGAGCCACGCCCGCCCGGAGGAGGAATCTCGTGTCTAAAATGGGGAATTTCGGGTAAGTGATGGACGGCTGCGCCCGAAGCGTTTGCGCAATCGCATCCGCAGCACCTAAAATCTATGGGCAATAAATCGCTTATTATATCCATCGATCTATCGACAGTACGCGACTGATTTTCGCGAGGAGAGACATGGAATTCATCGACCGATTCGCGGATCGAGTCGTCGCTGCGGCGACGGGCATCCCAAAATTATTTTATCAGGGTTTTGGGGACCCCGAGTTGATCAATCAACTGGTCGAGCAGAGCCGCCACTTCGAGGCGCCCGCCGAGATTGAGATGCATTGGACCGGCTCCAAGCGCCACCTGGACGGGTCGCATACGCTGACGGGCTGGTTCCGCAGCCCGAGCCGAGAGTTGCCGCTGCCGCCGGAAGTGCGCACCGCGAATTTCCAGATGCTATTGCCCGCCGACGCCTTTGACGCGCCGCGCCCGGGGATGTGTGTGCACCTGGCAGGGACCGGCGACTCGACCTATGCCGCGCGGCGATTTCTGGCAAAACCGCTGCTTAAGCATGAGGACCCGGCAAAGCGCATCGGCGCGATCATTTTAGAGAACCCCTATTACGGGCATCGCCGCCCGCGCGGACAGCAGCAGACGCGCCTGCGCCGGCTGGTCGACCAATTCTTGATGAACCTGGCGACGATCCACGAGACCCGCGCGCTGCTGCATTGGCTGCGCCAGGAGGGGTTCGAGCGCGTCGGCGTGACCGGCTATAGCATGGGTGGATTTATGGCGGGGTTTGCGGCGCAGACCATGCCCTTCGCCCTGGCCGCGATCCCCTGCGCGTCCGGCGACACCGCGGCCGCGACCCTGATCGACAGCCCGCTTCGGAAAATGGTGGATTGGAAGACGCTCGCCGACGAAGCCGGCGGCATCGAAGCCGCCGAGATGATGCTCCAGCGGATCTTCGCGGCCCTCGCGCTCAGCGAGCATAACGCGCCGGTCGCCCCCGAGGCTGCGGTGATTCTGGGCGTGACGAATGACGAGTTCATCCCGATCGAGCAGCCCCGCGCCCTCTATAATCATTGGAAGGGCTCGGAGCTGCGCTGGATGGGCGGCGGGCACACAACCGGCTGGTTGCTCCACGGCGAGGAGATCCGCCTGGCCATCGCCGACGCCTTCGAACGCTTAGACAGCTTTTTAGCCAAGACTCAATAACTCGCGAGCGATGGCGGGGGTCGCGATTTCGCGGCCCCGCGCGCGGGCATATTCGGCCACCTGGGCGACCAATTCATGGCTGCCCTTGGCTAAGACGCCCTTGCTGACGAAGACGTTATCCTCGAGCCCCACGCGCACATGCCCGCCCATATCGATGGCCTTTTTGGCCAGCGCTAATTCATAGCGACCGATGCCCGCCACCGTCCAGGTGCTGCCCTCGGGGATCATACCGACCAAAAAGTCGAGATTCTCCGGGCGACCGCCCATCCCACCCGGCACGCCGAGCACAAAGTCGAAATGCAGCGGCCCGGCGAGCAGGCCCTCTTTAACAAGGCGCAGCGCGGTGTCGACCATGCCGGTGTCGAAGATCTCGATCTCGGGGCGCACCGAATATTGATTGAGGCGCTCGGCGATCGTACGAATCAGGGGCAGAGAATTCTGAAAGACATCCTCGCCAAAGTTGACCGTCCCGGTGGTCAGCGTCGCCATATCGGGGCGCAGATCAAGCGCCTCGATGCGCTCCTCTACCGACATCCAGACCGCCCCGCCGGTCGAAAACTGCACCAGGATATCGCTGCGCTCGCGGATCTCGGTGAGAATCTCGGCGAATGCGCCGCGCGCCTGGGTGGGCGTGCCGTCGTCCTCGCGCCCGTGCACGTGCACCATGCTCGCGCCGGCCTCGCGGCAGCGCACCGCCTCCAGCGCGATCTCCTCGGGGGTATAAGGCACGTTCGGGTTATGCTCGCGCATAGTCTCGGCGCCGTTGACCGCGGCGGTGATAATCAGTGGCTGCGTCATCGCAGGTCTCCTTTGAGTCAGGAATGGAAGTTGGGGCAGATGCCGCCGTGGTCTCAGCCCTTGGACTGAAGCTCTTTGGGCACAATGCAGGTTCCGCTGGCGCGACACACCACCACGGGCTCGTCGAGCACGCGCGCCTGCGAGGGCTGGTCGGCGTTGCCGCTCAGCTCGATCACCCGGCGCGCCTCGAACTCCATCTTGCGGCTGGTGTTGCCGACGTGGGTGATGCGACCGACCGCCTCGATAAAGTCCCCGGCGCGAATCGGCGCCAAAAAGTCGACCGAATCATAGGCGCGAAACAGCCCCTCGTCGCCGTCCTGGCGGATCAAAAGCTCGGTGGCGACGTCGCCAAATAGCTTGAGCGCGAACGCGCCGTCCACAAGGTCACCGGCGTAATGCGCGAGCTCCATTCCCACCCGAAGGCGAATCATCACTTCTTCACTCATCTCTATCTCCTCTATTATAATAGCCAAAAGCTCCCGCGCCTCGGGGAGCGCGCGCTGCGAACCCGCGCTTGCCCCGGCATCTTATAAAACCTGCCCTTTTAAGCAATGCGCCTTTCGCCAACAACGACAAAAGGACACCCGAGGGGGTGTCCTTTTGTCCGATAGGCGCGCTATTTATTAGGGAAAACCCGGGGTGATTTGGTCTACCGGAACCACCGTATGGTCCGCGCCATTGAGAAGCCCGACCAGCCAGAATTGTCGATTCGTCAGGCGCTGATCCTGTGCGGCGTAAATCAGCCTCTCCCCGGAGAAGACCTCAACCGTCGCGTCGGCATGACTTGCTCCATGGTCGCTATAATAGTGCACGCCAATCTTATAAAAGACTTCCTCCAGGTTGGAGTGCCTGATCGCCTCGGGTCCCGGGCTCTCATTGCTCTCGGCGACAAGGGCCGGTGACCCACTGGGGACGTTCCAATTGGGGGTTGAATTTCTGTAATAACAATCCCACCCCTCAGCGGCCGAATCCCAGCGATAGCCGTTGGGGTGAAGATAATGAAGGTCCATATCGCCGCCGACGCCTGGGCTGAGGCCGCGCCAGGTCAGTTGGATATGGACATCAGAGGCAGGGTGCACGTTGAGCGTGATCACCGCGGGCTCGCCGCAATTGACGGCGCCCTGCGCGTTATAGACCCGCAGCGCGATCTTGTACTCACCGATGAGATCCGTGACCAGGGTCGCGCGCGCCTCCCCGGCGCCCTCGATGCGCATGGAAGAGGAGCCCGGGCTCGACAGGAGCGTCCACTCGTAGTCCAGCGCTCCATCCCCGGGCGCGCTGCTCGCGGATGCGTCTAATTGCACCGTCGCCATCACCGGCACATCAAGCACGTCGCCGGGGACGCTCGTGTCGTCGTCCAGGATGGTCGCGGTGGCGACGGCGCTCGGGCAGGCGTCGGTGATGCCGCGACCGCTGAGCTGAAGCTCCACGTCCTCTAGGGAGTCCTCGCCGGTCTCGATCTTCAGCGCTCCCTCATACTCCCGCTCTTCGCCCGGGCGAAACGTCACCTCAAATTGCGCGACCTCGCCACCGTCGAGCGTCATTTCTTCACCGGGCGAATCATTGAAGCGACCGCGGTCAGTGATCTCAAAAGCAGCATCGCCGTCGTCGGTGAGCGCGACGCTCGTCAACGTGAGGGTTGTTAGCGCGTTACAATTCTCAATATTGACGATCTGCCGCGCCTGTTGAGCGACCGAGGTCTGCGGAAACTCCAGCGCGTCGACCGGGCTCACCACGATGCATGGCGCGCCGAAATTCCCCTGCAAAGCAACCAAATACTCCGGCTGATGCGGGTCATTCGACACGATAATCAACTCGCCAGATTCGGGTTCACGCGTCTGCGGAGCAAACCATACGCGCAGCTCAACCTCCTGATTCGGGGCGAGCAGCTCGGGCCATTCCGTGGTGTCATTTGAAGGGTCTGGCTCGATGCCCTGAGCGATCTCCGCGTCGGTCGGCTGCGGAATCGAAATATCAAATTTGGAACCCTCCTGCTCCCGTATCCTAATATCCTCGATCCGTAGCGGCGCCTCACCAACGTTTCGCACCCGCGTCATCTTCCAGGCCCGCGCCCATCGGTCAAAATCCGGCCGGTAGTTGGGCTCGACGGCGGGGAAGGCGACCGTGTCGGCGGATTCGATCTGGGGAGAAAGAGTGATCGTGCTGACATCCTCCAGACGCTCCTCGTCCAACCAGGCGTCGGCGTTTTCCTCTGACAGGCCCTCCACCGATGCATCATCACTGCAGGCGAAAATGCCAAGAACCAGAGCGCAAAGGACGCCCCGCAAGATTAGATTTAAAGGCTGCGAATTCACTATTTTATAGGGTCGATTCATATCGCCAGTCGATAAAATTGAACGTTATTTGTCAGCGTTCGCCTTCGTCTTCGAAGACCGGCGCAGCAAACGTGCGCCCCCAAGTTATTCGCTGAAATATTTAGTCACGATGAATTCGGGAACTCCCCATGGATACTAGTTTTCCCCACAAGGCTCAAACTCATAAAAAAGGACACCCTCTCGGGTGTCCTTCCTGATTCGCATACGAGCCAGCCGCCGCTATAAACAGCGACGCTCCGTGCATCGTCGCCTTAGCTTAGGGATAGCCAGCGGTGACGGTGTCGGCCGGCACCACCGTGTGGTTGGTCCCGCCCAGAAAACCGACAAGCCAGAATTGGTCATTGGTCAGCAACTTATCGCGCGCCTCATAGGTCAACACACCGTTATTACGAACCTCGACGCTCGCGTAGGCGGGGCCATTTCCATAGTCGCTATAGTGATGGACGCCGATTTTATAGGTCACGTCCTCCAGGTTATTATGGGTGATATTCTCCGGCCCGGGGCCGTAAAGGTCATCGATATCCAGGGTCGGGTTGCCGCCGGGGACGTTCCAGTCGGGCGTCTTATTATTATAATAGCAATCCCAGCCATTCGAGTTCATCGCCCAGCGGCTTCCGTTGGGGTGCATATAATGCAGGTCGAGGTCATTGTCCGCGCCACCGTTTGAGGTCCAGGTCAACTGGATATGAATATCGGAGTCGGAGTTCACCATGATGGTGACGATCGCCGGCTCCCCGCAGCTCACGGTGTTCTGGTCGTCGTAGACCTTAAGCTCCACTTTATACTCACCGTTGATATCCATGAACATCGTCGGGCGCGGGTCGCCCGTGGGCAAGATGCGCGACGAGGATGCGGCCGGGGCCGACAGGATGGTCCACTCATAGCGCTGGACGCTCCCGTCCGGGTCGCTGCTGGCGCTGCCGTCGAATTGAATGGTCTCAAGCGGCAGCGATTGGATATCGGTGCCCGCGCGCCCACCCGGGCTGACCTTGGCGGTCGCCACGGCGGTCGGACAAGCATTATTGGTGCCCCGGCCGTTCAGCGGCAGGTTCAGCACGCCCTGGGACGCGTCGTTGCTCTTAATGCGCACCGCGCCCCGATATAATACCTCCTGAGTCGGGCTGAAGTTCACCACGAAGTTCGCGCGCGCACCCTCGTCGAGGACGAACTCGTCGTCGGGCAGACCGGCGGGTAGGCTTCCATCTTTAATCGCGTAGACCCCGCCGCCATCGTCGGTGATCTCGATATCCTGCACTTTGAGCTTCGAGCTCGGGCTGCAGTTGGTGATGGTCACGGTTTTTTGGGTGACGTTTCCGATCGAGCTCAGCGCGAAGTCAACCTCGCCAACCGGCGAGACCTCGATGCAGGGCGTGCCGCTATTTCCGAGCAAGCTGACCGAATATTCGGGACGACTCGGGTCGTCACTCTTGAAGACAAGCTGGTCGTCTTCGGGGTTATTCGTATCCGGCGCGAACCACACACGCAGGTCGAAGCTCTCGGTCGGCGCAAGCGTCGCGGGCCACTGCTTGGTGTCGTTATCGGGGTCGGGCGCCAGGCCGTCGGCGATCTCCTGCGGGGTGGGCTGCGGGATCGAGAAGTCAAAACGCGAGTTATTGCCCTTCACCTTGATCTCGCTGATGCTCAGCGGAGCTTCACCGGTATTCTGCACCTGGGTCATCTTCCAGGCGCCGCGCCACGGGCCGTCCCCTGAGGAGCCCGGCCCCGGCGGCGTCACGCGCGGGAAGGAGACCGTCGCCGGCGAGAAGATCTGCGGCGCCAGCCCCAACGTGGAGACAGGGATGACAAATTGCGGGTTGCTCGGGTCATTGCTCTCGATGACGATCGAGCCCGAGTCGGGGTTCTGATTGACCGGCTTATAGCGCACGCGAACGATATGCGTGACGCCGGGTTCCAGGTTAAGCTTTTGCTCGCCCCAGCCCTCGCCGTCCTTAAAAAACTCCTGGTCCCGATCGAGCGGCGGATCGCCTTCGTCTTCTTTCAACGCGATATTGGTGATGCGCAGCGTCGACTCACCGGTGTTCGAGATCATGACGTTGACGCTGGTCTCCTGGCCCAGGGCGACGGTCTCGAAGGTAATGGGGTTGGGCGTCGCCGCGACTTGGCCGATCTCTTTGCCGCCAATGCCTCCGCCACCGCCGTCGGTCCCATCGTCGTCGTCGCTGCAACCCGTGCTGAGACCCAGGCTCAGGGCGAGCAACAAGCCTATCAAGATGGTACTTCGCCGCTCTAAAAGAGCCATACTTATTCTCCGATTCTGCAGGATGCCCTTGTCGAGCCCGTTATTTGCAATATGTTTTTGCCAAATATCTGATTTCGCAACCAAGAAACGACCCACGCGTCGAAAAAGCAGGCGCCCTCGCGGGGCGAACTATATCGAGGCGCTACTTTTGAGTCAACTTTGGGGCCTCGCCCTAGCAAACTGGCGCTGATCGCAGGCTTCGATAACCAAAAAAAGGACACCCAATGGGTGTCCTTTTTTCTTTTGGAGGTGTCTAAATGTTGCTCACCCGCAGGGCGACGCAACACTCAGATCAAATGAGCCATTACGGGTAGCCCGCCGTAACCTGGTCGACGGCGGCGACCGTGCGGCTTCGACCGTTCAACAGGCCCACGAGCCAGAACTGGTCATTATGCAGCATCTTATCGCGCGCTGCGAAGGTCAGGATACCGCGGTTTCGCACCTCAATCGACGCATACGCCGGGCCGTTGCCATGGTCACTATAGTAGTGAACACCGATCTTATAGGTCACGTTCTCCAGGTTGGAGTGACTGATATTCTCCGGGCCGGGACCATTGAGGTCATCGATATCCAGGGTCGGGTTGCCCCCGGGGACGTTCCAATTCGGCGTCTTATTGTTCCAATGACAATCCCAACCATTGGCGTTAATCGCCCAGCGGTTCCCGTTCGGGTGCAGGTAGTGCAGGTCGACGTCATTGTCGGCCACGCCGTTGGAGGTCCAGGTCAACTGGATATGAATATCGGTCTCGGAGTTCACCAGGATCGTGACGATCGCCGGCTCCCCACAGCTAACGGTGTTCTGGTCATCGTAGACCTTAAGCTCCACTTTATACTCACCGTTGATATCCATGAACATCGTCGGGCTAGAGTCGCCTGTGGGCAAGATGCGCGACGAAGATGCAGCCGGCGCCGACAGGATCGTCCACTCGTAGCGCTGAATGGCTCCGTCCGGATCGCTACTTCCAGTGCCGTCGAATTGGATGGTCTCAAGCGGCAGCGCCTGGATATTGGTGCCCGCGCGTCCACCCGGGGTGACCTTGGCGGTCGCCACGGCGGTCGGACAGGCGTTATTGGTACCACGGCCGTTAAGCGGCAGGTTCAGCGTGGACTGCGACGGGTCATTGCTCTTGATGCGGACCATGCCGGTATAAGCGGCTTCCTGGGTCGGGCTGAAGGTCACGACGAAGTTCGCGCGCCCGCCCTCATCAAGGACAAATTCCTCGGCGGGCAAACCGGCGGGCAAGCTGCCATCTTTAATCGCGAAGACGCCGCCGCCATCGTCGGTGATCTCGATATCCTGCAATTTGAGCTTCGAGCTCGGGCTGCAGTTGGTGATGGTGACCGTCTTCTGGCTGACGTTGCCGATCGAGCTCAGCGCGAAGTCGACCTCGCCAACCGGCGACACCTCGATGCACGGCGAGCCGCTATTGCCGATCAGGTTGACCGAATATTCCGGGCTGGTGGGGTCGTCACTCTTGAAGACGAGCTCGTCGTTCTCCGGGTTATTGGTGTCCGGCGCGAACCAGACGCGAACGTCGAAGCTCTCGGTCGGCGCGAGCGAGGCGGGCCACTGCTTGGTGTCGTTGTCGGGGTCAGGCGCCAGGCCTTCGGCGATCTCCTCAGCCGTGGGCTGCGGGATCGAGAAGTCAAAGCGCGAGTTATTGCCCTTCACCTTGATCTCGCTGATGCTCAGCGGGGCTTCACCGGTATTCTGCACCTGGGTCATCTTCCAGGCACCGCGCCACGGGCCGTCCCCCGAGGAGCCCGGCCCCGGAGGCGTCACGCGCGGGAAGGAGACGGTCGCCGGCGAGAAGATTTTCGGCGCCAATCCCTGCGTCGAGACCGGGATGACATATTGCGGGTTGCTCGGGTCGTTACTCTCGATAAGGACCGCGCCGGTGTCAGGGTTCTGATTGACCGGTTTATAGCGCACGCGAACGATATGCGTGACGCCGGGTTCCAGGTTGAGGGTTTGCTCTCCCCAGCCCTCGCCGTCTTTGAAAAACTCCTGCTCCATATCGCGCGGGGGCGCGCCGACGTCCTCTTTCAACGCGATATTGCTAATGCGCAGTGTGGACTCACCGGTATTCGAGATCATCACGTTAACGCTGGTTTCTTCGCCCAGCGCGACGGTCTCGAAGGTGATGGGGTTGGGCGTGGCCGAAACCTGGCCGAGCTTTTTGCTGCCGATGCTACCACCGCCACCGCCGTCCGAACTGGTGTCGTCGTCGCTGCAGCCCGCGGTGAAACCCAGGCTCAGGGCGAGCAATAAGCCTATCAAGATGGTACTTCGCCGCTCTAAAAGAGCCATACTATTTCTCCGTTTTTGCATGATGCCCTTGTCGAGCCTGTTATTTGCAATATTTATTCGTCAATTATCTAATTTCGCGCTCAAGAAACGGCCCGCGCATCGAAAAGGCAGGCGCTCCCGAATTGCGAACTATATCGAGAGGGCTGTTTTGAGTCAACTTTAGGGCTTTTGTCCTTATAATGTGGCCTGAGTAGAACGCTCGGGCCACACGAAAAAAGGACACCCAATGGGTGCCCTTTTCTCCTTTTACGCACTTCAACCTTCTTAAACTACCAGGGCATCGGAACACGCCGGCGCCCTGTCACTTAGGGATAATCAGGCGTGACGATGTCCGCCGCGGCGACCGTGCGGCTTCGACCGTTCAAATACCCGACCAGCCAGAATTGCTTATGCGTGAGCATCTTATCGCGCGCTGCGAAGGTCAGGATACCGCGGTTACGCACCTCAACTGTCGCGTATGCCGGGCCGTTTCCATGGTCACTAAAATAGTGAACGCCGATCTTATAGGTCACGTTCTCCAGGTTCGAATGGCTAATATTCTCGGGCCCGGGCCCCTGGAGGTCATCGATATCCAGGGTCGGATTACCACCCGGTACGTTCCAGTTGGGGGTCTTATTGCCATAATAACAATCCCAACCACCTGCATTCGACGCCCAGCGACTTGCACTGGGGTGCAGATAATGCAGGTCGACGTCGTTGTTTTGGACACCGTTGGAGGTCCAGGTGAGCTGGATATGAATATCGGTGTCGGAGTTCACCAGAATCGTGATGATCGCCGGCTCCCCGCAACTAACGGTGTTCTGGTCATCGAAGACCTTCAGCTCTACTTTATACTCACCGTTGATATCCATGAACATCTCCGGGGTCGCGCTGCCGTTGGGCAGGATGCGCGAGGAGGATGCAGCCGGCGCCGACAGAATCGTCCACTCATAGCGCTGGATGGTGCCGTCCGGATCGCTACTTCCCGTGCCGTCGAATTGGATTGTCTCAAGCGGCAGCGCCTGGATGCTGGTGCCAGCGCGTCCACCGGGGACGACCTTGGCGGTCGCGACGGCGGTCGGGCAGGCGTTGTTGGTGCCGCGGCCGTTGAGCGGCAGATCCAGCGTGGACTGCGACGGGTCATCGCTCTTGATGCGGACCATGCCGGTATAAGCGGCTTCGTCGGTCGGGCTGAAGGTCACCACGAAGTTCGCGCGCCCACCCTCGTCGAGGATAAACGGCTCTTCGGGAAGGCCCACCGGCAGGCTACCCTCTTTAATCTCAAAGACGCCGCCGCCATCGTCGGTCATCTCAATATCCTGCAATTTGAGCTTCGAGCTCGGGCTGCAGTTGGTGATGGTGACCGTCTTCTGGCTGACGTTGCCGATCGAGCTGAGCGCGAAGTCGACCTCACCCACCGGCGACACCTCGATGCACGGCGAGCCGCTATTTCCGACCAGGTTGACCGAATATTCAGGGGTCGTCGGGTCGTCGCTCTTGAAGATAAGTTCGTCGTTCTCGGGGTTATTGGTGTCCGGCGCGAACCAGACGCGCACGTCGAAGCGCTCGTTGGGCGCGAGCGCCGCTGGCCACTGCTTGGTGTCGTTGTCGGGGTCAGGCGCCAGGCCATCGGCGATCTCTTCAGCGGTCGGCTGCGGGATCGAGAAGTCAAAGCGCGAGTTATTACCTTTTACCGCGATCTCGCTGATGGTCAGCGGAGCTTCACCGGTATTCTGCACCTGGGTCATCTTCCAGGCACCGCGCCACGGACCATCTTCGGTCGAGGAGTCCGGCCCCGGCGGCGTCACGCGCGGAAAGGAGACCGTCGCCGGCGAGAAGATCTTGGGCGCCAATCCCTGCGTGGTGATCGGAATCACGTATTGCGGATTGCTCGGGTCGTTACTCTCGATAAGCACCGAACCCGTGTCCGGGTTCTGGTTCACCGGCTTATAACGCACGCTCACGATATGGGTCGCGCCGGGCTCAAGGCTAAGGTTTTGCTTGCCCCATCCGTCGCCCTCTCTGAAGAACTCCTCCTCCATATCCTGCGGCGGCGCGCCGACGTTCTCTCGCAGCGCAATATTAGTAATGCGCAGCGCAGACTCGCCGGAGTTCGAAATCAACACGTTGACGTTGGTTTCCTCACCCAGCGCGACCGTCTCAAAGGTGATCGGGTTCGGCGTGGCCGTAACCTGTCCGAGCTTTTTGCTGCTGATATTTTCGTTCTTGTTATCGGTACCGCCATCATCGTCGCTGCACGCCGTGGCGACCCCAAGACTCAGGGCCAGCACGATGCCAATCAAGATGCTGCTTCGTCGCTCAAAAAGAGCCATACTATTTCTCCGTTGTTGCATGATGCCCCTATCGAGCGCGCTCATCAGAATATTTTTTCGCTAAGATTCTCGGCCGAAAAACCTTTTGGGCACTTTAAAGACCCAAGAATGCGTGGATTCTATCGAGATGCGATTTATGAGTCAACTTTGGCAGATACGCGGCAAATAGGCTGGATATATATAATATTTAGACATCCATTGACCCATCCTCTCTCGTGCGTAATGCCCTCAGCAGTGGTATCCTTCTGTCCACCATCTCCACTTAAGAAAACAGCAGATGAAGATGTGCTCACACCTCGAAAGCCCTCAACGATTCGCCGGAGCCTGCGCTATGCTCTTGGCGCTGACGGCGCTATTCGCCAGCGGGTGCTCGAGGCCGAGCGCGGCGCGCACTCACGCCCAAAGCGCCCCACCCACCGCTTATCATCTGCAAATCGACGGCGATGCGTCGGCCCGGCTTAGCGCCCTGCGCGCACGCATCGACGCCGCCGGAGCGGACCCGGATTGCGCGCAGCTCGAACCCCCAATTGGGGACTCCGCGTGGCTGGCTGCCTGGTGCGGACTTCGCGCCGGTGATTGGGCGCTGAGCGCCCAGCAGGCACACGCGGCGCAGACAAACCTGGCCCCCCACAACTCACTTCGCCGCCAGATCGAGCTGCTCCTTATCGAAGCCATCGCCCGCCAAGAAACCGCAGCGGCGAGACAAAACATCCAAACCTCGCCCAGCGCGCCCCCCGACGCCCACGCGGTGTCGCTGGCCACACGGGCCCACCACTTATGGTTAAACGCGCGCATCCCGATGCACGGCAACCTGCGCGACCCAAACGCCGGCGACCTCGCCAATTTATACGCGATGGCGCTGGAGCGCGGACTCCTCCACGACGCAAAAGACCCCGATGGTCGGCCACTTCGGCGCGGCGCGCTGCTCGATATTGCGCGCAGTGAATACCGCGACTTCGGGCGCCTCGGAGCGCTCTCGCAGACCCTGCGCGCATCCTTTGATTTCGCGGTGGAACGCGGCCAACTCGACCAGGCCATTGAGATGCTCGAGCGCGCGTTCGCGCTCGATATCGCGTCCGAGAATCCCCGCGCCCTGGCCCGGGACCTGGCAAGATTTGAGCGATTAAATCGCCTCCTCGGGCAGGTCGATGCGCCCCCGAAGCAAGCCGGCACACAAGGCCCGGCGCGGACCATCGCCGGTCAGGTCACGAACTCTCATATTGAGCACCTGCTCGCCACACCCGCCGGGCGCCGCCGCCTCGCCGACGCCATCGCCTGGACTCGCGCCTCCCCCACCCGCACCATCGCTGCGTCCCCGTTACTCATCGATGCGCTTCGCGCCCACGGCGACTTCGACGATTGGCACGGTGAGGACTGGCGACTGGGTTTTGAGGGCGGGCAATTATTGGCCGAACATGGGCAGTTGACGCCGGCAAAGCGCTATTTCCAGGCCGCCATCGGGGCCATCGAAGAGATGCGCGGGCGACTCCCCACCCCGGCCCTTCGCCAGGAGTTCTTCGCCGATAAACGCAAGGTCTATATGGCGCTGGTTGACGCGTATATCGGACTCGACACAACCCAGCGCACGCAGGCGAATTATCAACGTAGCCTCGTGCTGGCCAACGCGCTCAAGGCGCGGGGATTGCTCGACCTTCTGGACGGCGACGTCGACCCGGCCCTGGCCACCGAGCCGCGCCCAAACACGCGCCACTCAACCCATCTTCGCCCCGGCCGCGCCGGGTCGAAACACGCTCGCGCGGCGAGCGCCCTGGCCCAATTAGAGGATTGGTCGAGGGCGCAGCGCTCCAACCTTTCGCATCGCGCGGCCCAAACCGCGCAGAGCAAGCGCTCCCCCAACACACTCGCCCGCCAGGTCGGGGCTCAACTTGCGCCCAATACCGTCCTCCTCGAATACCTCATCATGCCGCGGCGCAGCTACCTCTGGGTCATCAGCGACCAGGGCATCAAGATGCGACAATTGGCCGGGCGCGAAGACATCGCCCCGCTGGTCGACGCGTTTATTCGCACGCTCGGCGAGCGGCCCGACCCGGCGCGCCAACGCGCGCTGGCCGAGCGCCTGTACGTCGAGCTGATCGGCCCGGCCCAGGACCTGCTTAAATCGGCCGACCAACTGATCATCGCGCCCGACGGCAAGCTGTACGACCTGCCCTTCGAGATGCTCGCCCGGCCCACCCGCAGCGCCGAGCCCGATTATCTGATGCGCGACCAGGTCGTGACCTATACACCTTCAAGCGCCGTGTTCGAGCGCCTGATGGCGCGCAAAGCCGCCGCGCAACCAGACTCAAGCACCACGCGCACCCTGCTTATCGGCGACGCGAACCTGGACCGCGCCGCCATCGATCTTCTCAAGCTCGCCACCAATCTGCCCGACTCCGGGATGTTCTCGCTGGGCGATGTCTTCCCGAAATTGCCCGGCGCGCGCGCCGAACTCGATGCCATCAACACCCGCCTTGGAGCCCGCGATTTCGAGGTCGAGATGCGCGTCGGAGAGATGGCGGCCGAGAGCTGGATGCGCAACGCCGACCTGACCCAATACGGCATCATCCACGTGGCCGCCCACGGCATCAGCGACGCCCGCTCCCTGCAGGTCGCCAGCGTGCAATCCGGCCTCGAGTTCAACCAACCCGCCCTGCTGCTGAGCCGAGACCCGGAGCAACCCGACGACGGCATCGTCACCCTGGGCGAGTTATTAAGCCGGCGCACCGCCGCCGAGATGGTGGTGCTCAGCGGGTGCACCACCGGGCGCGGTTGGCAGACGCTGGGCGCCGGGGCGTTTGGGCTGGCCGGGGCGATTCTCTACACCGGCAGCAGCAGCGTCGTGGCGAGTATGTGGAGCGTGGAGGACGCCGACACATCGAAGTTGATGGCGGCCTTTTATCGGGGCATCGCAGACGGCAAAACGCCCGCTCAGGCATTGCAGAGCGGGCAGGTTGCGATGTCAAAGGCCGGGATGAGCCCGGCGAGTTGGGCGGCGTTTCGGGTGATCGGCGGGGGCTAAGGGCTGCGCGCTGCCAGCCCCCGCCGAGGCGAAGTTGATCAGCCGGCGACACATTCATTGGCGACACATTGCTCGCCGCTCACGCAGTCGCACACGCTATCACAGCTCTCGGGGCCGCCATCGGCCGGCACCTCACAGGTGCCGCTGTCGAGGTTGCAGACCTCGCCGCCGGCGCAATCCGTGTTGCAGGTGCAGGGCGACTCGCACTGACCTTCGATGCAGATCTCGGCGCGCAGGCACTCCGCGCTGGTGCGGCACTCGACGTTCGGGTCGCGGTCGCAGAAACCACCGTCGGCGCAGATATAACCCTCGCCGCAGGAGTCACTGCTGGTATTCGGGTCACAGGCGGGCTGGCAAATCGCGTCGACGCACACTTCGTCACCGGCGCAATCCTGGGTGCCGCTGCACTCCGACGGCTGGCAAAGGCCCTGGCGGCAATATTCGTAGCGGCCGCACTCCTCGTCGACGGAGCAATCCGAGAAGCATTTTCCGTTGACGCACATCGCGCCCTCGGCACACTCGCTATTGAAGACGCAGGTCTCGTCGCCACCCACACACTCGCCGGACTCACAGGTCTGCCCGGTCGCGCAATCATTGCGGTCCGCGCACTCCGGCGCGTTATCCTCGACACACTCCCCAAGGCGGCAGGTCTCACCGGTCGCGCAGGGATTGCTCGCGCTGCACTCAGCGGTCTCCGGCGCCTCACACTCGTTATTGACGCAGCTTTCGCCGGCCGCGCAATCGCGCGCCGTCACACACTCCAACTCGGGGACATTCGCGCAGCTTCGCACGCCGTTGGCGTCGGCCTTCGGCAGGCATTGCGACGAGCCAGCGATGGTCTTGCACTCAAAGCCTTCGCCACAACCCGACCCGCAGGGCGTGGTGCAAACCGTCTCACCGCCGGCATCTTCATCGCCAAGGAGCACGCAAAGCGCGTCCGGGTCGGCGCAATCGGAGTTGGTTTGGCACGCCTGGCAAAGCCCGGCCTCGCCGCGCTCGGTGGTCGTCGGGACGCGGCACAGGTTATTGACGCAAATCTCGGCGCCGGCGCAATCGCCGTCGTGATAGCAAAAGTCCAGGGAATCCTCGCCGCCGGGCTCCCCAGCCTCGCCGCCGCAGGTGTCGGAGCACAGCTCCTCAAACCAGCAGGACTGCCGACAGTTGCCAGTGAAGTCGCACACGGTCTCGCACTTCTCGTAATTCACGCAGCAATCTCCGCCGGCGCTATTTCCGTCGGTGATCAAACACCCCGAGCCGAACCCAAACGCGAACATCGCGACCAAAAATATCATCCAATATACGCGCTTCATGACCTTCTCCTGGCAGTCTATTTGCAATGAAAATGCAGACCTTCGAAAATTTTGCTTGGACGGGCGACGCCCGAGTTCGCTCACAATAACATCTTCCTAAAGCTTCTGACGCATCTCAAATCGAGCTTATTCAAAAGAATTCCGAAAAAGTCGATGATTCTCGAACTTCGCCTGCGCCGCTAAAAATCGTGCCGCGCCCGCGCCAAATTGAACCCCGCGAAGCCATGTGCTATCTCGATACGCCGATTCGCAGCTCGCCCTATTGGGGCCCGTTGGGCCTGCGATAAATACGCAATAATGCCCGTCGCAATTCTATCTTTGTACACAGCGGTATCACGTGAAAGAGTCAACACATTCCCCAGAGACAGCCGAACGACCGGGATTCCAAGCCTGGTGGTCCACCCGCACCGGTCATTGGGTCGCGCTTGCGATTTTAGCGCTGGCCTGCGCGGGGCTTATCTTCGGGCAATTATCGAGCCTGGGCGTGTGGAAACCCTGGGAAGCCGATGAGATTCGCATCGCACGCGAATACGCTCAACAAGACGCTCCGGCGAGCGTGGAGAGCGGCGCGGAGGCCGACGAATCCCCAGAAAATGCCCAGGCCGATGCTCCGGCAGAGGACCATAAAAGCAGCGCGGATGCAACGCCTGAGCCCAATTGGGTCACGCCGACCCTCGACGGAAAACCGGTCGCGCGCCCCTTGCTCAAAACATGGGTCCTCGCGGCCACCGTGGGCGAACCCGCCGAGCTCGGCGACTATAAGATCGGCGAGCTTGAGCTGTCGGCGCGCCTTCCATTTGCGGTCGCTGTCTTCTTGCTGATCTTGGCGACCTTCGCCTGGATACGCCGCTATTTCGACACCTGGACCGCGCTGATTTGCGCCGTGGCCTTCACCACCACCCCCGCGATCTTCTTGGGCGTGCACACCCTGAGCAGTGAGATGCTCTTCGTGGTGCTCAGCTCCGCCTCGATTATGGCGTTCTTCGAGCTCTCGCGCAGCGAAACCGCGCGCGCACGATGGCTGTGGGGCGCCACGCTCGGCGTCATGCTCTCGCTCTCCTTTTTGGAGCAGCGCTATTTCGGCCTGCTCAGCCCCCTGGCGGTCATCATCGCCTATTGCGTCACCGAGCTGCCCTTTGAGCAGGTTGCGCGCGCGCGCGAGAACCCATCCGGGGTCTCGTCGCTGCTGTCGCGCCTCGACATCGGACTGGCCGTGGCGTCGCTGGCGGGCGCGGGCGCGGTGGTCTTGTGGGGGCTGAACCGCAGCGCCGCGGCCACCGGCGAAACCCTCTTTTTGCCCCACGTCTTGCAGTGGATGGCGCTGCTTATCCCCGGATTCATCTTGCTCGCCGGCGCATTTATCGGGCGCAAATCCAGCGCCGGTCGCGCTCTCTTTAGCGCCCCGATGCTGCTGGCGCTCGCGATGTGCGCGCTCGTCGTCGGCGTCATCACCCAGAGCTACGGCGCGGCCAACCCCATGCGCATGCTCGACGGCGAAATCGCCGGCAATATCCCGCTCTTCTCGTTTCTTCTTGAGAACCACCTCAGCGGAAGCAGCCCGGCCGAAAAACATATGTATTTCGCCATGTGGATCCGCGAGATCGGCTTCTCGCTTATCCCCTGGGTGGCGCTCGCCCCGCTGGGCATCGGCTACCTGGCGCGCGCCGCGCGTCTGCACGACGAAGACGACGCGCCCCTGCAAAACATCATGGCCGCCTCGACCTCGCTGCAGCGCCTTCTCTTGGTGTGGAGCTTCATCACCGTCGCCGTGGTCGCGCTGGCGTCGGCCTTTGGTCACTTCTACTTCCCGGCATATCTTCCGATCATCCTGGGCGCCGGCCTGATGCTCGGCGACGCCAAATTCTTTACCCGCGCGCGCCTCGAATCCCTCACGATCGTCGCCATGGGATTTGTGGCCATCACCATCATCATGATGCTCGGGAAAGACCTTGAGCGCTTCCCCGACCGCTTCATGGAGCCCTACCTGGCGATGCAAGAAGAGCTCGGTCTGCCCGAGGACTACGCCTTCGGCTCGACGCTCAAGGCCATCAAATACGGCTGGATGATCCTGCTGGCCACCTTCTATTTCGGGCTTGTCTCCTGGGCCGGCCTCACGCTGCGCAGCCTGCGTAGCGCGCCCAAACGCTTCGCCGACTGGCGCGCCGCGCGCAAAGACGGCGCCGCGAACACACCCGACGCCGCGCCCGAGGCCCCCTTCTACCGGCAGGCCAAGGCCAAGGCCGCCTACCGCCAAGAGAGCGGCCCGCTCGCCCGCCTGGCCGCGCTCTTCGAGTTGCCGACCACCTGGTCCGCCTGGGTCTTGCTCGCCGCGCTGCTCACCGCCGGCGTCTTCCTCTATAAATTCGCCCCGGACCAGTCGCACCACCTCTCGGAGCGCGGCATCTTCGAGGCCTATACCGAGATCGCCAAACCCGGCGAAAAGCTCTATCGCTACGGCATCTCCGGCAGCAAAGGCTCGGTGTATCTGAGCGATGTTGAGTCCATCTCGAAGAACGACGCCTTCGTCAAAGAATTCGACAGCGACTCCCGCTACTTCGTCATTATCCCCCGCGATAAATTGGCCGCCGTCAATTACGATATCCGCGGCCGATTCAAGCGCAACCTGCCCGTGCTCGACGCCAAATCGAGCAAACTCCTGCTTGTGAGCAACCAACTTGAGGACGGCGAAGAGCAGCAAAATTATATCGCCGACGCCATCATTGAAGACCCCAAAACCTTCACCCCGCCCATCCCCCTGCAATTCGCAGACAAGGGCAAAATCAGACACCCCACCTTCGATAACTCCCTGGAGATGATCGGCTGGGATATTGACGGCAAACCAAGCGATGGCTCCTTCCCGGTCTTCGCCCGCGGCGACAGCGCGAAGTTGACGTTCTACTTCCGCGCCAAACGCCGGGTCCCGAGCTCCCAGAAGATCTTCATGCACGTCGACCGCTCCGGCAGCCGTCTGCACGGCGACCACGACCCGGTCAACGGCGAGTTCCCGACGAATTTCTGGCTCCCCGGCGACATCATCAAGGACGAATACTCACTGAGCATCGACTCCTACGCCTCCCCCGGGGTCTACACCATCTGGCTTGGCTTCTATAACGGCAGCAAGCGCATGAAGGTGACCCCGGCGCAGGCATCGGACAAAGACAACCGAGTGCGCGTGGGTCAATTCATCGTGGGCGGATGACGCCGGGCCCGGGGCCCCAATGGGCGCGGCGTTGTGGTGAGTCTCGGGGCATCTTCACCCCACCTCCCCCGCCGCCGCGCCAGCCCCGACCGGGCGTAAAACCCCTTATAGAACGGGAATTTAATCGACCGCCGACAGTTTTTACAGGCGCGTGGCCGGCTTGGGATTCTGGAATCGCCCACCCGCCAGGCCGGCGTTGGGCCGGCGGCCTCTAAAAGATCGACGGGTAGCTTGACCGCGGCGCTTAATTATACGAAAAATAGTGCCATCATCGCAGCGCGCCGCTCATTTTTTTCGCGGGCCAGATCGCGGGACCGCCCCGTATGGAGGATGCATGTTCAAACAAAAGTTGACTCGAGTCGTCAAAAACGTCGATGGAACCCTGGGCTGCATGCTCATTGGCTTTGACGGGATTCCGATCGAGAGCGTCTTTGGGGGCGAGGCGATGCCGCATATGAACGCCGTCGCGGTCGAGTTGAGCAATTTGTTGGACAAATTCCGCCGCCTTCAGATCTACGAGGTCGGCGAAGTCAACGAAGTCAGCATCACGCTGGGCCAGGTAACCGCCCTCGCGCGCGTCGTCGCCGAGGAATACCTGCTCATCCTCGCCCTGGACGCCAACGCCGACGTCAACCGCGGCCAGACCATGCTGCGGCTCATCGCGCCCTATGTTGAGCGCGAGATGATGTAAACGGCTCGCCGCTACAGCCTCTTCGATTTTTAGCACTGCGCGCGCCGCGCGCACCAGATAGTATATACCCTCACATCAAATGATTTGGAGATGAACCTCGATGACCATCGATACCACCCAGTTTCGCAAAGGCCTCAAAATTGAAATCAACGGCGAACCCTTTGTCATCGTCGAAGCAAACCACGTCAAACCCGGCAAGGGCGTGGCGTTCGTAAAGACCAAATACAAGAGCCTGGAGACCGGCCGCCAGCAGCAGGAGAACTTCCGCTCCGGCGACACCGTCGACACGCCCAACCTCGAATCTCGCGAGATGCAATATCTCTACAAAGATGAGAGCAACCACTATATCTTTATGGACAACGAGACCTACGAGCAGCTGCGCGTCAGCGAGACGGCCGTTGAGCCGGTGCTCGATTATCTCAAAGATAATATGACCATCGACATCCTCTTCCACAACGGCCGCGCCATCAGCGTGGACGCCCCGAACTTCGTGGAATTGATCGTCGCGCAGACCGACCCCGGCGTCAAAGGAAACACCGCCCAGGGCGGCACCAAGCCGGCGACCCTGGAAACCGGCGCCACCATCATGGTGCCGCTGTACCTTGAGCAAGGTGAGCTGGTGCGCATCGACACCCGCACCGGCGAGTTCGTGGAGCGCGTCAACAAATAAGCTGCACTGTCTTGAGCGCTGTATTGCCCCCGTAGTTAGAATCGCCCGGGGTTCCCGGGCGAGGATTTTGACGCTTGATGAAACACTTAATCTCGCCGAGGCCTCGCGCCTCGGCGCCTTAAGCGCACGCTCCCGACGTCTGCGGAGTTGAATCGTCGCTTGAGGTCCCCCAAGCAATATTCAGGTCTTCTTCGTGGGAATTAACCGCAATAAAGTGTTGTCGAGTGCACTTAAACACGTGCACAAGGGAAACTGGGATAAGGCAATCGCCCAATACCAGTTACTGGTCAACGACGACTCGCGCGACGTGCGCAGCATGCTCAAGATTGCCGACCTTTATTCAAAGCTCGGCAAAAATGACCAGGCGTTGAACGGCTATCAACAGGTCGCTCAACACTACGCCTCGGACGAGATTTTCGAGAAGGCCGCGGCGGTCTATAAACAAGCGCTTCGCCTGGCCCCCGAATCCCCCGACTTACACCGCGACCTGGGCGACGCCTACCACAGCCTGGGCCGGCTTAAAGACGCCGTTCGCGCCTACCACCAGGCGCAGAAGATTTATAAATCCCGGGGAGACGCGGCGCGCCAGACCGAAGTGCTGGAGCGCATGATTGCGCTCGACCCCGACGATATCGGCATGCGCATCCAGCTCGCCGAGCGCTACGCCAAAGATAACGAAGTGACCCGCGCGCTCGAGTTCTTCGAGTTCGCGGCCGAACGCCTCGACCAGGAAGGCCGCACCGATGAGTTCGTCCAGGTCGCCGAGCGCATCATCTTTTTGCGCGACGACGCCCCGGACCTGCGCCGACGCGTCATCGATATCTATCTGAGCAATGGGCAATATCGCCACGCGCTCAGCCACCTGCAGGTCTGCTTTAAGCGTGAGCCCCAGAACCCGCAGATCCTCGACCGCTTATCCCAGGCTTTTGAGCGCCTGGACCGCGGCGACAAGGCGGTGCTGGTGCTCCATGAGTTGGCCAATCTCCCGGCGACCCAGGCCAACGAAAGGGAATGCGAGCATATCTATGAGCGCATCCTCGCGATCCAACCCGACGACGCCCGCGCGCTCAAGCGCCTGCGAAGATTAAGGAAGTTAAGCGACGCCGGCACGCCGACCGGCGTGACCCATACCAACCCGAGCGCCTCGCCAAAGCCGGCGCGTCCGGGCGCCCAGAGCGACGCGGACGCCCTCGCCGGCGTCGAGTTTCTCGACGAGACGTCGGGCATCGTATTTTTGGACGGCCCCGAAGATGCCAACCCGGGCGCGCCCGAGCCGGTCGATATCTCCAATGACCTCGAAGAGCTCGAGGTCGTCGCGCCCACCATCGAGCGGACAGGCGAAGACGACAGCACCGCCGCGGTCGCCCGGGTGCTTAAAGAGACCGAGGTCTTCATCAAATACGGCCTCTTCGACAAGGCCTACGAAACCATCGTGTCGGTCATCGCGCGCTACCCCAATAACCTGCACGCGCGCGCGCAGATGGCGCAGCTGCAGGAAGCGCGCAACAACCCCGAGGGCGCGGTCGACGAGTTCCTCGAGATGGCCCGCATCACGCGCGCCACGCCCCGGCATTGCCAGAAATTCGTGCGCGAAGCGTTCGCGCTGACCAACGACTCGGAGCGCGTGCGCCGGCTGGCCGACCAGCTCGGCGTGCCGTTGGAGGCCGAGCAATCGACAGCGACCGGCCACGAATTTGGCGGCCTCGACGCCCACTCACTGGCCGAGAGCACCGCGAATGACCCCGACTCGCGCAGCCAGGACGCGTCGCGAGACCAGCATCTCCCCCTCGATGATTACGACTACGACGAGGATGAGTATAGCGAGGAAGAGGCCAGCCATACCGACCGCATGGTGGTCACCGACGATATGCTGGCAATGAACCTCGAGGACCTCGAACTCATCGACGAGGGCGCGAAATCGTTCGACGAGCCGGGCACCCAGGAGCTCGACCTCGACGACGACGCCCTGCTCTTCGCGGACCAACCGGTCGCTGCGACCGAAGACCACGCCTTCGAGGTCCTCGATGACGACGCGTTCGACTTCGACGAGGCCGAGTTGATGGACGCCGACCTGATCGAGCTCGATATCGACGACGCCGAGTTTATCGACGCGGACATGCTCGATGACGAGCTCGATATCGAAGAGATCGAGGACATGGAGTTTGACGGGCTCGACTTCGACGAGTCTGCCTTTGAGGGCGCCGAACTCCTGGAGATGGACGTCGATATTGAGGGGCTCAGTGAGTTGAGTGACTCTCAAATGGGCGCCCTCCAAGACGACAATCGCGCGGGCGCTGCGGGGAACCCCGAATTCGACCTGAGCGTCACGGATGCCGAAGCCGACCAGATGTTCGACCAGCTCTTTGGAGACTCCGGCGCCGGATTCGGCGGCCTCGGCGAAGAGACCTCGGTTGGCGAAAGCAGCGGGCTCGACTTCTTCGGAAATCAGCACGGCTTCGACGAGGTTTCCGACGTTCCGCCAAGCGGCCCGACGCTGCGGCGCAGCTCGGACTCCGGCGGCCCCGCCCACCAGGACTTCCAAATCGGCAATAGTGAGTTCGGCGCGCGCAGCCTGTCGGGTAAATTTGTTCCCGCCGCCGAGTTTGAGCAGAGCGAAGGCGTGGTCCTGGGCGAGGATGAGGCCCATAATACCAGCCTCGAGCTGGGCCTGGCTTACCGCGACATGGGCTTATTCGACGAGGCTATCCTCGAGTTCACCCACGCCCTCGATGACCCCGACGCCCGGGACGCCGCGACCTATCATATCGCGCTATGCGAAATAGAACTCGGCAAGCAAACCGACGCGGTTGAGCGCCTGCAGGCCCTGTTGCTCCAGAGCGACCTGGCGGGCCCCATCCGCCAGGCGGCCCTGGAGCAATTGCAGGGCTCCGAGGCCTAAGCCCTGCCCCCAATCGCCACAAGAAGACAGAGGCCCCGCCCGATATATCATCGGGCGGGGCCTCTCATTTTCTATCTGCTCAAATCGCGCGCTTCCCCGATTATTCGATCGGTTCGGACTCCGCATAGAGGTTGAGCAATTCGCCCTCGCTAAGCATACGCGATTCGGTCACGCCCCAGACGTCGTTGACCGCGACCAGCTCACCTTCGCCGAGCTTCGACGTCAGGTAGACGGCGTAAAAATGTCCGTCCTCGTCGTTGCCCATGCCATCAATGCGGTCAAGCGGATCACCGCTCTCGGGGCAGGTCAACACGCAGCGCTTTCCGACTTCGAATTCCACGCTGCTATACTTGGCCGGGTCCCCAAAGAAGGGGCTCAAGATGACGTCGGCCGTCTTGTCTCCCTGGGTGACGCGCAATTTTACGCCCGGCTCACCGCTAAACTTCGGGCCCTCACGGTCCATTAAATCCTCACCGTTAGGACCGTACGCCTGGGTCACCACGACGATATACCCCTTCTCCGAGATCGCGCGCAGGCGACTGGCGGTTTCGGGGCGGTTATCAAACTCATTTTTTTTATCTGTAGACATATTCTAGCTCCGTGTGAAACGCCCGGTTCTTTTCTTTGATCTACCGTAATTCAAAAGAGGTGACAAGCTCATAACATTCAAGCACGGACCAAAAAAATAGGCGACTGACCCACAAGCCAATGCCCGTTTAACCTGACCACAACCGGGGCGATGACAACGTCTTGAGCGATTCTTTTTTCTAATGCCCCAGATGAATTGACTTTCGCCATTCACGTGGTATGTTTTATACGCCTTCGGAGGACGGTCGACCGCAATCCCCCCAGACCGTTAGCCAAGTACGTGTCCTATGGCTACATTTCGTCCTCTGAAGGCACTTTTCTTTTCTTGCCGGCCCCCTCCCCATACATCTTGCGCCACAACACACCGCCCAACCCGGGTGAGTATGCCGCGCTATAATTGTCTTTGTCGAAGCCTCTATGTTATCTAGACGGCATCAATTCGACCTTACGCGATCGCGCGATTTCGCCTGTGGCGCGACCTGCCGATTCGACGCATAGGTCGGACGCGAGTTGGACCATCGCCGATTGAACCGCCGCTCAATATTATCTCACATCATCTGCAGGGAGCTTCCATGAATATTGCAATTGTTACGGGTGCATCGTCCGGGCTTGGCTGGGAATACGCAAAACAACTCGCGCCGCGCGCCGAGGTCGACGAGGTCTGGCTGCTCGCCCGACGGGAGGAGCGGCTGCTGGAATTGGCAGGCGACCTGATCGGCGCCGAAGGACGCGTCTTCGCCGTCGACCTGTGTGACCCGACGCAGCTCGCCGAATTCTTCGAGAAACTCGAGGGCGAGCAGCCCACGATCTCTTGGCTGGTCAACTGCGCCGGCTACGGCAAGATGGGGCGCTTCGTCGATATCGACGTCGAAGCACACCTGGGCATGGTCGACCTCAATATCCGCGCGCTCACCGAGATCACCCAGCGCGCCCTGCCCTATTGCACCCGCGGCTCCAAGATCGTCCAGGTTGCAAGCAGCGCCGGCTTCAGCCCGATGGGCAACTTCGCGGTCTACGCGGCGAGCAAAGCCTACGTGCTCCACTTCGCCAACGCCCTCTCCGCCGAGCTCGCCGCCGACGGCATCACCGTCACCGCGGTATGCCCCGGACCGGTCGCCACCGAATTTATCGAGATCGCCAATATGGAAGCCCTCAAGGCCGGCGCGCCCGACTTCACGATCGCCCAGGCCCCCGACGTGGTGCGCAAATCCATCGCCGACGCCCGAAAGGGGCGCATGACCTCGGTCTACGGCGCGACCATGAAGGCCTGGGGCGCGCTCAGCGGCGTCGTGCCGCGCCGGCTCACGAGCTGGGCGACCGCCCGCTTTCGCGCCCACTAAACCCCGCAGGCTAGCCGCCTCACCGAGCCTGCACCCCCGCGGCGTGCAGGCTCGCCAGGGTCTGCAGCAGCACCCGCACGCCCGACCAGCGCACCGCGTGGGCGTGGGCCACCAGGTTGCGGGTCCTGCGAATCTCTTCGATGCGCGAGCGCGACACCGGAAAATCCTTCTGCAGCGGCGAATGAAAGATCACATATTGCAATTGACCGAAGGACGCGTGGTCAATCGGCTCGGTGGGTTCGGCATGACTCTGATAGCGCCGAGCGCGGTTACGCAGCTCCTCCAACTCGGCGTCTCGCCCGAGGTTGTTGAGGATCTCGGCGAGATTCCCGGCCTGTTTGCAGCAAAATAGCATCTCCATCTCGACCATCCGGGTCAGACTCGACACCCAGCTGGCTAATAGCGGGTTCTTTCGCGCGGCGAGCCTGAAGTTGCGCGCCTTCTCGTCGGTGATCTCCCACTTCTCTCGAAGCTTCTTATCCGCCAGGATCTGGCGCGCCGCGACCGAGGTCACCCGCAGGTGAAGCCCGTTTGGCGGGATCCACGCGACCCCGGCGCCGAGCAGCTCCTGTAGCAGCGCATCCGGGCACGCCCGAATAATCCCCGTCGACAGCAACACACGCGTGCCGCAGGTCTGCGCGCACGCGTCAAAGAGCGCGCTGACATGCGCGGGCTTGCCGCCGGCGTCGGCCAGGAGGTCGTCGAATTTTCGCTCAATCTTATCGTCGGCGTCATCGTCCGCGATCCAAAACGAGCGCAGCTCGTCGATATCCGAGAGCCGCTCCATATACTCCGGCGCGCCGGATGCCTCCCAATAGAGCCGAAGCCCCAGGTAGCGCTCAAAACCCGAGTTCTCCAGGCGAGACTCGGTCATACCGATGGTGGTAAAGGCGCTCTCGAAGCGCAGCGGCTTCACCTGCGGTGTCCACGGCTGCCAGACCACCTCGCCGGGCTCAAACGACCGCGGGCTCACCTCTCCCGGCCTGGCGGCCGGCGAAGCCCAATAACTCTGCAGCAAGACGAAGTTGAACTTCCCCTCGAGATCGCGGGTAAACTCGGCGATCTCCTCGCAGGTCTGGAAGACCTCGGCGCGCTGGGCGTCGCTGATATCATCGCTGATAATCAGCCCCACCGTGCGCGAGCGGCGAAAGCGATCGGTGTGGTGGACGACCAGCTCCTCCGCGCTCTCGGGGGCCGAATCCGGCAGGCGCAAAAGGCGCGCGATCTCGCTGAGCACCGCCGCGCTGCTGTCGATTCGAAAGTCGCGGCTGCTCGGGAAATAGAGCAGATTCTCAGCCTCATCGGCCGCAGCGGCGTCCAAGAGCTCAAGGCACTCGTAGGCGTCGAACCCGGGCGGCAGAACCACTCGCCAGACCAACTCGTCCGAGAGGCGTCGCGCCAACTGCTGCACGAACGCGTCGAAGACCGAAAGACAGGATATTCGTCGTCTCATAGCGCCTCACCTGCTCCATAGAGCCTGGCCAGCGGGCCCTCCATATCGAGCTGCACCAACCGCGCGCCCTCCTCGGTCACCCGCCCGATCAGGTCGAGCAATTGCAAGACCTCGAGCGCGTCACGCATCGCCCCGGCGTCCAGCCCGAGCGCCTCTCTGAGGTGCGGCAGGACGAGGTTCTCCACGAGTTCGCGCTCAAACGCCCACAGGTCTTCAGCCGCCGCGAAGCGGTAGAATCCGCCGATAAACTCGGCCTCAACCGGGCTCAACTCCGACAAGAGCGCCTGGCGGATGGTCTCGTTTTGGCGAACCTTCTCGAATTTTTTCACATCCTCGGGCGACGGCAAATACTCGCGCGCGGTCTGATGGTTGCGGCGCACGAACTCCGCGAACTCGCGCACCAACGGCAAATACCCGCCGGTGGCCCGGCGCACATCGCGCGAGCAATGGTCGTCGAAGATGATCGCGTGGTCCTCTTCCTGGGGCAAGAAGCGATGCCCCCAGCGCACGATATCGGCCGCGCGCAGCCGCTCCAGCCGGATCGTGTCGAAATTTTCGGCGAAGAGCCGGCCCACATAGGCCCGGGCAAGCGGCGCCCCGCCAAACGCAAAGACATAGCGGTCACGCTCGTTGAGGCTGCGCGAAATGTCGAGCAACGCCCCCGACTCCGCCAGCTTATCCGCCTGGGTGATGACCAGGGTTTCCAGGTTGTTTTTGACCATAAAATCGGCCAATGACAACGTCTTTCGGGTCTCTTTCAGCTCACGCTTCAACACCGCCCGCACATCTTCGACCGACTCGCACTGCGCCCCCGACAGCAGGAATACCCGGGTGTCCACGGAGTAATTCAGCGCCTCCGCCTCCCGATAGTCCTCGCCGCCCGAGTCGGCCTGCCCGAATAACTTTTTAGCGATATAATCCCCGCGCGTCTCGGGCAGCCCGATGAAGAGCAAATTCTGCTTCTCCTCGGACTCTCGATTATGCGTCACCCGCTCCAGATGCTCGTTGGGCAGGGTCACGAAGCGCCGGTGCTGCCCCTGGACCGGGTCGGTCACATAGGACAGCAGCTCCTCAAGCGTCTGTTCGAAGGTCGGCGACTCCAGCAGCATGCGCGCAAAAGTCTGGTTCACAAACTCATAGCGCGCGCCGTGGCTTCGAATCAGCCCGAGGGCCTTGAGCCGGGCGATCAGCGCGCCGATATTTTTCTCGTCAAAATAGTCGTTAAATTGCTCGCCATACCACTTCAGCAGCTCCGCCTTGAGGCTGGCCAGGCTGAAGTCCTCCAGGCGCAGCGTCGACTCGCTGCCGGTCCCGCAACTGTAGAGGATCAGGTAGACCATCAGCTTCAGGCGCGGGTTCTCGTTGAGGTTCAGGCTCAGCACCTGGTGGAGGCGGTCGCGGAGTTGGTCGTCGCGGCACACCACCTCCACATCCCCCGCCTCGATGGTGATGACCTCGTCCTCCAGGCTGCCGGTGCGCCGCGCCTGAGTGCGCTCCATCAGCCGAGCGCAGACCTCTTGAATAAGCAGCGGATGCCCGCCGGTGAACTCCAGGATGCGGTCGACGCCGGCCTCGGAGGCGAACGAGAACGCGAAGTCCGCGAAGGGCTCCACGATCAGCGCGCGCGCGTCCGAATCCTCCAGCGTGCTCAGCTGCTTGATGCCAAACCAGTTCGCGAACGCGCCGTTCTCGGAGATGACCTGATTATGAATGGTCTGAAACCCCGCAAACACCACCCGCAGGCGCCCCGGATGGTTGAACTCACGGTCACGCAGCAGCCAGGCGATGCTGTGGTCGCGCGGCTTTCGCGCGTCGTCGGCGGCGAAGCGGTCGGCCTCGTCGATGAGAATCCACAGCCGAGCGCCGTCTTGCTCAAAGAAGGTGTCCAGGACCTTGCCGATGAGGTTGAGCCGCTGGGCCTCCAGCTCCCCCTTCTGCGCGGGCGACTGGGCCGAGGTGTCCTCAATCCGGTCGACCTTCGCCTTGACGCGCTTGGCCTCCGCGGGCGGCAAGAGGTCCGCCAGCTCATTGGTCAGCGCCCGAAAGAGCTGCGCGCGTGAGTTCGAGATTTTAATCGCCCGGTGCAGCGGGTGCGTCGTGTCCGACTCGATATCGCGATAGATGCGGTCCAAGATGGAGGATTTGCCCATCATTCGACCGCTGAAAAGCACCGTACTGCCCTTCTCATCCTTGAGGCTCTCGATGACCGCCCGGCGCCCCTTAAACATCTCGGCCGACACCGGTCCGCCCAGCTGCCACGGCTTGACCGCGTGGAACGGCGAGCGCGGCAAAATCACCTGCTGAAAGCCCAACTCCCGCTGCTCTAGCGGGGCTTCGCAGAGGCGCAGAAGATCGTAATTGTCAAAATGCGCGACATCGTCGGCCAGGCGCAATTGCTCCATCAGGCTGCGGTTGAGCCGGCCCGGGTAGTAGACAATCGGGAAGCAATCATCCGGCGCCTGATTGAGGAGCTCGGCGATCGTCGAAGGGCTCGCCTTCGACGGGATGATGAGCTGAATCCCGCTGCCAAAGCGCGAGCTGCGAAACGACGCCACCCGCGGGGTGCCAAATTCGATGGTATAGAGCGCGCCGCGCCGCGAGCGCACCGGTCTGGACAGGTCGCCGTTGAGCCCCAAAAACTTAAATAATTGCTCCGCCGACGCCTCCACGTCGAGGCGGCTTCGCCGCACCGACAGCGCCTCGAATAGCGCAATCGCCTCGTCGCGCACGGCCGGTGAGTCAATCTCCGGGAAGGACTTCGGCTGGCGAAATTGCCGCGCGATTCCCGCGGCGTCCGGCACGCCATTGAGGTCAAAATCCACCCACGGCCGAACCACCCGCTGGCGGAAATGCCCGGCATGGTGCAGGCTCTTGAGGTCGTCGCGGCTCAGCGTGCCGTCTTTGGCGCGCCGCGCAAGGTGCAGCATCTTGCGCGCGGTCGGCAGGTTTTCTCGGGACCGGAGCAATTGCCCCAGACGCTGCAGGGCCTGGGCGAGGTCGCGGTTTTGGGTATTTTGGGAGGACTCGATAAGCCCCTGGTATTCCTGTTGAATGACATGAATCTCGTTGGCGATCACCTCTTCGAGATAGGTCTCCTCCTCGCGCAACCGCCGGATCACCCACCCCGGGCGCAACTCCCGAGCCTGCTCGTCTTCCTCGAGTTTTCGAATCCGCTCACCCCGCTCAATCAACGAGCCCTCTTCGGTCCCCTTGAGCAAAAGCTGCAGCCCCATCACGCGTCGGCGCACCTGCTGCAGCTGCTGCTGGCACGCGCTCCTGCGCGTGGTGATGCGCATGCGCTCGCGTTTTCCGAATCCGGCGAGGTCGTGAAATTTATTGGCCGCCGCGATCTCCCCATCCTCCAGAAGTCGGGCAAAAGTCGAGCTATCTCCATCGGCCGGGAGCGCCTCCTCGAGCACATCGCCCAGCAGCTCGCGGGCCGCCCATTGCTGGCTCCCGGACTCCACCCCGACCTGTGAGAGTCGGGCCAATAGCGCCGGGTAGCGCCGGATCTCGGCCAATGCTTCCAATGATATCGCGTCAAGCTTCATGGCTATCCTCCAGGTCCTTCAATCGCTTGAGCAGCACGCGGGTCGCAAAGGTGCTCGGGGAGCGTCGGGCGCTGAGCTCATCGAGCGTGCGCTGCCCGTCTTTGATCGCGTCGCTGACCGCGGCGGCGTCCAAAATATTCTTCTTTCGCGCGTCCCTATTCTTGAGCGACTCCACCGCGCGCGCGGCGTGGCGCAGCTCCTCAAGGAAGGTGCTCAGCCGGCTCAAAATATTATTGCGATAATGGGAGTGGATCTCGTCCCACCCCTGCGCGCTCCCGGCCAACTCACCGGAGCTTGGCCAGCGCTGCGGGAGTTGATGGCCCTCGACGGTCTTCCATAACTTCAGCGGCGCGGAGTCTCCGGTGACCAGATCGCGCCAGAAGCGACTCACCTGGGTATTATTGAAGTTCGCCCGACCCGGGTCGATGGCCGTCTCGGCGCGCTTCAGGTGCGAATCGTATGCCAAAATGATGGATTCGCGCGGGCGCTCGCTCGAGATCTGCGGCTGCTGGCCCCGGTTGGCCGGTTGAAAGAGGCGGTTCAAACAGAAGCGGTAGAACGGCGACTCATTGATCCACCCCTCCTCAAAAACGCGCGGCGGGATAATCTTGATGACCTCGACGCAGAACTGCGCAGCTTCCCCCAGCAACCCCACACAGAGCCAACTCAGCGCGAATCGATGCGCGGGCGTCGACATATAGGCGAGTTGGTAAATATCGCTGGAGAGCGTGTCGGCGCCGGCGTCGACCAGGTGAGCGTTGGGCTCCGAGACACGCGCGGCGACCCAGCAAAGCCAGGAGGGAATCAACGCGAATTCCTGGGCCAGTTGCGGGTCGCCCAACTGCATATCTTCGGCGTACCGCGCCGACAGCAGGGCGCGAAGATGCTCGCCGCGCAGCAACCAGCGGCGCTGCTGCTCGACGAGCAAGATGGCGGGGGGGAAGTCGGTCGCGGCCCCAGGATTTTCGAGCAGCAGCTTAATCTGAGCGGCCAACGCTTCCTGCTCGAGCGCTTCGATCTGCCCGCAGACTTCGGACGCCTCGGACATCGGCGAGGTTTCGTCATAGGTGTCGCTTAGACCTGCGAGCTCCGCGACGTCCTCGACAACTTCAGACTCCTCGACGACTTCGGACTCTTCGACGATCTCCGATCCCTCGACGACTTCGGACTCTTCGACGACCACCGATTCCTCGACGACCTCCGACTCCTCGACGACCTCCGACTCCTCGACGACCTCCGACTCCTCGACGACCTCCGACTCCTCGACGACCTCCGACTCTTCGACCATCGTCTCGGCGTCCAACGCCAGGCCCTGCTCTTCCGGCGGCGAGATCTCAGCCCAATCGACCCATTGATAGGCCTGCTTCTGCAACCCATCGACGAAGTTATAGCTAAAGCGCTGCTTTAAGACCTCCATGGGCTCGGGATGCGCGTATTGGCCGAGGTCGACGAATAAAGTCGCCAGGGCATGCAGCAGCGGGAACTCGGCGCAGCCAGCCTCCGAGCTCTGCCAATCATAGGATTCCAGCGCTTCGACCCGGGCCTCAATCACCGCCAAATCGTGGACCGGCGGCCGCGGCTCAAGGCTTCGCCCAACCGCCAGAAGCTGCGCCCGAAGATCATCCTGCACCCCCGCGCGAAGATGCTGCGCGCAGGCCTCTTCGACGCACTCACGGACGCTGTCTAAGCCATCGAGAAAACACGCGAGTTCATACTCCGTCCACTTCTCGACGTCCTTTTTTCGCAGCTCCGACAACGGCTTTTTCAACCGCAGGTCGACCTGATCGAGCATCCCAACGAGCTCGCCAATTCGCTCTCGGAACCCATTCTGCGCGCTCTGAATAAAGTGGTCTAAGCTATGAACGGTCCCTCGCATCGTCGCCCACTTCAGCGACGACGGTGGGTCGGGCGCTTTGCCTGCGGTAGGCGCGCGCCTGCGTTTTCGCTGCTTCGATTTCGGCTGGGGTTTGGGCGCCGGATTGAGCAGATGATACAGCCGCCCAAAGACGGTCGAGCGCATTTGATCGACCCCGGCGTCGTACTCATCAATCCGCGCATCCAGCATTTGATAGCGACACCATTTCACCCAGAAATCGGCGTATTTCTCGCCCAGCGCCACCTGCGCAATATGCGTGCGTGGGGCGCGCAAAACCTCGAAGAACGGGTCACGCAATAGCTCCGGGAACTCCGCGTCCCCAGGGCAGCTCAAATACGCCCACAGCACATCCTCCCAATAGAATTGATAGGTCCCCTCCCCCATCTTATTGATCGCCTGCTGAAACCGTAACGCCCCCGCCCGCGCGGGCGCCCGGGACTTCTCCATCAAGCGCTGAATATACCAATCCTCTAAAAGATCGTCGAAAACCGCCTTCTTTCCGACGTATTTCTCCAGCCGCCCCCAATGCTCCCGTATATAGTCGGCGAGCTCGGGCTCCGATGCGTCTTCGGAAAACTCCAGCCCAGCCTTCTGTAGAAATGGCCGCACCCTCGCAGGCACACCCGCGGCGATCTCTACCAGAAGCTCCCCCTGACGGAGACTCTCTAGGAGAACCTCGCTGACACCCTGGAACTGGACCGAGATGACCTCTTTTTCGACCTTTAATTCACCCGCGGCGAGCTCCATTGCTGTGGATGAAAGCGACGACGATTGCGCAGAATCTACAAATGAGCTCGATAACGACATCGGATCCCCGGAAGCGACGAAAAGACGGGCGGGCGAATAGTTTTAGGGGTTCAAACGCCCCTATGAAACCACAAAACGCGAAGTCGAGCAATTTCAAACGCCGAGATTTTCGGAATTCACCCGCTGAGAAACGACGTGTGACGATCGAAAGCGGCCGGTCCCCCACTGTATTTTGACGTGAAAAACCCGACGCCGAAGAGCGCCGGCAGCGGTGGAAGAACTAGTTCAGCGTAACCAATTCGGAGCCATCGTGGCTGCAATAATTGGCGGATGGACCGTGGGCCGCGCCACATTCCGTGCAGATTTTGCGGCGAGGACCGAAGCCATGCAGGGGCAACTCGGGGCTGCGGGCGTCGAGGAGAGGGCTCAAGACCTGCTCATCCACCGGGCAATGCGTCTGGCCGGGCGCGCCGAATTTACCGCAGGTTGGACAGACCATCATCGGAATCATCGGAAGAACCGACGTAGTGTCCCGGGCGTCAATCTCGGCAAACGAAGTTTCCGCTTCGGGGCAGCCTTCTGGGTGCTCCGTACCAAGGTCAGACTCCCAGCCGCAGGCCTTGCACACCTCGAAGCTCGACGAAACCTGCGCGAGCTGCGTGGTGTCCTGCATCAACGGCAAGCCGTCGTGATAGCAAAATTGCGCCGCCATACTATAGCGCCGGTCACAGCCGGAGCACACGAGCCGCTCCAAGCCGTAACGCTCGGCAAAGATCGCCTGCTCCCGCAACGCTCGCCGGTGCTTTCGACCAAGGGCGAACGTCTTCTGTGTTGAGTCTTCCATATTTTGGGCCTGAGCGGTATGAAAATGCGCGCGGGCGCGCGCCAATCCCTCGAGATTGGCCCGGGCTACAGCAGGGTCTGGGTTATTCAAAAAATCATCAAAAACGCCACCGAGCCCCGAGGCGGCGGGGTCTGCGTGGCGAATATTCGGGCGAGGCAGACCATAAACACTCTCTTCGCCAAGACGCGCCCTAAGAAACTCGTCGGAGTGATAGTCGTAATCATCGTAGAGATAATCATGGGCGAGATAGAATTTTCGCACCCGATAAAGGGCGAACGCGCCCAACCCTACCGCCAGCGAAAGCCCCAAAAAGAGGTAAAAACGACTGGAGTCCGTCTCATCCGCGATGACCTCTTGGGCCGGGCCTGCCGACTCGATGAGCCCGCCGGCAGGCTCCGCCGACACCGCGCTAGTCGACATCATCAACCCGACGAGTATCGCGAAATATCCTACACCAAATTTGGCCGAGCGCGCGCCAATGGCGCACCTCGATACACCGGTGAGGCGCTCTTTTCGGTTACTCATAATCGGGTCCCACATCACCAGAATTACTATCCAAATACTGCGCCCCTTGCAGCAACGTAAGGGGCGCAATAATTCCCATCACCCCAGGAGCCCTGCCAACGCGACATCATATGGAGCCTCAAGTATACCATCTTCGGTAATAATCGCACGAATCAGCGAACTGGGCGTCATATCGAAGGCCGGGGACGCGGCGTCCATCCCTTCCGGCGCGATGGCCATCCCGTTCAAATGGGTGACCTCGCGCGGGCTGCGCTGCTCGATCTCAATGGCCTCGCCCGAGGGCGTCTCCATATCGATGGTCGAAATCGGCGCGGCCACATAAAACGGAATCTTGTGATAACCACATAACACCGCCAGGCCGTAGGTGCCAATTTTATTGGCGACATCGCCGTTGGCGGCGACGCGGTCGGCGCCGACGATCACCGCGTCGACCTTGCCCTGCTGCATAAAATGGGCGGCCATGCTGTCGGTGATCAACGTGCTGGGAATCTGATCCTGCTGGCACTCCCAGGTCGTCAGACGCGCGCCCTGCAAATACGGGCGAGTCTCGCCGATCCACACATGCTCGAGCTTGCCGGCGTGGTGGAGCGCGCGGATGATCCCGATGGCGGTGCCGAGCCCACCGGTGGCCAGGCCGCCGGTATTGCAATGGGTCATGATGCGGGTGCCGGGGCCAAACAAATCGGCGCCCAGGCGTCCCATCCGCTCATTATTATCGCGGTCCTCTTTCGAGATGGCGGCGGCCTCCTCGAAGAGTCGCTCGACCCGCGCCGCGCCCGAAAGCACGGCCGACTCCACGACGCATTTCTTCATGCGCTCAAGCGCCCAAAACAGGTTGACCGCGGTGGGCCGCGTCTCGGCCAGATGCGCATAGATCGGGGCGAGCTTCACCTCGAGCCCATCCGCCGAAGACGTCTGCTCGAAGATGGCGCGCGCGGCGAGCGCGACGCCGTAAGCCGCGGCGATGCCGATGGCCGGCGCCCCGCGAATCGCCATCTCCCGAATGCCGTCGGCCACCGCCTCATAGGTCGGCATCGGCAACCACACCTCTTCGGCCGGCAATCGGCGTTGGTCGAGCATCTCTAGGCGCCCGTCGGGCATCATCTCACCGATCCATCGGAGCGGGGCAACAACTGTCTTCATGCATCACCTCGTAGCTTCTCAACGAGCAATTTATTGACCACCTTCGGGTTCGCCTGGCCGCGCGTGGCCTTCATAACCTGACCGACAAACCATCCGACGATATTGTTATTCCCGGCGCGATAGTCCGCGACGGGTTCGGGATTCTCAGCGATTAATTGGTCGATAATCTCACCAAGCGCGCCGCTATCTGAAATCTGCTTCAGGCCCTTCGCTTCGATGATCGCGTCGGGCTCTGCTCCGCTCGCGAGCATCTCGTCGAAGACCTTTTTGCCGATCTTTCCGCTGATCGCGTCCTCGTCGATCAATTGCACAAGTCGCGCAAGCTGGGGCGGGCGAACCTTCACATCAGCAAGCCCCGTCTCGCCGTCCAAGCGGGCGAGCAATTCGTTGATGATCCAATTGGCGACGGACTTATAGAGGCTGGGTTTGGCGTCTTTGGGACACGCGGCGACAGCCTCATTAAAATACTCCGAGAGCAGAAAATCGTCGGTCAGCACACCGGCGTCATATTCGCTCAAGCCAAGCTCGCCGAGGTAGCGCGCGCGCCGCGCTTCGGGCAGCTCGGGCAAGGTCGTCTTGACCCGCTCCATCCACGCCGAATCAATGACCAAGGGCGGCAGATCCGGCTCGGGGAAATAGCGATAATCGTGGGACTCTTCCTTGCTGCGCATCGAAAACGTCTCGCCCTTATCCGGGTTATAAAGACGTGTTTCTTGGACGACCTTTTCGCCCGATTCGAGCATGGCGATCTGGCGGTTCACCTCGAAGTCGATGGCGTCGTGAACGAATTTAAAGGAGTTGATATTCTTGAGCTCACTGCGGGTGCCCAACGCCTCCTGGCCCCAGGGGCGCACCGAGACGTTGGCGTCGCAGCGAAACGATCCCTCCTGCATATTGCCGTCCGAAATCCCCAGGTAGACCACGATATTTCGCAGCTTTTTGAGGTAATCGACCGCCTCGCTAGCCGAGCGAATATCGGGCTCACTGACAATCTCGATGAGCGGGACGCCCGCGCGGTTAAGGTCGACCAGGCTATAGGGCTGGCCCTCGACGTGGGTCGATTTACCGGCGTCCTCCTCCATATGAATGCGCAGGATGCGCACCTTTTTGGTGGCCTCGGCGCCCTGGGGCGCGTCGGCGCCGGGGGCAAGCCCGGCCGGGTCGACCGCGACCTCGAGGTGCCCGAACTCGCAGATCGGGTGCTCGAATTGCGTGATCTGATAGCCCTTGGGCATATCGGGATAGAAATAATTTTTGCGCGCGAAGCGGCTCCACTCGCGCACCTCGCAATTGAGCGCGAAACCGGCCTTCATCGCGAACTCAACCGCCCGCATATTCAGGACCGGCAAGACGCCCGGCAGCCCGAGGTCCAGCGGCGAGACCTGGGTATTCGGCGCGGCGCCATAGGCGGCCGACGCCCCGCTGAAAATCTTGGTCTCGGTGCGCAATTGAACATGCACCTCAAGGCCAATGACGACCTCGTAGCGCTGACGAATTTCTTCAGATATTTTCTGACTCATTGCTCCACCTCAGCCGCGACTCTCAACATCATCTCTTCATCGAAGGCCGGCGCCAGGATCTGCAACCCGACCGGCAGGCCTTCGTCTGTTTTCCCGCATGGAACGCTCATCGCGGGGATGCCCGCGAGGTTGGCTGAAATCGTAAAGATATCAGCCAGATACATCGTCAGCGGGTCATCACTCTTCTCGCCGATTCGAAACGCCGCGGTCGGCGCGACCGGCGCGACCAACACGTCGACCTCCTCAAAGGCGGCGTCAAAATCGCGCTGAATCCGCGTGCGCACCTGCTGGGCTTTGCCATAATATTGGCCATAAAAACCCGAGGAGAGCACGTAGGTCCCCAGGATAATGCGACGCGTGACTTCGTCGCCAAAACCCTCGGCCCGCGACTTATTATACATATCGCTGAGGTTATCGGCCTCAACGCGCAGCCCGTAGCGCGCGCCGTCGAGGCGAGCGAGGTTGCTCGAAGCCTCGGCCGCCGCGACCAGATAATAGGTCGCGATGGCGTATTCGGTGTGCGGCAAGGTCACCGGCACGACCTCGGCGCCAGCGGCGACGAGGCGGTCAATGCCCTCCCTGACGCGGCTTAAAACCTGCGGGTCCACGCCCTCTTCGCCGCTCTGATATTCCTTCGGGATACCGATCTTCAGCCCCTTGACGCCCTTGCCGAGCGCGTCGCGAAAACGCGGCACTTCGCGCGCCGAGCTCGTGGCGTCGAGTGGGTCTTCGCCGCATAAAACCTCGAGCATCAGGGCGGCATCTGCGACCGATCGGGTCATCGGACCGACCTGGTCGAGGCTCGACGCGTAAGCCACCACGCCGTATCGGCTCACCCGTCCATAAGTCGGCTTCACGCCCACCACGCCGCAGTGACTCGCCGGTTGGCGGATGCTCCCGCCGGTGTCGGTGCCCAGCGAGGCCAGGCAAAGATTCGCGGCAACCGCGGCCGCTGACCCACCTGACGAACCACCGGCGACCCGCTCGATATCGTGCGGGTTTCGCACCGCCCCGAAATACGAAGTCTCGCTGGACGAGCCCATCGACAGCTCGTCCATATTGGTCTTGCCGACGATGATGGCCCCGGCGGCTTCGAGCTTCTGGATCACCGTGGCGTCATAGGGCGATTCGAAATTCGCCAACATCTTGCTGCCCGAGGTCGTCTTGCCGACGCGGGTGCAAATATTGTCTTTGACCGCGATGGGCACACCGGCCAGCAGACCGAGCTCGGCGGACTTCCCGGCGGCGCGCGCGGCGTCCACCTCGCGGGCCTTTTGGAGCAGAGCGTCGCGCTCGAAGACGCTGATATACGCGTTATATTCGGCGCCGGCCTCGATGGCGTCGAGCACCTGCGAGGTCGCCCCTTCGGCCGTGGCTTCGCCGGACTCAAAGGATTGAATTAATTGATGAATCGTGAGTTCATTCAGGTTCTTCATTTAATCCTCCAAGACCTTGGGAACCCGAAATTGGTCGCCGTCGCGGTCGGGTGCGTTTCGCATCACGTCGGCCGGGACAAGCGGCTGGGCGACTTCATCTTCACGCAGGCATGACTCCACCCCGACCGGGTGGGTCATGCGGGCGTCCTGGGCGTCGAGATCGCGTAATTTATCGATATGATCGAGCACCGAACACAGGTCCTTGCGGTATTTCTCGACCTTATTCTCGTCGAGTTCGATATGCGCAAGCCTCGCTATTTTTAGGACTTCTTCGCGTGAGATCGCCATCATTTCTCCAAATTTAAGTCAACCATTTAGACCCGCACCGAGACGCGAGCCGTGGGCGCGTCCATAACATCCGCGCGCCGCATAACCTATGGACGAAGACGCGCAATAACGCGCGTCCCCGCAAAAGTATTCATATTAATTTTCAGGCATCGACATCTTCTTTGTCGCCGCCCACGCCAAGGGCGTAAAAGGCATAGGCGAGCTCGCTGGCGAAGAGTTCCCAGAAGAGTTGAGCGCCGAAACCGGTCCACCATAACCAATTGGTGTGGCGCTCGACCTCGACGGTGAGCACGCCCAAACAGCGGCCGGCGAAGGTGATGGGATAGGCCAGGGTGGCGTAGGCGGATTTGCGCGCCGGCTTATAATAGTCGCTTAGGCGCACCCACTCGCGGCTCTCCTCGACGCCGCGGGCCTGCGGGCTTCGGGCGTCGATGACCACCCCGCTCTCTTCGTGCACATAGAGGTAATTCTTAAAGGCAAACGCCTCGCCCATGCCGTATCCGCCGGAGAGCACCAGCGGGCGGTTGAGGCGCGCGGCCAGACTCGAAACCCCCGAGTCCAGGCGCTGCGCCGGTTGCACGTCGACCGCAAGATTGAGTTGCTCGAATTTGCTCCAACCGTGGGGATGAGCGTAGCGCAGGTAGCGCCGCGATTTGCCCGCCGCGTCAGACTCCTCGCGAAGATACGCGATGGCCAAACTCGGCACCTCGATATGGCGAACCAGGCGCGACGTGACCTCGCCGATGAGCCCCTCAACCTTGGCGGCGTCGTCGGCATTCGTGTCCGCGATGGCCCGCTCAAGGGTCTGCCGAATTTGACCCAAAACTCTTAATTTTCGGGCATTTAGCATATAGAGGGGCGAATAGCGCAGCAGGCTGCTGAGCTTGTCGCCCATCTCGGCCAGGAGCGCGGCGCTCGACTGGGCGATGGGGCGCGCGCTGCGTGAGACGAGCACCAAAAACCCGAGGTGCTCATAGCCGGTATCATCCCAGGCGAGCATCGGCGCAAAGGTGTACATCGCCTCATCGTCGCGCTCTTTGCAATGATGAAAACCCAACCATTGGTGCTGGGCCGGCGTATCCTCTTCCTCGTCCCCCGGATGAAGCGTCGAGCCACTCCACGCCTCATTCCATATCTCCGGGTCTTTTTTCGAGCGCGTAAAAACCTGAGCCACGGTGTCGGGCGCGCGCATCTGGCGCTCGACCGCCGCGCGAATAAACCCGCAGGACGGCTCGCCCAATGAGATCGACATCCCCACCAGGCGCCGCGGCACTGCCATGCCCTCGGGCTGAAAAATGCGCTCCGCCAAAAAGTCAAAGCGCGCGTCGCCGGAGGCCTCCAGCGTCATCGCCTCCAGGCTGCTGGTCAGCAGGATCGAGGCCGAATGGTCGCACCCGACCCACTCGGGCAGGCGCGCCATCATGCCGTATAAGAAGGGCTTAAGCGGCAGGGATTGATTCTCGTCAAAGAAGAGGCGCATCGCGTTTCGCCGCGCGGCCCGGATCGCCTCGGTGGCCTGCTCGACAAGCTGCGTGATGGCTTCGGAGGGGAGCGCGTCGAGCTCTTCAACCAGCGCGAACCCGAGGATCACCGACGCTTCCGGGGGCTCCTGAGCCTTCGCCTCGGCGGCGCTTAAAAAGGGCTGATGCGCCACATCAAGCAGCGCCACCAGATCATAAACGACCGGCTCGCCGTCGTCGCCGGGCGGCTCCATATGAAGACGGTCGTCGCCCTGGCGATAGATCTCGCAGAGATCCTCGAAGGTCCACACCGTCTTCATGGGCTCGAAGCCGTCACAGGCGACCTCGAAACTCGCCATTCGCGCCTGGCTATGCTCGAAGCCAACACCGATGAGAATCCTTGCGCGCTGCGCCTGCTCCAGCCAATTCTGCAGATAGCGCTGCAAATGAAAGCCCAGCACGTCGCGCCCCATCACGCTCATCGAAGGTGGGCCGCAATATTGAATCGAGTCGGACATCATTACTACTCGCGCTAGATTCTGATTAACTCATCGAGTTCCGCGGCTCTAAAATCGCAGCCCGGCGAGGGTTTCGCAACCAAAAACGCGCCCGACGTTTCATAACACGCCGACTTCTTCTATAGTCCGGGCGAGTATATCCGAGATGGAGAGACCTATCGACGCTGCATATTTCCAACGATTATTTTTGCCCAAACCGCTCGCGCTCATCACGGCGGTCGTGTTGGCGAGCCCGCTGCTCTTCGCGACCGAGCTTCGGGCCGATGACACGGTGCTCGTGGTGCCCACCGGGCCGACGATGAACGCGCAGGTCTTCGGCCTTAATGAGGCTAATGGCGAGCCTGCGTCGGTGGACTTCGGGCACTATCCATTGCTCGATTCGACGATGGGCCAGGCGCCGATTCGCGACCTAAAGGTCCTGCCCGACGGGCGAAATCTGCTCAGCGACGTCGCCGGGCGCGGGGTGGCCATCACCGATGCGCTGGGCGCCTCGGAGTTTAGCCTCGACGCCCCCGGCGCGCGGCTGCGCATCACCAGCGCATCGGTGAGCGCGTACGCGGCCCCCGGCGAGATCGCGCGCCTGCTGATCACCGACAGCAATCGCTCACAGGCCTTTGTCGTGGACCCGCGAAACCCCAGCGGCCGGCTCAATTGGGCGCGCGGGTTCGCGCTGCCGGGCTCGCGGGCGAGCTTCGTCGACGCGATCGTCCTGCCCGGTCAAAAAGCAGCGCTCGGCATCACCTGGGCGACGCTCGGCGTGTCTGCGATCGACGTTTTTTCGACCAGCTCCGGCAGCCCCCAGACGGTCATTCGCCGCCTGGCCAGCACCACCCATCCCAACCAACCCGAAGAGTTCGTGATTATCCCGGAGCTCGATCAACTCCGGGCGTTTATGGGGTTGGCGAATGGGAATCTGCTCGTGACCACCCAATATTCGCTCTTTGAGATGGATCTTGAGGGCGATATCAAATGGAAGATCACGCTTGGCCAGGGCGCGGTGGACGCCAACGGCGAGGCGATGACGCTTCGCGGTGAGTTCACCGACGCCACCTTGCTGCCGTCGGGGCGCATCGCGCTGACGACCGCTCAGCCGGGTGTCTGGACCTCCCCGCACGTCAATCATCGCGTCTATTGGCTGTCGCCGAGCGCCCTGGCGAACTCCGAAATCGAGGTCATCGCGCGCAGCCCGGCGCTTGAGTTTGCGCCCTATCGCATCGAGCCCCGCGACGGCCACGGCGCGTCGGGGAGCTTCGGATTTATGCCGGGCCTCGACGCCACCGAAAGCGGCCCGCTCAGCGACCTGACGTTGAGCCGGGAGTTCCGACTCAACCAGAGTGAGTTCGTCTCCGGCGATAATATCTTCGCCTCCGCAGATATCGGGAACCCCAGCGCAGCCCCGATCGCGCTGAGCAGCCTGATTATTTTGGCAAACGCGGGGGCCTGCGGGGCGCAGACCGAGACATCGATCGCGCTGGTGGAGGCGGTGGCCGTTGAGATCGCCCCCGGCGAGGTCTTCGCACTGCGCGGCAGCCGCACGGTAGACGCGGCGTTCTCACCGGGACGATGGTGCGCGCGCATCTACGCGCAGAACGGCCAGGGCGAGCGGGTTGAGCTGGGGAGCGCCATCGAGTTCGACATCTTGGAACCCAGCGGCAACTCCGGGTCGACCATCGACGTCGAAGATCTCGACTTCTGGAAGGGCTCAGAAAATGGGGAGAATCCCGACGATGAGACGCCGACCGACTTTCCCAGCGATGATGACGATTTAGGCTGCGGATGCGCCTCTGCTAGCGGCGCATCGCCCGAGCGCCTCCCCGCCGCAGCGCTCATGCTGCTGGGGTTCGGCGGGCTTGGGTGGGTGCGTCGTCGCCGCGCGGCGCGGCGCTGATCGACGGCTTATTTCGCGGCCTTTTTCCACGCGTTAAACCGCTGCTCGGTGGCCCGGGCGATCGCCAACTCTTCGACGTTCCCGCGCTCTCGCAAGACCGGGGTGTCGACCGTCTGCCAGACGAATTCTGCGCCCTTCTCGACGCGCGTCTCCCACTCGGCGGTGACCGTCAGCCCCATCGCCCCGGGCGCAGCGCGCACGACCTGAGTCACCATTCGCTTGCGCAAAGTTGGCTCCACGAGCTGAAACTCGGAGGTGATAATCAAGAAGCGCTCGGAGGCAACCTCGACCGGGATTTCGCGGGTCTCATAGACCGAGAGCGCGGCCTGGTAGAGAAGTTCGGCCGGCGCCATCGTTTCGACGCCCGTCGGGGGCGCAGTCGCTGGGGCGCTCGCGCACCCCGCGCTGGCCAACGCCATCGCCAAAAGAAAGACCGCCAGCCCCAGCCGAACACACTTTGCCAGCGGCGCCCCTCTCCCGTACAATGCGCCAAAGTCGACGGAGCCCAAATGGGCCTTCTTTTCATTATTATTCATTCGTTTTCGATATATCATACGAATATCTGCCTCAGAGAGAATCATACCCATGAAACTAACACCCTATTTGCTCGCAGCCTGCCTCCTCGCCTCAACCCTTGGCAGCGCGTGCTCGTCGACGCCCGACACCTCGGAAGACGCCGAAACCCGGGAGAAGAAGGCTGCGCTGCCGGAGCAATCCGCCCAGGAGCTCTTCTTGCAGGGCAACCAGAAGATGGACGTGCGCGACTTCGAAGGCGCTGTCGCCCTATATGACCAGGCGCTCAAGGTCGACCCGAAGCGCTGGGATATCTATATGAATAAGGGCATCGCGCACTCCTCGATGCAGCAATTTAGCGAGGCGGTGAACGCGATGGACGCCGCGCTCACCAACGGCGGCGACGCCCACGCCGAGGTCTATTTTAACCTCGGCAATATCTACCAGAACCGCGGGCTCTATGCCCAGTCGATCAAGGCCTACCGAAGCAGCCTGACGCTTCGCGAGCGCCCGCACGTCGACACCATCCTCAATATCGCGGCCGGCCTGATGTTCATGCGCGAGACCGACAAGGCCCAGGAGACCTACGAATACCTGCAGACCCTGGCCCCCGACGACGCCCGCATCTATATGGGCATGGGCCTGTTGGAGCAGATGCGCGACAACCTCGAAGGGGCGCACGCCCACTTCGACCGCGCGATTCAAATGGCCCCCGACTATGCGCACCCCTATTTTATGAAGGGCTCGCTCTACGGCAATACCAGCAAGAACAAAGAAGGCGTGGAGTTTTTGGAGCGCTATCTCGAGCTGGAGCCCAATGGCCCCTACGCGAAGATGGCTAAGACGCGCATCAAGAGCATGAAGAAGAAGATGTAAGCCCCATCCCCCCGCTTGACCCCCTGTGATGCGCCCCTAAAACTTTAGAGACGGGATAAGAGCGGCCCAAGCCCTGGGCCGCTTTTTCTCGGTGCGCAGCGCCCTCTCCACCATTTACGGTCGCAACTCTCGGGGAAAATAAGATGGCATACGGTCAAGTCACCTGGTCCAATCCCACCAAAGGCTTCGGCATCATCACCCAGAGTGATGAGGAAGCAATATTCGTCCATTATTCGCAGGTATTTGGGGGCGAAGAGCGGTTTTTAAATGCGGGCGATGCGGTCGAATTTGAGCTCGTGCGCGGCCCCAGCGGCCTGCACGCGGTCAACGTTCGGGTCTGCGAAAGACGCCCGGAAGCAGACGCAAAACAGCCCCAATCGCTAGGCGATCGGGGCTGATTTTTTAGGCACTTATTTCGACCTGACACCGTTTAGGTGAGGCGGTCGCCTCGCGGGTTATTCGTTGATCTCAACCCGGAGCAATTCGCTGCCGACCTGCACGTAGTCGCCATGCGAAAGGCGCTCTTCGCCGCGGGTGTTCAGGTAGGTGCCGTTCTTGGAGCCCATATCCTCGAGCATCACCGCGCCGTTATTCCAGAACACGCGCGCGTGCTTCGGAGACACGTGGCGATCCTTCGGGAAGCTCACGTCGCAGCCCTCGCGCCCGACCAACAGGTCGTTATTGACGGAGCAATACGAGGCGCCGGCTTTCGCGCCGTCAATCAGGTGTACCAGACGGAATTTGAAATCCTGAGGCGGGCTGACATACATCAGCGTGTCCTCTTTCATCGGATACTCGCTCTGGATGTCGAGAAATTCGACCTGAAGCACCTGCTCGCCGACGCGGATAATGTCGCCATCCTGGAGCTGCTTGGGCTCGCGAATGCGCAGATAGGTCCGGTTCTGGCTATTCTCATCGCGAAGATACAAAACGTTGTCGCGATAGAGGAAGGTCGCGTGACGTTTGCTCAAATACCCGTCATCGGGGAAGAGCACGACACCATTGCCGCTGCCGGCCAGATGCTCGGTCGCGTTAAGGTGGTAGCTCAATCCCTCCAGGCCCTCGCCCTTAATAAGGATAAGCTTCGCGCGCCCCGGGACCATCATCGCGCCAAAATAGAGCGTTTCATTCTCGGGAACCTGACCATTTTCATGGAATTGCGCCCCACAACGGCCGCAAAAATGATGGCCATCTGGAACTACCGCCTGACAATTCGTACAAATTCTCGAACTCGACATATACCGTGCTCCTGCAGGTAAAAGTAACCCGTGCAGCCTATGCCGGAAATACCAACAAATCAAGGGAATCTACGGGTAATTTATGGGGCTAATTTGCCCCGCGAAACATCCCCCGACCCGCCGTGTTATTTTGCGGGACGCGGACGTAAAACGGCCCGATTCAGCGGGCCCCAGGCTGTCGCGTGGCGCCCCGAATCGGACCGTATAAACCCATGGACTCAGATCTATTGAAGCAGGTCCATGCTCACGCAATGCTTGGCATAGATTTGCCCGGAGGTTTCGCCCTGCCCGTCGAAGACAGCGCTGATATCCAGGGCGAGAAATCCATCCTCATCTTGCTGGCCCTGCAGCACCAACTCGGTGTCAATCTTTGAGGCAACCGGCGTAATCGCGACGACTCCCGCCGAGGCGAACGGCACCTGGCCGAGGAATTTACCGTCGTAGTCCGACAGCGTTAAAAACACGCCGTCATCGGCTTTGGTCAGCGTGCTCGTATCCTCAACAAGCCCGAACCCGCCGATGATGAAGGTCCAATCGGGCGACGGAGAGCTCTCGGTGGGGCAGCCCTCAAAGCCACCCTCCCACGCCTCCAGATAGACTTCCCACTCGCCGGATTCGGTGGCGTTGGGCGCGGTAAGCCCGAAGGCTGCACGTGTCAGAACGCCTGTCTCGCCGGCATATTCAAGGGTCAACGCCGTCTCGGCACACGCGCCCTCACAGGTCTGCGGAAGCCCCGGCTCGACGGCATCTGCGCCGTCCGCCTCCTCGGTGGTGTCCACGTCATCGCCGCCATCGGACGCATCCGCGCCGACATCTTCGGTGACATCTTCGCCGCCAGCCCCATCCGCGTCATCACTCTGGGTATCTGCGTCGTCTCCGCCGGTCGCGTCGGCATCGGTGCTGCCAGCGTCATCCGATATATCCGCTTTCGAATCGTCATCATCACTGCACGCCGTGAGCGGCTGCGCGAAGAGAGCCATCACGGCCAAAAAGAGAAAGGGTCGAAGGCTGCGCATATCGGAACTCCAGAGACAGAAAAAAAGAGGGATAGACCGGAAAGGTCCAATTCGCTCGAAGCCACCCCGTCATATGAGACGGTGCTAACTAAACAAGTGGGAACGCTGAGGCGAAGGTCAATAAAATGACCGGGAGGCGGGGCCGCGACCTAATTCTCGGTCGCGACCCTCCACCCACGGTCATAGCAAAAACCACAACACGACGAAAATAATCCCGCGAAATTATTGCTGTGCGGCTTCGCGCAGGCGGATATCCCGGTGTTGCTGATAGGGAGCGAGGAGTTTTTGGGCGGCAGGCGAACCGTCCCTGGCCAGCGCTCGGAGCGCCGAGATCTGAACGGCGGTGGGCAAAGAGTCCATCGTCGAGCCGAGCTGAGAAAGCCCCTCTGGCGAGCCAATAAGGACCAGCGCCTGGGCTGCCGCCTGGCGCACCAGCAACGAATCATCCCGGAGCATTTTGACCAATAACTCGGCGGCCTGCGCGGCGGGGGCGCTGTCGCCCGGAAGCGACTTCGCTAGGCTGAGCGCGGCCGCCGCGCGCACCCCAAAAGCGTCGTCATTGAGACCGCGCTTAAGCAGGTCGATGACCTCGTTGGCGGTTGAATTTTTGGCCCCCCAGTCACCCAGGGCCAGCAGCGCGGCGGCGCGCACGCTCGGGTCCGGATGGGTCGCGTAGTCAACCAGGACCGCGCGGGTCTTTGGCTCCTGGAGGGCGCCGAGCAGCTGCATCGCCGGGCGCAATAGCTCAGGCGAAAGCTGCGCGTTCGCGCCCTCAACGAGGGCTCGGACACGCGGGGTCAGGTCCGCCATCAAGGTGTCCAGCGCGGCGCGCCCGGAGGCATCGCGCGGCGCGAGCACCCCGTACGCGTGCTCCCGATTCATCGCCACCAGATCATCGAGCACCCGACGCCGAACCGCGGCGCTGCCCTCTTCCAACAGATGTGTTGAGACGGCCTGAATCGCGCTGAGGTGCGGACCAAGAAGGTCGCGGGTGGCATCTCCATCCACCGCCACCGTCTGCGCGGCCAGATCATCAATCATCCCGTCGGGATAGAACTCATGGCGGGTCGCCTCCAGAAATCGCGTCTCGCGCACGTCCGCCGCGTAGCGCTCGCGCGGCGGCGCGGGTTCGGTCGCAAGCTCCAACAGGCCGATCGCGCCGTATCGACGCTGAAGCGGCGAATCCGCCCAATAGGCCCCGAGCAACGCCTCAAAGGCCAAGTCGGTCTCCATCTGAGCCAGGCTCCAGGCGGCAACACCCGCGATCGCCTCGGTATCATTTTCCATGATCTTGGCCAGCGATGCGGTCGCGGCGGCCGCACCCGAGCGGCCGACGGCCCAGGCCAGCGCGATGCGCATCTGGGTCGACGCCGAGGCGAAGGACTCGTCTTTTATCGCCTCACTCAAGGCAGCACGAGCGGTCGCCCCGCTCACCCGGCCAAGGCTCAGCGCCGCCAGGGTCTTCTGGGTCGAGTTTTGTCCGTTCTTTAGGACGTTCACCAGCGCCTTCACCGCGTCTTTTCCGCCCGTATATCCGAGCGCCCACGTCACGGTATCGCGCATCGCCGGGTCGTCGTGACTCAGCGCGGCGATCAACGTGCTGGAGGCACGCTCGTCGCCGATATTCAAAACCTGCACCAGGGCGAGGCTTCGCAGGGAATGATGGATATCGGTGGCGATGCGCGCGAGCGGAGCCGCCGCGCCGCCGGCGCGCAGGTCGCCGAGCATGCCAATCGCCAGCGTTTGCTGGGCGATATCGTCCGATTGCAGCGCATCCATCAAGACCGGTTGAGCCGCGCGCGACAACGTGTCGAGGCGCTTTGCCGCCTGCTGAGCCTGGTCTCTTTGCGCCTCATCGACGCCATCAAAGCGCACCTGCATGAGCAGCGGCGCGATCATCCGCCCGTATAGCTCCAGCATCAGGCTGCGGTAGACGGGCTTGGCGCGGGTCTGGAAGACCAGCGGCGAGAACTCAAGCTCCAGTTCCCCCAGGCGCCCATCGACCTCAGCGAGCTGCATCGCGATGCGCCCGGACTTTAGGATCAGCGACTCATCCTCGGCCTTTTTTACCACATTTCGATAGAGCGCCTCGGCCTTGGCGAACTCGCGCTGCTCCATATAAATATCGGCCAACTTCATGGCGTTGCGCAGCGCGCGCGGGTCCAGGTCGATGGCTTTTTCGTAGGCTTCGACCGCCTCGGGGAAGCGGCGCATCTGATAATAGATGTCGGCGAGTTGGGCCTGGGCCATCGCGTCATCGGGGTTCAGCTCAACCGCGCGCAGCGCGTATTTGATGGCCTTGTCGTCCTGATACAGGTCCAGCGCGAGCGATGAGATCTGATGATAATAATCGCGCGACAGGGTCGGGCGCAGCACCGCCAACTCTTCGAGGACCTCAATGGAGCGCTCGGTTTCGCCGGTCTGATTATAGATACGAAGCAGGGAGTTGAGGGCCTCGATATCCCTCTCGTCGCGCACGCCGTCAAGCTCGATCAGGCGCTCATAGGCCTGCTTGGCCTCGTCATATTCTTTGCGATGAATCCGCGCTTCGGCCAGGAAATACCCCGCCTCTGCGTCGCCGTCTTTCCCGGCAAATAACTCGGTCCACTCGTCCATCTTTTGGACCAGATACCCGCGCTCTTCGTGCACCGAAATGATGCGCGCCCGCGCCTCGGTGCGCGCCTCGGCGCTGGTGGCCTGCGTCATCACCGTGTGCCAGGCCTCAAGCGCCTGCTCCCAGCGGCGCGCGCGCACATAATTGTTGGCCAGGCCGCGGCGGATCTCGAGATCATCCGGCGCCAGATCCACGGCCTTCAAATAATAGGAAAGCCCCTGGTCAACCAGTCCGTGCTCCGCGTAGGTTTGGCCCAGCAGCGCATATGCCTCGGACTTGGGCAGGTTCGTCTTGAGCAGCTTCTGCCAGGTTTCTTGCGCCTTATCGAGCTGCCCCTGACGATAATAAAACTCACCCAGGCTCAGGATATAGGTCTCATCGCGCGGCGACATGCGCACCAGACGCTCATAGGCAGCCTGCGCCTTGTCGATCATATCGAAGCGCATATAGGTGTCGGCGAGTTCGAGATAAACGTGGGGATTGCGCGAGAAACGACTCGCGATGCGCGCCAGCTCTTGCTCGGCCTTTTTATCCTCACCCATGCGAAAATACAGCTGCACCAGGTCGAATTGAAAGCGCTGCTGGTTGCCCGCCACGCGGATCAAACTCTTATAGGCGTCGACCACTTTTTGATCTTCGCCCCGGCGCTTTAAGATCGCGATAATCTTCAGGCGCGGCTCGACCTCGCGTGACTTTTTGGCGGTCGCGCGCTGGTAGAATTTAAAGGCGCTGTCTTCGTCGCCCAGCTCGTCGTAGAGCCCGGCGAGGATCATCGACTGGTCATAATTCGGGGAGCGCCATTTCTTGGCGAAGTCGGCGACCAGGACGTCGAGCTTATCCATCGAACGATAGGCGTCGATCACGCGATGTTGCAGCTCGGTATAGAGCCAATAGCTCGGGCGCATCAGCCCCATCGCCTTGCGATAGACCTCGACCGCCTCCTCGGCTTTGCCCATGCGCTCAAGGACATCGCCCTTATCGCGCAGCGTATTCGCGCGTTTTTTCGAGTCCCGACCCGACAGGCGGATCAACTCATCATATTGCACCAGCGCCTTGTCATAGCGACGGTATTTGACCAGGACCTGGGCGTATTCGAGGCGCAGATATTCATCGCGCGGCGAGAGCTTGATCAGCTCGTCATAATATTTCTCGGCGCGCTCCCAATCATGTTGGGCAAAGGCCGCGTCCGCCAATTTGCGCAGGATGTCCTGCTTTTTGGCCTTGTTTTTCTCGAGGCTAAGCGCCTCTTCAAAGTCCGCGGTGGCTTCTTTTTGCCGCTGTAATAAGACAAGTACGCTGCCGCGGCTCATCCAGGTATTGGGGTCTTTGGGGCCGAGCTCAACGGCCTTCTCATAATGAACCAACGCCCCCTCATAGTCGCTCTTCGTCTTGAGAAGGTGGCCGAGGATAAGACGGTAATTGAGCCTCTCGGGGCGCGCCTCAACCTTCTTTTCGTAGTCGCGAATCAACGCATCAAGCCCGTTTCCTCGCCCGACATAATCAATGATCTTGTCGAAGACGAAGCCCTCAACGGGGCTGGCTTCGAGCAATTTTTTATAGCGATCGATGATCTCCTGGCGGCGCTTTTGCCCGCCCTGAACATCCCAATCCTGCGCGTGAGCGGGCGGAATTGTCGGCACCTGCGCGAAGGAAAACGCGCCGTATGCGAGCAATGAAACGCCCATGCGGCGATAAATAATCGGATTTAATAGCGAGCGAAAAGACGGCATTTCATTCATCCTCAAAACAGTGCGAAGAACGTCTGGGCGCGACTATAATGGCATCGCGCCGCAGATGCACCCCCGCTCGAGTCGTATTCCAAGTTTTAGCATAAACACCGCGTGTTTGCGCAAAAGAAACAAAGCGCGTAGCTATCTAATTTTGAATAATCGACGAGACGGTGGCGTCTTGATATAAGATCGCGTCAATATTGAAGCGCGCCTCATTTCAGAGCGCATACGCCCCTAGCCGAGTTCAACGCATGAGTAACCCGCCGAATCCTGCGAAAAACGCCCGTTCATTTTGGTATATCTACGCCCTCGTCGTCGTGATTCTAAGCATCGGCTGCGTCGCCGGTGACGATGAAGAGATCGGCGAGATTGGGGTCTGCGGCGGCGGCATGGAGCAGTGGAGCGAGGGGCGCGGCGAGGGCGGCTATCTTGGGTTTTACCACGCGATCAATGCGGTCGATTCAACTAGCAACCCCTTCTATTATGAGTTCAACCCGCGCGTGATCGCCGGCGGTTATAACACCTACTATGTCTCGCATTGGGGGACCGGCGAGCCCGCCCGGATCGCCCAGGTGGTCTCGTCGAACCCGGATGTCATCGCCGTTGGCGCGCTGCATCAATCCAACCAGGACTATTTTGATATCCAGGCGCGCAACCCCGGCGTCGCCGAGGTCACGGTCTACACCGCGCTCGGCGCGGCCGACCGCATCCGGCTCTACGTCTCCGACATCTCCCGGGTCGACGCCTATCATTGCTGCACTACTTCGAACCGAGCCCGTTATTTGACCAATAGCGAAATCGAAATCCCGGTCAACTATAGCTCGGCCAGCGGCGAGCGACCGATTGGCTTCGGCATTCTGCCGCTTGATATCAGCAACAACTCGCGGCTCGAATGGCTTCACAGCGTCCCGGACCCCAGCGACCTACACTTCTTGACGGGCCCGCGCTCCGGCCAGGTCACCCTTGAGCCCCACATCTCCGGCCAGCCGCTCACCATCGACCTGGTCGCCCCGGAGGACGTGGACGGCATCAGCCCGCATTGGAAACCCGACAGCGCGTCCGCGCACCAATGGTTCGTCGGCGCGGTCCTTCACCAGAATCATGAGCCGATCTGCGCGGGGAAATATCCGATGCGCGTGACCACCCAGACGCCTCATGTCTGCGACCTTATCGGTCCCGATAGCCAGGCCTACGAGGTCTATCATTTCCCGGGCGACGAGACCGTCCTCGTCGACACCTTCCGCAACGGTGAATGTGAGTTGCTCTTCGAGCTGCTCGACGACCGGGGCAACGTCCTCGTATCGAAGGCGAGCATCAACGATATCGACAATTTTTCCGGCCGCGATTCCCGCCCCTACTGATCGCCGCCCGCCCCCACCCTGGCAGCCAAGTTGATCGTCATGCACCGATTGGCGCGTCGACCTGGCTGCCAAAAAACTACCCTCCCCCCAAGTGATATGCTAAGACGCGAAGTGTTATTTTCTTGAGCTTCCCTATCTAAATTTTCGCGCAGGTAGCACCGAATGTCTGATAAAATATTTGTAGAGCAATTGGTCGAAGGTGAGACGATTCGCTCGGTTTTTCTGGTCTCCGACAAAAGCGTGCGCGCGACCAAATCCGGCAAGCCGTTCCTGGCGCTGACGCTCGGCGATAAGTCGGGAAGCATCGACGCCAAGGTCTGGGACAACGCCGAGGCCATCGCGACGCGCTTTGAGGCCGACGATTTCGTCGCGGTCGAAGCCCAGGTCGACTCCTGGCAATCCAAGCTCCAGCTCAACATCCGCGACGTCCACAAGGTGGACGACGCCAACGTTGCGTTTGAGGACTTCGTGCCCGTGTCTCGCTGGCCGCGCGAAGCGCTGCTTGAGCAGCTAAAGACGCTGGTGCGCGAGGAGGTTAGATCCCCGGAGATGCAGCGCTTCTTTAACGCCCTCTTCGCCGACAAGGAGTTGATGCAACGCTATCAGAGCGCGCCGGCGGCCAAGGGCAACCACCACGCGTTTCTGGGCGGCCTGGTCGAGCACTCGCTCTCCATGACCCGGCTGGCGGTGCGCATCGGCGGACACTACGCAAATTATTACCCCGGCCTGCTCAACACCGACCTGCTAATCGCAGGCTGCGTGCTCCACGATATCGGCAAATGCTACGAACTCAGCTACGCCCGCTCCTTCGACTATACCGACGAGGGCCAGCTCGTCGGCCATATCGTGCAGGGCGTTGAGATGGTCACGGCCATCGCGGCGCCTCTGGAACCCGCCCTGCCGGCCGATATGATCCTGCAGATCAAGCATCTTATCTTGGCCCATCACGGCAAAAAAGAATACGGCTCGCCGGTGCTTCCCCGAACCCCCGAGGCCCTGGTGCTCCACGAGATCGACATGATCGACAGCCGCATGGCGATGCTGGCAAATATCGCCGACCAGCAGGCCAGTGACGCCGAGGACTCCGGGTGGAGCGGCTACGAGCGACTCTTCCAAGGCCGCGTCTATATGGGCAATGCCCAGACGCCGACCGACGCGCCCAACACCCCGGCCATGCCCCACGAGCTGGTCGGACCGGGCGCCCAGCACGCCGATGCCCAACCCCAGCAACACGCCGGCTCGGCCGCTCGCCCGGCGGCAGCGAAGAGCGCGTCGGCCGCGCCGGCCAACCCTAAGCGCCAACCGGCCGAGCCGGCGCCGAACCTGGACCTCTTTTCGAAATAAGTCTGCGCGTGTCCGGTGAATCGACGTGCGCGTTCATCGGACACCGCATCCCGCGTCTTCGGCTGCGCGGCGCCCCGCCATCCTCACAGCCACGCCCGCCCCACCCCACCGCAGCGCCTCCGTCACGCCTCAATATTGTGGTTTGTTGGCGATCGGGCCTAGATTATTTTACGGTGTCAGATAGAATCCCACTCGAAAAACCAATTTTATCGATTGCTGAGCTGCCCTTATACCGAAGGATATCCCATGAGCATCATGAACCGGCTGAACCGAATCATTCGCTCCAACGTGTCGGATTTGCGGGGCGACACGGGTCCGGATTCGATTGATAAATTGCTCTCTGAGATGGAGTCGAGCCTGCGGGATGCTAAGCGCCAGGCGATGATCCTGCGGCGCCAGGAGAAGAAGCTGCTGGCCGAGATCCGCGCGCACCGCGAGTCGGCCGAGCAATGGGAAGACCGCGCGATGATGGCGCTGAAGCGCCAGCAAGAAGACCTCGCCCGAGACGCGTTGGCGGTTCGAAACGAGGCGCTCGAGCAGGCGGCAGAATTACGCGAGGAGCTTGAGGCGCAGCGTGTCCACGCCGAGGATATCAATCGTGCGATTCAGGCGCTTGAGATGAAGATGGCGGGGGCGCGCGGCAAGGCGCGAAACGCGGGGAATGCGCGAGCTGGCGGGCGAGTGACACAGCGCCCGCGCAGCAGCGAGAGCGCGTGGGATGCGGAGTTTCGCCGGCGCGTCGAGGGCCAGGGCGCCGCGGCGCCCAGCAGCTATTCGGCAGACGATGACGCCTCGGATTTCCAGGATGAGCGGCTCTTCCGCGAAGTGGACCGAATGGGCTCAAAGATCGACGCGTTTGAGGCAGGCGTGGAGGCGATGCGCGAGCTGAGCGACGAGGAGCTATTTGACCCAGGTCGAAGCAAGCTCGACGCGCGCTTTCGTGAGTTGGAGCGCCGCCGCCAGCGCGACACGGATCGCGATGATCTGGCGGCGTTGAAGAAGAAATTCGAAGACTAAGCGAGAGCTTCGAAAGTCTGTTCAGGGCGCCACGTAGATGCCTTCGGCCAGGCCCGCGGCGCCTCGACTTGAGGTGCTGGGGGAGGTGCCGCCCTGGCCGCCAGTGCCGACGGTGATGGTGGTGTCGACCGGCTCGTTGGTGAGGGCTTCGGTCGTATAGATGGCAAAGGACGGTCCGCCTGCGCCGCCGCCGCCCGCGCCGCCGTCACCGCCGCGCCCGCCCGCGCCGCCATTGCCGCCCCGGCCGCTGCCATTTTCGCTGCCGCCACCGGTTCCTCCCGGGCCACCGTTGCCGCCCTGGCCGCCCGCCTTGCCCGCACCACCTGCGCCGCCGATGCCGCCGACGATCTCACACTCATAGATGCCGATATCCGCGCTATTGCGCAAAAAGAGCGCCACGCTCGCGCCGCCATGCTGGCCGCCCGTGCCCCCTGCTCCGCCGCATCCTCCCGCGCCGCCGCCGCCGCCCGCGCCGCCCCAGCTGTCACACTTACCCCAGCCAAGCCCGCCGCCGCCGCCGCCACCGCCACCGCCGCCGCCGTGGCCGCTGGCGCCAATGCCGCCGGAATCACCGTTCATCCCCACCCAACTCATCCCCTCAAAATGCCCGTCAACGCCGCCGCCATTGCCCGCGCTGCCCGCCTCACCGCGCGCTCCCGCGCCGCCATTGCCGCCGTTTGACTCGGAACTATTGCCCGCGCCACCGGCCGTGCCGCCGCCTCCGGTCGAGCCGTTGCTCCCTGCATCTTTTTCATGACCGGAGAGCCCGCCTTTCCCCCCACTATGCCCGCCACACGTCGACACGCCGGCAGAACCGGCCGTCGGTCGGGGGTTCGACGCGCAGACGCCGCCACTATCCTTGACGCCGTCGCCGCCGTTGCCCCCGCGAGGGCCCGGGTCGCCATTGCCGCCCGCGCTGCCAGCGACGCCGTCACCGGCGTTCGCGCCGACAATCTTTGTCCCCTGCAAGTCAACGCCATTGGCGTTCTCCAGATAGACGGTGATCACAGATTCCCCCGCAGCCGGCTCTTTGGTGACTTCGACCTGCAGGTCAACCAGGCGAGTGTCAGAGGTCAGGTCGACGCCCGTAATGGCGGGACTCTCCGGGCTGCGAAGCAGCGTCGGGCCGCCGGTGCCGCGAATCCAGGAAAACCCATAACCGCCGACCAGGTTGACCCCATCGACCAGTTCAAGAGATTCGCGAAAGACCGCGGCCTCGATGAGCACCCAGGACTTCGCCGGGTCGCCCGCAGCCGCGTCGATGCCCGCCTGGATCGTCTTAAACGGACGCGACATCGTCCCCTCATTGGCGTCGTCGCCGTAACTCGCCACAAAGACGCTCGCGGCTTTGTCCCCGTCGACGCCATCGCAATTGGCGTCTTCGTAGGTCGGGTCTGGCTCGTCGGTCTCGGCGCAGTCGTCGGCATCCGGGCTTTGCGCGTCCGGGATAATCACGGGCCCACCACCGTCTGGATTGGGCGTCGAGACATCGGTGAGCCCGGCGTCCAGCCCACCCGCGGCATCCTCGGGGCCCCCCGTGGTGTCTTTATCCTTGAGCTCTCCTGGCGTACTCCCGCCCGTCCCCACCACTGAGTTGTCGGCGCCGCACGCAGGCAGGCACAACATCAATGCGGCGCTACACAGAATGAGGACGAAGACATGATGCCGGTGGCGCTGCTGAATCGGTGAGAGCATGGTCGCGCACTCCTCAGAAAACAATATATCGGGATGAATTCGCCTGGAATTCGTGGGTTAACTAAGACTATCGAGGATACGCACAGGGGTCAAATTTGAGCGCGCCCCCGCGTCATTTATATGCGCTGCTCTGGGCGACCTTTCCGGCCACCGCGATGCAATCCTTCCACTCACCCTCAATCGGGCCCATGCCATAGAGCACCGCGTTCTGGACCGACGCGTTCGCCCCAAGTTCGCACCCATCAATGACCGAGTTGCCCCCAATCTTTGCGCCCGCCTGGGCCTTCGCGTAGAGGCCGAGCAAAACCGGCCCCTCACATTCGACCTTCGGGTCGAGTTGTTCGGGCTTATAGATAAATCGTCCCGCCGAGTCCCCCTCGGGCAGCGGTGCCTGGGCGAAGAGCCCCGGCTCTTCCAAGACACGGCGCGTGGTCTCCAAGAAGAGCTCTGGCGTATCGAGCGCGGCCCAGAAACCCTCCATCACTGAGGTGTTGATCTCCTCCCCCGCCTCCATCAACGGGCCGTAGACATCGCCGACCATGCAGCCCATTTCAAACGGAATCTCGGCGATGAACTCCGGCTCGAGAATATGAACCCCGGTGAAGTCATATTCTTTGAGATCTTCGCTGGCGTCGGGGTGGCGCATGTCGCGCAGTCCGCGCAGATGATGCTCCCCGTCCAGCCAGACCTTTCCCGGCTGGTCGTCGGCGCGCGGGCGCACGATCATGGTCGCGCGACGCCCGCTCTTACGATGCGCTTCGAGATGCTTGGCAAGGTCCATATTGATGATCGAATCGCCATTGAGCACCACCATCGTGGCGTCCGGCTCGCCCAGCGCGCGCCACATGCCGCGCACGCCGCCGGCGGTGCCGAGGATCTCCCACTCCCGAGAATATACCGGCAGCAGCGCGAATTGCTTCGCGATCAGATCGACCACCGGCGGGACGCTATCCGCCAGATGGTGCAGGTTCAGGGCAACCCGCTCAACCCCGGCGCGCGACAGATGCTCAAGCGCGTAGGTCACAATCGGGGTGTTCAAAAACGGGAGCAGCGGCTTGGGAATCGCCTCCGTCAACGGGCGAAGACGTGTTCCGAAACCTGCGCATAAAACCGCGCCAACTACACTGCGTTCAGCCATAGGTCATCCGCGACTCAAGGAGTCCTCATAAAAGCAATCGGCCCACTAAAAACCAATACGGGTAATTAGTGGGCCGACCAGGGAAAAGCACGAATTAGAAGTCCTCAGAATCCCAGGTGCCGCGGCCGCCCGCTTTGACCTGCTCTTCCTGCTTGACCTCTTCTTCTTCGAAAGAGAATTCGGTCTCTTTCTCGCGCGCCGCGCTGCTCACGCCCATCTTCGCTTTAAGGGCAGCCAGGGCCTCATCGGCGCCGTGGTCGGCCTCGAGATCCTCGAATTTCGAGGCGAGGTCGTCGCCGGAAAAACCCTCGGCGAGCTCGGCCGAGGCCTCGGCTTCGGCTTCCATCTGCTCGATCTTCTCGGCCATACGCCCGAAGGTGTCGAAGGCCGAGGTGTCGTTGAGCCCGGACATGGTCTGCTGAATCGTCTGCTGGGCCTCGGCACGTTTTTTACGCGCGATGAGCAGATTCTTCTTGCGGCTGGCCTCTTCAATCTTGCTATTGAGCTGGCGCAGCGACCCGCGAAGCTTGTCCGCAGCGGCCTTTTGCCCCTGCCATTGCTTCTGGTATTCCGCCGAGAGTTCGCCGTGCTCTTGCTTGCGCGACAGCGCCTCTTTGGCCAGGTCGTCGCGCCCTGCGCGCACCGCCAGCATCGCCTTCTTTTCCCACTCCGCGGCCTTGCGGGCCTCGGCGTCGTATTGCTTCTTGAGGCGCTTCTCATCCGCGATGGCCACGGCCACCTGCTTCTTGGCGCTGATCAACTGCTCCTTCATATCAACGATGAGCTGGTTGAGGATCTTTTCGGGGTCCTCCGCCTTGCTGATCACGTCGTTGATATTCGCCTTGAAGAGCGTTCCCATTCGTCCGAAAATGCTCATCTATCGTCTCCTTAATTACGCGCGCCCAATTCGGTGTATTCTGCGTGCGATTCATGAGTTGTAATGTGCGCCTGCCCTAAAGCGACTGCCGCGGAAGGGGTGAAGGCGCACGAATATTTGGCCTTCAAGCTTGCGCTTTGAGGTCCTCTTTTTGAGGCTGCGCGTAGGCTTGCAATTCGGGATAATGCTCGCGAATCGACAGCGCGATGGAGTCGACCGACCCCTGGAACTCGTTATAATCAAGATTCTCGCTTTGCAGCGTATCGACGATAACAATCGCGTTGTCTTCGAGACCAAACGCCCCGGCGACCATGCTGGTGGCGTTGAGCTCGAGGAGGCGCTTAAAGAGCTCAAGGCGCCGATTTTCTGGCGCCTCCATCAACTTCACCCGGAAGGTCACCACCGGTTCGTTGTGGATAAGCACAATATTATCAATGAAGTCGGTCTCATCGTTGATGAGCCACATGCCTTCACCAACCTGCTCAAACGGATATTCACCCTCGATTAGATAGGCTTCAATATTGTCGTTCGTCATCGTTATCTCCAAACCTGCGACTCGATCCGATCTCGCGGATCCCAATTATTTATAGCACGATACGAGCTGTCATACTAAAGAGTCGCTGCTTTGAATGTCAACGCCATCCCGTGCCTGCCACTAGATAATGTACGAAGCGCCCAAATAATTCGCGAATTTAAAAAACAGCTATTTGCGCGCCCCCTTTCAACCCACAACCCCCCGCGAATAATCCTCGCGCTATGCGCCTTCCACCTCGGTGATTTCCGGCTCATCGAGCTGCGTCTCCAAATCCTGGATGCGCTGATTGGCGAGCATCACGGCGTATTTTGCGATGCCCGGAATCTGCGCTGCCGCCTCGCTAAACTTGGCGGTGGAGAGGAATAATAGGTGGCCGGCGGTCGCCATGACGAAATTGGCCATGGGGTTGCGATTGGATACGACACTCACGGCACCAAACACCTCGCCCGCGCCCAGGGTGTCGAGCGTGCGCTCCTGGCCGCGCGCGCTGCGGACCACATCGACCTGACCGTCGAGCACCAGGAAAATCCCCGCGCTCGCCTCGCCCTGCTCGATGAGGACTTCGCCGGCGTTGACACGAACACCGCAAAACCTACGCATTAAGTCCGCGCGCTGGGCAGGCTCTGCCTGCTCAAAAAGTGGGTGCGTCTCCAGGAACCCCTCGCTCAACGCGTGGCGGCGGAGGGTCGTGAGGCGATTGTAAAAATCGCCGAATTCCTGCTCAAGCGCGTCGATGCCATCCTCGCTGAGGCATAAGACGTCCGCCTGAACGCAGCTCGTCACCGTGAAACTTGCGGCCTGGGCCAAGGGGCCAAAGGAGCTCAGCCCAAGCAGCGTCCCGGCGGGCACCCGAGCGCGAGTGGGCTTTTCGTTGCCCGCCGCATTGGGGCGCTCTTCGATGCAAAACCCCTGAGCAATCGTCCAATACAAGCCCGCGGGGCGTTGGCCCTGCGTGAGCACGTCTTCACCGCGCGAAACCTCGCGTATCGTCATGAGTTCAATGACTCGACGTAGCGTATTCGCGGGGAGCAAGCTCAGCAGCGACAGGGGCGGAAGACTCGCGGCCGTCGCCTGCGCATCAAGCAAAGCCCCCTGCGCGCTGAGCGCGCGGGCGAGCAACTCGTTAAACACTTGCTCCTGCGCCGCCGTTGCAGCTTCCTGCGCGTTCACTTCTGCGCAATTCGCCTCGATCCGCGCGGCATCCACGCGGACGTCAGGCTCCATCAGCGCGCGAACGCGCGCGCCCGGATCCAGTCGCTCGCTGCGGACATGATAGCTGGCGCAAAACGCGGCGAGCAGCTCCTCACTGGAGCCGCCCAGGGCGCGGCGTTGAATCAGCGCGGTGATCGCGCGGGTGGGCTGGCCGGTCTCGGTCCAATAGCTGGCCACCATCTCCCAGAGCCGCGCGGCTCCGCCCTGGCGCCCGACATTGGCCAGAACCTTGGCCGCCCGCTCCGCCATCAACGCGCTCTCGTCGGGGAGGCAGGTGTCCGGATGGAAATATTCCAGGAGCATCAACGCCGCGCGCAGATTCGCGTCCTTGTCGATGGCGTCATCGAGCATCTCAAGGAGCGTGGCGCTGAAATCCTCGCCGTTGTGTCCGTCGAGAAGATTCGTAGGTCCCACGCCCGAATCACTACTAATACTGCCAGACTGGGTGCGTTCCATCGCGGCCTTTTTGCGAATCTAAAGACGTCGCTTTAGATGATTTAAAGTTATTCTCGGGTTCTCAAAACGACAAACTGCACTTACCTTAAATGAAAGGAGGCGCTTCGGACAACCACCTATCGGTATCCTCGACGAATTAGGCGGCCGCAGGCGCGGGGCGGCGCGCAACATGACTCGCGCCCAGGGTAATGCTATACTTTAGGGTGCGCATATAGCGGGAATAGATCCCTAAACTCTATTTGCTGTATATATCGCGGTGGCTAATCTTAAGCTCGTGCCCGATTAGCTGCGACGTTTCGTGCGGACTACGCTCGCGCAATCAGAATCGCTGACATTCAATTAGGAGCAGACCATGATGACTAAACGCGCGCCGAATTGGCTTCGCCTCGGAGCCGTCCCAGCAACGTTGCTGATGATGCTGATTGGGGCGCCTCAGATCGCGTCGGCCCAGGCCCCCCAGAAGACATTGGGAGACTGGCAGGCTTGCCTCAACGGGGCTCAGCCGAGCACCAAGAATATCCCGGCCTACTCGCCGGCGCAGGCGCGGGCCGCCATGGGGGCCGATCCCATGCTCGCCCAGGCCATCATGGACACCGACCCCAGCGGCGACCAGATCCTCTTCGACTTCGACGACGCGGTCCCGAATGAAGAGATCGTCGCGTTCGGCGAGCAGGTTGGCCTGCAGCTGCGGCTCAATAGCCAATATAGCGACGATGAGAACCTCTTCATCGCCGACGTCCCCGAGGGCGCGGTGCCGTATATTAAGGACTGCGTCCTCGCCAGCGCACCGGCAGGATTGATCGAGGCCGTCGAAGAGAACTTCGAATACTCGCTCTTTGGTCAGGCAGCCTCTGCCCGCGACATGAGCGCCGACGACAAAAGCGCAGCGCCGACGCCCGGCAACACCCCGCTCTTTGACGGGGCGCCGGACGACCCGCTCTACCAATTCCAATGGAACTTCAAACAGGTCGGCGCTGAGAGCGCCTGGAAGGTGTCGACCGGCCGTGGCGTGACCGTTGCGGTCATCGACACCGGCGTCGCCATGGAGAACGCTCCAGAGCGCGGCATCACCCGCCCCAAAGACCTCGACGGAACCGCCATGGTTGCGGGCTATGACTTCGTCGACAATAACGACTTCGCCTGGGATGGCCACGGCCACGGCACCCATGTCGCCGGCACCATCGCCCAGACCACCGACAATAGCTACGGCGTCGCCGGCCTGGCGTTCAACGCCAAGATCATGCCGCTTCGCGTCCTGAACTCGCAGGGCTTCGGACAGGTCTCCGACATCAGCGACGCGATTCGATTCGCCGCCGATAACGGCGCGCAGGTCATCAATATGAGCCTGGGCGGACCGCTCCCCAGCCTGGTCATGAGCCGCGCGATTAAATACGCCAACAAAAAAGGCGTGACCGTCGTGGCTGCAGCCGGCAACGGCGGCAAACGCGGCCCGAGCTACCCCGCTGCCTATAAGGGCGTCATCGCCGTCGCGGCGACCCAATTCGACCAGAACACCACCTTCTATTCGCAATGGGGTAAATTCGTCGATATCGCCGCGCCCGGTGGCAACACCCGCGTGGACCAAAACGGCGACGGGCGCCCCGACGGCATCATGCAGCAAACCCTGAAGGACGGCAAAACCGACCAGCATGACTTCCTCCTCTATATGGGAACGTCGATGGCGAGCCCCCATGTGGCCGCCGCCGCCGCGCTGGTTATCAGCCAGGGCATCACGCGTCCCGAAGAAGTCGAGAAGATCCTGACGAAGACCGCCGACGACTCCTTCCGCGACCGCTTCGACAGCGCCGAGGAATTCCAGGAGCACTACGGCGCCGGGCTGATGCAGGCCGATAAGGCCGTCAAAGCAGCCGCGCTTGGCCAGGGTTCGTGGCGCTTCGCCGGTGGCCTGCTCCTCGCAATCTTCGCCCTGGTGGGCGTGCGTCGAAAAGACCTGCTCGGCGTCGCCGGCGGCTTCCAACCCAAGGTCCTCGCCATCAGCGCGCTGAGCGCCAGTGGACTCTTCTTCCTGCCATTCCTCGTCGGCGACGCGGGCATCTTTGGGGCGGTCGTGAGCACGCTCGCCCATCCGCTGGCCGAGGCCGACCTGGCTCTATTCGGGGCGAATTTCAACCAGAACCCGCTGCTCGCCAGTTTCCTCATTCCCCTGGGCGCGGTGGCCCTGCTGGGCGGAAGCAAGCGCTGGAAATATATCGCCTCCGGCATCGCCCTGGGCATGGCAGGATTCCTGCTCACCGAGACCTTCCTCTTCACCTCGGACGTGCAGTGGATTCCGGGCACCGGACTGCTCGACCGCACGTGGCTTGGGCTCAACGGTCTGGTTAGCTTCGCCATCGGCTATTTCAGCCTGAAACGCTACTAATCTTGTCGTCCCCAGCCGGCCAATCGCCGGCTGGGCTAAACGCAAAAAAAGCGAGCCATTTGGCTCGCTTTTTTTGCTTTCGAATCAATGCACTCAATCGCTACTCAACTCGCAGCCTTTTCCCGAAATACCGGGATGCTCGAGATCGATTGCTCCCGCAGCCAGTCGCGCAGCAGGACAAAATGTTGGTGCGAGATATTTACGAAGCGCACCCCGACCAGTCCATCTTCACAGTCGTAGATTCGCTCGGCCTTAACATCCAGCGGCTCCGGTTGGCCCGGCAAGGTGAATTGCAATCGCAGCGCACTCGCGTCCTCGTCGCTCTTTCGATGCGGCTCCAACAAACGCATGAGCTGCATGCCGCTCAACGAGATATTCGTCGCCCGACAGATGTTGCGATTCCCGTTCTCCACCTTATTCAGAATAATGTCGCATTCCGTGCGCTCTTGCTCTCTTCGCGTCTCTTCCATGAGCTCTCTCCTACTGAATGTCCACGGCGCGCATCTCCCGCGCGCTTCCCGTGCATCGCCTGGCAACGCAGACCACTGCGCTCCACCGTGCAACCACGACCACTGAATACCACAGCGCCCCGGCCTGCCAAGTTTTTTGGGTCCTCCCTGGCTCACGCCCTCAACCGCCCTAAAAAGATCGCCCACGCGCCGTTTTACGCTATTCAATCCAGCCCACCAACTGATATGCTTCAGCCGCAATCCAATAATTTTACCCGACCAAAGGGAACGCTGATGAGCGCAGCACCGCAGCCTACAGACGCACCGAACTATGTCGAGAATGGCCTAACGCACTTCTCGGGCCAACAGTTTATGGCCCGCAAAAAGGTCTTCTCCTTTTTGGGTCAGCAATTTCATATCTATGGGCCGAACGCCGATCTGCGGTTTTATATCAAGCAAAAGGCATTCAAGCTCAAAGAGGCGATCACCGTCTATAGCGACGAAACCATGACCACCGAGGTCCTCAAGATTCAGGCGCGCAGCATCATGGACTTCTCGGGCACCTACGATGTGACGACGCCCCAGGGCGAGGCCATTGGCGCCCTTAAGCGCGACGGCCTAAAGAGCATCCTGCGCGACAAATGGCATGTCCTCGACGCCAGCGGTCAAACCGTCGGCACCATCGAAGAAGACTCAGCGGCCCTGGCCCTGGTGCGCCGCTTCCTGTCGAACCTGATACCGCAGTCCTTCACCGTCACCATCAAGGGGCAAAAGGCCGCGGAGTACCGTCAGCACTTCAACCCCTTTATCGCCAAATACGATATCGACTTCTCACTGGACCAGCAGGACCTCTTCGACCGCCGCCTCGGCATCGCGTCGGTGGTTTTGCTGCTCGCCATCGAAGGCCGCCAGGGCTAATTCATAGCGGCTCAGCCGGGGCGACTCCTTCGCCCCGGCCTCCACCGCACCCACGAAGCAATTCCCTTCTGCCAATCCGCCCCACCCGTGCTACAATGCTCACGATTTATCCCCCAAATGAGTAGTGCATTCATGAGCGCACCGAGGGCAACAGACGAAGTACCCGCGTTCGCTCGCAACGCGTTGAGCCGATTCGCCGGCGAGCGCTATACCGCGCGCAAGCAACCGCTCACGCTCTGGGGGAGCGTTTTTCGGGTCTACGGCCCCAACCAGAAGTTGCATTTTTTCGTCAAACAAAAGGCGTTTCGCTTCAAAGAAGCGATCACCATCTATCGCGACGAATCGATGGCGACCCCGCTGATCCGTATCCGGGCGCGCCATATGATCGACTTTTCGGCGGCCTATGATATCTCGACGCCGGCCGGCGAAGCGCTCGGCGTGCTCAAACGCGAGGGGCTCCGCAGCCTCTGGCGAGACCGCTGGCTCATCCAAAATAACGAGGGCGCCGAGATCGGTGTCATCGAGGAGGACCACCTCGCGCTGGCGCGCCGATTGATGCTCCACCTGCTCCCACAGGCCTTTTACGTCCAACTCTATGGCCAGCGCGTCGCCGTCTTTCGCCAGCACCTCAATCCGTTCGTGGCGCGCTTCGACATCGACTTCTCCCTGGACACCGAACAGTTGTTGGACCGGCGCCTGGGAATCGCGGCGGCCGTACTTTTGCTTGCCATCGAGCGGCGCCGCGGCTAAAGCAGTGCATCTTGACCGGCGCGACCAACCCGCCCCGGCACCACGCACTGCGGGCCGCGCCCTCCCCCAAAACATTTTTCGGAGAACCTTCCTCATGGCTGATCCACTCGCCATTTTGCAAAAGACCTGGGATAAACTCAAAAACGTGCCCAAAGGCGGCCATGTCTTCGGTCGAATCGTCGGCCGTATGGCGCCCTATACCGGGACCATCCGCCCCATCGTTCGCGACCTCGAGCGCGGCTACGCCCGTATCGAGATGCGCGACCGCAAACAGGTGCGAAACCACCTCAAGTCGATCCACGCCATCGCGCTGATGAACCTCGCCGAGGTCTCGTCGGGCCTCGCGTTCACGTATTCGCTGCCGCCGAAGACCCGCGCGATTTTGACCGGTCTGGAGATCGACTATCTCAAGAAAGCCCGCGGCACCCTGACCGCCGAGTGCCACTGCGAGATCCCCGAGACCAACGAGCGCGCCGAATACGTCCTCGAGGTCGTGACGCGCGACACCAGCGGCGACATCGTCACGCGCGCGCGCGCCAAATGGCTGATCGGTCCGCTGAACTAAGCGTCGCGAACGAACCGCGCCGCCTCGGTCTTCGACCCGACGGCAGCGCAGCACCCGCAGCACACCGCCCCGGCCCTCACGGTCCGGGGCGTTTTTTTGTGGAACCTGGCGTTTACCTTCGCCACACCCCGCAGAGCACTCTTGACTATGTCAAATAAATTAAACTAGGGAGAGGCAACGATTATCTATGGCGGCAAGAGCATCGAGCGGCAGTCAGCCTGACGTTCTCACCAGTGCGTTAATTCACAGGTGTCGGCCGCGTTGATCCACTGCCCCAGTCGCCGCCGGATCAATCGCCAAACCAATTCAGTAATCTGTAGCTATTTAGATATTCGTAGTTTTTATTATTTAGTGGGCGAATCGCCCCAAATTAATTGGAGAGAATTGATGAAGAAACTCGACAAAATGATGACCTTCGGCGCGGCTCTGATGAGCATGCTGCTGATCCTGAGCATTCTGGCCTGTGGCGGCGAAGACGACACGCCCCCACCGCCCCCCGAATCCAGCTTCGCGGAATGCGGCGGCATCCAGGGCCTCACCTGCGTGAACCCCGACGAGAATTGCATCTTCGAGCAGGCTCAAAACTGCGGCATGTGGGACCAGATGGGCACCTGCCAATTGGCGCCCGAGCTGTGCACCCGCGAATATGCGCCGGTCTGCGGTTGCGACGGACGCACCTATTCCAACGAGTGCAACGCGCTCGGCGCCGGCGTATCGGTTGCGCACGAAGGAGCATGCGACGCGCCCGTGCAGACCTGCGGTGGCCAGACCGGAAACACCTGCCCCGAGGGCACCGCGTGTGTCCCGAACGACCCGAACCAGTGCGGCATCGAGGCCGGCCCCGGCACCTGCCAGGAGCGCCCGACCATGTGCCCCGCCGTCTATGACCCGGTCTGTGGTTGCGACGGAAAAACCTACTCGAACGCCTGCGCCGCCGGCGTCGCCCACGTGTCGGTCGTGCACCAGGGCATGTGCAACGCCGAGCCCACCGCCTGTGGCGCGCGCCTCGGCGACACCTGCGACGCCGACCAGGTCTGCGTCTATAGCTCGAACGCCTATTGCGGTCGCGCCGACGCCACCGGCGAGTGCAAGTCGCGCCCGGAAGTCTGCTCGACCCAATATGACCCGGTCTGCGGTTGCGACGGCCAGACCTACACCAACGAGTGCAACGCCCTGCTCGAAGGCGTCTCGGTCGACTATGTTGGCGCGTGCAACTCCATGCCCGCCTACTAAAAGCTAAGGCGGCCGATGGCCGCCGCGCCTCGCACTAAGAAGCCCCGCTCTCCCAGAGAGCGGGGCTTTTTCATATGCGCCAGGCGCCAGCCCTCCACGATACTCACCGCCAAGTCGACCGCCGCCCAATTCATCGAAGCGATTTTGGGCAAAAAATAACGGCGCCCCGAGGGGCGCCGCTCAATCAATCATCCACCAATTCTGAACAATCATCCAATATCAAAACGGTGTAATTGTTTGTCCCGAACTCAGGCGTCGGAGGCGTCGCCTTCACCAGCGACAAGAAGACGCGTACGCGCGCGCTCCAGGGACTCACGATAGCGCTTCAGAAGCTCTTCGGTGTCCTCGACTTCCTCGACGTTGGTCAACTTCTCAAGGCGTCCGATCTCTTGCTCGGCTTCCTTGAACTCCGCGCGAGCGTGCTCGATATCGATATCGCTGACACCCTCGCAGCCCTGAGTGAGCACGCTGATCTTGTCGTCCAGGATTTCTGCGAATCCCTTGTCGATGAAGAAGCGGCGCTCGGTGCCGTTGTCGCGCAAGATCATCGCGCCGACGTCCAGGCCGGTCAAAAGAGGCAAATGCCCGGGCAAGATGCCCATTTGTCCCAACGATCCGGGGAGGACGACTTCGTCGACCTCCACGCTCAATACGGCTCGGGTCGGGGTCACAACTTCGAGTTTAATTTGCGCTGCAGCCATGATTTTCTCTCAGCGAGCCTAAAGTCTTCATAATGACCGGACGGCGCGGCGCGCGCGCCCGATCGGAGAAGCGATGCGTCTGTGATATCGAGGGCGCCGGCGTCCACGGACGCCGGCGCCCTCGGCTAGAATTAAACTTCTGCGGCCATCTCTTCGGCGCGTTTTTTGACGTCGTCCAGCGTGCCCTGCAGGTAGAATGCCTGCTCGGGAAGATGGTCGACCTCGCCGTTAAGAAGCGCCTCGAAGCCCGCGATGGTGTCTTCGAGTTTGACGTATTTACCGGGCATACCGGTGAACTGCTCGGCGACGTGGAAGGGCTGCGACAGGAAGCGCTGAATCTTACGCGCGCGCTCAACGGTCTTTTTGTCCTCGGGGGACAGCTCGTCCATACCGAGAATCGCGATGATGTCCTGAAGCTCGCGGTGACGCTGCAGCGTCTCCTGCACGCGACGGGCGACGTTATAATGCTCTTGGCCGACGACCGATGCCGACAGAATCGTCGAGGTCGAGTCGAGCGGGTCAATCGCCGGGTAGATACCCTGCGAGGCGAGCTGACGCGAGAGAACGGTGGTCGCATCCAAGTGAGCAAATGCGGTCGCGGGAGCCGGGTCAGTAAGGTCATCAGCGGGAACGTAGATGGCCTGAACGGAGGTAATCGAGCCGTTCTTGGTCGTCGTAATTCGCTCCTGAAGGTTACCCATCTCGGTGGCCAGCGTAGGCTGGTAACCGACTGCGGACGGGATACGTCCAAGGAGCGCGGAAACCTCCGAGCCTGCCTGGGTAAAGCGGAAGATATTGTCGATGAAGAGAAGCACGTCCTGGCCTTCTTCGTCACGGAAATACTCGGCGATGGTCAGCGCCGACAGGGCAACGCGCGCACGCGCTCCGGGGGGCTCGTTCATCTGACCGAAGCAAAGCGCAACCTTCGAGTTGGCCCAGTCGCCGTTGGCGGCCAGAACACCGGCCTCCATCATCTCGAAATAAAGGTCGTTACCCTCACGGGTACGCTCACCGACGCCGCCGAACACCGAGAAACCACCGTGCTCAAGCGCGATATTGTTGATGAGCTCCTGAATCAGAACCGTCTTACCAACACCTGCACCACCGAAGAGACCGACCTTACCACCACGTGCGTACGGGGCGAGCAAGTCGACAACCTTAATGCCCGTCTCGAAGGCTTCGGTCGCGACCGCCTGCTGCTCGAAGGGGGGCGGCTGACGGTGAATCGGCCAACGCTGCGTAGCCTCGGTCTCGAGCACTGCGGCGACGTTGGTCTTGGAGACCTGAACGACCTCGAAGTCGTGAATCGTGTCGGCGGTGGTGCCGCGGACTTTGACCGTGTAGGCGGTGTCGCTCTCGGAGTCGAGCGTACCGCGCACAGCCGTGCCATCTTTGAGTTGGAAAATGCTCACGCCGTCCACCGGGGTACCGGTGACGTTGAGGATACGTCCGAGCACCTCACGACCGACCGGAACCGTGATCATGGCGCCGGTATTTTTGACCTTGGCTCCACGGGTCAGACCGTCGGTGGAGTCCATGGCGATGGCGCGAACCACGCCCTCACCCAGGTGCAACGAGACTTCCAGAACGGTGTTCCATTCTTTGTCGCTCACCAGCGGGTTGGTAACCCGCAGCGCCGTCAGCGCGCCCGGCACGGAACCGGCCGGAAATGCGACGTCGACGACCGGTCCGGTGACCTGGCGAATCTCGCCATAAACGTTGGATTCGGTGTTCATTTTCTCTCTCCTGAATCTATTTCAAAAAGACTTCGAATTAATTTTGTTGCCCGAGTCATCACTTCGCGACGCGCCTCGGGTCGACCCAGTCGGGTCTTACCCTTTCAGCGATTCGGCACCACTGACGATCTCGCAGATTTCTTTGGTGATATAGGCCTGACGGGCGCGGTTATATTGCAGCGTCAACGACTCGATCATATCGCTGGCGTTCTTGGTCGCGCTGTCCATGGCGGCCATGCGCGAGCTCCACTCGGCCGCGTAGGACTCAAGCAGCGCCTGCAGCACCAGGACCTCGACGTAGGACGGGAGCATCTGGGCGAGCAACTCTTCCTCGCCGGGCTCATAAATATAGTCGGCCGACTCAGTCGCGGCCTCGGCGCCCTCCGCGCTCTCGAAAAGCTCCTGGCTCAACGGCAGCAGCGGCACAAGGCGCGTCTCATATTCGATCGCCGAGATGAACTCGTTATACGCGATATAGACGTTGTCGTACTCGCCGCTGGTGAAGAGCTCGACCGCATGTTTGGCCACGCGGCGCGCCTCATCGAATCCCGGCAGGTCGATCACATCGTCGAAATGCCCCACGGAGTGGCGCTTGGTGCGACGAAAATAGTTCTGACCCTTGGTACCCGCGGTCACCACCGACACCTTCTCGCCCGAGAGCTTCTCGTCGGCGATAAATTTATCGACCTTTCGAAAAAGGTAGGAGTTAAATCCACCGCAGAGACCCCGGTCACTCGAGATCGCGTACACCAGCACGCGATCGGCGTCCTCACGCTGGTCGAGCAGCGGATGTCCGCCGCCCTCCGCGCGCTGAACCAGGTTTCCGATCACCTCGCCCATCTTCGTGGCATAGGGGCGCGCAGCTTCGACGTTTTCCTGGGCGCGGGCCAATTTGGCCGCGGCCACCATCTTCATCGCGCTGGTGATCTTCTGGGTGTTCTTAATCGACCCAATTCGACTCTTAATATCTTTGAGGCTTGGCATAGTCTCATCGCAAATCAGTGTTGCCGCCAGACCAACGGTCCGGCGGCAGACAGGGTTGACACTTATTCGGCAGCGGCCGGCTCAAGAGAGGCCAGGAAGTTTGCCGTATATTCGTCGAGGATATCGAGCACCTGAGCGGTGACCTTGGACTGCTTATCGGTACGATATTTCTTACCGAATTTACCGTCGCCTTCGATCTTATCCCAGATCTCGGGGTCTTTGCTCTCAGCGAATTCGTAGAGGCCTTCCTCGTATTTGGCGAGGTCGGAGACCTCCAAGTCCATCACAAAGCCGACGTTGGCGGCGAAGATGATGAGGATCTGCTTGGAGACGCGAAGCGGAGAGAATTGCTTCTGCTTGAGGATTTCGACCAGACGCACACCCTTGGCCAGCTGGCGCTGGGTCGCTTCGTCGAGGTCGGAGGCGAACTGCGAGAAAGCCTCGAGCTCACGGAACTGAGCCAGGTCAAGCTTCAGCGTACCGGCGACGTTCTTCATCGCCTTAATCTGAGCAGCACCACCGACGCGGCTAACCGAGATACCCACGTTAATGGCGGGACGCACACCCGAGAAGAACAGGTCGGTCTCAAGGAAGATCTGACCGTCGGTAATCGAGATGACGTTGGTCGGAATATACGCCGAGACGTCGCCGGCCTGGGTCTCAATGATCGGAAGCGCGGTGAGGCTACCTGCACCCTCGACGTCGCTCATTTTAGCGGCGCGCTCAAGCAGACGGCTGTGAATGTAGAAGACGTCTCCAGGGTACGCTTCGCGTCCCGGCGGGCGACGAAGGAGCAGCGACAATTCGCGATACGCGACGGCCTGCTTGGAGAGGTCATCATACACGATCAGCGCGTGCTGGCCGTTATCACGGAAATACTCGCCCATGGCGACACCGGCGTACGGTGCGAGGTACTGCAGCGGCGCGGGGTTGGAAGCCGCGGCGCTGACGACCGTGGTGTACTCAAGGGCGCCGTGCTGACGCAGACGGTCCACGATCTGGGCGACCGTCGACTCTTTCTGGCCGATGGCGACGTAGATGCACTTAACGTCGAGGCCCTTCTGGTTGATGATCGTATCGATGGCGACAGCGGTCTTACCCGTCTGACGGTCACCAATGATAAGCTCACGCTGGCCACGTCCGATCGGGACCATGGAGTCGATGGCTTTCATGCCGGTTTGCAGCGGCTCGTGAACCGATTTACGCTCGATAATTCCGGGGGCTTTGACCTCGGCGCGACGACGCTCTTTGGCGTCGATCGGGCCTTTTCCGTCAATGGGCTGACCCAGCGGGTTGACGACGCGACCGAGCAGCTCCGGGCCGACCGGAACGTCGGTAATACGACCGGTACGTTTGACCTGGTCTCCCTCAACGATCTTGGAGCCGTCGCCCAGAAGCGCGGCACCAACGTTGTCTTCCTCGAGGTTAAGAACCATGCCCAGAACCCCGTGTGGGAATTCGAGCAACTCGCCGGCCTGGGCCTTCTCGAGCCCGTAAATGCGAGCGATACCGTCGCCGACCGAGATGACCGTGCCGGTTTCCTCGACGCCGACACGTTTATCGTAGTTCTCAATCTGCTCCTTAATAAGGGAACTGATCTCTTCGATATTAATGTCCATCTCTTTTCCCTGCCTCTGGGGGGCCGCCTGGTTGGCGAGCCCGCTATTAACGCTTTAAGAACACACCCTCTTGGGAGGGCGCGACTTACCAAATTTCAATGACTCAAAAAGTAGCTTCTGAGTCCGCTAGATAATTTATTGCTACGGTCCGCCTTGGCGGGGGACCGATTAAACTTCTGCCAGAATCGACTGGCGCAGCCGCTCAATATGGCTGCGGGTCGAGCCGTCATAGACCACGCTGCCGATGCGGGTGATCGCGCCGCCCAGAATCTCGGCGTCGGTGTCGGTCTCAAGCAACACATTCTTGCCCGTGAGCTTCACCAGCGCTGCCTTAATCTCGGCGCGCTGCGTGGCGTCCAGTTCGACCGCGCTGGTCACGTGGGCGCGGATATTGCCCAGGCGCTTGTCGACCATCTCGCCGAATTGGCGAGCGATGGCGCCGGCGACATCCACTCGATGGTTGTCGAGCAGAATCAGCGAGAAGTTACGCACCACCGGATCCCACTTATATTTATCGGCGATCGCGCGAATCACGTCGCGACGCTCGCTCAGCCGAAGACTCGGATTGAGCAATACGCTGCTGAAGGCCGGAACTTCTTCGAGAAGCTGAGCCAATTGGTTCAACTGCTCGCGAATGGTCTCGCAATTATCGCGCTCAACACCGATGTCGAGCAGCGCCTGCGCGTATCTTCTTGCAACTAATTCGCCTGCCATGAGTGCTCACTCTTAAATGCTAAAAGATGCTGGAAATTCAGCGACTTGACGCCCGGGCCGATTGCGGCCCAGGGCATAACTTATGCGGCGCGTCCGGAACCGTGGATCGCGTCCATCGAACTCAATTCTTTGGTATAGGAGTCAAGCAGGGCCTTCTGGCGACCGGCGTCCAATTCGGCGCGCGCGATGCTCTCGGCCTGCTCGACCGCCTGCTCTACCATCTGGCGCTCAAGGGAGGCCACCGCTTTCTTGATCTCTTGCTCAACGCTCGTTTTGGCGTCGGCGCGCATCTTATCGACCTGGGCTTTCGCCTCCTCGATGATGCGTTTTTTCTCGCGCTCGCCCTGCATATGGTACTCGTCGAGCAGCGCCTTGCGCTCGGCCTCAAGCGAGTCCAGGCGGGCGCTATACTCTTCGAGACGGGCTTCGGCCTCTTCGCGAAGCGCGCGCGCCTCGTCGAGGTTCTCCAGAAGTTGGGCCCGGCGCCCCTCGAAATGCTTCGTAATGCCGGGGCCGGCGAATTTATAGAGAATCCCGAGGAAAATCAGCAAATTAACAATGCTTACGCCCCAGGAAAGCCAATCAAACCCTCCGGCGGCGCCCGAGGCGGCGAAGGCCGGCTGGGCGAGCAGCAGCAACGCCGCGGCGATCGCCACAGCGACGCTGCGCGAGGTGCGGATGGTACGGCGGGCCTTGCCCAATTTCTGTGTTCGCAACTTCATGGCTCAATACCTATTTCAATCTGCTCGAATTCAACTGCGGCACTAACACCGCGGCGCCCGGGACGCAAAGGTCTGGGCGCGAGCGGCGAAGACGCAATGATTATTGGGGCAAAATCTGGCGGACCATATCACCAGCCAGCGACTTCGCGCGGGTCTGGATCGTGGCGCGAGCGGTCTGGACTTTGGCCTCGATCCGGCCGCGCTCCATCTCAAGGTCCTGCTGAATCTGCTCGCGGACCTCGCCGACCATATCGTTCTGCTCTTGGAGGCCCTGGTTTCGCAGGGACTCACGCACGTCGGTGGCGTCGCGGCGGGCCTGGCGCATCTTCGCCTCGTACTCCTCGATCACGCGGCCGGCGCGCGTCTGCATCTCAGCGGCCTCCTCTCGCGATCCGTCGACGCCCTCTTCACGCGCATCAACCGCCTTCAAATAGGGGCGAAAGAGCGTGAAGTGAAGGAATCCAAGAACGAACCAGAAAAGGACCATCTGGACGATGATCGTACCATCGATATCAATGGCCACGGCCGCGATAAGGGGCGTGGACTGAGTCGACAGGGCGCTGGATAGGGCCGATACGGCCAGGCTATTTAACATTATTAGGCTCTCTACTGAGGGACCATGACCGGTGGTGGTCGTCCGGGTTTCTCGCTTCCATTTTGGAAGTCTTCATCGCGTGAACTCGGGGCTCAATTTCAACGCCCTGGGAGCACGCGCGGCGGGACTAACACGCCCAATTCGAGAGTGTCAAGCCATAGGGTTAAAGGGGCGCGATCATCGCCAAGCGCCCTCGCCTTACGCGGGCGGCGATTCTATATGCGCCGGAGACGCCGAGATCGCTCGCGACGCCTTACTTATATGGCACGCACCGGGACGGCTTGCTGGTACGCGACGCACCGCAAATCCAAAGCGCCCCGAGAGCGCAACGCCTTGGCGATACGCAACGCCTCGCAGGCACGCAGCCCCCCTTCTGTCGCTTCGCGACATCTTCCCCAGAGGGGAAGATCTACTGTTGCTCCTGCGGGGCGCTCTTAGCACGCGGTGTTTGTGGCGCTTCTGGCACGCAATGGGTCTCTTCTCGCAACGCCTCAGCAACACGCATCAAAACGCAACCCATCGCCAACTTGGAGCGCCCCTAAACTCGCCCGCCCAAAGCGCCCCGAGAGCGCAACCGTAATTCTGCCCCCTTTGGGGGAAGATGGCGCGCGGAGCGCGTCAGAAGGGGGGACGCCGCGTTGGAGATGCGCTGCTTTAAAAGGTGCTCTATTTGGCGAGGCGTTGCTGGCACGCGACGCGCCGCGCCGACCGGGACGCGACGCAACATGATCCCTTCGTCGGGGCCACGCCCCACCGCGCCCATCCCGCCATATACTGCATCCTGGATGACGGGCCGGCGCAGCCGTTCATCACACGCAAACGGCGGGGGTTAATCCCTACTGGACAGGGTCGGACAATGCCTGCAGCGGGGGTCGACCCTAATTACATGCATTGCCGGAACGGGCGCACGGCAGGTCGCCGGGTGCTGCAGACTTGTCGAGACTGCGGGCGCTCACGGTGAGGTTGGAGAGGCTGGCGCAGCAAGCGAAGGCCCCGGCCAGCTTGACTGGCCGGTGAATACGACTGACGAGCCCAGACGGCAGCCCATCCGCCCTGGCGAGCGTGGAGCCGCGGATGTCGGTGTGCCGGTAGCCGGATTGGCGCTCGTCGCGCGCGCCGTCGACAAGCGAGCGCGCCTCCTCGACCATCACGGCGCCGTTGACCGGCACCCGCAACAGCATGATGCCCTCGTCGGGGCGGATCTCGGCGAGCCCGGCGAAGTCGATGACGCATTTTTTTTGACCGACTTTCTGGTCTTCCGTCGAATTCACCAGCAAAACAATCTGGTTGAGGTTTCTTTAACATATTTAATGAATTTATCTCCCGGAGCAAAGAAATGACAACCAATTCTACAAACCGAGGACTACACTTACGACTATCCTATTTACACCCCTTTTCCAACCACCTCTTCATATTTAAAAAAGAACAACTAAAAGCTCTACTTAAAACAAATATCAACATTGAATCCGTAACTCTAAACCATTCATCTATATTCGCAACTCTTTGTTCGCAACGCTTTCAATTTTCTTAATACGTTCGAAGTAGCTAGAGACCGATTCTTCGCTACGAGCTTTATCATAGTCAACCCATATCCTGAAAAACTCGTAACCAGCACGAACAAATTCTTTCAAGAAAGAATCCCTCGAAACCAACACCGCCCGAACCGGCTCCACACAAGGGTCTAAAACAAGTTTGACCGATTGATTCCGGTCGGGAATCATTTTCAATGTAATTGGCTGATCAAAAAAACCAATTTCCGCCGGGTCTCCATTTAGAAAGTCTTCCACCGCATTGATAAAATACCCCCACATATCAATAATGCTATCAAAAAAACTTTCATCCATGAACACGTTACCATTTACAATCAACTTGTAAATTCCTAACGGTTCACATTTATTTTCAGTATCTTCAAAAAGCGTGTCAGGGATTACTCTGGTCGCTTCCTCTAGCGATATAAAACTACCGTCGGACATCCGAATCACGTTCTCTATTTTCAAAACGCCTTTAGACTTCATAATCATCACTCCTTAACAGGAAAAGCAGTGCGGACATGACCGTCGCGCAAGCCCACCTTATAGGCCTGACCGTCCACGACCCCACGAATATATTGACTATCTCCGTTGCGATTAATTTTACTTTTATTCCGATGAATAATCTTCCCAACAACACCTTCTATATCATCAATCGTCATTTCAGACTTAAAGAAAGTTTGCGTTTTCTTTGTTGTACCAGTCCAATGCTTGGGATGGTGTCGCACGAGAATATGCTCCATATCTCTTTTGGTAAGGCGAACTTCAGCTTTGTCTCCCAGATTCCAGGTTTTACCTCGATATTTAGTCAATGCGTTTTTGGCAACATGTGGCGCCTTCGCCTTGTGAGCAGCACGAGCACTTTTGACCTTTTTGACGCCTTTGCCAATACCTCCAAATCTGCCCCCTGTAGCAGCATTAAAAGCTTCCTCACCCAGTGAATTCCGCGCAACAGTCTGCTCACCCAAATCAGGTGTATTCGACGTATTATCTCCGAACATACCGGCGATGCCAGGAACGGCGACGTATTCAGCGAAAAAGCCCACTATAGGTTCGACGATAGCCCGCTGTAGTTCTGGGTCAACAACCCCAGTAATCACGCTGCTGAAAGTACCTTCTGGATCGATGCGCCCCACCGGATTATTTCGTGAATAAGAGTACAGATTTAACTCCTGCCCCCCAACCGTATCCACCTCCGGCGCCGCCAACAACAACGGATCCGGCGACAACCACCGCCTCAACTCCGGGTCATAAACCCTGGCCCCCATAAAATACCACCCGGTCGCCGGGTCCGGCTCAAAGCCGACAAATTGGTGGGTCGGCGCGTCGAGCTCGCTGACCCGAAGCGTCTCGCCCCACGCGCTGTATTCGGCCTCCTCAAACGGCAGCGACATCTGCTCGGACCAGTCGGCCCGGGCGAGCGTGGAGCCGCGGATGTCGGTGTGCAGGTAGCCGGATTGGCGCTCGTCGCGCGCGCCGTCGATGAGCGAGCGCGCCTCCTCGACCATCACCGCGCCGTTGACCGGCACGCGCAACAGCATGATGCCCTCGTCAGGGCGAATCTCGGCGATCCCGGCGAAGTCAATGATGCGCTTCTTTTGGCCGGTGAGGTTGTTGGTCGTCTCGCGCAGGACGCGGCGGCCGCCCTCGCCGCAGACGTGGCGGGTGGTTTACTCTGTGCTCATCCAAGGTTTTCGTTGTTGTCGTTCGCCCCGGCTTTCACAATCATTCGGACTTTGAACTTATAAAATCCCCCGACGCGCGATGATATTGTGAAGCCACTCGACGTCAGAATTATCCTCCCAAAACTTCAGCAACTCATCCTGTTCCTGCTGTGCAAAGGGTGCTGTCGACAGCAATGTCTTTATAAAGTCAGGCTCGCCACCGATGATCGCGTGAAGCTCATGCGATATCATCCCCCCCCATTTACCGCTCGGAGACCAAATACTATTTTCCACCCGAATACCGATCTCACAGTATTCGGCATATTGAGTATCTGGCGTCATTCGCCAGCTTTGTGCCGCTTCAAAAGACTTTGATTCAAGCTCACTTTCCAAAATGAGTGCTTCGCCCGCACCGCTTTGAAGTACCGCGGCCATCAACGCGTCATATTGATGCTCTTCAAAGTGATAGCCGTAGGTCGGATAAAACAAAAGCACATTCCAATCTTCACGAAAGGGGTCTCCGAACGGATTATTGCTAGCAAACGCCTGCTTCCAAGTTTGAAGAAGCTGAGCTCGTTCTTGTTTCGTTGTAAGAGTGTCTACCATTTGCTTTCTCCAATAAATTTTAATTTCCTAACACCATCTTCAACACCATGAACATCCACTGTTGGCGGTCCAAATTTTAACGTTTCTCGCAAGGTAATATGCCCACCCTTTCCACCTTTTGCTACAAATACGCCGCCCTTGGCTTCCGTGACAACATTCCCATTCCTCAAGCGATCGAATACTTTCCGCGCATCGTTTGCATCACCTTGTAGCTCCCGTACACCTCTTCTTTTGCCAGGACGCCCGAGGTTTTTAAGTGTGATGTTTTTCGAATATAGAGCACTCTTCCACTTCAATTGCTCTCGCGAAAACTGACTTATCTCTTGCCCTGCCTTGGCGGTCTTATGTGCATTTTCAAGTGATGTGGTAACTTTTACTGTATTGTCGGCTGCGTTCGAATTTTTGGCTGACTTCAGCAGACGAGCAGCTTTGCCAACAAGCTTAAAAAGCCCTTTAGCTGCCATCGCAATTCCCTTACCACCGAGTTCAATTGTCCCGGTTTTGAGACCGTAATCAATTTCATCCTCACAACCCACACCACAGTTCGCCAAAAGCCCTTCGGGATCAGTAAATGTTATTGGATTGTTTTTTGAGTACGTATAAAGATTGAGCTCGTCGCCGTTAACGCTGTTGATATCCGGCGCAGCCAACAACAACGGATCCGGCGACAACCAACGCCTCAACTCCGGGTCATAAACCCTGGCCCCCATAAAATACCACCCGGTCGCCGGGTCCGGCTCAAAGCCGACAAATTGGTGAGTAGGCGCGTCGAGCTCGCTGACCGACAGCGTCTCGCCCCACGCACCGTATTCGGCCTCCTCAAACGGCAGCGACATCTGCTCAGACCAGTCGGCCCTGGCGAGCGTGGAGCCGCGGATGTCGGTGTGCAGGTAGCCGGATTGGCGCTCGTCGCGGGCGCCGTCGATGAGCGAGCGCGCCTCCTCGACCATCACGGCGCCGTTGACCGGCACGCGCAACAGCATGATGCCCTCGTCGGGGCGAATCTCGGCGAGCCCGGCGAAGTCGATGACGCGTTTCTGGTACGCGACGTTTCGCCGCGCGACGCCTTGCCGATACGCAACGCAGCGGAGCGCGTCAGAAGGGGGGCGTCGCGCTGGAGAGACGTTGCTTTAATAAGCACTCTATTTAGCGAGGCGGCGCTGGCACGCGACGTAACATGATGCCCTCATCGGGGGAGATCTCGGCGAAGTCGATGACGCGCTTTATATTGATCGGTGAGGTTATCAGTCGTCGCCCGCAGCACTCGGCCCTCGCCGCAGACGTGGCGGGTGGTTTGGTTGGCGATAAGTGTATTCGGGCCGCCCCAACTGATTATCTATCAAATCGACCACCGCGTGGGGCCTTGCCGCCCCACGCGGTGGTCGATCCAGGAAGCTAAAACTAGTGATAAATACTAAGATGAGAATGCGGTGACATAATGATGCACGAAGAGTCTCTCTCGACTCGTTAGTCGTTCACAGGACCCAATACACCCGCAGCCATCAACTCTGAGTGTAGCTGATGGAGATGTTTGATGCCGTCATTTCGCTCGGAAGACGGTGGCTCTTCACCCGTTATAATAATATTGCCAGAATCTATCTGAACAACTTTGAACGCTTCTCCCAACTCCGGAAGTGGCCCTCTTTCGTTCTCAAGGAATAACATCCAACCCATCTCGGGCGCGTCGACCTCCAGCTCTGGCACTGCATCCATAATTTCATCATTCCAGATATTCGCCCAACTAGGCTCCCATATCTCAATCAGCGCTCGAAGAATACTAAATATTTCATCTAACTCTAGGCGTGGGTTCACATCTGGAAGGTTCAAGATGACACTATTAAATGGCCCATATGGTCCGTGATTGTATCCACCACAATGGACTATAAGCTTTCCTAATTCGTCATCACCATAAGAATACCAAGTTCGAACAGAAAAGCCCAATTCGTCGGCCATTTTTGGCGGTGCCACCGTATCACGCCCCTCTTCTATGAAACGTGTTAATTGTGTGTGGTCTAGATGATGCTCTTCATTGGCTTGACCAGGGCCGTTAATGCCCTGATACCATTGCTGAAATTCAGGAGCCAACTGGGCCAGTCGCTCCAGGGATGTTTTAAAACGATGGGCACATTCTGCCGCTGTTTCACGTCGTTCGCCCCAGAATAATCGCACTAAAAATCTGTTATTCAATTTTGTCCTCTTATTTAGTCAACGGGTTCAATGTGCTTCACATTTATACCCTTTACCCTCTGTGACTTCAAAAGCTCCTTGATGGTACTCGCAGCCTTTTCTTCGGCAACATGCCACTCAACCTTTGCCCCCTTGGCGGCATTAACTTGGCGCCTAGCTTGGTCGAGCAACTTCGTTGCCCCGTCAAACCAATCTTCAAACTCACCAGTCTTTTTGCTGATAAATTTCGCATAGCCGGGCCCTTTCGCCTCTAATAACACACCGTCCTTAAGTCCATCAAAATCCACACCCTTCAGGTTGAATTCAATATTCGCGGCCGTTCCAGTAATTTGCGATTGATATTTTGCAGCTCGGACTGACATGCTCCGATTTCGCGGTACAAATCTGCCAAGACGTCCGATAGGTAAGGCAGCCATGCCAGCGGACAATGCAGCCGGAGCATAATTCCCTATACCCGCCGAATCCACGGCATTCGCCACATCCACAGGCCCAGATGCCGCGATTGCAAGCATCCCCATTGCTCCTGTCATAACAGCGGCGCTTACCCCCTGCACAAATGGCGAAAAATGAGGCGGTGATCCTGCGATTTGTCCGCGACGGTCGTCGCCGACGGCCCGGCTATCATAGTCGGCAGATGCGATTCGAATGTTGCCGGTAGGGTCAATGAATCCCACAGGGTTATTGCCTGTATAGGAATAGAGATTCAACTCCAGACCTTCAGCGCTATCCACCTGCGGCGCCGCCAACAACAACGGATCCGGCGACAACCACCGCCTCAATGCCGGGTTATAAACCCTGGCTCCCATAAAATACCACCCGGTCGCCGGGTCCGGCTCAAAGCCGACAAATTGGTGGGTCGGCGCGTCGAGCTCGCTGACCCGAAGCGTCTCGCCCCACGCACCGTATTCGGCCTCCTCAAACGGCAGCGACATCTGCTCGGACCAGTCGGTTTTGGCGAGCGTGGAGCCTCGGATATCGGTGTGCAGGTAGCCGGATTGGCGCGCGTCGAGCCCGCCGTCGACTAGTGAGCGCGCCTCCTCGACCATCACGGCGCCGTTGACCGGCACACGCAACAGCATGATGCCCTCGTCGGGGCGGATCTCGGCGAGCCCTGCGAAGTCGATGACGCGTTTCTTTTTGCCGGTGAGGTTGTTGGTCGTCTCGCGCAGGACGCGGCGCCCGCCCTCGCCGCAGACGTGGCGGGTGGTTTTGTCGGCGACGATCTGGGACCCCCGGACGCACTGGGGTCTCGGCTACCCGGTCGATTTGGGCCATGCAGCCGGCGGCGTCGTAAAAGACATCCATCAACGTTTCGCGGTCGCTCGTGGCGCCCTCGCCGGGCTCGAATACGCCTTGATAAATCACCCGCCCGTTTTGGTCGTAATTGAGTTTACGAAACGGGTCCTGGTTTATACGGGGTGTTGGGTGCTGCAGGCCGCTCGAGATTGCGGGTGCTCAGGGTGAGGGTCGTGCCTGCGCAACCGACGGCCCCGTTGACCGCAGCACGATCTCCCCACCGAGGCGGAGTTCGACGAAATCGATAAACTACTCCATCAAACTTGTACAACATGAGCTGCTAAAGTCGATATGGCTGCCTCTTCAACACCAAAACAAAACCAGCTTATGCAAGTTCACCATCCTCATAATGGTAGTGTTCAAGATGTGCTGAGGTAAAACGCTGAATAAACTCCGGAGAGTTTTGCTGTTCCTCGGAAGGAGCAAACAATTCTTCCGTCACAGCCCATTCAAAAACTGTCATATCTAATGGATATTCTGTAAGAACTCCTGTTAATCCAAATCGCTCAATTTCAGTTTCTGCGAGCTTACGTGTACTAAACACACCGCACGGGAAACGCGCACAAGCACCGTTAAACACCCAAAGGCCGCTTAAGTTATCTCTTCCCATATTATACTCCTCTTACCATCAGTTACTGGAGGGAACTCATGACAGAAATAAGACCACCAATTGACCAGTAAATCAAACAAATCGGGCACTTCAAAAGTGTTCTAAAGCTATATTTCCATAATTGATCTGTTCATTGAACGACACCGCCATATTTTTCTTGATATTGATTCCATCTTCCAATTTTTTTCCCTGCCTTACGAATCGCAGCCTTATTCTCTTCGATCAATTTATGCTGCGCGCTAGATAACTCTGGCTCTCCCTTGAGAGGCTTGCCATTCGGGTGTGGATCTCGTATTTATCAAGGCCTGAACGCGTAGTCGCCGCCGGTTGAATTGAAAAAGGAGCGCCGTCTATGGCAAAACTGTTTTCGACCAAGAACTCAGTTACTGCCAAGGAGGCGCCCCATGGTCCAACAATCGCATAAACGAGACGAGATTCGCAAGCAACTTCAGCCGTTTTTCGAAGACCTGATCGAGACGGTCATCCAGGCTCGAAGCAGCGAGGAACCAAGGATTACCGAGCTAAAGATTGCCCGCGCGGGCGACCGGCTCGGAGCTGAGGCAATCGGCCGATGGTTACTCGGCTATGACCTCGACGCATCACTTATTAATGTCGATGGGGCGTGTCATTATCGGATGAGCAAACCCGTCGAAAAAACCTACCACACACAGCGCGGCGAGGTTCGGCTGGCGCGCCATGTCTATCGTCCCAGCGGCGAGCACAACGGCGCGATTGTCTGCCCACTGGAGGCGAGGGTCGGGATGGTGCACGGGGAGTGGACACCCGGCTGCGCCGAGGCGATGGCCTATATCGCCCAGGAACTTCCCGAGCGCGCGGCCTCAAAAGTCGCCCAAAAATTGGGAGCAATGGCGTACTCCTTTAATAGCTTTAAGCGCGTCGCGCGCACCCTTGGGGCGCGCTGGGAAGCGGACCGGGATCAGCACGAAGAGGCCACGATTCAAGCTTTTAAAATACCCGATGCGGCCGCCCGACTCGCGGTGTCCATCGACCGAGTGAGCCTGCTGATCGATGAAGAGCAGAAGCTGAACTGGCGCATGGCGTATTGCGGCACGCTGACTCTTTACGACGGCACAGGCGAGCCACTTAAAACGCTTCGATACGGGCGTATGCCGGGCGAAGGTGCCCATATTTTACGCGAGCAGATGAAGTGGGATGTGGCGGCGATTGGCGGGCGCCGAGAGGATTTAGAGGTCGTCACCTTAAGCGATGGGGCGGCCGAATTATGCAACATCCTCGATGCCGATTATCCCGAAGCGGCGCGCTATATCGACTATTATCACGTTGTCGAAAAGCTCTCGGCCGCCCTCACTGCGTTTTGCAATAAGCGCTCCACGTCGAAAAAGGCGAAGGAACTATTGGCCAAATGGAAAACCGAATTGCTCAACACACCGAATGCCATTGAGAATATAGAGCGAACGATCAAACGCTGGCGAGCTGTGAACCTCGAGGTCGGCGGGCAAAAACCGGTCCACCAGGCGTTGACCTACATTGCGAATCACAAGGCCCAAATGAACTATGCCGAGGCGCGCGCCAAAGGCCATCCCATCGGCAGCGGACACGTCGAGGCCTGCTGTAAACAACTGGTGCAGACGAGAATGAAGCGAAACGGGCAGCGCTGGAAGCCCCGTGGAGGACAGTCCATTTTGACGCTGCGAAGCTTGGCGACGGACGCCAGATGGGAGGACGCGATGCAGGTGATGATGCCGAGCTTTATGCGGTGCGTTGAGCCAGCAGCTCAGGCGGCGTGATCAATATGAGATTCACACCCTGCCATTCTGTCCAATCCTGACTTCCTTACCTCCTCCCTTCACATGCATATGCGCGGGTCCGTGATCACCACTCTTAGTATAGTGAATTATTTCGATGTCGCCACTTTTCGCAACGCTTTTAGGCGGAAGTGTTGGTGGAGTTGGTAACTGGCTAACCGTCTTCGACCGCCGCTTAACCGACCTCGAAACAGTTGTATTTACTCCCTTCGCAACCTTTCCAACCTGCCCACCAGGTACAACCGCCATGCCAACAGTCATTACGAGTGGAGTATAATTGCCACCTTTCGCATCCACTCCGGCGTTCCAAATGTCGGCGAAACCCTGAGCCACAAACCCAGCCCCCACATTAACTGTTTGGGCTGTGCCAAGCACCATGCCTGCGGCCGCGTCGCCGTAGTTCCCTTGGTCAAGGCTCTGCTGGGTTGTGGCGGTAATTGCCTGATATGCCTCCCAAGCCGCCGAAAAGCAGTCAACCTTAGCGCCATTTCGCCGACACGTTCCATCTGGATCGGTATAAACAATCGGATTATTACCGGCGTAGGAATATAAATTTAGCTCTATCCCTTCCCCCGAACCGAGTTCCGGCGCCGCCAACAACAACGGATCCGGCGATAACCACCGCCTCAACTCCGGGTCATAAACCCTGGCCCCCATAAAATACCACCCGGTCGCCGGGTCCGGCTCAAAGCCGACAAATTGGTGGGTCGGCGCGTCGAGCTCGCTGACCCGAAGCGTCTCGTCCCAGGCACCCACTCGTGTTCGGTTAAGCCGAAACCTCCTCAAAAGCGACCGTATCGGGCTTATGAGCCAGGGGAATCGCTGATAGGATGTCGTGTGAACCGGGTCTATTGCGATTGGGATCCGCAGCTTCGGCCGTCATCAGCTTGAACAAATCAATCCGGCGCGCCCCCCGTTTCTGGGCGATATGGAGCAATATTACGGTGGCGAAATCGCGAAAAACCGCGTCCATGCGCTGGGCGGGATAGGTGCGGCCAGGGTTAATTTGGCGCAACACCTGTAGAAACGCGTTGGAGAGCAAAAGTGCGAGGATGGACGCGTAAATAAGCGCCTTGACGACTTCGGGTTTTGAGCTGGGAATCTGATTGAGACGCATCGTCGTTTTGAGCCGCGTAAACAATAGTTCGACCTGCCAGCGCAACCGGTAGGTCTGGGCGATCTCGTCGGCGCCGAGGGTTTCGGGGCCGATATTGGTAAAATAGAGGTGGTATTGACCGGTTTCGGCATGTTTTTGGCCGACCAAGCGCATACGCATTTTCGCGGTTCGACTGCGACCGCGATACTTTCGAAGCTTCACGGGGACTTCGACTTCAACATCAATAATGCGGCGCTCAAGCCGCGCCAAGACGTCTTGGAGCTTCTGGCCGACTAAATTGATAGAGTTCCCCGCCACCCGCTGGTGGGAGGCGACGATGCGCGGGTTTGCGTTGGACTTGGCGCGGCTTAAGAAAAACCCGCCCTTTTTGGCGATGCGCCTGAATAAATGAAAATCGTAATAGCCCAGGTCGACCATCAGCAGGCAATTTTTGACCCACGAACCGACGGTCTTCCACGGGCCGATATCAGCCCGGGTCTGGCCGGTCATTTTAACCGAATTGGCGGTGCCTGACACGACGTTTGTGACCATATGCAACTTGGCTGCAGCCTGGCCAGGCTGGGTCGACGCCCATCTGTGGGCGAGCATCTGATGAAGCCCGATGACGGTCGAATCCAGCGCCAGAAGCTCGCTGAAGCCGTCGAGGCGCTTGGCCGCGTTTTTGGTGATCGACTTCTTCTGCACCGCCAGCCTCCAGTCGACCAACCGTTTGATGAGGTCGGCCAGCAAACCGGTCAGCCGGTCGTGGAATGACGAACGGGCAATCGTGATGGACGCGACCTGCTGAAAGCGCCGCCTCAGCGAGGCGATGCTCCGTTTAGAGCCCGCCGGAAACCCCAACACAAGCGTCCAGACGAGCATGACTGGGTCGACCTTGCGCTCTCGCACGACGACGCCGAGCGCCCGCGCATACTTTTCGATGACAAAGTCTGGAAGAAAGGTTGTCAAAAACTCGAGAGTTTGTTTAGAATCGATGTGCGCCATCATAGCTCCTTTTTTGTTCGTGTAACGATCGACTAATCGCACCATGAACATGGGAGATATGATGGCGTTTTTCAATGTCTGACGGAGTTTAAAGCGGGGGGGGGTGGGGGCTTAACCGATCACGAGTGCCTCGTAGGCTAACTCGACGAAACGCCCGATAATTTGCTTGAGCGGCGACTCGGGCGTCAGGCTCTCGGCCAAGGGTTTGCCAGCGGCCTCTTTCGCAAACCCGCGCAATAACTCGTCGATCGGCTCGCCGAGGTAATTTTGAGTGCGTGGTGATTTTGTTGTCTTCTTTTTCTTGGTCACGGCTGTGCTCCAATTTAAGGGTTGCTCCGAAAAGACGGAGTGAATACCCCAAATACACAGAATTTATTACACTCCCAATCGCAATCCAAATATCGAGGATGAAGCGCTATTATTGTCCCATTTTGAGGCCACGGCCGAGCCCGTGAGAAGCTTGGACAGGTATTGTGCCACCACGATACCACAAAACTTTCGTTTCCGATCCACGACGATAAACTCCGTGAGAACTTGTCGCGCCGCTCGAAAAACCGGCAGGGATTCTTATGGCACGCGAGTCTTGTAACTTCGGCTGATGGGCTGCGCGCCTGGCTCGGCCTGGTCGCGGCGAAGGCCTTTGTGCACGAAAGTGAGCTACCGGATCCGGCAAGCAAAACATTCTGGGAAGAGCGCCAAGGGCTGCATACGGACGAGGCGCGGCTGGCAACGGTTGATGGCGTATAAGCGCGCGTTCGCCCTAGGTTTGCAGGCGAAGACGGGCTTGTGATCAATCATGAGACCCAATCCTATAAGGCTATACCCCATAACGTTATGATGCTGATCGCGTCAAAATTTACATCTAAATGAAAAATCACTCGTGAGGCTATCGCGCATAGCCTCACGAGTGAACTGTTGGTGGGTTGTCTTGATTATAGCAGTTTGCCAAAACGCTAGGAAAACAACGCCTAATCCCGCGAGCCTGCCGAAGCTCGTTTTTACTGAGAAGCGTCTTCGGTGAGTCTTGAAAATAGTGCTACCAAGCCACTCAGATGCCCTTTTGCGGTTCCTTCCACACTGGTAGGCACAAGACAAATAATACCATCACTGCGTGATCCGCCCTCGCGGTCTCCGATGTCTATTGCATAAGAATCGGCATGGCCGTCACATCGCTCATAGGATGGTTCCGCAGCATCAGCCAACGCGACTGCAGCGGCTGGTGTGGTGTGCGCTTCCAACTCTGTAAGATCGGCCTGCGATAATACGCCCGTCTTCGGTTGCTTAGGTCCATGGAGTATTTCGTAATTCCCATTAGGAAGTACACTGAGCATGACCCGCTCCTCGGCATTGTCCGCGGTCGGCGCAAAGTGTGACATATTCAACACGTAAATGGGTCCCGTGTCCGAACCGCCACTTCCGCACGAAGTGCTGCCAAGCATGCACAGCAGCAAGAACAGAGGAACGATAGACACGCGACGACGAGCGGGTCGGTTGTTTAAGTGCGGCATATGTATGCTCTCCGAATTAAGTTGGTGAGTGAATATGAGCGTCAGTGGGTCTGCCTAGAACAAGGCTTCCATAAACTTTTAAAGTTGCTGCTTTGTCCAAAGTCCAGAAAGTCTTTCAAACGGCCCTTGAACCGTAAAAACTACCCCACTGACCGCTTACGAGTGAATAGGTTATTAGCAGGTGGAATATGTATAGCCTGCAGAATTCATCCGCATGCACGGATCAGTACTAAATCTATTTGCCAAATAGTAGTTACCTTCTGTCACCGCTGATGAACGAATTGAACTGTTAATCCAGTTGCTCCGAGCGGTGGTCGCAAACCAATTCAAATACAGCACGGTATAAGCATTGGCCCCCTTACCCACTCGTGTTCGGTTAAGCCGAAACCTCCTCAAAAGCGACCGTATCGGGCTTATGAGCCAGGGGAATCGCTGATAGGATGTCGTGTGAACCGGGTCTATTGCGATTGGGATCCGCAGCTTCGGCCGTCATCAGCTTGAACAAATCAATCCGGCGCGCTCCCCGTTTCTGGGCGATATGGAGCAATATTACGGTGGCGAAGTCGCGAAAAACCGCGTCCATGCGCTGGGCGGGATAGGTGCGGCCAGGGTTAATTTGGCGCAACACCTGTAAAAACGCGTTGGAGAGCAAAAGTGCGAGGATGGACGCGTAAATAAGCGCCTTGACGACTTCGGGTTTTGAGCTGGGAATCTGATTGAGACGCATCGTCGTTTTGAGCCGCGTAAACAATAGTTCGACCTGCCAGCGCAACCGGTAGGTCTGGGCGATCTCGTCGGCGCCGAGGGTTTCGGGGCCGATATTGGTAAAATAGAGGTGGTATTGACCGGTTTCGGCATGTTTTTGGCCGACCAAGCGCATACGCATTTTCGCGGTTCGACTGCGACCGCGATACTTTCGAAGCTTCACGGGGACTTCGACTTCAACATCAATAATGCGGCGCTCAAGCCGCGCCAAGACGTCTTGGAGCTTCTGGCCGACTAAATTGATAGAGTTCCCCGCCACCCGCTGGTGGGAGGCGACGATGCGCGGGTTTGCGTTGGACTTGGCGCGGCTTAAGAAAAACCCGCCCTTTTTGGCGATGCGCCTGAATAAATGAAAATCGTAATAGCCCAGGTCGACCATCAGCAGGCAATTTTTGACCCACGAACCGACGGTCTTCCACGGGCCGATATCAGCCCGGGTCTGGCCGGTCATTTTAACCGAATTGGCGGTGCCTGACACGACGTTTGTGACCATATGCAACTTGGCTGCAGCCTGGCCAGGCTGAGTCGACGCCCATCTGTGGGCGAGCATCTGATGAAGCCCGATGACGGTCGAATCCAGCGCCAGAAGCTCGCTGAAGCCGTCGAGGCGCTTGGCCGCGTTTTTGGTGATCGACTTCTTCTGCACCGCCAGCCTCCAGTCGACCAACCGTTTGATGAGGTCGGCCAGCAAACCGGTCAGCCGGTCGTGGAATGACGAACGGGCAATCGTGATGGACGCGACCTGCTGAAAGCGGCGCCTCAGCGAGGCGATGGTCCGTTTAGAGCCCGCCGGAAACCCCAACACAAGCGTCCAGACGAGCATGACTGGGTCGACCTTGCGCTCTCGCACGACGACGCCGAGCGCCCGCGCATACTTTTCGATGACAAAGTCTGGAAGAAAGGTTGTCAAAAACTCGAGAGTTTGTTTAGAATCGATGTGCGCCATCATAGCTCCTTTTTTGTTCGTGTAACGATCGACTAATCGCACCATGAACATGGGAGATATGATGGCGTTTTTCAATGTCTGACGGAGTTTAAAGCGAGGGGTGGGGGCTTAACCGATCACGAGTGCCCCCTTACCAGAACTACTACCGACGCCAACACATCCGTTCGACCAATGAGGTTGCTTCAGTTTTCCGGACACATCGAAGAGTATAATCACAGAAACTCAACGAGGTGTTCAAATGAAGCGGTATCCAAAGGAATTTAAGCAAGAGGCGGTTCGCCTGTCGTATCTCGACGACCGTACTTGCGTGCAAGTTGCAGACGAACTCGGGATCGATGTCCGAAGCCTTTATCAATGGCGTAGCCAGGCTAAAAAGAACGGCGAGGATGCCTTTCCTGGCAAGGGAAAGCAGACGCCGGAGCAGGCCGAGATTAGCGAACTTAAGAAGAAGGTGCGGCGCCTCGAGCAAGAGCGAGCCATCTTAAAAAAAGCTATGAGTATCTTCGCCGACAGGGAACAGGCGTGAGATACGAAGTCATCGAGTCGCATCGCGACGAGTTCCCGGTCACGCTTTTGTGCGAGGTATTGGACGTCTCCACCAGCGGGTATTACGATTGGCGAAAGCGTCCCCCGAGCAAGCGTCAGCAAGAAGATGAGGCGTTGCTCAATAAAATTGAGGACATTCACGCAAAGAGCCGAGAGACCTATGGAAGCCCAAGAATCCATCGCGTTCTCAAGGATGAAGGCCGTGTCGTCGGTCGAAACCGCGTGGCGAGACTAATGCGCGACAACGGCATTAAAGCGGCTCAGAAGCGGCGGAGCAGGCGTACAACCGACTCCAATCACGCGTTCCCGTTGGCCGATAACCTGCTTGCGCGCGAGTTCAGCACGACCCAGCCTAATCAAGTCTGGCTGGCGGACATTACCTACGTCGACACGCAGCAGGGTTGGCTATATTTGGCGGCTATTCTCGATATCTATAGCCGCAAAATCGTTGGCTGGGCGATGGATGAAACGATGGGTCGAAAGTTGTGTATAAATGCGCTGCAGATGGCTGTGCTTAACCGAGAGCCCGATGAAGGCCTATTGCACCACTCCGACCGAGGCTGCCAATATGCCAGCGGCGACTATCAGGAGTTGCTTAAAGATTACGGCATGACCTGTTCGATGAGTCGCAAGGGCAACTGCTGGGACAATGCGCCGATGGAAAGCTTCTTCGGCACCTTAAAGACCGAGTCGCTTCATCGCAGAGTCTTTGCGACCCGGGATGAAGCACGGCAAGAAATCTTCGAATATATTGAGGTTTTTTATAATCGGCAGCGCAAACACTCGGCGCTCGATTTTGCCAGTCCATCCGAGTTCGAAATGGCCAATGCGGCTTAAACTGAGTGTCCGTTAAATCAGAGCAACGTCACAATTTGGGTCGCAGTTCCCGCCCGAACAACTACCTTGATGGCCACACCACCCTTCCGCATGGCGAGCTTCGTGAAAAATAGTTGCTGCGCGTTGTACCACGTTTTCATCATAGAAAAATGGCGCGCGCAACTCGGTTTTATTATCGATGATGGGACCATATACCGTGTGTGCGCGACTACTGTTGCTGCAGCTACTGTCAAGTTCATCGATTGAGTTGCCTGACCAACAATACGCCCAGTAGCCAACATTGCTATTACTCGTGCTGCACGTAGGAGAAGATGTAACGCTATAGGCAAGCACTTGCAGTGCATTGAAAGTTCTCTTTAGAGGCAACGCATTATTGCATGCGTCCTCCCATCCCATCCCATTATCCCAGTCTCCCTTGTCGAAATCAAATCTAGACCACATATCGTCGACCCGAGACTGACTGCAGTTCCAATTAGAACCATAAAATGAGTCAAACTGTGCGGTGCTTGCAGTGCGACCACAGGCTTGCGCATGAGAGTTTCGCACAACGCCAAGGCTTGCAATCAGAATTATCCCAACAACTATTACTCGACTCAATGTAATGATATTCATCTTACTGTCCCTCCTCTGGCACGTTAGTTGACCGTGGACGTTGCCGCGTATCCTCACCTGAGCGAACCTCTTCCGGATGCACCTCGCGAACTTTGGCGAGTTCAGCATCGGTGAGCAATCGGAACGCAGTCGAGATGCCTCTAGACTCAAGCGCGGCGCGCCAAGCACTACTCAGGTTCCCGTCGCTAAAAAGCTCAAGAGCCAAAAGACGCGCTGTTTCCTTGTCGCCTGTTACTAACACCTCATAAATCGCTTCCTCTGCCCCATCAACATTCGCTGCGTAGTTCTTCGCAAGACCGATTGCCCCATTGCTTCGGACAGAAAAAGCAGTATCACGCCTCTCTCCATCGTCTGACTCCCAAACATCCGGAGGGCTCAGCGCAAGCATTTTAATAAAATTAATAACCTCGGGTTCTCGAATTTGTGCCGCCAAGAACGAAATGCGTCGACGAAGATCCGGTTCGATGCGCGGGATCGATTGGTAACGGGCCTGGAGACGAGCGATTGCCTGAGGCTCGCCCAAAAAGGCTTCCAGCTTTGAGTTAAAACGTAAGGTTTCCCCGTGACCGACCGCTTCCATCGAAGCAAGTAATTCGTCCAGCGAATCCGCCCCCGTCTCATTAACTTCGGCAGACTCCAAAGCCGTTTCATTAACCTCGACAGACTCCATACGGGCACTTTCAGTAGGCTGTGACAAGTCAGATTGGCAGGCAAACAGCGAGACCGAAACCGCACTCGTAAACATTATTGATCGTAATGAATAACCCCGCATGTAAGCGTTCAGTGGGTCTACCTAAAATGGGGCTGACAGACACTTTTCGGGTTGCCTGAGCGCCTCCGGTTCCGACACTTAATGTGATGGAGATACTACCCGACAAACGTGATTTACGCATCGCCGAGCTCGAAGCCGAGAACGCCCGTCTTCGTGGATGCCTGAAGGAACGGGAACTTTATTGCGCCAAACTCGCCGCGCAACTCGAACAAGCGTTAAAGCGCATTGACCAATTGGAGCGCCAACTCGATTTGAATTCGCAGAACTCCTCGAAGCCGCCGTCCAGCGATGGGCCGAAGCAGCGTGCCCAGCGTAAAAAAAAAGAAAACGGAAAACGCGCCCAGGGCGCTCAAAAGGGGCATCCGGGCCACCACCGTGAGCTTTGGCCGCCGGAGAAGGTGGACCATCAAAAGCAGTATTTTCCCACAAATTGCTCAGAATGTGGGCTCGAGCTAGCGGCTGAAGATGCACGCGGCGAGCCGGTGCGCCATCAAGTTTTTGAGGTTCCGCCGAAGCTTATCGAATGCACCGAACACCAGCGCATGGCCTGTGAGTGCCCGGGGTGCGGGCATCGAACGCGCGCAAAGCTGCCCGAAGCGGTCGAAAAAAGCGGTTGGGGGCCGCGCCTGGTTGGGCTGCTGGCCACACTTGGAACGCTTACGACGGACACGCGCCGGCAACTCGACTGGTTTGTCGGCGAGGTGCTCGGCGCGCCCAGCTCGCTCGGGTGCGTGCAGCGCCATCTTGAGGAGGCAAGCGCCGCGCTAAAGCCCGGATTCGATCAGGCGTGCACGGCGATTCAGCGGGCCGAGCAGGTCGGGGTCGATGAAACCGGCTGGCGAAAAGGCCGACTTCCGCATTGGATCTGGGTCATTCAGAGCGCACAGGCTGCCGTCTATCGGATCCGGTCGGGTCGTACTAAAGCGGTCGCCCAGGAGATTATCGGCGCCCCCGGCGCGCGTATCTTCGTTACCGATCGCTACGGCGCGTACTCATATTTGGCGGCCGAACGTCATCAAATTTGTCATGCGCACCTGCTACGCGAGTTTGTAAAAATGTCGGAACTCGACGGCGAAGTCGGCCAGATTGGCAAGAAATTGGAGGTCATGAGCCGCGAACTTCAGGGTAAATGGGCGCGCACGAACGCCGATGAAATCCCGCACGAAAAATGCGTCATATGGGTCCGCCAAAAGGTGCGCCCAAAGTGGGAAGCCTTGCTCAAAAAGGCGGCGGCCCACGGGAAAGCCGCGCCGGCGGTAGTTCGCTGGCTTCTAAAAGATAAGCATCTAAAGATGGCCTGGGTTTTTCTGGAACACCCCGGCGTTGAGATGACCAACAACGCCTCGGAGCGCGCGCTTCGCGGGCCAGTGGTCCAGCGAAAGATCTCCTGGGGCTCGCAATCCAACGCCGGATTGCGGATGATGGAGCGGCTGTGGACCATCGCAGAGACTTGCAAGCGCCAGTCGATCAGCGCCCTCGATTATATCACCCAAGCGGTTGAGGCGCTGAGAAATGAGGCACCAGCACCGCTCTTGATCGCGTAAATGGCTGACGTTTAGGTCGACCCGCTGAACGCTTACGCTAGAATTTGTTGGGGATGTACCAGCGGTTTCTGATTTGGGTCAAGTTCACTACTCTTATTTTTATATAACTTTAATACCCCTCATCGTTCACACGGTAACCTTTCAATCTCATCCCCGGTCGACAATCCACCACCGTTTGATTGACTTGCTTAGATAAGCGCATGGTCTCGCATGATCACTCCGGGGGGCTCAGGGGGGGGGCAAACGGGCGCAACACTTTGCTGATACGCAATGTACCGCAACGTCTTGCTGGTTAGGCGACGCAACGCGACGCTTTGCCGATAAGCGACGCATCGCAACGCATCGCAGGTACGCAGCCCCCTTCGGTCGCTTCGCGACATCTTCCCCATAGGGGAAGAAATGCTGTTGCCCCTGCTGGGCGGTGGATGGGGCGCTTCTGGTACGCGACGCACCGCAAATCTAAAGCGCCCCGCTAGCGCAACCGTAATCCTCCGCCCCGCAGGGGGAGGTGCCTGCGCAGCAGGCGGAGGGGGGAGCTGCAAATCGGCGAGGCGTTGCTGATACGCAACGCACAATTTTCGAGGCGTTGCTGATACGCGACGTCTCGCAACGCGACGCCTTGCCGATACGCGACGCACCGCAACGCCTCGCTGGTACGCAGCCCCCCTTCTGTCGCTTCGCGACATCTTCCCCAGAGGGGAAGATCTACTGTTGCGCCTGCGGGGCGCTTCTGATGGGCGGTGTTCGCGGCGCTTCGGGTGGGCGGTGTTCGCGGCGCGTCGTGTACGCCGCGCCCCAAACAATCCCAGCCTATCCCCCCTGCAAACCACGGCGCAAATTCGCTGGAACAATCCTCAAGCCACGCGCGTTGGCGGCAGTAGACGAAGGGGAGCGGGCCGGAACGCCGCGCTTAATCGGGCCTGGGCGAAACGAATTAAATGAATCGCCCCTCACTTCTTGACCCACCGCACTCCTTGCGCCATGGTAGCGCCAGAATTTCGACGGGTAGGTCGTTTTTCGCGCCACCCCTTGTAAATATCCATCCCCGATTCTGCGTGGGATGTTTTAAGTTTAATATTATACGCCTGGTATTACCCACCGAACCTCTTTGCACCGAGAGCCAAAGCCGTGACGAAAGCGTCGAAGAAAGCACTTCCACAGTCGCAAGCAAATACGACCGAATTTAGCGGTAGCAACCTGCCTTATATTGAGCAGCTCTATGGGCAATACCTGCGCGATGCCGCGTCGGTCGACCCGAGCTGGCTGCCGATCTTTGCGGAGTACCTCGACCAGATGGGCGCCGAGGACCCGCGCCCTAATTTCAAGCGTCGCTCCCTCTTCCGCGCCGGAGCGAGCGCCAGCAACGGCCAGAGTGCCGTGGACGACGGCATCTATACCGACCGCGTCCAGAACACCTCGGTCGAGGCCCCCGGGCGCACCGCCGGGTTCGCCGCGCGCGTGGAGTCGCTGGTGCGCGCCTACCGCCTGCATGGGCATCTGGCCGCAAAGATCGACCCGCTCGGCTTTGAGCGCCCCGCCCCGCCGCCCGAATTGGACCCGGCAAGCTACGGGTTCAACAGCAGCGACATGGACACACCGGTGCGCTGCAAGGCGCTGTTTGGCGACAACCAGCAGACCTCGCTGCGCGAGGTGCTGGCCAAGCTAAAGTCGCTCTATTGCGACTCGATCGCGGTGCAATACCAAAATATGCCGGTGTCGCGCTCGCGCATCTGGCTGCGCGACCAGATCGAGCTCAATAACTACGCCCCGCTTGACACCGCCGAGCAAAAGCGCGCGCTGCGCCGGCTGATCGAGGCGGACGCGTTTGAGTCCTTCTTGGGCAAAAAATACGTCGGCGCCAAGCGCTTCTCGGTGACCGGCGGCGACGCCCTGATCCCGATGCTCGACGCGATGCTCAACGAATTTGGGGAGCTCGGCGTCGAAGAGGTCATCTTCGGCATGGCGCATCGCGGCCGGCTCAACGTGCTCCATAATATCATGGACAAGCCCGCCGAGATGATGCTCTCGGAGTTCGAGAAGAACCCGGTCCCCATGGAGTTTTTGGGCTCCAGCGACGTGAAATACCACATGGGGTATTCGAGCGATTTCGAGAGCGCGACGGGCAAAAAGATCCACCTGTCGCTCTGCTTTAACCCGAGCCACCTCGAGTTCGTAAACCCGGTGGTCGTCGGGCGCGCGCGCGCCAAGCAACACCGCAAAGGCGAAGAGAGCGCGCACCAGCAGATCGTCCCGGTTCTGATGCACGGCGACGCGGCCTTCGCCGGCCAGGGCATCGTCACCGAGACGCTCAACATGTCCCAGCTCGACGCTTATGACGTCGGCGGCACGATTCATATCGTCATCAATAACCAGATCGGCTTCACCGCCGAGCCCAGCGAGGCCCGCTCGACTACCTACGCGACCGACGTCGCCAAGATGCTCTCGGTCCCGATCTTCCACGTCAACGGCAACGACCCGGACGCCTGCGTGCGCGTCATGAAACTCGCCGCGCGCTACCGCCAGATGTTCGGCGAAGACGTCATCATCGACCTGGTCTGCTACCGCGAATACGGCCACAACGAGGGCGACGAGCCCCGCTTCACCCAGCCGCTGATGTACCAGGCGGTCGACAAGCTCAAGCCCGTGCGCGAGATCTACGCCGACGAGCTGATCGCGAAGAATATCCTGACGGCCGAAGAGGCCAGCGCGCAATTCGACGCGCGCACGGAGATGTATAGTAAGGTCTTCGACAAGGTTCATACCGCGCCCGAGAAGACCACCGTCGACACCATGAACGGCCTGTGGAAGCCCTATAAGGGCGGCGACGTCGCCGAAGATCATGACGTCGACACGACCATCTCCAAAGAGTTGCTCCTCGAGTTGGGCGAAACGCTCAGCCAGGTCCCCGACGACTTCACCCCGCACCGCACCCTGGGGCGCCTGTTGAAGTCGCGCGTCCAGATGGCCAAGGGCGAAAAGCCCATGGACTGGGGCATGGGCGAGGCGCTGGCATTTGGCTCGCTGCTCAAGGAGAACACCTCGATTCGCCTCAGCGGCCAGGACTGCGTGCGCGGCACGTTTAGCCACCGCCACGCCGCGCTTCGCGACATCAATAACGGCGACCAATATTGGCCGGCCCGCCATATCGCCGAGGAACAGGGCGAATTCCAGGTCTATAATAGCCTGCTCTCCGAGTCGGCGGTCCTGGGCTTTGAGTACGGCTATAGCCTGGACTCCCCGGACGCCCTGGTCATGTGGGAAGCCCAATTCGGCGACTTCTCCAACGGCGCCCAGGTCATCATGGACCAGTTCATCAGCGCCGGCGAAGACAAATGGATGCGCCTCAGCGGTCTGGTGATGCTGCTGCCCCACGGCTACGAAGGCCAGGGCCCGGAGCACTCCAGCGCGCGCCTTGAGCGCTACCTGCAGATGTGCGCCGAAGACAATATGATCGTGTGCAACCCGACCACCCCGGCCCAGTATTTCCATATGATCCGCCGCCAGGTGCTCAGCCCGCTCAGAAAGCCGCTGATCGTCATGACCCCGAAGAGCCTACTTCGCCTCAACGAAGCCAGCTCCACGGTCGACGAACTCACCAGCGGCGGCTTCCAGAAGATCAAGGGCGAGACCTCCGAGAAGGTCGACCCGGCCAAGGTCAAGCGCGTGCTGATGTGCTCCGGCAAGGTCTATTATGACCTCGACGAGTACCGCCAGGCCAACGAGCTCCACGACACCGCGATCATCCGCTTCGAGCAGCTCTACCCGCTGCGCAAAGAGGATATCGACGCGGCGCTGGCCGAGTTCCCCAACCGCGAAAAGGTCTGTTGGGTCCAGGAAGAGCCGAAGAATATGGGCCCCTGGCCCTACCTCTTCGAGCGCTTCTACGACTACGACCTGCTGCCCATCGAGTATGTCGGTCGCGTCGCCAGCGCCAGCCCGGCCACCGGCTCGCGCGACGCGCACCTTATCGAGCAAGCTGCGCTGGTTGAGAAGGCCTTCAAGGGCTAATTTGACCCGCTAGAACGACAACGGCCACCCAACGCAATGTTGGGTGGCCGTTCTTCGTTTTGGGCCTGAAGTTTTGGTGTTGTCGCTGGCTAAAACGACGCGCTCAGGGCCCGGCGTTTCGATCCCGCGAGACCTTCTTCTTTGGCTTGGCCGTCTTCGTCTCATTTAACGCACTCAGCGCCGCCTCACGCTCGCGCAGCCAACGCAGCTTCTCGCTGGCCAGATAGCGCAGCCTCTCGAAGTCTTCACGCTTCTCTTTGCTCAAGTCATTTTTTTCGTAGGGGTCATTCTTCCAATCGACGAGCCTTCGGCGACCGGTTCGCAGATCTTCGCTATAAGCGAACTCCTGGGTGCGCAGGGCGATATTTCGAAACGCATCGGTCTGGCGCTTGGCGTCCTCTGGGATATAGAGCAAGCCATAGATCAGGTCTTTCTCAACGGGTACGCCCTCGAAGAGGGTTGGAATGAGACTCTCGCCAACCCAATTCTCGGGCGCGCGATGCCCGGCAAGGTTGAGCACGGTGGGCGGGATATCGGCCTGTGAGACCAGGTCTGGGCGCACCTGACCGCGCTGCTTGGGTCCCTGAATGACCAGCGGAATATGCAATAAATCAGTCCCTAGACCGACACCGTGGCGCGCGCCTCGCCCTGCCCGAAACGACTCTCCATGGTCCGCGCTGAAGATCATTAGATACTCCTCGGGCGCCCATTTTTGCTGCACCGCGTCCATCAACTCCCCCCAATGCATATCCGCCCAATGCAGCTCGTTATCGTAGAGGTCGACCGCCTCAGCTCCCTCGAACGGAGCATGACCTTTGATCTTTCTGTAGGGGCCATGATGGTCGAAATAATGCACCCATAAAAAGATTGGCTGTTCGGGGGCCTGCGTCTCGAGGTGGTGTAGGGCGCGGCGAGTGACCGATGGTGCTGTATGAACCTTATCGGCGGCCCCTTTATACCCATGACCGTCGACCTCGTCGAAGCCGATGGAGACCCCCGGCCAGCGCGACTTTAAGAAATATTTATCGCCCGGCACAAAGACCGTTCGATAGCCGCTTTGCTGGAGAATCGAGGCGAGCGTCGGGGTATTCGCTGGGTATGAATAGGGATGTACGCGCCCGTCTTTCATCTTAATCATGCTATTAAATTGCCCGAGGAGCAGCCCGGGAAGCGACAAACGCGTACTTGAACTCAGCGAAAACGCGTGCTCAAAGACGGTGGCGTCCTTGGCCCAACGGGCCAGGTTCGGCGTGGTATCACGATGGTATCCCCCGAGCGTTGTATGCTCCGCAGAGAGCGCGTCGGTTGTGATCAGAATGACATTGGGCTGAGCCGCGACGCCCTTTGGCTGGGGCCGGTTGAGCTTGCCGAGCTTGAACCTTTCAAGGTCGACGACCAGGTCACTGCCAGAACAATTCTCATCAATCCCATTCCCAACAATCTCGCGCTGCAGCGGATGAATCTGGGCGTCATACGGCGCGCAATCATTGCCTGCATAGTACGAAATCGCCCCATCCCCGTCATAGTCTAGGCGCGGCTCAACCAGGGCGTACCACATGCTGACGACCGAGGATTGCCCCACAAAAACGACACGCGCGTCGCTTAATCTCTGCGGAAGAAAAACACTTAAGACCCCTAACCCGATGACCGCCAGTCCGAGCCCAGTGCCGCTTATTGAGCGTCTTCGCGGGCGAGCATGAACCGCGGCCCCGACGGCGGCTGTGAGAATTGCCCCGGCCGTCGGCCCGAGCACAAACGCCCACGGGAGCGCGGCCATCGTTTCGGGACTCATCACCCACAAATAAATCGCCGCGCCGAGCACGGCGACGAGGAGCACGGTCAAAAGCCAGAACGGACGAAGCGGGTCGCGCTGCAGCAAACGCATCGCCACCGCGCGAACCCCGAGCAAAACCTGCCGCATAAGCAACAAGATCGGCGGAGCTGCCAGCAAGAGTATGACGCCGAGGAGGATCGCTACCGCAAGGATAAGCAGCACAAGATACGCGGGCGTCTTCACCGCGCTCAACAGTCGCACGCCGATGCTCACTCCACCCAATAACCAGGCAAAAATAAGCAGCGGCGCCCCCAGGAGCCAGGCGCAGCGACGCGCGCGGGTAGGCGCATCACCGCCCACGAGATACCGACCGGCCATACCCACGGCGGAGGCCAACGGGTCGGGAATATCGAGCCAGCGGGCCCAACTAGCCACAGCCATCCCGGCGAACAGCCCCCCGCCCATCACAAGCGGCATGCCGACGCCGAGATTAATCATCGCCCCCCAAACCGGCGCGTCTTCTACCGTCGCGACGACATAAAGCCCTTCGACTAGAAACCAGGCGCTCAAGAAGACCAGAGCGTATAAAAATCCTCCAAAGAGAGCGTCTCGTGTTTTCATTGGTGTAATAGGTACCGCTAAAATCCAAGGCCATCGGCTTGCGCTGCCGAGCAAAGCTCGACCCTATATCGCCCGGCTAAGATTAGGCAAACGTGACGACTCTCAGACCCCGAAATTCGACGGGTCGAGCCCTCGCTCGAGATAGAATTCACGCAAAACCTCGAGCATTTCATCGCGCCGCTGGGGCTCCTTGTCCGACCGGTCAATCTTCTCGCCCGAATCTTCGGCCAGGTCGAACAGCTGGATTAGCTCAAGCGACGGTCGAAGTAGCAACTTGTCGTCGCCCTGGATGATCGCCGCGCCCAAATAGTCGCGTGTGCGGTCAGGAATGACCTCGGTATAGACGATGCGCTCGGGCGGCTCCTCGCCGGCGAGCAGCGAGGGCCCAAGGGATTGACCGCAGAGCGCCTCGGGGACGTTGAGCTCAACCAGGTCGAGGACCGTGGGCACCAGATCGATCAATGAGACCGGCGATTGGTAGACGCCGGGCTTGATCCCCGGCCCCCAGAAAAGCCAGGGGACGTGAACCTCTTCGCCGAAGACGGTGGCCCCGTGGGCGCGAAACCCGTGCTCCATAAACGCCTGACCGTGGTCGGCGGTGATGATCACGATCACCGGGCGCGGCAGGTTCGGGCCGCGCGCGAATTCGAGAAGACGCTCAATCTGGGTGTCGACGAAGTTCAGCCCGCTGTCGTAGCGGTCGGCCTCGCGCTTTCCGTATTTCACCAGGTTCGGCCCGCCGAAATAGGGTTGATGCGCTTCGAGCATATGCGCCCAGACAAAGCGCGGCGCCACGCGCTCGGGGTCAGAGAGATACGCCGTCATGCGGTTCACGATATGAGGCGCCCCGCGGTCGGTATCCCCGTACATCTTCACCGGCGACTCATCGACGAGGTCGAAGCCCTGAAAAGCGCGATATTTTGTGGGGAACGCGCCGGGGTCGGTCGACAGCGCCTTAGTCTCATAGCCGGCGGCGCTCAGATAGGAGGCAAGGGTCTCCTGACCGGGGGCAAAACTTAGCCCCCATTTGGTGCTCTTGGGCGCGGCGATGCGCGAGGAGTAAATGCCCGAGAACATGCCGCGAAAACTCTGGCGCGTGCTCGACGCGGTCGTGTAGGCGTTGGCGAATACAGCGGCGGACTCCGCGCGCTTTTTCAGGTGCGGTGTGGTGTCGCGCTTATATCCGCCCAGCGAGGTGTGGTCCCAGCGCATCGCGTCGACGGTGAGCAAAATAATATCCGGGGCGCCATCGCCCACCCGCCCCACCCGGCGCGCGTCGGGCGGGGTCTGGCCGGGTTTACACACGGCCGACTGCGAATTCGACTGAATATCCCGCGCGAACTGAACAGGCTTCTTTTTAAGCGTGCCCAGCACAAGGTTCGTCCCCGGGGCATATTGAGGCATCCGAACCCTCATCTGCGCGGGCACCTCGCTGCCCATATAGAAGATCCCCAGCCCACCGAGCCCGAAGATGCCGGCCATCGCCGCGGCGAGGACCGTGCGCCGTGCTGGCATAAAACTCCCCACGACCGCGGCCACGCCGATGATCGCAAACGGCAACACCGGCTGAAGATTAAGCTCATCGAAGACATCCGGCGCCAGGAAGATAAAGCTTAGCCCCCAGGTAATCGCCAGAATAAGCGCGCCTAAAAACGCAGCGATCGGCAGGCGTCTCTCTACCTCTTTCTGGCCGAGTTCGCGCTTTGTTAACGCCACGAACCCACGCATCAAACCGGCCTCGGCCCCACGCCACACCGCCCAGGCGAAGATCCCAATAAATGGAAGCACCAGGGCCAACGCGATCTGACGGACCTTGGGGGAGCTAAAGAGCGCGGCGAAAATTTCCACACTTCCAAACGCGAGGTAGCTCACGAGCACCAGGGCAAGCGCGCTCGCCCCGAGCAACGAGGCAAAGCGCAGCGGCGCGGCGGCGACGAACGCGCGAACCCGCCCGCCCGCCTGCTTCCAACGCCATAAGGCACCAACGCACCATCCCAGTGGAAGAGTCAGCATGATAACGACGGCCGCGGCCGCCCCGCTCGCCGCCCAAGCCTGCCAAAAGGTTACCTCCGCACTCTGTAATCGCCAGGCCTCATAGAGCGACCAGATAGCCCCGCAGAGCGCCGCCATCGTGAGCACACCGGGGATGGCGCCGATGCCGAATTTCCCCTCAAATTGTGATCTGGTTCGCCTGCTCTTACTCAACTACTTTCTCCCGAAGACGAAGCCTGCATCGTACTTGAAATTTTGCGATTCTCGGTCTGTGACTTGACCTGTGAGCGATACCTCTTGACTATCGCGGCGCCTCCCTATCATTTCCATAAATCGAGATCGAGTTTCAGACGCTACTTGTTTAGGCTCGACCCACGACCTTTTTGCTCTTGCCCGCGGCACACACGATGAGCGACCTCCCAAAGAAGCAGCAAACGTTCGGACTCATCGGATGGCTCGTGCTGAGCTATATCGTATCAGCCATCGGCGGGGTGGCGTCATTCCAGGCGCGCGCGTTTTACGCCGACCTCACCCAGCCCGCGTGGGCCCCGCCCGGCTGGCTCTTCGGCCCGACGTGGATGGTGCTCTATACGATGATGGGGGTCGCCGCCTGGCTGGTATGGCGGGAGGGTGGCGCAGAGAAAAACCGCATCGCGCTGGGCATCTTTATCGTCCAACTCGCCGTCAATGGCGTGTGGAGTTGGCTCTTTTTCGCCTGGAGTCTGGGCGCCCTGGCCTTCGCAGATATCGTACTGTTATGGCTTCTCATCGTCGCCACGATCGCCCTCTTCTGGCGCACCCGCCCGTTGGCCGGCGCCCTGCTGATACCCTACCTACTCTGGGTCAGCTTCGCGGCCGCGCTCAATTTCGCGGTCTGGCAGCTCAACCCACAGATACTGGGCTAAACGACGCATATCAGCGCGGACCGAATCCGCCTGATTGGAATAAACGCTCGCGGCTGGCGATTTATAGGCCGCGTCGCTAATATAAGCGCGACGAACCCCTTATTTTTTTTTCGAAACCCTACTATTTAGGACATTCTTATGAAGTTTCGTTTTCTCGCACTATTGATCGTCTTTATCGCTGCAGGCTGCGCGACCACCCCGGCAGAAAACACCGAGTCGACCGAGCAAACTGAGTCGACCGACGAAAATGTCGAGTCGACCGAGAGCGCCGAGGCCGAGGCCGAGTTTGGTCCGGCCACCTATGAGTGCAAATCCGGCACCATCATCAAGACCACCCCTGCGGGCGAAGAGACGATTTCTCTGGAGATGGGAAGCGACACGAATACCCTGACGCTCGCGGTCTCCGCCAGTGGCGCGCGCTATGTCGGCGACGGCCTCGTGTGGTGGACCAAGGGAAGCGGCGTTGGCTCCGAAGGCACCCTCTTCTTCGACGACGTCGGCAACACCGGCGACATCATCGAATCATGCGTTCAGACGACCATCGTCGAATAACGCGGTGGGTCGCCCCCGGCGATCGCGCAAGATCAGGACGCAGAAGCCGAAAAGAACGCGCGCATTAAAATGGCCCTCGACGCGATTCAGTCCGTCGAGAGAGCCAAAAAGGAGGAAAAGAAAACGCCGGCAGAGCGCTCGGTGCGCCCGCCACGCCACGGCTTCGAGCGCGATGAGCGCGGCCGCTTGTACCAAACCCATTTCGACCTTCGCCGGCGCGCCTTCTATGGTGTCTATGACTGGATTTCGGCGAGCCGCGACCTGGGGAGTTTTGAGCACCGGCTGGCGGGCGAATTCGGCGGTGTCTGGGAGACCTACGACGACCAGGACAAACACCGCCATCGCCATCAATTTGTGCAGGCCCGCGCCGGCATCAACCCCACCGAAGTCCACGGCCTGCTCTACGGGTATGACCGCGGGCGCGCCGACGCGGAGCCGACCTTTCGCCTGGTCGAATTCCTCACCCCCCAGGCGGATCGCTACGATCTCTTCCTAAATCTGGGCACCGGTGTGCGCGTCGGGCGCATGCGCTACGAGCCCAATCAAGACAATTACCAACTTCTCATCGACGTCTTCCAGGGCCACCTTAATTGGGAGTTTTTGCAGAATCGCGACCAGGGCCTGGAGGATTATCTCTTGCTTCGGGTTGGCGCAGGGGTGGGGGTCGCGCTCGGCTCCGAGCGCGACTTCGACCTGTATGCCTATCCCGAGGTTGGCCTGGAAGGCGCCTGGACCATCGACGAGCGGGGGTTAACCCAGATGACGATGCACGCGGCCTACCGCCATATCTGGGAAGACGCCGGCCTGGAGCACGACCGCGCCCACGCACGGGTCAACGTCGAGCGCGTGCTCTTTAGCCTCAATGATATGCCCGTGTCGGCCTTTGCGGAGGTGGGCGTCGCCTACCGAAGCGGTCCGCTCTTCGACGCGGGTGCCCTCAACTACCAGGCCACGCTCGGCGGACGCATCAGTTTCCTGAGCCCGCCGCGCCCCGACTACGCCCCCCAACCCAGCACGGACTAATTCATGACGTATTTTCGCCGCCATCAAAGCAGCGCTGTCGTGGGGGCAGTGCTCCTCAGCGCGATCTTGGCCGCCCCTCGCCCTGCTGCGAGCGCTGAGGACTGGAAGGTCGACGCCCAAGAGCGGAAGTTCCGGGTAGGCTTTGACCCGCATAACCGCGCCGACCGCGACCTGGCGCACCTGGCGCCAAGATGACACCACTTGGAAGCAGCAATTTGTCCCGCTGACCGGCGTCGAGGCGATCTATGCCTGGGAGAGCGGCAATGGGCGCTACCATTTTGGGCTGCGCGGGCGATGGGGCCAGGCTGTCACGCCGGGCACAGACACCGAGTGGGCCTGGGAGACGCTATGGCAGGCCGAGGCCCGCGCCGAGATTATCCTGCTGTCGATCAACGACCAGCCGCTGAGCATTCCGCTTCGTTTTGAGCTCGACAAACGCGGCGACACCGCGCTTGATTGGCGTGCATTTGCCGGGCTCCGGATAAGCTTCCAAACGGGCTCGTGAAGTCAAAACCCCGCGCGCCAACACATCACTCAGAGAAACTCAGCCGGCAGGTCGATATCATCCCGCGGGATGAAGACGGTGTCGCGGTAGATCTCCTCGATCTGGCGCTCCCGAAGGGTCAGCCCGAGCGCGGGTTTGATGTCATCGGGGAGCGCGCGCTCCTGGTCGGCGACGCTCTTCGCTTCGACATAATTTGAGCCGCTAAAGGGCGTCCAGAATTGGCTCTTAAAGATCGCCTCGGCCAGGCCGGCGACCTCCTCGAGCGAGTCGCCCTGGGTCATCTCCCCGTTGGCGCTGTCGCGAGGCGCGACAATCCCGTCGTATTGCCGAGCGCTCCAGCCGTCCGCGTCGGCCGAAGCCGGCGCCTGGTTCAGCGCGACCGTGAAGGCTTCGGCCTGCTCAAACCCGGGCCGCGCCCAGACGAGCGCCCGCTCGAACCCACCCGATTCTCCCTCGACCCGGCCCATATAGATGGCCAGCCCGGGGGTGGCGCCCTTGTCGGTCAGGGGCGCGTAAAAACGCACGATCATGCCTTCTTCGGCCCGGTCGGGGTCGAGTGAGACCACGAAGGTGACGTCCATGCGCCGGGCGCCGATGGCATTGGCCTCGCCGGCCCCGCCGTCGAGGGCCTGCAACAAAAGCGTCGCGGTGGCGCGCTGCTTCGCGTTTAACCCACTTCCATCGCTCGCCTCGCGGCGCAGATAATCGAGGACCGACGCCGCCCCGCTCCAGGCATCTTCCTCAAACTCTGCGGCGTCAATCTGCCAATAATCAAAGGCCACGACCTCGTCGACAAACGCGTCAGGTAACAGCCCCTGGTCGCCGCGGGCGACCGGCGTCCAATCCGCCCAGATCGCCTGGGCTGACTGGCTATCCAGGCCCATCAGACCCCCGCCGTTGCCCTGCGATCCACCCGATGCACACCCTGCGGCCGCCCCGACCAGCAGCAGTGTCGCCGCCGTGGCGAGCCCGCGTCGCACCCAGGTCATCTGGCGAGCCCCGCGGCGCGCCTCGATGCGATGCTCCTGAGCTCCTCTCGGATTGATCCCGTATTTCGAATTCATGAAGTCCTCGCAGTTCTTATATCGATCACAAAGTTGGAGTAGTATGTCGGCCGTCTGGCACTAAAAGCATCGCTATTTGAATTTCGCGACGTTGCGAAAGTCTGATCGGTTGCCTAGATTCGACGCGACCTTAAGTTTTTGCACTCAAAGTATCCAATAAAATAAAGCCTATGAATCCATCGCTGATGTTTCGCTCTCTGCTCGTGCTCCTGGTCTTCGCCGCAATGGCCAGCGGGTGCGCCAAAAATATCCCGCCTCCCGAGAACGCCATCGAGGACCCGGCGCAGCTGCGCGCCGCGATCGACGCGCGGCTTGGGCAGATCGAGGATGCCCGCTTTAGCGAGATCGTACTCGACTATTTCGGCGACGGCCAACGCGTCAAGGTGCGCCAGCTTATCCTGGTGAAGCAACCCGACAAATTGCGGGTGCAGACGCGCATCCCCGGCACCGACTCGATCATGAGCGTCCTGGTCACCGACGGCGAGACCTTCGCGATGCATAATCGCGACACCAACGAGTATTTCACCGGGGCGCCGACCCCGGCCAATATCAGCCGGCTCTTGCCGGTCGACCTCTCGGCGCGCGACGTCGTGCGCATGATGCTCGGCGGCGCGCCCTGGGACCGCTTCGAGCGCAGCGCGGCGCCCGCCGAGCTGCGCTGGAACCCGAAGACCGGCCGCTATAGCTACGAGAAGTCCATGCCCACCGGCGGCAAGCTCAAGATGGAGGTGCGCCCGAGCGACTTCGCCGTCATCGAGCTCACCGAGACCGACGCCAAGGAGAACACGACCTATCGCTACACCAGCGAGGATTGGAAGCGCACCAAGGACAACGATCGCATCGCGCTGCCGGAATACCGCCGCTTCGTCTGGCCGGCGCGAAACCTCGACTTCTCCCTGGATATCCGAGGCACCCAGCTCGACCCGGGCCTGGTCGACCCGCTCTTTGAGCTCGCCGCGCCGGCCGGCAGCACCGTGGTCGAGGTGCAATAACGCGACGACTCACCGGGCGCTCGGCGGGAATGAACGCCGACTTCGCGGTGTTCTCGACCACAGCGCGCCGCGGGTTGCGCTTGACGCCCGGCGGCGCGAAATCTAGGTTTCCCCGCAGATGGATGCGAACGCATCACATATAAATTTAGACCACGTTATGAGGCTTTAAGATGATCTCATTGACCCAAAAAGCAGCCAATAAGGCTGTCGATATGATGCGCGAGAACGACATTGACCCCAAGAGCTCCTACGGGCTTCGCCTTGGCGTAAAAGCCGGCGGGTGCTCCGGGATGAACTATGTCCTCGACATCGTCGAGAAGCCCCGCGAAAACGACCGCGTCTTTCAGCTCCACGGCGTCAACGTCTATTGCGACCCCAAGAGCTATCTCTACCTCAACGGCACCGAGGTGGACTGGCAGGACGGCATGGTCGACGCCGGGTTCAAATTCAGCAACCCCAACGCCAAGCGATCCTGCGGGTGCGGCACCAGCTTCACGACCTGATCCGCGCCGCTAATACGCGTTAAACGAAAAAACCGGCCCTGATGGCCGGTTTTTTTATGCCTCTGAAGAACGACTCAGGCGCCGGCAACCCCCGCCGCCGCCATCAGCGCAGCGAAACTGCCGAAGAATAACACCACCGCCCCGACCGACAGGCAGGTGCCAATCACCACAAGGCCCACGTTCGCCACGCTCAGCCAGAAGCCAATCTTGGTGACGGTCTTCCCAGCCGCAGAGCTCTTACCACTCTCGATATTCTTCAGCTCGATCCAGCCCATAATCGCCCCGACGACCGCCGCGATGACCGGCAATAGGACCCAGGACGCGATCCCCAGGGCGAGGGTCGCGTAGGCGAGCCCAGAGGGGTCACCGGTCGCGGAACTGCCGGTCGGCGGGCTCGAGGGCGGCTGGTAGCCCGAGTTAAGGCCGGGCCGAAACTGCGGCAGCTTCGACCAAAAAATTAACGTCATCATCAAATAGCGCAGCATAGGCGATCCTGGTGCGGGTCAAAGGGCATCGTGCGAAGCATCCTGCGAAGCTTCCTGCTTGGGCGAAAAACACTCTAAACACCATAGAGCAAAATGGAAGAACCGCGAAGGCCGGCGGCGGCGCGCTTCCCCCTATACACAGGCGCCACACTATATTATGACTCCCCGCGGCGATCTACACCGTGGGTAAGAGCCCGTCGATCCGGTCGAAATATCCATATATCGACTCAATATCGACTGCTTTCGCCCGAGATTCGGTCGATAAACGTCACTTTTAGGCTCCGATGCTCGCGACGAATTACTCAGTGAGCATCATGGCTTGACGCCCCCAATCGCCTCGTGTAGGTTCCGCCACCTTCGGGCTGCTCGGCCACGCATCCGCTTATTGGCTGCGCGTTTTGAGACAACCTGTGAGTAAATTGATAGTTTTACGGCGAGTCGTTGCGACGATTTGGCCCCTAAAATTTCGTTTAAACGAACGCGATAGATTATTTTTCAGGAGACCCATCATGCATGCAATTTTTAAGACCGGCGGTAAGCAGTACCGCGTCAAGGCTGGCGACGAATTCAACGTCGAGAAACTCGCCGACGCCGAGGCCGGCAGCGAAATCACCTTCGATAGCGTGCTTGCTGTAGGCGACGGCGATGATATCGCTGTTGGCCAACCGCTCGTCGAAGGCGCCACCGTCAAAGCAACGGTCGTCGACAACCATCGCGGCCCGAAGATCATCGTCTTCAAGAAAAAGCGGCGCAAAAAGTACCGCAAGAAGCAAGGTCATCGTCAGTCCTTCACGCGCATCCGCATCACGGATGTCGTCGCGGGCTAAAGCCTATTGCCCGGAGTTAATTTCGACGCCGCTCGGGCGTCGAGAGAATCGGGCAGTTTAATCTCGAGTCAATTCAAGCGCGAATTGGTTCAACAAAGAGCAACTTAAAGGAGCGTCTGATATGGCTCATAAGAAAGGTCAAGGTAGTACACGAAACGGTCGCGATTCCAATCCACAGTACCGTGGCGTGAAATCGTTCGGCGGCGAGCTTATCAAAGCGGGCACGATCATCGTGCGCCAGTGCGGCACCAAATTCCACCCCGGCCTGCACGTGGGCATGGGCAAGGATTATACGATCTACGCAAAAACCGAAGGTCGTGTACATTTTCGTAACGTCGCAGGTGGCCGCAAAGTCATCTCGATCATTCCGAGCGAAGATGTCGCAGCAGCTGAGTAAGTTTGCCCCACGCCTTCGGGCGGGCAATATGCTTTAAAGCTTAAAATGCGGTTCGCATCGCCCCTGTCCCACCCCAAGCGTGGTTCAGGGGCTTTGTTATTCGGACCCACTCATTAAATCTGTCACTCACGGGCCAGTCTCATGTTCGTTGATGAAGCAACAATTGAAATTCATGCGGGCCGAGGCGGCGACGGTTGCAGCTCTTTTCGACGCGAAAAATACGTCGCCCGCGGCGGCCCCGATGGCGGGGATGGGGGCAAAGGCGGCGATGTCGTGTTCGTCGCCAGCAATAACCAGCATACCCTGAGCGACTTTCGCCATAAGCGCTCGCTTAAGGCCGAGAACGGCCGCCCAGGCGAGGGCCGCCAATGCACCGGCGCCGGCGGGGCCGACAAGGTCATCCCGATCCCGGTCGGCACCCTGATTTACGACGCGGATACCGGCGAGCTCATCGCCGATATGGTCGAGGTCGGCCAGCGCGTGGTCGCGGCACGCGGCGGCGATGGCGGGCGCGGCAATATGAACTTCAAGACCTCCACCAACCGCGCGCCGCGCAAATGCACGCCCGGCTACCCGGGGGTCTCGCTGACGCTGAACCTACAGCTCAAGCTCATCGCCGACGTCGGCCTGGTGGGCTTCCCGTCGGTGGGTAAATCGACGCTGATCGCGACGGTCTCGAGCGCGCGCCCGCGCGTCGCCGCCTACCCTTTCACCACGCTGGTCCCGAACCTTGGCGTGGTCAATTGGAACCCGCTCGAGGAGTTCACGATCGCCGACATCCCGGGCCTCATCGAGGGCGCCCACGAGGGCAAGGGATTGGGCGTTCAATTCCTCAAGCATATCGAGCGCACCAACCTGATCGTGCACGTGCTCGAGGTGCTGCCGGAGACCGAAGCCGAGGCCAGCGGGCGCGACCCGGTCAAGGATTTCGAGGTCATCCGCGGCGAGCTGGCGGGCTATAACCCCGCGCTGCTCGACCTGCCGGAGTTGGTCTGCCTCAATAAGATCGACTTGCCCTATGTCGCCGAGCGCGAGGAAGAGCTGCGCGCCTATTTCGAGGACGAATTAGGCCTGCCCTTTATCGCGATCTCAGCCGCCACGCACACCAATATCGACGAGCTCAAGAAGATGTTGGGCCACGCGGTGAAACAAGGCGAGTTCGACGCGGTCAACGACACGCCCTGGTGGGAAGAATAATCTTGAACCAAAAAAATCGTCGGCCCGAAGAGATTCGGCGCCGACGATTTTTTTTGCCTTAAATACGTCAAAAATTCAGGCGGACTTCTCAGCCCCTTCCTCGTCCTGCTCCCCGGCCGCCGCGCCGTCGCGCGCCTGCTGTTTCTCGCGAATCGCCTGGCGGCGCTCGCGGCGCTTCTTCAACTCCCGCGCCTCTTCCTGAGCCGCGTGTCGCCCCAGGTAGAAGCCCGCGAGCAGACCAATAAAGAGGGCGATGGGGATATAAAATATATGTGCGCTCGACATGAATTTCCTCGCTTGAATGCGTCGTTCTATAGAGCTCGATGCTCGACCCGGTTCAGCCCGCTTCTATTCCATATCGTCAAAGACGACGTCCATGCGCCGGCCTAACTCGTCCAGCTCGCGATTGAGCGCGCGCTGGCGGCGCATGGTCATAAAGATCATGGCGAAGATGAAGATCCACAGCACAAAATAGGCCGCAACCATCAGCGGGCCGCCGGGGATCTTCCCGTGCTGCCAGGCCTGCTTTAGCCCGACGCGTCGGGCCTGAGTGACGACCTCGGCGCTCACCGCCATGGCGATCGCGACCTGGGCCTCGGAGCCCGAAAGCTGCTGGGCAACCACAGGCTTGGCCGCGGGAGCCGCGTCTTCGGCGCCCGCCTCTTCCAGCGCGACCTCATCCGCCGCAACTTCGGCCGCAGCCGGCTCTGGTGCGCCCTGGGCGAACGCCACCGAGCCAGCGCCCACCGGCCCAAGCGAAAGAAGCGCCAGGAGCGCAGCGACCACGCCGGACTTAAGCCAGCGCCGGGGCGAATGACGACGGTCCCTCACCGGCTCGGGATATGCGCCCAACAGCGTTACATGGGTAAGCGGGCTACGTGTCGATCTCTTCATAGCAACTCTTCTTTGTTGAGAACTCAACCGCGAGAACTTTAGGTCCTCAAAAAACGAATATCTACAACCGTCGGGCGCACCTGCAAGGATGCCTCCCCCGGCGTCTATGCCTCGGTCAGCACCTGTGCGGCGTCTTCGACATCCAGGTAAAGGCGATCCACCGTGCGCTGCGTCAAACGCACGCGAAGGCGCAGCCAAAATAGCACTAAAAACAGCCCCAAAAACGCCAGCATCGCCGCCGACAGCGCCATCTTCATATCCGGCGCCAGCCCCCCGCCGCCCTCCCGCTCAATCACCGGATGCATGCCGCCCCACTGGCGCACCGCATAGTGAATAATCGGAATGTCGACGAAGGCGATAATCGCCAGCACCGCCGCGATCTTGCGCACGCGCTCCCCGGAACCCGAGAAGACCCGTAACAGCATATAGCCGGTATAGAGGAGGAAGAGCACAAAGGTCGCGGTTAACTGCGGGTCCCACGTCCACGCCCTGCCCCAGGCTTTATAGGCCCACAGCGGCCCGGACACGAGCACATAGAGGCAAAAGAGCAGCCCGACTTCGGCGCCGCTGACCGCGACCATATCCCAGATGCGGTTGGGCTTTATCAGGTACAGCAGGCTCGCCAGCGACGCGATCGTGAACCCGGCGTACATGATCATCGCCGCGGGCACGTGCACATAAAAGATCTTCTGCACGATCCCCATCGTCAGCTCGACCGGGGCGTAGAAGAAGATCAGATAGAGCGTGGCCATAAAGGCCAGGGCGCTCAGAGCGGCGATTATCGGAAAGATTTTTTCGAGGATACGAACCATGAGCATCACCTGCCTTGCGGGTGGGAACTGCGTGCCGCGCACCAGAATCCTGGGACAATAGCGCAGCGAATTGCGCCGACCGGCGATTAGCACACGCGGCCAGCGTGAACAACGCACAAGCCGGGTCCGCGCGTGATTGCGTCACCTCCGGGGCTATTGTATGGTCTGCGAGTAGGTGCATTAGGCGATAACCCAGCAAATTCGGACACCCTCGGTATGATTCCAAAAAGAATCTTTGAACAGTCTATCCAGCGCTATTTTAAGCCCATCCTGCCCTATCTTCAGGACGCGTCGGTCAGCGAGATCATGATCAACGGGCCCGACGATATCTGGATCGAGGTCAGCGGAAAGCTGCACAAAACCGACGCCCGCTTTGAGACCAACGACGATCTGATGGGCGGGGTCAAGAATATCGCGCAATACGTCGGCAAGACCCTCGACGAGCTCAACCCGCGCATGGACGCGCGTCTGCCCGACGGCAGCCGTGTCCACGTCGTGTTGCCCCCATGCGCCCGAAACGGCATCAGCCTGGCGATTCGTCGCTTCGGCACCTTCTCGCTCAACATGGAAGCGCTGGTCGGCTACGGCAGCATCACCGAGGATGCCGCCGCGTTCGTCAAAACCTGCGTCGAGATGAAGCGCAACCTGGTGGTCGCCGGCGGTACCGGTAGTGGTAAGACCTCGCTGCTCAACTGTATCTCACTGCTCATCGACCCGGCCGACCGCATCATCGTCATCGAGGACTCCACCGAGCTCCAGATGCAGCAGCCCCACGTCATCATGATGGAGGCCCGCCAGCCCGACGCGCGTGGGCGCGGCGCGGTCACGATCGGCAACCTCTTTCACTCTGCGATGCGACTGCGCCCCGACCGAATCGTCATCGGTGAGATCCGCGGCGGCGAGGCGCTGGACCTGCTTCAGGCGATGACCTCGGGTCACGGCGGCTCCATGACCACGACCCACGCAACCTATCCCGACGATACGCTGCGCCGTCTGGAGACCATGGCGATGATGTCGCCGGTGCAATTGCCGCTGACCGCCCTGCGCAGCCAGGTCGCCTCGGCCGTGCAGGTGATCGTGCAGACCAGTCGCTTCAGCGACGGCTCGCGTAAGCTCACCCATATCGCCGAGGTCCTCGACCTGTCGCCCAACGGCGAGTATCAGATTCACCCCCTCTTCGAGTTCGTCCACCGCGGCACCGACGAAGACGGCAAGGTGAAAGGCAAGCTCGAACCCATGGGCAATTTGCCCACCTTTATGAAAGAAGCGAAGCGACAGGGCATCCGCCTGGAAGAGTCCTGGTTCCAACCCGATCCGAACTCCGACTAAGCACCCCCTGTCGCTTTTAGCCCCGCGATTCGTCGCGTTTCACAGTGTAGCAAGGCCCCCTAAAGCTCTATGTCCGACGATAGATTTAAACAGGCGAGACGAAGCCTCATCGACCGTAATAACCAGCGCCGCCAGCAGGGAGGCGACGATATGGCGGATGACGACTTCTACGAGGACGAGAAGACCCTCATGGTCAGCATCGACTCGATGAGCGCCCCGCCGTCGCAGCCCTCGCAGCCAGCGCCTCCGTCCTACCATTCGATGCCGGATGAGGACGATTTTGAGGATGCCGCCACCCAGATGGTGGACCTGAACGCGTTCCAGCAACCGCCGGGCTATTATGGGGAGAGCACCGACCCGCGCCGCGATGCCCTGTCAGCGCCGAGCCCATCGGTGGGCATCGGCGCACAGCAGCAATTCGGCCCCGCGGGCGGCGTCGCCCAATTTGTCCCCGACACCTCGGTCGCGGGTCACGAAGGGCATACCGACTTCATCAATATCGAAGAGTTGGCCGCCCAGGGAGCCAACTTCGGCGGGCCCGCCGCCGGCCCCGCGGGCGGGATCATGGACGACCCGGTGCTCACCCACGGGTACCAATTTGGCCCTCAATCGGTCCAAGAAGGTGAGATCACACTTATCTTCGCGCAGAACCCGCTGGGCCGACCGGTCGTGCTCCGCCGCATCTGGTCGGAAGCCCCCAACGCGATGCCCGCCGAATGGCGCCAGCGCCTGGCCCAACTCGAAGCCCTAAAAGTCCCCGGACTCGTGCCGCTTAACGGCGTGCTCGCCTCCCAGTCGGGCGTGTGGGCGGAGATGGCGAAACCCGAGGGGTATCGCCTCTCAGCGGTGATCGAGCAGCATGGACCGCAATCCCCCGAGCACGTCACCGGTTGGTTGAAGCAATGCGCCGAAGTCCTGCAGGCGGTTCACGAGGCGGGGCTGCTCTACGTCAACCTGAACCTGGACGCGATTTGGATCCAGGAAGATAACTCGATCATGGTTGAGCCCTTCGACTTGCTCAGCTTCGAGTCGCGCGGTCACCTGGGCGAATTCGGCCCGATGGAGCTGCGCCGTCCGCCCCAGGACCGCCAACTCACACCGGCCACCGACGTCTATAGCCTGGCCGCCGTCGGCACCGCGGCGCTCACCGGCATGCCGCTGTCGCCCCAGAGCCTCGACGCAATCGACGACAAGAGACTGGTCAAGCAATTGCGCCTTGGCCTGTCAGACAACCCGGCCGAGCGCCCGCAAACGATGGCCGACTTCGGCTCAAAGCTGAGGGTCCGCGGCGCCAGCGGCGGCAGCAAGATTAACTTCGACCCGTCCCAGCTCGACATCAAAGTCGTCGCGGCCATCGCCGTGCTCCTGCTCGGCGGGTTCGCCGGCTATATGTATTGGAATAAGCAGCAGGCTGAGAAGGCCGCGCTCGAACAGGCGCGCATCCAGGCAGCTCAGATGGACGCGCCCATCGACGCCCCCGCGGCCCCGGGCGGCGCAAACCCTGCAGCACCCGGCGCGCCAGCAGCACCCGGCGCGCCTGCGGCGCCCGGTGCGCCTGCGGCACCCGGCGCCCCCCTGGCCGGAGTCGTCCCCGATTCGCGCCTGCAGGTGGTGACCAGCTACCAGGTCAACCCGCCCACCACGGAGGCCGAGGAGGCTCAGCTCAGCCCCGAAGAGCTCGAAGCCCAGTCGACGGCGCTGCTTGAAACCGCCCGCGCCCGCATGGCCAAGGGCGACAAACTTGCCAAGGCCAGCGACCAACTCCAGGAGTATCGCAGCGCGCTTGAGAGCGTGACCAAGTCCATTCGCCTGCGCAAAAATGCGCCGACCGATGAAGAGAAGCAATTGCTCGCCGATCTTCTGCAGAAGAAGCCGCTGCGCGACTATGAGGCCCGACAGCGCGAGCGCATCACCAAGGCGATCGACAAGGACAATATCGGCGACGCGACCCGCTCCTATAAGACCCTGGCGACGCTGGATTATCGCGCTGAGTCGGAGCATTTCTTCCAGAATAACCCGACCGCGAAGGTCCGCGTGCTCTCGCCGAAGCAGAGCCCCGCGCCCGAATGAGTCGTGCTGACCGATAGTTATCTTTTAGATCCAAAACTTGCTTCGTTCGTTTGAATAAATACCCCGTTGGTATGGATTGAAACTTTCGCAAGAGGACGCATGATGATGAGCCAAAAACAAAATTTATTCGCTCCCGAAAAATCGGCACCGTTGCTCCGCAAAGGCCGAATTCTTCTGTTGGCCGGCGTCATGCTTGGGTGCGTCTCCGCCTGTGGTGAGGCGGAGCAGGTCGAGGCGCCCAGCGCCTATGACTTCGAAGTTCAGGTCGCGGTGGCCGACGAAAACCAGCGCCCTGTCGCCAAAGCCCCGGTGGTCTTGGACGGCAATATCGTCGGCTACACCGACCGCGATGGCATCTACCAGGCCACGCTCAACGAGTACGTCAACACCGAGGTCAGCCTGGCGATCGGCGAGATCGAGGGCTATGTCGTCCCCGAGACGGCCCAGACCATTACGACGCTACAGCGCGTCAAGACCATCGACGGGTTCAGCAACAGCCCGGTGCGCCTGCAAACCAACCTTCAATCAATCCGCAACGACTATCTGGTCTGGATCGACATCGAGTGCGGCGAGGAGATCGACGCCGAGGTTTGCCAGAAATTCCCAATCAAATTTAACGGCGAAGAGGTCGCCAAGACCGACGCCGAGGGCCGCGCTCATTTCGACTTCAAGGGCATCCCGGAGCAGACGGTCACCCTGCAGATCGACACACCGAAGTATATGCCCAAGCAGGGGCACACGACGGATGATTTCTACGAAATCACCCCCGCCAACCCGACCTATGAGATCACCCTGGGGCTCGCCTCGGAGGTGCTGACGATCAACCAGAAATTTGGCGACCCCAAGGCCGCCGAACGCCTCGCCGAAAAGAAGGCGCGCCAGCAGGCCGCCGCGCGTCGACGCGCCGCCCAAAGCCGCAAGAAGGCCAAGAAGAAAGAAGCGAAAAAAGCGAAGGACGCCGGCGTCATCGACCTGTGGTAAGTTGGCCGCAATTCGCCTAGCGCGCCGTGGATTTATCGCCTGATACTCTCCCCCAGGCATCCTCGGCGCGCTCATCCCCCCACACCGCCATTGTAATGACACAACCGACTTTCCCCGACTTTAAGGACCGCTACGGGCGCAAGGTGACCTACCTGCGCGTCTCCATCACGGAGCGTTGCAATTTCCGCTGCGTCTACTGCATGCCAGCCGAGGGGATCGGGCAGATCGCCAGCAAAGAATACCTGAGCTACGACGAGATCGCCGAGTTGGTCGAGATCTTCGCTGCACAGGGCGTCACCAGCGTGCGCATCACCGGCGGCGAGCCCCTGGTGCGCGCCGACGTCCCCGACCTGGTCGCCAAGCTGCGCGCGATCGACGGCATCGAGCGCATCGCCATGACCACCAACGGCTTTCTGCTCGACCGCTACGCCCAGGCCCTCAAAGACGCCGGCCTCGACAGCCTCAATATCAGCCTGGACACCCTGGACCCCGAGCGCTTCAAGCGGATCACGCGCGTGGGTGACCTGGACCGCGTCCTTCAGGGCATCGACGCCGCCCAAAAAGCCGGCTTCAAATCGGTCAAGCTCAACGCGGTCATCGTCGCCGGCTTCAACGAGGACGAGATGCTCGACCTGGTGCGCTTTGCCACCGAGCGCGCCATGATCATGCGCTTTATCGAGTTTATGCCCATCGGCGACACCGTCTGGGCAAACGACCTCATCGGCTCCGATGGCGCGCCCCAACTTCCACCCGGCGCGGGCAGGTCAAACCTGGGCTATTGCGTGCCGGCCAAGACCATGCGCGCCGAGATCGCCAAGCATTACCGCCTCGAGGTCGACCCGAAACGCTACGGCACCGGCCCGGCGCGCTACTGGCGCCTGCACGGCCCGGATACCCCGCCTGAGGGCCAAGCCTTCGGCATCATCGCCGCGGTCACGGAGTGCTTCTGTGACCTGTGCAATCGCGTGCGCCTGACCGCCTCGGGCGGGCTGCGCGCGTGCCTGGCCGACGATGACGAGATCAACCTGCGCGCGCCGCTGCGCACCCACTCCGACCCGGTCTTGCGCCGCGCCGAAATCGAGGAGCGCGTCCACGAAGCCCTCTTCGGCAAAAAGGAGCGCCACGCCTTCGATATCGAGGGCGGCTCGGTGACCACCAAAAACATGACCTCCATTGGCGGATAGAATTCGGCTGAATATTCTGTTAAAAAGAGTCCTCGTGGGTAGAAATTCTAGCCGCGACTCATTATTTCACCTGTTAGCATCCACGCGACACCGAGCCTATTGACCGATGCATTATCGCCCCGACAGCCTCAAATTCCGAATCTTCTGGAGCCGCCTTATCAGCGCCGCTCTGGTGGTCTTCGGACTGTTGATGGCAACCGCGGCGGTCGCATCCAACCCCCCGACGGACGCCCACACCGGTGACGCGGTCGCCGAGGCCTCGCCCTGCGATGCCAAATGCCCGGGCGACGCTCCCGAAGACCTCTGCGCGGATGACTGCCCCGACTGCACGCATTGCCACTCCGTGGCCCCCACGCTTGCAGCCTATTTCGCGGGCGTCCATATTTTCCCCCTGCCTCATAGCAAAGATCCGATTCCCGTCGCGTCTATCGCGCCGTCCAACCTCGGATATCGCCTCTTCAGGCCGCCGCAACCCTCCTAAATCGATCTTCCCGGGTGAATTGTGCCTTGAACGCGTGCACTCTGCCGACTTCGGCGACACGCCGCGCGCCCTCACTCGCCGGAAAATTGCGCACAACTGAATCAATTTTATAACACCTTACGCTCCCAATTTACGATTTGGATCTGCGATGTATGAGATGATCCCGACGGGATTTAAGACCCAGAAGCGTCTTTTTATAGGCGCTATCTTGGCCGCATTTTACCTGAGCGCGACGCCTGTCTACGCCCAGGAATCCGCGCGTAACGAGGCACAAAAAACCGCTGAACTCCTCAAGGAATACACCCTTGAGACCGGCCAGCCCCAATCCATGGCCGAGCTACTCGCCGTGGCTCGCGCGCACTCGCCCGACTGGCAGGCCGCCAAGATGCGCGTGACCCGGGGCGATGCGGCCATCGCCGGCGCGGCCCCGTTTCAGCCCTATAACCCCGAGGTCGACGGCAGCTTAGGGCTTAGTCTCAACGAGGCGGAAGTCTCGAAATTTGAGATTATGCTCAGCCAGCGGGTCGATATTTTCGGACAACGCGCCAGGCTCATCGAAGCTGCGCGCCTCAAGAAGAAGGCGCTGCAGGCGGCCGAGAACCGGGTCGCGCTGCAGGCAACCCAACGGGTGCGGCGCGACTTCGAGCTTGGCCTTATCGGCCGCGAGCGCCTGCGGGTCGAACACGAGATCCTCGCCTTTACCCAGGAACTCTTCGACATCGCCAAGCGCCGCTACGAGGCCGGCGAGGAGCCGCGCGCGTCGCTCGTGATCGCGCAGGCCGAGCTCGCCCGCGCCCGCCAGGAGCTCGTCGCGGTTTGGGTCGATTATCGAAACGCCCTGCATACCCTCGCCGAAAATATCGGCTGGCAAGGCGACACGCCGCCGCAGCCCACCGGCGAGCTCGAAGCACGCGAGCCGCTGCCCGATAACGCGCGGCTGCTTGAGCAGGCCTTTGCCCAGGACCTCGAACTCGTCGCCCTCAATTTGGAGCTCGACGCTGCCCGCGCCGAGCTCGCCGCCGCGGAGCGCAGCGCCTGGCCCGACCCGCGCTTTGGCATCGGCTATGAGCGCGAAACCCGCGGCGCGATGCCCGCCGAGAACACCCTTCACTTCGCGATCGGCGTGCCAATCCCGCTGTGGAACCTGAACCAGGGCGAGGTCGCCGAAGCCCACGCAAAGATCAATATCGCGCGCCAGGCGGTCGAAAACCGCAAGCGCAACCTCAGGAATCAACTCCTTAAGCACGCCGACCGCGTTCGCGGCGCGCATAAGCAGGTTGAACTCTTCGAAGAAGAAGTCCTGCCCGCGCTCACCGCCCAACTCGAGATGCTCCAGGCCGGCTTTGAGCTCGGCGATATCAGCATGCTGGACGTCATGAACGCCCGCGACCGACTCCTCGCCGTCCAGCGACAATCGCTCGACGTGCGCGAAGAATACCTGCTCGCCGACAGCCAATTGCGAGAATTGCTCGGCCTCACGCCGAACGCCAATACCGGAGAAACCCCATGAAAATCAACAAGATCGCACACCTATATATGCGCGTTATTTCCTTCCTATTATTCTTGGCGATCGCCACCGCCGGTTGCGATTCGAAGTCCGACCCGGCCGCGACCAGCGCCTCTGCCCTGGCCACCCGCCCCGCCACCGCGGACCCGCAGGATTGGTGCGCCGAGCACGCGCTCCCCGAGTCGATGTGCACCAAATGCCATCCCGAACTCGTCGACGGCTATAAAGAAGCCGGCGACTGGTGCGACGAGCACGGGTTCCCCGAATCCGTCTGCCCTCAATGCCATCCGATGCAAGCACCGCAGACCGGCGCCACAGCCCACAGCGCCGACAACGGCGAGTGGTGCGCCGGACACGGCCTCCCCGAATCCCATTGCACCAAATGCCACCCCGAGCTCATCCCCAAATTCAAGGAAGCCGGCGATTGGTGTGACGAGCACGGATTCCCCGAGTCCGCCTGCCCCGTCTGCAACCCGATGACCCCGCCGGGCGCCAAGACCGCCACAGCCCACAGCTCCGATAACGGCGAGTGGTGCGCCGGGCACGGCCTCCCCGAATCCCATTGCACCAAATGCCACCCCGAGCTCATCCCCAAATTCAAGGAAGCCGGCGATTGGTGCGACGAGCACGGATTCCCTGAGTCCGCCTGCCCCGTCTGCAACCCGATGACCCCGCCCGGCGGCGTCGCGCCCATCGAGGGCGTTGAGCCCGGGACGAAGATCATCTTCCGCCAGGATGACCACGAGAAGGCGGTCGGCATCGAAGTTGTCGCCGCGCGCCAGGCCAGCGTCGGTATGGGCATCACAGCCCCGGCGCGCATCGAGTTCAACCAGAATCACCTGGCCGACGTGCGCGCCCCGGTGCCAGGCATCGTGCACGATGTGCGCGTCGATTTCGGCGAGACGATCGAAAAAGGTGCGCCCCTCTTCGTGCTTGAGAGCGCGCAAGTAGGCGGAACACAAGCGAAAATTCAGGCCGCGAATCAAGAGATCGCGACCGCCCGCGCCAACCTGGAGCGCCAGGAAAAACTGCGCGAAACCGGCCTCGCCGCCGAGCGCCAGGTCGAACTCGCCCGCCGCGATCTGCAGGCCGCCCAGTCGAACCTCGGCTCGCTCAATAACGCCCTTCGCCTGGCCGGCGCCTCCGGCGCGGCCCGAAGTGGCCGATATACCCTGCGCGCGCCGATCTCCGGCACCATCATCGCCCGCCCGGGCGTGGTCGGCGCCTTCGCCACCGAGGAGACCTCGCTGGCGACCGTCGCCGACACCTCAAGCATGTGGGCGATGATCGACGTCGCCGAGCGCGACGGCTTCGCCCTTAAGACCGGTCAATCCGTCACGGTGACCATCCCCGGGGCAACCGACGCAAAATTCCCCGGAAAGATCACCTGGATCTCGCCGGCGGTGAACCCCAGAACCCGCACCATCACGGTGCGCGCCGAGGTCAAAAACCCCGACGCCAGCCTGCGCGCCAATCAATTCGCGACCGCCGAAATCGGCATCGCCCCGGACGCATCCGGCGTGGTCGTGCCGCGCAGCGCCGTGCAGCGCCTGGGCGGCGGCACGGTCGTCTTCGTGCGCCTTAGCCAGGGGCAATACGAGCCGCGCGTGGTCGAAGTTGACCGCAGCGACGGCGACCTCGTTCAGGTCCGTGGCACCGTTACGCCAGGCGAACCCGTGGTCACCACAGGCGCGTATATTCTAAAAACCGAACTCAGCCGAGACAGCATCGGCGCGGGTTGCTGCGAAGTCCCGGGGGAATAATCTATGCTTACAAAACTCATCGATCTATCGCTTCGCCACCGAATCGCCGTGCTGCTTATCACCGGCCTGTTCGTGTTGGCCGGGCTGATGTCTTTTCGCGAACTTCCCTTTGACGCTTACCCCGACACCACCCCGGTGCAGGTCACGGTGAACGCCGTCGCGCCCGCGCTAAGCCCCCTCGAGATCGAGGGGCAGCTCACCTTCCCCATGGAGCAAGCCATCGGCGGGCTGCCGGGCTTAAAAGAGGTGCGCTCCGTCTCGAAATTCGGCTTCTCCCAGATCACCGTCGTCTTCGATGACGCCACCGATATTTACCTGGGCCGCCAGGTGGTCATGGAGCGCCTGCAGACCGTCGAGCTGCCGGCCGGCGCCTCGAAACCGTCGCTGGGTCCGGTCTCCACCGGCCTCGGCGAGGTCTTCCAATACGCCGTCACCAGCGAGACGCGCTCGGCGCGCGAGCTTCGCACGCTGCACGAGTGGGTCGTTCGCCCGCAGATGCTCAGCGTGCCCGGCGTCGCCGAGATCAACACCTGGGGCGGCTATAAAAAGCAATTCCACGTCGTCATCGACCTGGAGCGACTGCTTAAATACGATATCAGCCTCGACGAGGTGGAGTGGGCGCTGCGGCGCAATAACTCCAACGTCGGCGGCGGCATGGTCACCAGCGGCGGCGAGAGCCAGTTGCTCCAGGGCGTCGGCCTGGCCGGCGGGTTGGAGGACCTTGAGAAGATCGTCGTCGCCGCCATCGACGGCGTGCCGATCCGCCTGGGCGATATCGCCAAGATCGAGCTCGGCCACGAAATCCGCCGCGGCGCGGCGACCGCCGGCGGCCAGGGCGAAGTCGTCCTGGGCCTGGGCTTTATGCTGATGGGCGAGAATAGTCACGAGGTCACCCGAGCCCTTGAGGAGCGCCTGGCCGAAGCCCAGAAGAGCCTGCCCGATGACGTGACCCTAGAGCCCTATTATAGCCGCAGCGACCTGGTCGACACGGTGCTCGAGACGGTTCAAACCAACCTGCTCGAAGGCGCGCTCCTGGTCATCGCAATCCTCTTTATGCTGCTCGGAAACCTGCGCGCGGGCCTGATCGTGGCCGCCGCGATCCCGCTGTCGATGCTCTTCGCGTTTAATATGATGCTGCAATTTGGCATCGCCGGCAGCCTGATGAGCCTGGGCGCGATCGACTTCGGTCTGGTCGTCGACAGCTCGGTCATCATGGTCGAGAACGCCGAGCGACGCCTGGCCGAAGACCACACCCGAAGCATCCGCGAGGTCGTGCGTGACGCCGCGGTCGAGGTTCGAAAGCCGACCCTCTTTGGCGAGCTGATTATCGCGGTCGTATATTTCCCGATCCTCGCGCTCGACGGCGTCGCCGGAAAACTCTTTCGCCCGATGGCGCTCACCGTCATCTTCGCCCTGCTGGGCTCGATGATCATCTCGATGACCCTGATGCCGGTGCTGGCGAGCTTCGCGCTCAAGCGGCGCCTGCGCAGCAAAGACAAGCCCGACGCGCATCACGGCGATGTCTGGCTGGTCCGCGGTCTCAAAAAAATCTACAGCCCCGTGCTCGGTTGGGCGCTCGGAAACCGCAAGATCGTCCTGCTGCTGACGGGGGCAATCCTGTTTAACGCGGTCATCATCGCCACCGGGCTCGCGACCCAATTCGTGCCGCGCCTGCGCGAGACATCGATCGTCATCAACACCGTGCGCCTGGCCGGCGTGTCGCTGGACGAATCGGTGCGCTACGGCACCCAGCTCGAGCAAAAATTGCTCGACGGCTTCACCGACGAGATCGACAAGATCTGGACGCGCACCGGCACCGCCGAGGTCGCCACTGACCCGATGGGCCTGGAGCTCTCGGACGTGTTCATCACCCTGCACCCGCGCGACCAGTGGACCCGCGCGCGCACCCACGACGAGCTGGTCAAAGAGATGCAGGCCGAGCTCGACGGCCTCCCGGGCATGCGCACCATCTTCACCCAACCCATCGAGATGCGCGTCAACGAGATGCTCGCCGGGATTCGCGCCGACGTCGGCGTAAAACTCTACGGCGATGACTTCGACGTGCTCAGCGAAAAAGCCGGCGAGATTCAGACACTTATCGAAGCGCTGCCGGGGGCGACCGACGTCACCACCGAGCAAATCACCGGGCTTCCGGTGTTGCGCATCGAGGTCGACCGCGACGCCATCGCGCGCCACGGCATGTCGACCGGCGAGGTGCTGCGCTATGTCGAGCTTTTGGGCACCTCGAAGGTCGGCGAAATCCGCGAGGATCAGCGCCGCTTCGACCTGGTGATGCGCCTGCCCACGAGCTACCGCGAGCACCCGGAGCGCCTCGGTGAGATCACCATCAGCGCCCCCACCGGCCAGCGCATCCCGCTCAAGCAACTCGCCAAAATCGAGGTCGTCGACTCCCCGGCGACTATTAATCGTGAGTGGAGCAAGCGCCGTGTGCTCGTGCAGGCCAATGTCAGCGACGGCGATATCGGCAGTTTTGTGCAGAGCGTGCGCGAGGCCATCGACGCCAATGTCGAGCTCCCGGCGGGCTATTATGTCGACTTCGGCGGCGAATACGAGAATATGCAGCAGGCTCAAAAACGCCTGCTCATCGTCATTCCCATCGCGCTGCTGCTGATCTTTACCCTGCTCTATATCACCTACGGGCGCATGCTCGACGCGCTGCGCGTGTTCACCGGCGTGCCGTTCGCGGCGGTCGGCGGCATCATGGCGCTGTGGCTTCGCGATATGCCCTTTAGCATCTCGGCGGGCGTCGGGTTTATCGCGCTGTCGGGCATCGCGGTGCTCGGTGATATGGTGCTCGTCTCCCACGTGCGCGACCTGCTCCACCAGGGCATCGCCCCGCTCGACGCAATCCGTCGGGGCGCGATGAACCGCATGCGCCCGGTCATTATGACCGGCATGGTCGCCGCGATCGGGTTTATCCCGATGGCGCTCAACACCGGCGTGGGCGCCGAAGTGCAACGCCCCCTGGCGACGGTGGTCATCGGCGGCATCTTCACCTCAACCCTGGCCACGCTCATCGTGATGCCGGTGCTCTACGCGGTCTTTGGCACCGGGCAGGACGCCGATTGAGTTGGCTCGGGGCCAGCGTCGAGGACGCTCGACGCTGGCCCCTTTTGATACACGCGCGTCGACTTGCACCTGCCAGGTCCAGCGAGTACCACTAGGGCATTGTTCCTCTCAATGGAGCACCTGAACGCTCCGGTGGACATTGTCTACTTACTCGATTTTATTGCGTGTATTAAAGAGCAATCCATGACCTCCCCGCTTCGATCATGCATCCTCCTGCTCGTCATGTTCAGCTTCTTAGGCGCCTCATTTGGCTGCGCCACGAGCGCCGCGAAACCCGCCTCAACGCCCGCCGAAGCGCCCCGCACGGAGCAACGCGACGCGCTCGAGCCCGCCCTGGCGATCTTTGAGCGCTACGCGTCTTATATGCCCGATGACACGGCGCTGATCGTGCTGGTGCGCACTGATTTAGCCGCGCGTTTCGCCGAGGAGACCTTCTATTCCCCCGACGAAGCGGTGTCACAAAAGCGCCTCGACGCGACGCGCGCCGACTTTCAGAGGCTCCTGCTGACCCGCCTGGGCATCGACCCGCTCTCCGCCGATTTCGTCATGGTTGTCTCCAGCCCCGAGCATGACTTTCTGATCCTCGACGGTGAGATCACGACCGAATTCGGCACCCAAAAATCCATTGAATCCCAGGGGTATCAAGCCCGCTATATAAACGAAGATCCCGAGATGCCCGACGACGGCTTCTGGGTCGCCGCATTGCCCGAGGACGACGCGGTGGCGGTTTTTGACACCCCAGCGAGCTTCGAGGCCTTCGCCAAAAACGCGACCACCGCGTCCTCGGGGCTCCACAATAGTGCGCTTGCCCCGCTATACCGCGAGCTCTTTTCAAATACCAAAACCGCCCCCTTTAGCGGGGCGATCCTATTCGACGCCGCGAGCAAAGAGGAGTTCGCCAGCGAGCACTCCGTCACCCTCCCCGATGCCCTCGCCTTTCATCTCGGCAAGGAACTCCGGGTCGAGTTGCGCGGCGACGAACAGACGCTTAAGGGCGTGCATGAGTCGGTCGAGAAACTTCGCCAGGAAGCACGAGAGACGGCCGCCGAAAGCTACCACAGTCGCTGCAATGACGAGCCTTTTGAGGCTTCGGTGTCCATCTCGGCCTACCATCTACTGCGGCACTATGACGACCAGCTCATCGTGACTCCCCCCGCCGAGTCACTCGTCTACGAGCTCCCGCTGCCGCGCCATTTTCTGGCGTTCACCATCGCGACATCGGGCATTGCGGGCGCTGTATTCTTCAACCATCTTGATCGTTTATCAGAGGATGCAGAGCAGGCACTATTGGACCAGCATCGCGCGGAAGAGCCCACCGGCGAGGAGCCCCCGCCCACCGGCGAATCAAGCGACGGCGCGCCTGCGGATGCCGACCAACCCTAGATTGCGGCGCAGGTCGCTCAACCAAATCAATCGCATTCACCGATGACCGGGACCCCAACCCAAATGTATTCTCCTCACCAAATATCGCTCGCATTATTGCTTATTTTAGGCCTGGGTGGCGCGCCATTCGGCTGCTCGAGCGCCCCGACCACTGCCGACCCGACGCTCCAAGCGCCCGCCCCTCAGAAGCCGGCCTCAGCCGCGGATATTTTCGCCCAATACCTGCCCTATATGCCGGCCGACACGGCCTCGGTGGCGATCTTTCGCACCCAGATGCTCTCGGAGCTGATGCAGGATGTCTTCGCCACAAAGCAGCAGGAAGGCGAAAAAGAGCATCTTCTAGCGATGCGCGAAGACTTTCGCAGCCTGCTGTTGGACACGCTGGGGGTCGACCCGCTCTCTGCAGATTCAGTCGTCGCGGTCATCAGCCCGAGCGCGCAATTTATCATCCTTGAGCGCACCGAACTCGCGGACCTGGGCGACGCAGACACAACCGATGCGCATGGAATGCGCGCGTATTATATCGCCGCCAACCCGGCCGAGCCGGACGCCGGCTTTGGCGCGTGGGTCGCGCCGTTTCCGCAGACTGAGACCGTCGCTGTTTTCGCCGACAAACACAGCTTTGAAGCGGCCGCGGCCGCCTACGCCAACACCGCCGACGGCCTGGCCGGCACGCCCAACGCCGACGCGCTCGCTGAACTGCTCTCGGCCCCCAAGATCTCGGTTATCACCGGCGCGGTCTTTATCAGCGACGCCATGAAGCTAGAATTCCAGGAGGACTACGGCTTCGCCCCGCCCGAGGCGGTTGCGTTCCATATCGACCGGGAGATACGCGTTGATTTTCGTGGAGATGAGACCAGCCTCGACGGGATTAAGTTCTATATCGAGGTCTTTCGCAGCGCGTATCTTGCCGAGATCGAGCGCCAATACCAAATCAAGATGACAAGCGAACTCGAGCAAGCTGCGGGCGCCATCTTGGCCTATCACCTCAGTTATAGCTTGGACGATAGCATCGTCATCACCCGCGGCCCGAGCAGCCTCACCCTCGAAGCCCACCTGCCACTGAGCGCCTCAAGCTTCGGGGTACTCAGCGGGTTCGGCATCCCGCTAATCTACGAATATATCCAGGAGTCGCCCACCGCCGAAGCCCCGGCGCATGAGCCCGGGACGACCTTCTAATGTCTACCCGGCGCCCGAGAGGCCCCGATGAAATCGGCGAGTCCCGCGAGGATCTTCGCCCACAACCCGCTGTGGATGGGAATGCATAGAATCGACGATTGAGCCTGCACCAGCATGTATTCAAACCGCGCCTAATATTATAAGGTGGCGTTTCTGACCAAAGGAGCAATGATCGCATTTACTTAATTCTATTGCGAAGGCGGTATCATGGACTCTGATAATAATAACAAACTCGACGTCGATTATAGCGTGCGCAAGCAGCGGGGAAACAAATCATGCCTGGTCACCGCGCTGTTCATCAGCTTCGGGGGCATCGTGCTGATCGGTATTCTGGCGGCGATCGCAATCCCTGCCTTTCAAAAATACCTCGCGCGCTCCAAGGCCGCCGAGGCCCCGCTGGTCGTGGGTAAACTCCAATTCCAGGCCATCCATTATTTTGAAACGTCGAGCGCCGACGGCGCGTGTCAATTCCCGCCCTCGGCGAACCCGGTGCCCGAAGGCCAGGAATGCTGCGAAAACGTCGGCCCGAGCGGCGGCGAAGAATGGACACCGCCGGCGCAAACCTGGCGCCAGGAGGGATGGAAGGCGCTCGGCTTTGAGAAAAACGAGCCGAGCTATTTCGCCTACCAGACGATCAACAAAAAGACCGACGAGGGCAATGATCTGATGGAGCTTCGCGCCTTCGCCGACTTCCAACCTGGCGGCCCGCGCCACACCTACTCGGTCACCATCGAGGGTCACAAAAACGACCAGGGCGAATGCGTCGCCAACGCCCAGGCGCCCGTGGTCTCCAACGATTTGGAGTAAGGGATCTTCCGGCGCTCCCCCGCCGGTCCCGCGCAACCGACCCTGCCGGCCATTTAAGACCGGCGGGTTAAAAAAATGCTCTTGGACAAGCCGCGTCAACGATTGGGGAGCCCCCCAAAATTTAAATATCTCTTGAACGAGCCCGCTATGTATTGCTCAAAAATGTCTCGCGCCATGCTGATCGCCTTTTTCTGCCTGCTCGGTGCACCGCTGGGCTGTGCGAGCAACGCCGCCCAGCCCGACCAGCCGGCTGCGACCTCACAGGTTCAGCCCCTGGAGCCCGCCGCCGATATCTTCGCCCGCTACGCAGCCTATATGCCGGAGGACACCGCGGCGGTTGCCATCGTGCGCACCGAGAAGGCCTCCTCGCTCATGCAACAGCTCTTTTATTCGCCCGATCCCGAGAAAGGACAAAAGCACCTCGACGCGATGCGCGCCGACTTTGGCGAATTGCTCTTGGACAACTTTGGCCTCGACCCGCTCTCTGCCGATGTTGGCATCGTCGTCTTAAGCCCAAGCGTCCAATTCATCATCTTGGACGGCGAGATTCACAGCGACTTTAAGAGCCAAAAGACGGTGCGCTCGAACGGCCTCACCGCCCACTACGTCGAGACGACCGAGGAGTTCGCGGGCGCCGGCGTATGGGTTTCGCGGCTTCCGGACACACCCGGCCTGGCCGTATTTGCGGACTCGGCGACCTTTGAGCGGGTCGCCTCCACGTCGGAGCCCCTGGCGAAGTCGGCCAAAGGAGAGCTCCTTGGCGACCTTTTAACGAATAGCCCAACCTCCGCCATCGCGGGCGTGGTCGCGCTCCAGGGACCCCTTGGGCAAGCGCTCGCGGGACAGCTTCCCTTCCCGCTGCCCGACGCGCTCTCATTTCAGATTGACGCTCAGCTCCGCGTTGAACTTCGCGGTGACGCCGCCACAATTGAGGCGGTGGGTGATTTCGTCGAAGACTTCCGCCAAACGAACCTGACGACGATAACTCGGGCCTACCAGGACCGGGCGCAGCGGAGCCTGCCCGAATCCACCTTCATCACCCTCTCCTATCACTTGACTCAGCACCTGAACGATAATCTTGTCATCACGGGCACAGCCACGAGCCTGGAACTCGAGAGTCCCCTGCCCTTGGGCCTCGTGGGCGTCACTTCGATCGGGGCAATCAGCTCGGTCGCGATCCCCGGATTTCTACGCTACATCAAGAATTCAAAAGCGGCCGAAGCCCAGAGCGTCCTAAACACCCTTCAACGACGCGTCACGCAATATTACGAAGAGCATAGCGCCGACGGCACCTGCACATTGCCGCCCGCTGCCAACCCCGTTCCGGCGGACGTCCCATGCTGTGATGGCGTCGGACCAAGCAATGGTGAGAAGTGGACGGCGCCAGCCGGAACCTGGGAGCAGGAGGGCTGGAAAGCGATCTCATTCTCGCTGGAAGATCCCACCTATTTCGCCTACCAAATGCTGCGACGCACGCCCCCGGGCGGCCCGGAACTCTTGACGCTGCTCGCCTTCGCTGACTTCGTGCCCGGCGGCCCGCGCCACACCCTCTCGCTCACCTTAATAAGCCGCAAAGATGACGCCGGCCAATGCACCCTTATCGCCCAGCCGGCGGTCGTCGTTCACGAGTATGAGTAACTCGCACAACAACAGCACCTGCCCTCCGTAGCCTCGGCCCCAGCGCCAGGCTCCCGCTGAGCGCCCCAAGCTTTTTGGGTCGCTCAGCGCGCCATCGCCCCCTTGGTGATCCTCAACAAATTCGAATAGAGAACCCTAAATAAGACTATTAGACTCCACAATAAAAGGGTTATATACTCGGTTAAAGATGGGGTCTAAATCACATTATTAGCCTCACCTAATTCACCCAGGGCACGATCTTCGAGATGCCGCATAATTTTCGCGATAAAATACGCCATCAACAATGCGCTACCGGCCTTGTCAACGCATCTGATATTGAGTAACGAGCATGGCGACTGAATGAGCGCTCATTGGGAATGAAACCCCAATAGCAGGTGTTCCTTGAGCCCAATCGATTGACTGAAGGTAAATCCATGAAAGATGATTATATTGAAGACCTCGACGCCGGCACCCACCACGATCTAAATGAGCTCTCCGAGCTCGACGCGACCGGCGGTCAGGGCGTTAATATCTGGGTCATCATGGCCGGATTGGCCGTGCTGGCGGTCCTGGCAGGCTTTATGATCACCGACGGTTTTGAGGCCGAGACCTATTTCTATGACGTCGACCAGGCGGTCGCGCAGGGAGAGGATCTCATCGGCCAAACCGTGCGGATTAAGGGACAGGTCGAGGCCGGCACCGTCGAAGGCAATGACGGCGAGTTGGGCCGCACCTTCCGCATCGCCGAGAAAGGCGAGTCGATCTGGGTGACCTATAACGGCGTGTTGCCCGACACCTTCGAGGAAGGTGTCGAGGTCGTAGCCCAGGGCAAGGTCAACAAAGACTATAAATTGGTCGCCGACGAAGTCCTGGTGAAATGCCCGAGTCGCTACGAAGGTGGCCCCTCGTCGCACCCGGACGATATCCCGATTAGCCCGCAAGCGTCGCGCTGAGCGACGCGCGCACGCGCCACGCCCACCGACTTAAACTCCGCTGTTCAAGCTGAAATCCCTCCAACATAGATGCTCCGATGAATACAATTGGAAGCTTTGCGATTCACCTCGCCCTTTATATCTCCCTGGTTGGCACCGCGCTCGCGTTTGTTGCGGGGCGTACGGGTTCCAAACGCTTCCTTCACGCCAGTCGATTCGCGGCCTTTAGCACCTTCGGGTCAGTGGCCGTGGCCGCGTCGATCCTGATGCACGCGCTGATCACCCACGACTTCAGCCTCGAATATGTCGTGTCGAATACCGACACCCATATGCCGCTATTCTACCTCATCGGCGCGTTCTGGGGCGGCCAGGCCGGTAGCCTCCTATTCTGGATCTCCATCGTCACCCTCTTCACGGCGCTGTGTCTGTGGACGTATCGGGACTCCTACCAGGAGTTTATGCCCTGGGTGACCATGGTTTGCCTTGCCCTAACCGCCGGCCTGCTGATCATCTTGGCCTTCGGTTCCAACCCCTTTGAGGGCTACGAGGTCATCAACCACCCGCTCGACGGCCACGGGCTCAACCCGATCTTGCAGAGCCCAAAGATGGTGATTCATCCGCCCTCTTTGCTCACCGGGCTGGCCTCGATGACCATCCCCTTCGCGTTCGCCATCGCCGCGCTCATCGTCGGCAGCACCGACGCCGAATGGGTCAAAGCCGCGCGCTCCTGGATTCTGGTGCCGTGGCTGTTTCTGACCGTAGGTAATATCCTCGGCGGCATGTGGGCATACGAAGAGCTGGGTTGGGGCGGCTACTGGGCCTGGGACCCGGTCGAGAACGCCTCCTTTATGCCCTGGCTTCTGTCCACCGCGCTCATCCATTCGTTGATGATTCAGGAGCGCCGCGGCATGCTCAAGCGCTGGAATATCGGCCTGATGCTCGGCACCTTTATCCTCACCCTTTTCGGCACCTATATCACCCGAAGCGGGCTTATCGAGTCGGTGCACACCTTCGCGCAGAGCGCCATCGGTGACTATTTCTTATACCTCCTGCTGACCGTTATCGCCGTGAGCGTGGGCCTATTTGCCCTGCGCTGGAAGAGCCTGAAGAGCACGCGCCGCCTGGACAGCGTGGCCAGCCGCGAGGCCACCTTCATGCTCAATAACTGGCTGTTCTGCGCCATGACGGGCGTCGTCTTCTTCGGCACCCTCTGGCCCAAGCTCAAGGAAGGGCTGACCGGCCAGGAAGTCTCGATCACCGCCCCCTGGTTCGACAAATGGATGGTCCCGCTGGGCATCATCCTGGTCTTTTTGATGGGCATCGGCACGCTCATCGCGTGGCGCAAGGCGAGCTGGTCGCATTTCCGACGCGACTTCATCGGCCCGGTCCTCACGTTTATGTTCGGGACCCCCGCGCTCATCGCAGCCTATTGGTTCGTGCGCGGCAAGGACCTGGGCGTCATCCCCTCGGGGCTGACCTCCTTCTACGCCATCATGATGGTCGCCGGCTGCGTCTTCGTCACCGCCACCATCGTCCAGGAGTTCTACCGCGGCATCCAGGCGCGCCGAAAGAATAACGATGAGTCGGTGTTCAGCGCCCTGGTGATGCTCTTCAAAAAGCAGCGCCGTCGCTACGGCGGCTATATCGTCCATATGGGCATGATCTTCGCGTTCATCGCCTTCTCGGGCAACGCGCTCAAGGTCGAGAAAGACGTCGCGCTGACCATCGGCGAGTCGGTCCACGTGGGCGATGTTTCGCTGACGTTCCGCGGACTCTCCGAAGAGAACCCTCCCGGACAAAAGCTGATCCTCGCCAATATCGACGTGTACCGTGACGGTGTCTTCCAATACCAGATGCACCCCGGCAAAGCGCAATTCGGCGAGCAGACGATGATGACCAGTGAGATCGACATCAAGTCGACCCCGCTCGAAGACGTCTATGTCGCCTTCGTCAACGCCTCGGCCAACGGCCAATCCGCCACCTTCAAGGTCTTCATCGGCCCGTTCACCTGGTGGTATTGGTTCGGCATGGTCGTGATGATGCTCGGCGCATTTATCTGCCTGTGGCCCACCCGCGAAGCCGTGGCGACGCTCGGTCGCTCGCCGCTCGGATTCGGCCGCTACGTGGCCATGGGAATCCTGGTCGCGGTCATCTTCATGCCGCTCGCTGTCTGGCAGATTGAGTCGAGCAGCGACTGGGGCTCCGCGGCACGCTGGCAGAAAGCCGGCCTCATCGACCCCGAAGCTTCGGTGACCCCGCAGCTCGCGCCGCCCACTAACGACCGCCCCGCTTCCATCGAACCCGCTGCCATCGAGAAGTCATCATGACACCGATTCTCGTCCTTATTGCTATCGTCTTCACCCTGGTGATGCTCTACCAGACGGTGAGACCCTTTTTACGCTCGCAGCAGGAGCGCGTGCGCTTCGAGGTGCTCGACGATGACCTGCGCCGCGTCGGCGAACTCGCCGCGCGCAAGGCCGGCTTGTTGGAGTCCCTGCGTGAGCTCGAATTCGACTATAGTACCGGCAAATTGACCGACGAAGACTTCGCGGCCGCCAAATCACGCTATGAGCGCGCCGCGCTCAAGACCATGCGCGCGCTCGACGAGCTTCACGGCGGCCGCGGCTGGGAAGCCGTGGTCGACAAAGAGCTCAGCAAGCACATCACCGTCGCTCGCCAGCAAGAGCAGACTGCCCAACATCAGGAAGTCGCGCCCAAGCAGCCTGCGCCCCTGGCCGAGGCCCTCATCGAGTGCCACGAATGCGGCAAAGAACTCGAGGCCGACGCCCGCTTCTGCAGCAAATGCGGCACCACGGTCGAGCAGGCATCCACGGCCGATTCCGACGAACGAAAAAACTCGAGCACGCTTTCTAATTCCGGCTCCGAAGTGACGATATGATCTCCAAGCGATCCGCCATGTCCAAAGTATCTCTGCGCCCCAACACCCTCGCGAAGGTCGCGATAGTCCTGCCAATTCTTTGCGCATTCTTGTTGCCAAGCGTCGCTCAGGCCCAGGACGCGCCGGCCAAGGCGCAGCCGGCCGACGCGGCAACGGCGGCCCCAGCGGCTGAGGACGCCGCCGCAGAGCAAGCAGCGCCCAAAGCGGTCGACTCATTTTCGGTCAGCGTCCAGCTCAACGCCGCGACCAACGTCGCCGACCAGGCGGTGATTCTGCTCGCCGCGCGTCCCAAAGGCCCGCACGAGCCCAAGGACCCGACGCCGCAGCATCAATGGACCGCGACCACCAACGCCCAGGGCCTGGCGACCTTTGCGAATATCCCGTTGACGGTCGCGACCTCCGGTCTTCGGCTGCACGCGACCACCTTCCAGAACGGTCATCTCTACAAGAGCCCCGCGGTCACCCCGGCCCCGGGAATCAAGCTCAATATCGGCATCTATGAGCAGGGGCATACGCTCGATGGCGTGGTGATCAAAGATGTTCAGACCATCGCCCATGTCTGGGAGAACCATATCTTCTTCCAGCAATTCTATCTGGTGAGCACCGAGGGCGATAAGCTCATCGACACCGCCCAACTCGCCGGCGCACGCTTCGAGAACGGCATGCCCATCCGCCTGCCGATCAAGGCGACCGGCATCCAGGTCGAATCACCGGGCGAGACCCGCGTGGTCAACTCCATCGTCAATTGGAAGGGTGTTCTGAAACCCGGTGAGAACGTCCCGGTCAGCGTGGCGTTTTCGATCCCGGCCGACCACACGACCTTCACCTACGAGCAGGAATTCGATTACCCGGTGCGCAGCGCGAAGATCTTGCTGCCGCTTGAGCCGACCAGCCCGCAGGTAAAAATCGCCTATTTCGACACCGTCTCCCTGGCCGCCCCCGGCTTCAAGGTCGACGCCGTCGAAGGCGGCCTCAACGGACAGAACCAGGGCAAATTCCTGGTCGCCGACAATGGCACCTTCGAGAAAGACGGCGTCATGGCATTCCAGCTCACCGGCCTGCCCTTCGACGAGCCCACCGGCGCCTGGTTGGCCCTTATCCTGGGCGTCGCGGGTATCATCGTTGCCCTGATTTACTCCCGCCAGGAGCAGCGCCATATCGACAAAACGCGCACCTCCGCCGGCGTGGCTGAGATGTTGCGCGGCGAGCAAAAAGAGCTGCTCGATGAGCTCGCAGCCCTCGAGCAAGACTACGAAGACGGCGAAGTCGGCGACCTCGAATACGAGCGCGAATCGCTACTTTTGCGCGGACGCATCGCCCTGGTGATGCGCAAAATCGCCGAGATCGAAGAGGCGATGGCATCCCCCGAAGCCCCTAACGTCGCCGCATGAGCGAGATCCGCCTCGAATCAGTCTCCCGCATCTACGGGCGCTCATTCGCGCTGCACCGGGTCTCGCTGCGCCTTCGCCCCGGTGCCCTGACCGCGGTCGTGGGCGATAACGGCGCGGGAAAATCAAGCCTGCTCAATATCCTCGCCACCCTCGATAAACCCTCCGACGGCGAGGTCTACTTCGGCGAGCATACCTGGGCGACCTACGCCAAAAAGGGTCGCCATAAGATCGGCTGGGTCAGCCACGATTCCCTCATCTACGCCGAACTCACAGGCCGCGAGAACCTCGAGTTTTTCGCGTCCATGTACGGCCTCGATAACCCCGGCGAACTGAGCAAAACATGGCTTGAGCGCGTCGGCCTGACCGACGCCGCCGACCGCCTCTCCAGCACCTACTCACGCGGCATGAAGCAACGCCTCACCCTGGCCCGCGCCCTGCTCCACAAGCCCAGCATCCTGCTGCTCGACGAGCCCATGACCGGCCTCGACCAGGCCGGCCGCACCCAGATGACCGCCCTCTTCCGCCAATTATGCGCCGAAGGCTGCCTGCTCGTGCTGGTCACCCACAACCTCAGCATGCTCCAGGACCTCGCCGACCACCTCGTCGTCCTGCGCCGCGGCAAGCTCGTCCACGACGCCCCGCTTGGCCCCGAGGATGACATCCTCGACATCTACCGCCAACACGCCTGAGCGAGGCCCTACGCACTCGCCTCGACACTCCTTGCCTGCTCGCTTTCGCCGCTTCGCGGCGACAAGAGCAGGATGCTCTTGCTCCCGGGGGGGGTACGCTTAAAACACTTCGCACGTGGCTGCTTGCTCGCTTTCGCCGCGGCGCCCCACCATCCGGTGGCAGGTCATCTTGACCTGCCTGAGTACACGCAAAAATATCGACACTGCTCGCTTTCGCCGCTTCGCGCCGACAAGAGCAGGATGCTCTTGCTCCCGGGGGGGTACGCTTAAAGCAGCACTTTGCACGTGGCTGCTTGCTCGCTTTCGCCGCGGCGCCCCACCATCCGGTGGCAGGTCATCTTGACCTGCCTGAGTATACGCAAAAATATCGACACTCCTTGCCTGCTCGCTTTCGCCGCTTCGCGCCGACAAGAGCAGGATGCTCTTGCTCCCGGGGGGGTACGCTTAAAACACTTCGCACGTGGCTGCTTGCTCGCTTTCGCCGCGGCGCCCCACCATCCGGTGGCAGGTCATCTTGACCTGCCTGAGTATACGCAAAAATATCGACACTCCTTGCCTGCTCGCTTTCGCCGCTTCGCGCCGACAAGAGCAGGATGCTCTTGCTCCCGGGGGGGTACGCTTAAAGCAGCACTTTGCACGTGGCTGCTTGCTCGCTTTCGCCGCGGCGCCCCACCATCCGGTGGCAGGTCATCTTGACCTGCCTGAGTATACGCAAAAATATCGACACTCCTTGCCTGCTCGCTTTCGCCGCTTCGCGCCGACAAGAGCAGGATGCTCTTGCTCCCGGGGGGGTACGCTTAAAACACTTCGCACGTGGCTGCTTGCTCGCTTTCGCCGCGGCGCCCCACCATCCGGTGGCAGGTCATCTTGACCTGCCTGAGTATACGCAAAAATATCGACACTCCTTGCCTGCTCGCTTTCGCCGCTTCGCGCCGACAAGAGCAGGATGCTCTTGCTCCCGGGGGGGTACGCTTAAAGCAGCACTTTGCACGTGGCTGCTTGCTCGCTTTCGCCGCGGCGCCCCACCATCCGGTGGCAGGTCATCTTGACCTGCCTGAGTACACGCAAAAATATCGACACTCCTTGCCTGCTCGCTTTCGCCGCTTCGCGCCGACAAGAGCAGGATGCTCTTGCTCCGGGTGGTGCGCTTAAAACACTTCGCACGTGGCTGCTTGCTCGCTTTCGCCGCGGCGCCCCACCATCCGGTGGCAGGTCATCTTGACCTGCCTGAGTATACGCAAAAATATCGACACTCCTTGCCTGCTCGCTTTCGCCGCTTCGCGCCGACAAGAGCAGGATGCTCTTGCTCCCGGGGGGGTACGCTTAAAGCAGCACTTTGCACGTGGCTGCTTGCTCGCTTTCGCCGCGGCGCCCCACCATCCGGTGGCAGGTCATCTTGACCTGCCTGAGTATACGCAAAAATATCGACACTCCTTGCCTGCTCGCTTTCGCCGCTTCGCGCCGACAAGAGCAGGATGCTCTTGCTCCCGGGGGGGTACGCTTAAAGCAGCACTTTGCACGTGGCTGCTTGCTCGCTTTCGCCGCGGCGCCCCACCATCCGGTGGCAGGTCATCTTGACCTGCCTGAGTACACGCAAAAATATCGACACTCCTTGCCTGCTCGCTTTCGCCGCTTCGCGCCGACAAGAGCAGGATGCTCTTGCTCCGGGTGGTGCGCTTAAAACACTTCGCACGTGGCTGCTTGCTCGCTTTCGCCGCGGCGCCCCACCATCCGGTGGCAGGTCATCTTGACCTGCCTGAGTACACGCAAAAATATCGACGCTCCTTGCCTGCTCGCTTTCGCCGCGGCGCGCCGACAAGAGCAGGATGCTCTTGCTCCGGGTGGTGCGCTTAAAACACTTTGCACGTGGCTGCTTGCTCGCTTTCGCCGCGGCGCGCCGACAAGAGCAGGATGCTCTTGCTCCGGGTGGTGCGCTTAAAGCACTTCTCACGTGGCTGCTTGCTCCGGGTGAGTGTGCGCGTCGACCTGCGTGATTAGCGACGCAGCGCCCGCGCCAACATCACCGCCGCATGCTCCGACTCCTTCGAAACTCCGTCGCGTATCTGATGGCGACACGACGTTCCCGTCGCGCAGATCGCCGCGTCCTCATCCGCCTCTCGCAGTAGCGGGAAAAGCGTCAACTCACCGATCTGCATCGACAGATCGTAGTGATTGGCCTCGTAGCCGAAGGAGCCGGCCATGCCGCAGCAACCTGTCTTAAGCGTCTCGATCTCATAGCCCGCGATCTTCAGGGCCGCCTCGGTCGGCGCCGTACCCACGAGCGCCTTCTGGTGACAATGGCCGTGCAAGAGCACCGGCTTAAGCGGCGCCGACGTCCAGATATCCTTGAACTCTCCGACCTCGTTTTGCTCGGCCACAAACTCCTCAAACAGCCGGGCGCGCTCGCCGCACTCGACCGCCACGGGACGCCACTCGGGGGCGCACAGGTCGATGGATTCGTCGCGAAAGGTCAGGATCGAGCTGGGCTCCAGGCCGACGATCTTTCGCTCCGGGTATTTCTCAAAGAGCGGCTTGAACGTGCGCAAATTTCGCTCAGTAAGCTCGCGCGCGGCGCGCACCAGACCCTTCGATAGTAGCGTACGCCCGTCGTCGTGCACCGGGAGTTGCTCGACTCGGTAGCCACCCGCCTCCAGCACCCGCACCGCCGCCATGCCGATCTCAGGCTCATTATACTCGCTAAACGGGTCCACATAGAGCCAGACGACCTTGTCTCCGGTCGCGGACGACGCCTTCTGGTGCGCCTTAAACATCTGCGAAAAGGTCTTATGCGCAAATTGCGGGAGGTCGCGCTCGGGCGAAATATTGAAGAGCTTAAGCAGCAGCCAGCGAACGATGGCGAGCTTGACGATGAAGTTGGCGAGGCGCGGCGTCCAGGAGGCAGGGATCGCGGCCTGGCGATAATGCCCGAAGAAGCGCGAGGACAGCGGCACGCCGTTATGATCGTAATAATGCTGAGTGAACTCGGCCTTGAGCCGCGCCATATCGACATTTGCCGGGCACTCCGATTTGCAGGCCTTGCACGACAGACACAGGTCGAGCGCCTCGTGCAACTCCTCGCTCTTAAAAGCGTCGGCCGGGTTCGGGCTATAGAGCGCCTGACGGAACACATTGGAGCGCCCGCGCGTGCTATCCTTCTCGTTGAGCGTGGCCATATAGCTCGGGCACATCGTGCCGCCGGCCTCGGCGCGCTTTCGGCACACGCCGGCGCCGTTGCACTTCTCGACCGCGCGCACCAGCCCCCCATCGGCGCTCCAATCATAATAGGCGTCCACCTCGGGCGTCGGTTCTCCGGGGACGACGCGCCAATCCTGAAGCATCGGCGCGGGGTCGACGATCTTCTTGGGGTTCAAGATATTCTGCGGGTCGAACGCGTCTTTGACCTCGGCGTGTAGCGCCATGATCTCGGGCCCGTAAAAACGCTCGAGCAAAGGCGCGCGCAGCCGCCCGTCGCCGTGCTCGCCGCTGATCGCGCCGCCGTATTTCTTCACCAGATCCGCGACGTCCTCGGCGATTTCCTTAAACTTCTGGGCGTCCCCGGCATCCTTGAGATTAAGCTGCGGGCGAAGATGCAATTCGCCGACCGAGGCGTGCGCATAATAGACGCATTCATTGCCGTGGCGGTCCATAATCGCGCGAAACTCATCGATATAGTCGGGTAGCACGTCGAGGGCGACCGCGGTGTCTTCAACGACAGTCACGGGCTTTGTGTCCCCCGGCGTCCCCATCAGCAGGCCGAGCCCGGCCTTTCGAAGCGCCCACACGCTCTTGTCCTTGGGCGCCCGCACGATCGGGTAGGAATAGCCAAACCCCCGCTGCTTAAACGCCTCGATAAGCTCGCCAGCCTTTCGCTCCAACTCGGCGTCCTCATCTGCGTAAAACTCCACCACCAGGATCGCCTCGGGGTCCCCTTCGACGAAGAAACGATGCCGCTGCTGCTCAAGGTTATGCTTGGTCAGCTCAAGGATCGGCCGGTCCATCAACTCGACGGCCGCCGGGCGATGCGCGACCGCGAGGATCGTCGCCTCCAGCGAGGCGCGGATGGTCTCGAAGTGCACGCAAACCAGGATGTTCTTCTTGGGTTTTGGCACCAAATTGAGCTTCACCTCGGTGGTGATCGCCAGGGTCCCCTCGGTCCCGCAGAGGAACTCCGCCAGCGAAAACGCCCGGGACTCGCCGCCCATAAGGGGCTGATTTCCATAGGGTTTACTGGCCTCGATCACGTCCAGGGGATAACCAGTATTTCGGCGCCGCACCTCGGGGCGCGGATATCTCTCGCGGATAAGCGCGGCGTTCTCGCGCACCGCAGTGTCCAGGGCGCGAAGCCCCGCCCCCATGCGCCCCTGGTCTGTGAGCTTCTCGGCCAATTCGGCCTCGGACCAGGGCGTGATCGACTCGAAATTTCCGTCCGAGAAGACCACGCCCATCTCCAAAAGATGCGCGCGGGTCTGGCCGAAATAGATGGAGTGGGAGCCGCAGGAATTATTGCCGACCATCCCGCCGATCATGCAGCGGTTCGAGGTCGAGGTGTCCGGGCCGAAGAACAGCTCGTGGGGTGCCAGAAAACGGTTAAGGTCGTCCAGGATCACCCCGGGCTGCACCCGCACCCAACGCTCTTCGACGTTAAGCTCGATGATCTGGTTCATATAGCGCCCCAGGTCCACGACCAGCCCCGGCCCGACGCATTGCCCGGCCAAGGAGGTCCCCGCGCCGCGCGGGATCAGGCTGATCTTCATGCGCTCCGCGAAGCGAACCAACGCCTGCACGTCGCTCGTCGTGCGCGGATAGGCCACCCCAAGCGGCTCCTCCTGGTAGACCGATGCGTCCTGGGAAAACAGCATCCGATGCATGCGATCGAGGTGCACCTCGCCGTCCATATTTTGAACTAAGGCGTCGATTTCAGCGGGATTTACTTCGGCTATGGATGACATATTTCTTCCAGATAACGCACCGTTTATCTCGGCGATTTATGCGCGAGATAATGACGATAAAAAGGCCCACACTGGATGAACCAGCGTGGGCCTGATGCTCTTCCCGCGCCGAGGCGCGGGATTTATTCGTTCGCTAATCGATGCTCAGACCGCAACGACCCACAGACGCACATAGGCGTAGATGGCGCTGGCGAGCTTGACGGGGATCTTATAGATGCCCAGCTCGCGAATCGGAGCGTCGATCTCGATCTGCTTGTGATCGACCGTGATGCCCTGCTGTGCGAGGACGTCGGCGATGTCACGCGCGGTGACCGAACCGTAGAGACGGTCGTCTTCGGCGATGCGCGAGGGAACCGAGATCGAAACGCCGTCGATGTCTCCGACGATCTTGCGCGCTTCTTCGCGCTCTTTCTCACGACGCGCTTCGACGACAGCGAGGCGGTGGTTGATTTCGTTTTTGCGGGCGGCGCTTGCAAGCTCAGCCATCGCGTTCGGAATCAGGTAGTTGCGGCCGTAACCGGCGGCGACTTCAACGATCTCACCCATCTCACCGAGATTGGCTACGTCTTCAAGTAGGATAACTTCCATTGATTTACTCCTCTTCACCTTGATAGGGAAGGACTTCGACCTCTTCTTCCTCAGGACGCGCCAGGCGCTCTTCCGGAATCAGATTCTCGTCGACCTTGATGGTCATATATTTGAGGACACCGTCCATCAAACGCAGGTTACGCTCAACCTCAGCCACGGTATCGTTCGGGCTGATATAACGGTAGTAGTGGTAGACACCACGACCGAAGCGCTTGCCTGCGCCTTTGTCACGAATCTCGTAACCCAGGTCACGCTGGCCCCAATCGTCAAATTTCAGGATATGTCCTTCCTGACCCTCTACGATTCCTTCGACACGATCACGCACACCGGCGCGAAACTCATCGTCGGTATCCGGGCGAAGGATATAAATTGTTTCGTACTCTCTCTGTCTTGCAACTGGCATTGAAACCTCTCGGAATGAACTGCCCCGCCGCGAAATGGCGGAGCGAGGTGTTTGTGGACGGTGGCTTTTAACGGATGCTCGCTCAAAACGCAATCATGGTTTGCGATATATTTGCTCACATCAAAAATAGCGCGCGCATCTCCTAGTTTACCCGCTAGTTTACCCGCGCAATCACGCCCGAACCGAGGCGACGCCGCCCGAATTATGGGCAGCTTGGATCCAGAGCGCTGCCCGGCGCCGAGTATCTTATCAACTCTTTAACACATATTTTCGCTCGACCGCCTTGAAAAATAGGTTGTCGATAACGTACTATCGAGGCCATCCTAAATTTGTACGTGCGCGGTCCAGCTTAGAAGTCCCATCGTATGCGGGGCACGGGGAGTTCTAATATTTTTCGATCTGACTTGGGAAAAGTCTATGAATCGTGGATTGGACCTTATCGGACGCCAGATCGGCGTGTACCGCATCGAAGAGCTCATCGGGGCGGGCGGGTATTCGCGCGTGTACCGCGCGCTTGATAAAACCGTCGGGCGGATGGCCGCCATTAAGATCTTGCTGCCCAGCACCGGCGAAGACGGCTACTCGGAGCGGGTGATTCAGCGCTTCGAGCGCGAGGCGCGCATCGTCGCCAACCTGCGCGACCCTCACTCGGTGCTGCTCTACGAATACGGCCAGACCGACGACGGCCTCCTCTATATGATCTTCGAGTATATCGAAGGGCATACCCTCGAGGAGATGCGCCGCCAGCAATTCGCCCTGCCCGCCCTTCGCGTCATAAAGATCCTCGAGCAAATCCTATTAAGCCTGGAGGAAGCCCACGCGCTCGGGCTGATCCACCGCGATATTAAGCCCGCAAATATTATGGTCTTCGAGCATATCGGGCGCACCGACCAGGTAAAGGTGCTCGACTTCGGCGTCGGCAAGGCCTTCGGCACCCATCCCGAGGCATCGAACCTCACCCAAACCGGAATGCTCATCGGCACCCCGCGATATATGGCCCCGGAGCAATGGTCGACCGAGGGCGTAATCTCACCCCAAACCGACATCTATAGCCTGGGACTCGTCACCTACGAATTGATCACCGGGGTGCGCGCGATCACCGCCGTCGACCCGGTCCACATCATGACGGCACACCTGAATAGCGAGCCCATCGCCCTGCCATCGGATCTGGACATCCCCTCAGGGCTTCGTCATATCGTCAACACCATGCTCCACAAGGAGCGCGGCGCGCGCTACCGAACCGTGACCCAGATTCTGGCCGATCTTCTTCGCCTCAAACCGGTCGCCGCCGAATCAAGCACGATGTTGCTGAGTAAAGCGAAGTTGCGCGGGGACGTGGTCGAGCCGACGCTCGATCCAGCAGCGGACGCGCAACTTGTCGACGCGCCCAAAACGGAAACAGCCTCGACCAGAGAACCCGCCCCGATCGAAGCTCGGCCCGCCCACCGCGAGAGTGACACCGAGGCGATCGCGGTGCCCAAGCGCCGGTGCGCCAAGACCATACGTATCGAACCAGAAGCCCAGCGCACACTAACCTCGGCACGCCCACAGCTTCCCGAAGAAATGCGGCCGCCCGAGACTCCGACCCAACCGAAGCCCCCTAAGACCAAGACGCCCTCGGCTAGAGCCGCAGCGCGCGGAGCGCTGAAACCGGAGTCACCCAAATCCCCCCGACGAAAGCTTATCTACCTGGCCCTGGGACTGGCGGTCACAACCAGCGCGATCGCCTGCATCTTAGCGCTCATCGTGACCCTATCCGCAAAAGACGCCGGACCGGGCGCCGCCCCCACGCCCACCGACCCGGCCTCCGCGGGGTCGACACCCGAGAAGTTGGCCACGTCGGGCGAGGAGCAAGAGAAACCGACTCGCCCTGCGCTCGCTCCGAAGGTGGTGCATGACGATGGCGCCCCGGCCCCCACGCCCCCGGTCGCCCCTGCCGGTTCAGCACCAAAGCCGCCAGCGACGCCACCGAGCTTTGCCCCAGCACACCTGGAACAGCCTACACTTACGTCAGCGACACCGCCGGCGCCGCAACCAGCGCCCGAGACGGAGACGGAGACGAAAACGAGCGAGAACCGCCCACTCACCAAATCAACGCCGAGGGCTGAGCCGGAGTCGACGCAAAGAAAGGAGCGCGCCAAACAACCCAAACGCGCCAAGAAGAAGACGCCCAAAGAACCGAAATTACAAATATGGGGGATCGAATGATGCGGATATCGCAACTAAGAATAGCGATCGTCGCGACGATACTATTGCTGGCATCGAGCCATCCAGCCCTCGCCGGAGGCCCATCCACACCCGATGACCCGGCGAAGATCGTCGCCGCGCAGAAACACTTCGACGAAGGGGTCGCGGCCTATCAAAGAGAAGCCTATGACGTGGCGCTGGAGGAATTTCGACAGGCCTATGATCAGGTGCCGGCCGCGGTCTTTCTCTACAATGCCGCGCGCATGGCCGAGAAACTGGAGCGCCTGGACGAATCACTCAAACTCGCCGAGCTCGCCCACTTCCAAATCGAGCGCCCCCTGCCACCGCCGCTGGTCGAGAAAACAAACGAGCTCATCGAACGCCTCAACCACTCACTTGCGAAGGCGGATGCAAAGCGGAAGAAAAATATCGCCATGAAATACACCCCTAAACCCATGGCGCAAGCGCCAACTCCGGCAGCGTCCGCCGCCGACACGGAGCGTGCCGGGCACGCCAGCGGGTGGTCGGCGCTAGGTTACTCCGGCGCGGGGATCGCGGTGGTGGGCATCGGCCTCATCGGCGCTGCGACCTATCTGGGCGCCGACGCGAGCGCGCAGCTCGACGAGCTGGCCACCGTCACCAGCGCCACCGACTACAACGAGCGGCGCGCCAATATCGAATCGCAACAATCAATGGGACAGGGATTTTTATATTCGGGGATCGCGACGGTCGCCCTCGGCGGCGCGTTCATCGCCTGGGACTTAATGAGCCCGACCGAGCGCCCATCGCGGGAGCCGAGCACGTCGGGAAACGTGTCGATCAGCGGGGTGTCTGCGAGCATCTCGGCCGACTCAACGTCGGCCGGCATCATGCTGCGCGGGGTCTATTAAAGCACCTTCAGTGAAATCGATTCTGCGCAGCCTGAAGGCCTTCGGCCAGGAAGAGCTCCGTGGCATCGCAGGCCCGCTCGATGAGGTCATCCACATCGGGGGCCTCAGCGCCGGTAAAACGACCCAGCACGAAGTCGGAAACATCACCGTGCTCCGGGCGTCCGATACCGAGGCGCACACGCTTAAAATCGCGGGTAGACATACGCGATGCAATATCACGCAACCCATTATGGCCGCCGTGGCCGCCCCCGTCTTTTAAGCGCAATTTGCCCAGATCCAGATCGATTTCGTCGTGCAAAACCAAAATATTCTCGGGCGACACCTTATAAAAGCGTGCCACACCGAGAACAGATCCTCCGGAGCGGTTCATATAGGTCTGGGGCTCGAGCAGCACGACGTCTTGGTCGGCTACTCGGCCCATCCCATAAATACCGTCAAACTTCTGAGTCGATAATCCTATCGCGTAGCGATCGGCCAGACGCTCCAGGGCCATGAACCCGATATTATGTCGAGTTCGTGCGTATTTGGCACCTGGATTACCCAATCCAACGATAAGATAGCGACTCATAATAAGGCCTACAAAGGGTCAAACGCGGAATCAGGCTTCTGCGCCTTCTGCTGCCCCCTCTGCTGCGCCTTCAGCTGCCTCGTCCTCATCCTCATCGACATCATCGAGACCGACGACGTTCTGACGCGGCATCATGACGCGAGCAACCGCGAAGTCGGTGACGTAGACCGGCTCGACGCCTTCGCCGAACTCGAGGTCGCTGGCCATACGAACATCGTTGGGTCCCATCGGGCTCACGTCGAGCTCGATCGCGACCGGGATGTTCAGCACGGAGCAACGGACTTTGATCTCAGGAGCGATCAAACGAAGTCGACCACCGGAGCGCTCGCCTTTCGCACGACCAGTCGTGACGATCGGAACCTTGACTTCGACAGGCTGTCCGTCCGGAACAACCAGGAAGTCGGCGTGCAGGAGAGCGCGCGACAGCGGCGCAACCTGGTAATCATGCAGAACCACGTTCTTGAAGGTAAGGCCTTCGCCTTCGACGTCGACCTGGAAAACGGTGTTGAGACCATGCGGTCCGTCAATCGCGTCGAGCAGCGTGGTGCGGTTGATCGAAAGGGTCATCGAATCGATACCAGGACCATAGCAGGCCACCGGAAGACGTCCAGCAGCGCGCAGACGACGTGAAGATCCTTTTCCACTTTCAGTGCGGCGCTCGGCGAGCAAAGTCGGGTGTGTTTGAGCTTCCATCAGCTTTCTCCATGTGCAGCCGGCGTTCGCGTCGACAATGCGATGCAAGCGAGCCGAAAATACAAATCAATCGATTGGAATGGCAGTCTTAAATGTTTAAGCCACGTTTCACATGCCAAGGCATGCTATTCCGCGGGTGCGAGTGGATAAATCATGCGCCCCTATAAGTAAAGAGCGAATTATCCCGTACTGACGACAAAGCATCGCCCCGGCCTCTTTTTATGTAGAGACCGGGGCGAGTACGTGAAACGATTGGTTGCCGTCGGGTATTCGGGTGCTAGGGATCGAACCTAGGATGACGGGATCAAAACCCGCTGCCTTGCCGCTTGGCTACACCCGATTAATAAGGGCCTTTAACCCTTCGTCGACGCTTGGCACAAAATGCTTTGTCCCAATCGACGCCGATGATGTAGCATGAGGTTTTCGATAATGTCAACACGTTTTTGTGTTTTTGCCCTCAAAAATTCGACCCGCAATTTTTTGCCCAACAATTTGCAAAAAACACTTGCACGCGGCCTAAAAGCTATGCTAATAGTCTCCGCCTTGATTGGGCGTATAGCTCAGCGGGAGAGCGCTTCCCTCACACGGAAGAAGTCCCTGGTTCGATCCCAGGTACGCCCACTATAGAGAACCCCGGAAGATTCCATATCTTCCGGGGTTTTTCTGTTTCCACCGCTCACGCCCCCGCGTCTCACAGCGCCCGCGCGAGGGTCTCGCGAATCGACCCTGCGTCGAGCACGCCGGCGGCGATCTCCGGGGCTACCGCCGCTAGCACGCGTGTCCAGCGTTCGGCCTCGCTCAGGGGCTCGCGCGCGTCGAGGATTCCCTGGGCTTCGAAATACTCCGCGAGCTCCAGGCGCTTCGCAGATTGAAAGCGCTTTATCTCGCCGGCGATCAGCCCCTCCAATAACTTGGTCGCGTCCCCACCGTAGTTTTCATTCAATTCAGCGACCGCGTCGATGAAATTGTCGCTGACCGCGCCCGAGTCTTCGAGATCCGCGCGGGTGACGCGCTTTCCACGGCCGACCGACCACGCCTCAAAATACGCGCCCAGTGCCTTGGCCCGTGCTTCGATCCGCGTATAGCTTGCCGCCGACACCCCGACCGCCGCTAGCGCCCCGCTTCGTTGTAGGTTTTTTAGCGCGCCCCACCGGACGATATCGGCGCGAAGCATCTGCTCAAGCTCACGCGGATCGCTGGTCAGGTACCACAAATGGGTATGACCAATGGGCGTCATCGGGTTGAGCGCCCCTCGAATGTTGAGCACATCTTTATATTGGGGGTGAGAAAGGCCCTCGGCGCTGGGAACCTCTATCTTTTCAAACGCGGGGGCGTTGGGCGCGCCATCGTCGCGGCCGGCCACAGGTTCGGCCCTAAAATCCGGCGCCCCGGTGATCGCGCCGAGATCGATAAACTCGCACGCCACGGCGCCCGCCGCGCCGACCTGGCGCCACTTCTCAACTTCGTCCTTCTGGGCGGTCAAATAGAAGATCTGGCGCCCATCGGCGGCGATCTGCACGAGGGCGTCGATGATCGCGCGGGCGCGGGCGTCGTCGCTATTTGCCAGGGTCTCGTCGAGGACCAGCGGCAATTTGGCGCCCCGCTCTAGCTGCTCAACGAACGCGACGCGCACCGCCAATAATAATTGTACGCGGGTGCCGCTGGAGAGCTCATCGAGGCTCTGCCCGACCTCATTGAGCATATCGAAGGCGCGAAACTGCGCGCCCTCACCCTCGTCGAGGTCCAGCCGGTAGCGCCCGTGGGTGATGCGGGCGAAGAGTTCGCGGGCGCGCCGAAATACCGCGGGGCGCGTGGCGTCGCGGGTCTCACGCTGCAAGAAGTCGGAGAGCACCGCGCCGGCGACGCTGCGGCTATTCGCGGCGAGATCTTCTGCCAACGCGTCGAGGGCCGCGTGATAGTCGGCGCGCCTTTGCTCAAGGGCGGTCGATTTTTTGGCGTCCTCGACGCGCGCCTCGATCCGCGCGATCTGGCTCATCACTGCGTCTCTTTGGGCCGCGGGGCCCGACAGCTCAACGATCTCCTGGGCCAGACGCCCGGGGCCGCCCTCGAGCAGGTCGGGTGCATAGCCGGGCTGGGCCTCCAGACGCGTGCGCACATTCCGAAGGCGCGCGTGGGCGGCGAGTGATTCCTCCCGAGCAGCTTCGTAATCAGCGCGCTGCGCGCAAAGTGCGTCGATCGCCCGCCCCATATCGGCATCATTGATATCGGGCGCGGCGCCGGATTCCGCGATCAGTTGAAGCCGCGCAAGCAGAACCTTCGATTCATCGAGCGCCTGCGATCGCCTCTCTCGCTGCTCAATCAACGCGTCCTGCATATTCTTGCGCTCGCGCAGATCTTGCCCCAATGCCCGCGCGCCCTTCTCAAGGGCGCGGGTCTGCGCCTGGGCGCTGGCAAGATCCGGTGCGTCCGCGACCTCAGCGGGCAAATAGGGGCGAATCGCTGCGTGGAAGTCTTCAAGATTCTGCTCAAATGATGCGCTCTTTTGCCCGAATACAGCCGCACTCGCGCTGGCCTGCATGCGCGCCCGCTGCCAGGCTTCGATATGCGAGATGAGCCAGGCCAATTCAGCTGCTTCGTCGCCAAAGCCTAAGATATATTGCCCGCCAAAATGCAGGTCTAGATTCAGCCCAACACGCGCGGCCAGCGCGTCGCGCTCCTGGTGAAGCGCGCGCTGCTTCTGCTCGGTGGCCTGAAATGCCTCCATCTCTTGGGACCAGCGCGACGCCTTCTCAACATCGTTGGTGGCGCTCGCGATGAGCTGCTCGATCTCATCGAGCCGCTGCTCGACCGCGTCTGGTCCCCAGGCTTCGGGGGCGGCAAGCCCCGAGCGCTCAAACGCGCGCCGGTGCGTCTCGCGTTGGCGCCGCTGCTCCAGGGCACCGCGATCTTGCGCGCGAAGTGAACTCAGCACCCGCGACGCCGCGCCGAAAAGCCCGCCAAATATGAGCGCCGCGACCAGCAAGACCGGCCACGCGGAGTGCCCGCCATACACCCAGACAATGCACGCGATCGCCGCCAGGATCGTCGCGATAAGCGACACGATGCGCCCGACCTGCGCCCACTTTCGCGCGTCCTGAGTCGCCGGCCCCTGGGAACCATCGCCCCGACCGCGCAGCCACGCCCGAAGTTGGCGCGCCGCGTCGCGCAGACTCTCGAGGCGCGCAGCGTCAGCCCCGTTCGCGCCGGTGAGGATCCCGCGCAGCTTCTTATACGCCCACACCTCCCCCGCCACGCGATCGAAGCGCCGGGCCAGGTCGCTAAACGCTCTCAGGTCTTCGGCTGAAATGGTGTCGAGCGAAGATGGCTCGACCGTCGCGCTGATTAGGCGCCACGCCTCGTCGGCCTTCGCCTGGGCCTCGATAACCTCGGCCTGGGCCGCCGCGCGCTCGCTCGCCACGCGCTCGATCTCGCGCAGATACCCGTCGAGCGTTGGCACGACGCTATCGAGGATCTTCGCCTCGACATCCGCCGCCTCAAGCGTCGGGCGCGACAACGGGCTCTTCGCGACCCGCTCACTCAACGCGTTATAGCGGCGCATCGTGCTATCTTCTGCCGCGTCCGCCTCGCGCACCCGCGCGCGCAGCGCGTCCAACCGTTCGGCCTCATCGCCGCGAACCTGCGCCATGGCCTCCGGAAACACCAACAGCCGCTCCCGGGCCGCCACGCTGAGCGCCTCGGCTTCGCCAAATTCGACCGCAACCCGAAGCAACGCGATACGCTGCTGGGCGGCGTCTGCGACCGCCAAGCGCCGCCGCAGCTCCGACAATCGCCCCGCCTCGCGACGAAGTTCGTCCTGGGCATCCTGTGCCTCGCCCAGTCGCGCGCGGACTTTCTCGACCTTTCGATTATTCGCCCGCTTCGAATACGAATAGCCGAGCGCGCTCGCCGCCGCCGCGACATCATAGCCCCCGGCCGATTCGCGGGCGATAAACGCCGCAAAGCCCTCGTCTTTTCCGTCGAGCAGATCCCGAAGCCCCAGATAATAACGATCGCGCGACTCCTGCGGCGCCAGCCCGGGCCCGTGGCCCCGATCCCGGCCATTTAGCTGGTAGCGAACCCGCCCGGCGTCAAAGTCCACGCGCCAATCAGCACCCGCGAGCCGAAATTGCCCGGCAACCTCGGCGCGCCCGAGCGTAGGATCCTGGGGCCACAGGAGCGTCATAATCGCCTGGGCGAGCGTGGTCTTCCCGGCCGCGTTGGGCCCGTAGATGATATTGATGCCCGCGCATAACCCGTTGATCTCAAAGCGAGAAGAGCGAAACGACCGCGCGCGATAGATCGCGATCTTCTCGAATACAAGGCCGGGCGCATGCTCCGACTGCCCCGGGATGCGGGTCCCCAATGCCTCGGTCATTTGCGCCCCCCTTTGCCCACCGATGGATGCGCGTCGGCGCCATATTTTTGGGATAAAAGCTCCTCCAACAGGCGCACGCCTTCCACCTGCACGAGGCGATGCGCGGCGGCGTCGTCAACCTCAGCGCTCGCGATTTGCTCCGAGAGCAACGGGCCAAACGCGTTGGCGCGATGCACCTGCGAGATTTCGTGACGCAGTTTCGCAAAGAGCGGCTGGAATTGCGCGCTCACCTCGCCCGCCTCAAGCTCAACCAACAGGCGCGCGAGCAGCGCGGGCGGGTCATTGCCGCGCGCGATCTCCCGAAGGTCAAGGGCGGGACGCGTGTGAATTTCGATCTTTTCGACCCGCGCCATGATATCGTCGACGGGCAACTCGAAGTCCTCGACCACCCGCGCGCAAAGCCGCTCGATCTCGGCCCGATAGGGGGTACTCCCCACCAATTTAAGCCGGATCATCGCGCGCTCGGGCAAATACCCGGAGCCCGCGGACGCCCTCGCCTCCCGAATCCATCCGTGCAATTCGCCACGAATCGCGTCCATCATCAACTTCTCAAAATCATCCACGCCCTGCATTGGGCCCAGGTCGACCTCGACGCCGGCATAGCGCACCGACGCCAACGCGACCTGATAGGCACGCGCGGGGCGATCGGGCGAGACCTCGACGATCCACGGGCCATGCACGCCGGGCTCTCCCGGGTCCAGTGGCTGCGGTGAGCCGGGATATAGCACAAGACTTCCGCCGCTCGTCCGGGTTTCGGTCGGTCGATGAATATGCCCCAGGAGCCAGGCCGAAAACCCGTAAGCCCCCAACTCGCTGCTCATCACCGGCGCGTAGCGACTCGCCCGCTGGTCGAGATCGGCGTGAAGAATCCCAATCGTTGGCGTCCCAACGGACGCCAGGCCGGCAAACCCCTCCAGCGGAGACTGTGGATAATGCTGACGCGGAAAGGACCAGCCCACCAGGCGCAAGATGGGTTTTCCGTCACGCTCAAAAACCCGCGACTCCCAACTTCCCCCTCGCCCCAAAAGATAAAACATCCCGGAGTCGACCGCATCGGCGACTCGCGGAAGCACGTCGAAGTCATGGTTTCCAGAAACCGCGAAGGTCGGAATTCCGGCCTGGCCAAGGCGCCGAAGCCCTTGCTCAAGCGGGCCGATCGCCTCGAAAAATCGATTCTCCCGATCCACGACATCGCCGGTGAGCACGACCAGGTCGACCGCCTCGTCGATCGCGCACTCCACGGTACGCGCCCAGATATGCGCCACCGATAAGTTCGACGGGTTCCCATCAACACGGCTGGGATACCGGCCAAGATGCAGGTCTCCAGCGCATAGAATTTTGACGAGACCCTCGGGCATACACAACTCCAGCTACAGCGCACCTGATTGACGCGGCGATTCTATGGGCTGCGTCGCTTATTTCAAAGCAGGCAATCGACGCAGCGAGGACGCGAGCGCCCCCAAAGCCACCCCATACGATCACTCCGGCGGCGCGACGTCGCTCCACAACAAAAAGCTCGCCGGCGGATTCCTCCGCCGGCGAGCATGAATGATGTCCTCTTTGCCGACTAAACGGCGACAGCCCCTCGTGATTAGAGCTTATAATTATAGCCAACGAGGAAGCTAAATCCGGTGTTCATCACCTCAAGACCGCCGTCCATATCAGACGCTTTATTGCTCTGGGTAAGCGAGCGGTCATAACGCAGGTCCAAGCTCAGCGCCCCGGGACCGGTGGCGAAGTCAACGCCCACGCCGGCAGCCACGCCGATATCGAGCCTTTCGACATCCTCCGCGTCGATATCCTTGGTGTCATCGCCGGCCTTGGTGCTCCCCGACAGGAAATAGCCAAACGTCGGGCCGACCAGCACCTTGGGCGTCACGGAGCCGCCCACCGGCAGCGCGAGGCGCGCGAGGACCGGGACCTGCAAATAGTTCGTGGTCGCCGTCGACTCGATATTGAACGGACCGGCCTCCGCCTTAAGCGTGGCGCCGTATTGCTTGAAAAGAATCTCGGGCTGAATGCCCAGGAAGGGGTTAAACTCGACCACCGCGCGCAGACCGCCACCGAAGCCCAGCGTGGACTCGGTATGGTCAGCGAACTCATCAGCGACGTCGCTATCGTCGGCAGAATACGCATGGGAGCTATAATTTAGCATCCCCACCACGCCGATCTGAGCGCCCCCGGAATTTGAGCGACTGGAGGTGACATCCTGAGCAAAGGCGTTGGCGCCAGCAAGCGTAATCAGCGAAGCGGCAAGACACATCGTAACTTTACGCATTTTACAAATCCCTCTTATAAAAACAGCTGAATACAAAAACAGAACTCGTTGGACACCCAAAACGCCGGTGCCTCACGCTTAGCAACAATCTTTCGCGCGGTTTATTCGATTATTTTACAAATAATTCGGATACCATCCAGGCGCCGCGCTCGTCGGCGCCGGACTTTTGGTGAAAAAAGAGGCGGCAATTCGGCACAAAAAAGCCCGCCCCGCGCATCATGCGCGGGGCGGGCTTTTTTGCGTCGCGGTCAAGACCTTAACGCGTGGCGCGTGACGCGTGACGCGCCGGGATGATTAGAAGGTCACTTCAATCGTCCACTCGTTAAGCGTACCAGCGTCGTATTTCGACTCGTCCCACATATAAAGTTCGTAGGTTCCCTGAGCCTCAAGGCCCTGGAACTCCTCGACGACATAGGTGCGTTTCTCGAAGGCGCCGGAGGTGTTGCTCGCCTCCTCAAGGATGACGATATCGCTACCGTTGGGGTGGACGAGCATCAGGTCCAGGTCGCCCTGGTAGGCGTGCGTGATGTCGACCGTCACGGTGAACTCGGAGATGGCGCCGAAGTCTTCGACGTCGATGGTGCTGACGGCGCCGTTGGAGTCGTTGTCCGGAATCTCGAGCGCTTCGGAGTTCGTGTAGGTCTTGGTGTTGCTGTCTTCCTGACACGCTGCGCTCTCGGCGCACACGTCGTCCTCGCAGTCTGCGAAGCCGTTGCCGTCATTGTCGATGCCGTCGCCGCAAATCTCGACCTTCGGCTCGATTTCGGGCAGGTCGGCGACGCGACCGGAGCCGTATTCGGCGACATATTTCTGCGAGATATAGCCGTAGCCGTCTCCGTTGGGGTTCTCGCTGCCGAAGCTGCCGGTGCCCCAGCTATTCTTGAAGATGAAGAAGCCCTTCTCCACCATCGGCTCGCCGTTCTCGTCGAGCATCACTTTGCCGTCTTTGTCGAGACGCTCGACTTCGAGGGTGTCGTCCCAACCGACCAGAAGGATCGAGTGACCCGCGCGGTTCTTGAGGCTCTCGCGGCGGTCATCTTCGTTCGGATACAGCACATACCCTTTGCGCGAGTAGCCGCTGTTGACCTTGAGCGGCGACGCGCCGTGGTTCCACGACTGATAGAAGAAATCCAGCCCGACGATGACCGCCTGGCCCTTCTGGGTCATGAACGCTTTGATATCGTCGGTGCGCGTGGACAGCCAGCGACCGGTCGGAAGCGTGAACTTCTCGGCTTCTGCGGCCTCGGCCGGCGGCTCACCGTTGGTGTAGCAACGCGTGGGGCGCTTGTCCCCGGTGCACTCGGGGTCATTGCTGGTCGACCAGGCGCGCGACTCATAGGGCCACACATCCTCTTCGACCACGCCGAATCGGCTGATCGCCTCAAGGTTTTTGGCGCCGGTGGAGCCTTCCGTATTCCGGAACGATCCGACCTCGAATTTCGCCGACCACTGCAGATATTGCTCCGAGAAGTCCGGCGTCAGATAGGTGCCCTCTTTAATATAGAGATGCTCCATCAGGCCGATGGTCGAGAAGACCGAGCAAACGCCACGGCCGCCCTGGTTTTGCACCGGCGACTGCAGGACCACCAGATCTTCAAATTTCGGCGGATAGACCGCGTCCGCCTTTCCCTCGGTGGGCAGCTCGCTATTGTCCGGCGCGCCTTGCAGCAGCGTGTCGCGCGGGGTCAGCGGCGGGGCAATGATCCCTTCCTGGTCGACGACATTGTTGTCGACCGAATCGTCGGCGCAGGCACCCAGCGACAGAGCGAGCGCCAAGCCAAGGAAATAAAAACGGTTATTGAAGTTCATGGGTTCTCCCTAAATGGGCTATATTAAACTAAAAAGTAGGTCTCACATAATACAATAGCCGGCCCCGATACACCGATCAATTCGGTATATGCGAAACAGACGTATGCGCTACAGAGTCGGCTATTTAGCTATCTTTGAACTTTCTGTCAAACCCGCTTTGAAATCCTGCGCGCGGGTCCATAAAAGGTATCCGACACCCCGATCTACCACACCTGTGGGCGGGTCCTGGCGCCCGAGTTGCCCACTAATTTTTCGCGCGGCTTGCCGCGGCGCCCAAATTCCATCAGACTCAGTCTATAAATTACACGCAATTCGTTTGTATGCGGGATCACAAAACCGACGAGCCCACCTGCGCGCGAGGGGACTTAACGATGCCAAAAAAGACGACGCCTCACTCTCAAAAGAGCAGCATCTTACGCCCGGAAGACCAGCAATCCGGGCTCGCTCCCCCCGATGACTTTCTGCTCAACCCGCATCCGGACCCCACCGTTCAACTCTTTTTGGATGACCTTGAGCCCTACGAAGACCCGACCCGATCCGTGCCCCAGCAGCGCCTTTTAAATACGGCCTATGAAGACGCGCATGATCACGACGACACCACTCAGAGCTTTGCGATTCCCCCCGAGCGCCTTGAGTCACTGGCCAGCAACCCGAAGATATCCTCCCCAGGCCGGCACGCAGAGGGCTCGAACCAGGTCGAGGTCTACGACCCGTTTATGACCCGCGAGACACCCGCGCCGGCGACGCCCCAGCACCGCCAGGGCCACGGCAAGCCGCGGGGTACCGTGAAACAGCGAAGCACCATAAAGATGGGCCCGGTGGGCGTGCGCCCCCGCGCCGCGGCATACACCTCGCTGGAGTCCGACCAAACAGCAGCGCGCTTCGCCCCGGCCCAATTGCGCGATATCGATGAGGACGGCTTCCACCTCTTTGTTCTTCGCCCGGACGCGCAGGGACGCGTAGTGCTCCCGCGCAGCTTCTTCGGCGCGCAGGGGGACCCCCAGGGCGCGATGCTCCTGGTCAAAGCCAAAGTACTTCGCTCCGACTAATTCACGCCGTTTATGCTTTGAAATCTATCGGGCATCCGGCTATCGTCGCGCCGTCAGGTGCGCGATTATTTGGCCCGTCGGGGCGCCGCGTGAAACCCTCTCCCCCAAACTCCCCATCTCAGGCACTCAATGAGCACGCACGACAAGGGCTCGCCCGACTCCAGCGCGACGCTGGTCTTATGGCTGGTCTGGGCCTCGATGCTTTTTAGCTTGATGGTCATGGCATCGGTCCCCCTTATTATACCGCCGCCCCCGGGCTTCGTCCCCTTCAGCATCGCCGCGGGCACCGTCCCGCCGATCGTGGTCATCCTGGCCGTGGCGAGCGCAATGCTCATCGCAGTGCTTCGCAACGCGCGCAAAAAGCGCTACTTTGACCAGGCCGCGAGCTACGCGAGCGCCGAGGAAAAAGACAACGCCTATTTCACGATGGCGTTGACCACCTGGGTCATTTGCGAATTGGTGGGTGTCTTCGGGCTCGTAATAGGCTATCTCACCTTCGAGGCGCTCTTGGCTCTGCCATTTTTGCTCGTCGCCGCAACGCTATTGGGCATCTATCGCCCGAAATCGCCCGCGGCCGACGCAAACTCTTCGAAAGAGCCCCTCGACTGACAAAGCAGACGACTCTATCGCATCCCCCCGCGCGCGCTGGCGACTCAATCCATGTTGCCTTTGCCTTTGCCTCCGGTGTACGAATAGCTCATGAGTAGCGAAGCCCCCCAAAACCATCGCAATTCCAACCTCTACGTCCTCCTGCTTATCGCGATCACGATCGGCGGGACTGGCTTCTGGTTCTTTCTGAATCGCTGGGCCGCGGAACCGGTTGGACCGACCATCGCCAAAGAATTCGCCGAAGATTTCGAGAAAGAGTGCTTCCTCGAACTCCAAGAAGAGCGCGAATGCCGCAAGCTCATCGGCCTGAACCATAGCGAGTGTCTCTTCGCCAACGTCGAGCGCGTCACCCCCGGCAGCGGCGACCAGGGCGGCGATATCAAGCACGACCGCGAGGGCTATATGACCTGCATGCGCGAGAAGACCGGCGTTCGGCACTAGAGCATTCGGCCGGACCCGCTCCGCCGAAGCCTCCCGGCGAGCGCGCTGACCTCAGATGACGCGCGCCGCAACCGACACTATTGTCCCCCACACCCCGCTCAATTACGATAGCACCACCCGATTGAGCGAAACGACACGCCCACAATCAGGGCCCGAGTCGAGATGTCAGCATTTAGCGATAAATCCACAAATCATGTCCTGGGAGTCGAGACCTTCGTCGCGCGACTTCGCCTCGACAGCCGGGCCGGCGCCCGCCTGGCCAAGCGCCTGCACACCTATGACGCAGCGCTCGGCGCCGCCAACGCCCCGGGCGAGCTCGACAGCGAGCTCCGCCGTCTGCGCAGCGTTGATCGCTGGAGTGACGCGAGCGCCGAGACCCTCGACCTGGCGCGCAAGGCCCTCGTCGAGCTCCCCGAGCTTGAGCGTCCTGCCCGCCAGCTGCGCGCCGAGCAGGTGCTGGGCGAGGCCGAACTATTCAGCGTGAAGCAATTCCTCTACTACGCGACTCAGCTCTTCAGCGCAGCGCCCGAGTTGCTCTTCGACTGGGGCCTGGGCCCCGCGGATGCCTCGCGCAGCGAGAAATTAATGGGGGCCATTCACCCCCAGAAGAACCCCACGCCGCGGTTTCACCTGGCCGCCGAGCTTAGCGCCGAGCTGGAAACCGCCCGGGTGTCGCTGCGCCAGAACAAAAAGCTCGCCCGGCGTCTTCGGCGCGAACTCGAGAGCGCGATCGTCGCTGAATACGGCGGAAGCTTCGATATCCAGGGAAATTTTCGCGCCCCCGACGATCTTCAAATCGACGACCCACGCCTTCGCTATACCCCGAAGGCCTGCCACCTCGCCGACCCCCAACTCAACGCGCTGGATGCCCAAAACGACCGACTTCAGGAAGAGATCGAGGCCCACGAATACGACCTGCGCGCGAAGCTAAGCAAACAGCTGCGCGCCTCGGTCGACTGGCTAATCGGCGTGGAGCGCGTCTTCGCCGACTTCGACCTTCGCCTCGCGAAGGTGCGCCTGCGCCGCGAAATCAACGGCTGCTGGGCGGCGCGACGCGCGTCGCCCGGACTTCGTATCGAGCAGGGCCGCGAACCCGAGGTCCACGCCGCCCTGCAGGCTCAAGGCCAGTCGATGCAGGCGGTCGACCTGGACCTCGACGCGCGCCCCGCCGTAGTCAGCGGTCCGAATATGGGCGGAAAATCCGTCCTCCTTCGCCTCATCGGTCTTTGCCAATGGTGCGCACAGCACGCGATGCCGGTGCCCGCCGCCCATTTTGACTATTCGCCGGTCTCCGCCATAATCTATGTCGGCGCCGAGGAGACGGTCCACCGCCAGAGCACCCAGGGGCTCTCGTCATTTGGCCGCGAGGTCAAACGACTGGTGAAATATTGGGACGCGCCCGCGGATGCGACGCGCCTGTGGCTGCTCGATGAGGTCGGACGCGGCACGCACCCCGATGAAGGGGCCGACATCGCCCTTGAGGTCATCGAAAGCCTGAGCGCGCGGGGCGATCGCGTGGTCGCGGCCACTCACTTTCCCCGGGTCGCAGCCATGAAATCGGCGCAACGTCTGCGCATCGCAGGGCTCCGTGACCCGGCGAAGCTGGAACCTCTGCTCGCCGATGACACCCTTGACGTGCAATATGCGTTGCGCGCGGCCATGGACTATCGCCCCATTTGCGCCGACACTAGCTTCGGCGGGCAAGCCGAAGTGCCCCGCGACGCGCGCCTTGTCGCGCGGGCGCTGGGGCTTAATTTGCACAAAAATTCGACATCATCGGATTAATCGGAAAAGATATTATGACGGACGAAAAAGAGATTAGAATCTCGGGAAGATCGCTTAAAGCCCTGGTGCGCGCGGCCGAAACCCCGGGGATTGGCTTTGCGCTCAAGGAGCGGCTGATGTCTCAGATGGGGCTCGACGCGCTCTTTGAGATGGACCTTCGGGACCAGGGCGAGCCGGCCCTATCACCGACAATGCCCGAAGTTGACCCGCAGATTGGCGTCTTCTCCTTCGAATTCGAATCGGATTTCGACTTCGAGTCGGACTGAATTTATCTGGATATTTGAACATGTTCTTTGCTGATCTCCGAATGACCGCCCGAGACTATGCCCGCGCCTATCGCGATGGGTCACGCACGCCCGAAGATGTCGCCGAGGCGGCGCTTAGGGCGGTTCGCCAGGCCCAGCAACGCCGGCGCCCCCTCGACGCGTTTGTGACCCTCGACGAGCAAGACGTGCGCCGCCAGGCCGCCGCATCGACCCAGCGCTTTGCCGAGAACAACCCGCTCGGCCCGCTCGACGGCGTCCTGATCGCGATCAAAGACGAATTTGACGTCAAGGGCTACCGCACCAGCGTCGGGACGACCTTCCGCGGCAAAACACGCGCGTCCGAAGATGCCGCCGCGGTCGCACGCCTGCGCGAGGCCGGCGCCATCATCTTTGGCAAGACGGCGATGCACGAGATTGGCTTTGGCGGCACCGGCATTAACGCCAAGCATATCACCGCCCGAAACCCCCATGACCTTCGCCGCTGCGCGGGCGGCTCGTCGAGCGGCTCGGCGGCGGTGGTCGCCGCCGGCATCTGCCCGATCGCGCTGGGCAGTGACGCCGGCGGGTCGGTCCGCATCCCCGCCGCGTTCTGCGGCATCTACGGACTCAAGCCCACCTTCGGGCGCATCCCGACCACGGGCGGCTCGATGCTCGCCTGGTCACTCGACCACCTCGGCCCGCTCGGGGCGAGCGTCGACGACCTCGCCCTCTTCTACGACGCCACGGTCGGCGCCGATGCGGGTGACGAGAACACCCGCCACGCCCCGCGCCCGGTCGAGGTCGGCCCCTTGCAGCCCCCGGAGCTCAGCACCCTTCGCTTCGCCTGGAGCGCGCAGATGGGAAAGGATGCACAGGCGCCGATTCCGCACCTTTTCTCCACCGCGATCGCCCAACTCAAGGAGCACGGAGCGCATGTCGAAGAGCGCGTTGTCCCGCATATCCAGCAGGCTCAGCGGGTCGGCTTCGTGACGCTGGCCAGTGAAGCCGCCGCGAGCCAGCGCGACTGGCTGCCCAAATATCGAGAGCAATATAATTGGGACACCCGCCTGCTCCTGGCTATAGGCGCGCGCATCAGCTCCCAGCAATATCTCCACGCCCAGCGCGTGCGCACCATTGTGCGCAACGAATTCTTCAAGCTCTTTGAAGACTTCGACTATTTTATCACGCCCACCACCGGCCTGGTCGCCCCAGAGATCACCAAAGCCTCGCTGGACACCGGCGAAGTTGACTCCCGCATCAATGAATACGTGTCGCGCTATACGTTTTTGGGCAATGTGACCGGCTTCCCCTCAGTCACCATTCCCTGCGGCACCGACGCCGACGGGATGCCCGTGGGCCTCATGATCACCGCCGCGCCCTGGAAAGAAAAAGAGCTCCTTAACGCCGCGGCGGCCTGTGACCAGGTCATGCCGCTCATCGACCGCCCCAAGCTCTTCTTCGATATCTAAGGGCGCCGCGAACGAGCTTCGAGCAAAACAAAAGGAGCAACCATCCCGCGATGGTTGCTCCTTTTTTAATTTTTCACCCAAGCTTTATTCGGCAGCCGCGACCGCCGGAACGCCGCTGAGCCGCCAGCCATTCTTATTGAATCGCCACAGCATCAATAGCCCCAGCGCGGTGATCTCGGCGGTCATGCCAAACCATGCGCCCACCGCGCCGCCGTCCATCACGACACCGAAAAGATAGCTCGATGGCAGCAGCACGAACCACGAGCAGGCGATGCCACCCAACATCGTAAAGCGGGTGTCGCCGACGCCGTTGAGCGCGCCGATGGCGACCATGGCGAGGGCGTCAAATATCTGGAAGAACGCCGCGATCAACAGGAGCTTTCCGCCCAGCTCGATGACCATTGGATCATCGGTAAAGAGGCTTACGATCTGGGAGTTGAAGCTAAAGAAGACCACCGCGCACGCGCCCATCACCCCGAGGGCGAGGAATAGGGTCGAGAGAAAGGATTTTCGAACTTCGTCCAATTTGTTGGCGCCCAGGTATTGGCCGGTCAAAATGGTCGCGGTTTCGCCCAGTCCATATCCCGGCAAAAAGCTGATACTCATCACCTTCAACGCGATCTGATGCGCCGCGACTTGCTCTTCGCCCATGCGCGCCAGGAACGCGGTAAACGCGGCAAACGCCCCGATATTGACCGCGGAGCGCACCCCGATCGGCAAGCCAATGCGCAACAACTCGGGCACGAAGCTCCACTGAATATTGCGAACCCAACCGACACGCCGCACGAAGACGCCAAACGCGATGACCATGCCCAAAACCTGGGCGACGACGGTCGCGACCGCCGCGCCCTCTACGCCCATCGCGGCGATGGGCCCCCAACCAAAGATGAGGATGGGGTCCAGGATAATATTCACCGCGTTCGCCACGAGGTTGATCTTCATGGGTGTGCGCGTGTCGCCGGTGCCCTGGAAATAGTCGCAGAGCGCGACCATGGCGTAGACGAAGAAGGCGCCGAGCACGCGGATCGAGAAATAGTCGCCGGCGATGGCCTGCACCTGCGCCGAGCCGCCCATAATCGCGAAGATCGGTTCGCCGAGGAGCGCCGTCGAGGCGACCATGATCCCCAGCGGAATCGCGATCAGCGTGCCAACCCAACCGGCCATCTTCGCGTCGTCGTGGCGCTTGGCCCCGGTCGCCTGCGAGCTCATGACCTTGGTGCCGTGCAGGACGCCCATAAAAAATGAGTTGAACAAAAAGACGACGATGGTCGCGATACCCACCGCGGCCAACTCGGTCTTGCCGAGCCACCCGACGAATAGCGTGTCGGCCACGTCCATCGCAGTATATGACAGCATCGCGATCACGATCGGCCACCCAATATGCGCGGCCTCGCGGAGGCTGCCTGCCGCGTATACTCGCCGTGGATTCGACCTGGATTTCATGCTCATAACACTTACCTAATTCCGCTTCGACAGACCCATTTTTGTATGGCGTTGTCGGCCGAAGCACTTACCCTTGGCAGCAAAATCACTGCCTTAAAAAAACAAAAAAACCGCCGGCATTGGAGATGCCTGCGGCCTCTAAAGGCGACGGAGTATTCGCGTCATTATCAACGCACCATAGCTCCCAGCAGGCGGCGATTCCGGTCGCCACCGCAAATAATTTGAAACCAAATGCTCAGAAAAACACCTCGCTGCGTTGGAGAAACGGTCCCGCCAATCATCGTCGAATTTTTCTGCATGCGACCTACCTTTTGCGAAGAAATCTCAAATCTTGCTGCGCCTACGCTCGCTGCCGGCAAATCCCCGCGCGAACAACCGACCTCCAACATAATTGAAAACGTGGGTCAAGCGGATACTGAGCAATCCCAAAATCAGACGCGCCCCGCGATTTGAAATCGCGGGGCGCGTCGATTTTGCGGGCGGGATTTAAAGCAATACGCCGTGCAAATTATTCCTCTTTGGTCGCATTGCCCAGGACCACGTCCGGATCGACATCTTCGTCAATCGTCGCCGTGACGACCTCGTCGGCGGCGTCCTCTTCGGGCGGGTCGTTGGGCTCATACTCAAAGATAAAGTCACCCGAGTCACCGAGCAGCACGTGGACGGTGCCGCCGTATTGAAGCTGGCCGAAGAGAATCTCCTCTGCCAACGGGCGCTTGATGCGCTCCTGAATGACACGTGCCAGCGGTCGCGCGCCGAGCAATTCGTCGTAACCCTCGGTGGCCACCAGGTTGCGCGCGGCCGGGCTCAGCTCGATATGCACGTTGCGGTCGGAGAGCTGGAACTCGAGCTCGCTGACGAATTTGTCGACGACCATCGCGACCACTTCGGTGGGGAGCGGGTCGAAGATTACGGTCGCGTCCAGCCGGTTTCGGAACTCCGGCGGGAATTGCTTCTCGATGGCCTTGACCGATTTATCCACGTCGACGCCGCGGCCGAAGCCAACGACATTCTGCGCCATATCGGCGGCCCCAGAGTTACTGGTCATGATGACCGTGACGTTTCTGAAGTCGGCCTCGCGCCCGTTATTATCAGTCAGGCGCGCGGTATCCATGACCTGCAACAGGATATTGAAGATATCCGGATGGGCCTTCTCAATCTCATCGAGGAGCAAGACGCAATGCGGGTTATTGCGGATCTTCTCGGTGAGCAGGCCACCCTGATCATAGCCAACGTAGCCGGGAGGCGCGCCGATAAGCCGGCTCACGGCGTGGCGCTCCATATACTCACTCATGTCGAATTGGATAAATTCGACGCCCAGACCGCTGGCGAGTTGACGCGCGACCTCGGTCTTACCGACGCCGGTGGGGCCGGCGAAGAGGAAGCTGCCGACGGGCTTGTCGGCCCGGGTCAGGCCGGCGCGGTTCATCTTCACCGCGCTGACCACTGCCTCAATCGCGCGGTCCTGGCCAAAGACGTTGTCTTTCAGGCCAGCCTCAAGCTCCTGGAGGCGCTGCTTCTCGCTGCCCTTGATCTTGATATCCGGGATGCGGGCGATCTTGGCCACGACATGCTCGATATCGGGCACATCAATCAGGCTTCCGGAGAAGAGTTCGGGGTGCACCCGGTGGCGCGAGCCCACCTCATCGATCACGTCGATGGCGGTGTCCGGCAGCGCGCGGTCCCGGATATGTTTATGCGCCAACTCGACCGCCATCTCGATGGCCGCGTCGGTATATTTCACCTCGTGGAAGTCCTCGTAATACTTCTTGATCCCCTTGAGGATCGTGAAGGCTTCCTCTTTGGTCGGCTCGAGTACGTCGATCTTCTGGAAGCGCCGGGCCAGGGCGCGGTCACGCTCGAAGGTCTTTCGGTACTCTTCCTGGGTGGTCGAGCCGATGCATTTCAGGCTGCCCTCGGCCAGGGCGGGCTTGAGAATATTGGAGGCGTCCATGGTGCCGCCGCTGGTCGCGCCGGCGCCCACGATGGTGTGAATCTCGTCGATAAAGAGGACGGCGCCCGGCTCCTTTTTCAGCGCGTTCATCACGGCCTTAAGGCGCTGCTCGAATTGGCCACGGAATTTGGTCCCCGCCAAAAGCCCGCCCATATCGAGCGAGTAGATCTTGGCGTTAACCAGCACCTCGGGCACCTCGCCCAGGGCGATTTTACGCGCCAGCCCTTCCGCAATCGCGGTCTTACCGACGCCGGGCTCACCGACAAAGATCGGGTTATTCTTGCGGCGCCGGCACAGGACCTGGATGGTGCGGTCGATCTCGTGGGCGCGCCCGATCAGCGGGTCAATCTCGCCGTTATGGGCGCGCTTTACCAGGTCGGAGCAATACGCTTGTAGTGGGTTTTGCAAGGCTTCGGCCTCCTGGTCGTCGCCGGGAAACCCAGCGCCCCATCCCGGATCTGGCTCGTCGCCGCCCTCTTCTTCCGCGTCGTCGATCTTGGAGATTCCATGGGAGAGATAGCTAACAATATCAAGCCGGCTGACACCCTGCTCCTGCAGAAAATACACCGCGTGGGAGTCCGGCTCGCTGAAGATGCTCACGAGCACATTGCCGCCGTCGACCTCGCTTTTACCCGAGGAGCGCACGTGCATGATCGCGCGCTGCATCACCCGCTGAAACGCGATCGTCTGCACCGGCTCGCTGCCGACGCCTTCGGATAGGGTGTCGACGTTGGTGTCCAGGAATTCTTCCAGGTCTGCCTTCAACTTGCCGAGATTACATCCCACGCTTTTTAAGATCTTGCGCGTCGTCTCATCGAAGCAGAGCACATATAAGAGGTGCTCAAGGGTCAAATATTCGTGGCGGCGCTGGCGAGCTTCGCGCACGGCCGCCGAAAGGGCTATTTCCAAGTCGCGCTGGATCATGGCTATTGTTCTCGGTCAGGGATTCCGCCAAACGGTTTCTCGCCGCGGCGTTTTCATCGAATCTGAGTATCTATGCGTCTCTATAAAACAGCATCCGTCACATCGTCGGCTTCATCAGTGCGCCACCCACCTCTCATACGACGGCGGGGTTAAATCAAACGCGCGAGCCCATTGAATTCATTCCGGCTCCATCGTCACCATCAGCGGGTGCCCCTCGCGGCGCGCGCAATCGCGGGTTAAAAACACCTTGGTCTCAGCCACCTCCCGGCTAAACACCCCGGCAACCCCATGCCCGGTTTTATGAACCTCGAGCATCACCTGCGCGGCGCGCGCCGGCGAGCAGTTAAAGATTCCCTCCAAGACCCGCACCACGAACTCCATCGTGGTGAAATCATCGTTGTGGAAGATGACCTTGAATAGCCTGGGCTTCTGGACTCGAGTTGTGTTGTCGACGGCAACATCGCCTTCCTCGTCACGCTGGGTCACTTTTACGACTCTCCAAAATGCGGGTGAATAATGACTGACTGGCACTTAAAATAGGCACGCATATTAAGTTTTACTACCACGGATACACGCGCCGATTCAAAAAAATTCCATCCGAATTAGCGACTACGGGATTGCGCCTTCGCCCCCCGTGAAGACGGGTCAGTCGACACCTGGGCGATGCGGGCGGGCAAGCGCGCCGCGCCCCAGCTCAATCCCCGCCACCGTGTATAGAATTTCACCGCGCGTTAATCCAGCGCCTTCCACGCCCCAGGCAGCGTTTCGCCCGCGGGTCCCAGCCCCAACGCAGTGCGTCTGCCGCCTCAATACTGACAATAAGCGCATTTCAGCAGCCCCCAAGTCCCGATGAATAAAAGCGAACAAATTGCGCGCCATTTTATCCAGAATTGCCACCCTTATGATCATCTGCTAGGGCCAACTCAGTCAGCCCTTTTTCTTCGCCACAGCGCCCCGCGCTGTCGCGGCTGTGTTCACTCCCCTGCCCCACGAGGCTTCGCAGATGACCGCTTCTCCCGAGACGACCGATCCCTTCGAGTGGTTTGGGCGCTGGTTTGACCGCGCTTGCGCCGAGATTGACGCCAACCCGGACGCGATGAGCCTGGCCAGCGTGGCCCCCGGCGGACAACCCTCCATCCGCCAGGTCTTGCTCAAAGACTTCGGCCCCGAGGGCTTCGTCTTCTACACCAATTATAACTCCCGCAAGGCCCGCGAGCTCGACGCCCACCCCGCCGTCGCCCTGACCTGGTATTGGCGCGGCATCGAGCGCCAGATCCGCGTCGAGGGCCTGGCCGAGCGCGTCGACGCCGCGACCTCCGACGCCTATTTTGCCACCCGCTCGCGCCCCAGCCAGCTGGGCGCCTGGGCCTCCCTGCAATCCCAACCGCTGCCGAGCCCCGACGCCCTGGCCGAGCGCATGGCCCAATTCGAGCAGAAGTTCCGCGACCAGGACGTCCCGCGCCCGCCGCACTGGGGCGGCTACCGCGTGGTCCCCACGCGCATCGAGTTCTGGGAAGGCGCCGCGCACCGCCTCCACGAGCGCTGGATATTCGAGCGCGAGGACGCCACGAGCCCCTGGGAAATCACACAGATCTTTCCGTAAGCGGCCGCCCCCCCAATGGCGCGACCTCATCGAGTCCGCGCCCCCCGGGCCTCGTTTCGCCGGGCCGCGGAAGAATTTGCCCGCTTGATCGTTGTACCCTCGGATGATCTTTTGTATGGATCAGCCCTGCTTTTGGCCCCGTGGCTCATATCGCATTGGCTGTATAGATATTGACCCGGCGTGCGCACCTCATCGCAAAGCAATCACCGGGCTTTTAACACCCCGAAATTCCGCGACTCAAAGGAGAAGACCCATGAAATTTCGACGCAAAATTTATATGGTTGGCGGCGCTCTGACGCCCTTTATCGGCAAGATGCACCCCGACTTCATCTGGAAGAAGCACCCGGATTTCGGCACCCGTGAGAACCCCACGCTCGAGGAAACCCTGAGCGCGGCGATCCAGAAGGCGCTGGCCGACACCAACGTCGACGCCGACGCCATCGAGAAGGGGTTTATCGGCAACTTCGCCGGCGAACTTTTCTCGAACCAGGGCCACCTGGGCGCCATGGCGGTTCGCGCAGACGAGAAGCTCAACGGCAAGCCCTTCACCCGCGTTGAGGGTGCGTGTGCCTCCGGCGGCCTGGCCGCCATCGGCGCCATCGACGCGCTCAACGCCGGCTACGACGTCGTGATGGCCGCAGGCGCCGAGGTGCAGACCACGGTGAGCGCGCGCGAAGGCGCGGGTTTCCTGGCACGCGCGTCCCACTGGGAAGAGGAGCGTGAGATCGACGACTTCACCTTCCCGGCGATGTTCGCTCGGCGCGCGAAATTCTATAAAGAGAAATTCGGCGTCACCGACGAAGATATCGCCCACGTCACGGTGAAGGCGTACGCCAACGCCAATAAGAACCCGCTGGCGCATATGCGCGAGGTCACGATGACGCTTGAGAACGCGTCGGCTGCCAGCGACCGCAACCCGGCGTTTTTGCGCAACCCCGAGCTCAAAGAGCACCTGAAGGTCAGCGACTGCTCCCAGGTCAGCAACGGCGGCGCGGCGGTCATCCTCGCCAGCGAAGACGGCCTCAAAAAGCTCGGCATCGACCCGAGCGATTGCGTCGAGATCCTCGGCTACGCCCACACCACCTCGCCGCTGGGCCGGGTCAACGACTATACCGTGCTCGACAATACCGAGCTTGCGGCCAAGCAGCTCTATGAAGAGACCGGCCTTCGCCCCTCCGACATCGACGTCGCCGAAGTTCATGACTGCTTCGCGGTCACCGAATTGTTGATGTACGAAGCCCTCGGATTCGCCGAGCCCGGCAAAGGTGCCGAGCTTGCGCGCTCCGGCGCCACCGCCATCGACGGCGACATCCCGGTCAACACCGGCGGCGGACTCATCGCCTACGGTCACCCGGTCGGCGCCACCGGCGTCAAGCAGCTCCTCGAGATCTATCGTCAGATGAAGGGTCAATGCGGCGACTACCAGATGCCCAACGCCCCGACGGTCGGCCTGACGGCCAATATGGGCGGCGACGACCGCACCACCGTGGTCATGGCGCTTAAGAATGTCGACTGATTAAGCCCAGCGTTAGCCCGGACTCACCGACGGCCCGCCCATTGTCAATGGGCGGGCCGTCGTTTTATATCGACTCATTTCGCCCCGGGGCTTTCTTTTCGGCCTGGTGTGCTTAAATAGTAGGCGGCTTTGACGCCCCCAATCGCGCAGACCTATGCTCATTGCGCATCTCTTTGAACCCCCTTGAGCCCGCGTCAAACGTTTGACACACCGCGTCATTTCGATTAATCAGCGATGATGGTTCTTTAAATTAATACGCTATTCTTTTTGTGAGGCACCCAGCATGGCCGAGAAACCCACCCCAAAAGGTATCGAAGAGCTCGCACAGGTGAAATTCGTCGGACCGGCCAAGGCCGAGGCGATCATCGAACAGCTTGGCATCAATACGGTTGAGGAGCTTGTTGAGGTCTCCAAAAATGGCGAGCTTCAGAAGGTCAAAGGGATCGGCGCGGCGCTGGCCAAAAAGATTCACGCCGCGGCTAAAGAGGCGCTACAGGCGTCTGCTGCGGAGGTAAAAGACGCCCAGAAAGATGCCCCCAAGAAGGCGGCGAAACCGGCGCCAACCGAGAAAACCAAGGCGGCGCCGGCCGCCCAAAAGGCCGAGAAGCCCACGGTTGAGAAGAAGACCGAAAAGAAAGCCGCAGCCCCGGCCAAAGCGCCCAAGTCGGCGCCCGAGAAAATGACCCCGCTGCCCAAGCCGCCCGCGCAGCCGGCGAAACTCTCTCCGCGTGACGCCCGCGTGCTTCGTTTCATCGAAACGCTTCGATGCCCGGCCTGCGGACACGATGATTTTGACCGTGGTGCCACCACCCTGACCTGCAAGGCCTGCCACCGCGAGTATAATTTTCACAGCGGCGTCGCCGACCTCGCTCCGCCCAAGCCCAGCGGACGAAGCGTCACCCAGCGACTGATGGAGTCGCGCATCTACGCGCGCTTCTACGAAGACATCATGCGCCCGCGCCTCACCGGGATCATCTCGGACCGAACCCTCGGCGAAGAGTATATCCTGGCCGGCGAGATGCTCGACCTGGAGGCGGACTCTCGCCTGCTCGACGTGGCCGTGGGCACGGCAAACTTCACCCGCTATTTTGCCCAGCGCCTGCTTGAGCTCTCGGGCAGTGACGAAGAGAAGTCACTGGTGGTCGGCATGGACCTGTCCTGGCCGATGCTTGAGACCGCGCGCACGTATCTTCGCCGCGACGGGCTCGACGACGACGTCTTCTTGATCCGCGGCGACGCGGCGCGCATCCCGGCACGCCGGGGCGCCTATAATCGCCTGCATTGTGCCGGCGCGCTGCACCTGATGGATAATATCGATGAGGCGTTGCGCAACTTCGCGCGCGTGCTCGAGGCCGACGGAATTTGCGTCATCAGCACGTTTATCCAGGGCGATGGCCTGCTGCGCCGCACCCTTAAGCGCGCCGCAGAGGTGCCGACGCAATTCCACTGGTTTACCCGCGAGGAGTTGCACCAACGTCTGCGCCGCGCCGGCTTTGAGGTCATGGAAGACAGCATTGCAGGCGACGCGATCACGGTCAAAGCTCTGCGAACCTGAGCCCACCCGGCGCAGCTCGCGCCGGCGGAGCCACCGATGCTCTCTAAACTCCTGCGCGACGCACTCTCGACGGGTGCGTCGCGCCAAAAAACACCGCCCCCCGAACTCCTGCGCGAGGTCTGGCCGACCTTGCTCGGCGAGCCCCTTTGCCACCGCACCCAACCCAAATATTTGCGCGATAAGACGCTGGTCATCGCCGTGGCAAGCGACGCCTGGCTAAAGGAAATCAAGCGCCACAAGCGCTCGGTTCACGCGCGCATCCATCGCCTGCTGCCGTGGCGCGTCAACCGCCTCGAGTTCGTCGTCGAGAACCTGCCCGCCGCGCCGCGCAGCGGGGCTAAGGCGCCCGACGACGCCCCCGCGCTCCCGAACCTCGACACGCTCGACGCAAACACCCAGGACAACCTCGCACGCCTTGACGATAAGACCCGCGATTTAATGTTGCGAATTCGCGCGCATATGGACGCTGAAAAGCCCGAATAGGCGCGCTGAACACCCGCCCCCACCTTTTCGAATCTTAGGGCGATTGCCCGAGCACTGCCTCAAGGGCCAGCGACACCCGCTCGGCCAGCACATCAAGCTCCGTGCGCAATTGCTCGCCGGCGCTGCCCCCCTGAAACCCGAGGCGGCGCGCCAGGATATTCAATTCCTCGACCTCGGTCGGCAATTGGTTCGACGCCCGAAGATCGCTCATACGAAGCCGCGCCTCCACCCGCCGCAACATACGGTAGTCTTCGAGCAATTGCAGGCAGTCGATGCCCAGGGATATCTCCTCGCGCTCCACGGCCTCGGCGAACCCGGCCAACGCGTGCATCGTATTCTGGCTGCGCGGGCCAAAGACTACGCCCTCGCCCAATCGCTGCGCCACCGAATCCACCTCGGCTCGGCCAGCCTCAGCCCCGTCAATATTGCTGACGCGACGGCCATAATAGAGTTGGAGGTATTGGGTCAGAAACTCCACATCGACCATGCCACCGGCGTCGAATTTTATATCGAAGCTGGTCCCCGCGCTGCCAAATTCTCGGCTGATACGCCGGCGCATCTCAAACATCGCCCTGGCCAGATCGGCCGGATTCTCGCTCTCAAACGCAATCTTTTGGCGCAGGGCCATCAGCCGTCGGCGAAGGCCTGGCGGACCGGTCAACGCGCGCGCCCGCACCATCGCCTGGCGCTCCCAGAGGTCGGCGTGCATCGCATGATACTCCCGGAAGGCATCCAGGCTCACGACGAGCGTCCCCTGGGAGCCCGACGGGCGCAGGCGCGTGTCGACCTCATACATTTTCCCCTGCGCGCTCACGGACGACAGGTTTCGCACCAGCCGTTGGGCCAGACGCATATAGAACGAGGGGTCGAAGCCAAGTGTGTCGTCGGGCTCGTAGATAAAGACGATATCGAGGTCGCTGCCAATTGAGATCTCACGCCCGCCGAGCTTCCCCATCGCGAGGACGACGAACCCAAGCTCCTCAAGCGGCGGCACCGGCCGGTCGCCCTCAAGCCCCTCGCAGAGGTTGGCGTAGACCTCGCCGAGCACCGCGTCGATCAAGACTTCGGCGAGCATCGACAATTGCCGCACGGACACCTCGATCTCGCAGGCACCGGCGACCTCGTGCAGCGCGATGCGCAGCACCTCTTCCTGGTGAAAGCGGCGCACACGCCCCAGCCGATGGCTCGGGTCTTTGATCCCCGAGAGACGCCGCGCTAACTCGTCGGCCATCTCATCGCGCTCGCGCACCACCGCAACGGTGGAAGACCCGAGCAAATAGTCGATGATATTGGGCTCACGCAAAATGATCGACGCCAGAAATTCGCTCGACCCCAGCACGTGCACCAGCAGCCGCGTGGCGTGCGGGTTCTCAAAGAGCATCCCATAAAAGCTCGGGCGGTCGCCGATGATCGCCGATAACCTCGCCCAATTGCTCAGCGCCTGGTCGGGGTCCGGCGCGCTCGCGCAAGCCTGCAAAAGATATCGCCCGAGCTGGCTCTGTTCGGTGCCCGCCCGAAGCCCAAAGGGCCCGTAATTCTGCTCGCGCAACACCTGCACCTGCCCGGCGACCTGGCGCGGGCGCCGAAAGCCCAGCGCCACCAGGGAGTCAAGGACCACGGGGTCAAAGAGGCGCTCCGGGCTCACCCCCATCACCGTGACGAGCTCGCTCGGGCGCGACTCGCGCACCGTCGGCTCGCGCGAGGTCTTCGCCGAATCCCTAAAGAGGCGCTCGAAAATAACCGCGACCTTCTCGCGCGAGTACGTCAACGCGCTGCGCAGCGCGTCTTCGTCCATCAACATGCGCTGCGCCAGGCGCTGAAAGCCGTCGACGTCGGCAGGAAGCCGGTGTGATTGGCGGTCTGACTCCATCTGAATGCGGTGCTCCACGCGCCGAAAAAGGTCGTAGGCATCGGCCAGGCAGCGGTGATCCTCGTGCGTGATCAACCCGACATAGAGCAGGCGATCCAGCGCCTCGAGGGTGCCGCGCACCCGCAAGGACTCGCGTGTGCCGCAGTGGATGAGTTGCAGGGCCTGCACGAAGAATTCGATTTCACGGATGCCACCCACCCCGATCTTCACGTCCCAGCCAAACGGCGAGGCGTCGCGCGCATCTCGGCGCTGGTCGGCCTCCGCGGGCTCGGACGGCGTGGGCGCCTTCGCGCCGGAATTGCCCCCGTTGCTCCCGGCGGATGGCTCCGGGCGAACCTCTTTAGCCAGCACCTTGCCGGCGCGGCTGCGACGCAACGCCCCGGTGCGCCCCAGCTTCTTTCGCATCCGTGACTGCAACGCGGAGACCGGCCGAGTCGGCTCCAATTGGGGCAGCACTTCCTGCTCCTTCAGACCCACGATGGCCGAGACATGCGCGTTTCGGTCAATCTTCTCCTTCATCGAGCGCAGCTCGTCGATCACCTTAAAGTCGAGGTAGCGCCGGAACATAAACGGTTCGAGCTCCTCAAAAAGCGCGTCCGCCAGGGCGTGATTTCCGCCCACCGCCCGCGCCTTAATCAAAGCGCTTCGCTCCCAGGTGCTCCCCCAATTAAGGTAATAATTGACCATCGCGCCGACCGAGTTAACCAGCCCGCCTTTATTGCCGTCGGGCCGAAGCCGCAGGTCCACTCGGAACACATATCCTTCGTCGGTCGCCTCGCTCATCGCACGCGTCACCCAACGCCCGAGCTGGTCGATCTTTGATTTAAGGCCTTCGTCGAGCGCCGCCGGGTCGGTGCAGATCCAATTTGAGCAGATATAAATAAGGTCGACATCGGAGCTGAAATTAAGCTCGGTGCCGCCGAGCTTGCCCATGCCGAGCACGCAAAAATGCTCGACCAGCTCGGGGCGCCCCAGCAGCCTGGCGCCCTGCACGCACGCGACCTCCAGGCAGGCCTGGGCGAGGTTGGCGATCTCGGCGGCCGTCTGGCGCACCGAACTGGCGTTTTCAACCTCGCGCAAATAAATCCGCAGCGACTCTCGCCGCTTCAACCGGCGAAGCTCGGCAAACGCGACCTCCTCGAGAGCGCGCCCATCCGCCACGCCCGCGTCGATGCGCGCGTTAAGCTCGTCTAAGAGCGACTCGAGCCCGCGCCCCACATAATTTCTCTGCTGATTAAGATGCCCCTCGGCCAGGTATAAAAGGTCATCGGGGTGGCGCTGCAGAAGATGCGCCGGGTGCTCGCCCTGGCCGGCCAGAATGATAAAAACACCCAGCGCACCGGGCGCGGCGAGTCGGCGCGCGCCGCCCTCCTCCTCGCTGAATTGCAGCAGATATAACAGCGTGTCGGCCGGGTCTGCGACCTGCAAAACTCCCGCCAAGATCTCCGCCACTTGGGCCAACGCAAAACGCCCCTCACGGACGCCCAGGTTCAGGCGCGTGAGGAGCGTGTCGACGCGCTCAGGGGTATCGGTGCGCGCCCTCAAGGCGGGCAGATACTCCTGAGCTATCGCGTTAAAGTTCACCTATCAGCCCTGCACCTTCTTAATTTCCTCGTACTCGTTTTGATAGAGCATCGCGTTATCCAACACGATATTCAGGTTCTTGCGGTTGCCCTCGTTATAGACCTCGGCATCGTAATCGCGCATCTGACGCGCCATATCGAGCATCTCGTCGCAAATGCGCGACAAAAGGACCAGGTCACGCGAGGCGCGGTCTTTGCCGGCAAAATGCTCGCGATACTGCTCCATCGCCCAGTTTGCGCCGGCACCGAAATTCCCCGGAAGGTCGCCTTCTGCGACGTTGCGTCGGGCGTTCTGAATCTCGCCAAACTCCGTGCGATAGGTCTCTAATTGCGTCTCAACAATCTTGATATTGTTGCGATTCTGCTCGTTATTAAGCCCACCCTCGTCAAGCTTTTTCATCTGCGCGCCGACCTCTTCGAGGGTCGCGATCAGGCGGTGCATCAGGCCGGGGCGGCGCGAAACGCGCGGGCGTCCGGCGAAATGAAAGTTGTAGACCGCGAATTGCTCGTTGGCCAACGTCGCCAGATAGCTGGCCAACTCGTCGGGCTGAGCGTTGGCGCGCGCGTTGAGAATATGGTCGCGCTCCTTGCGATAAAGAGCGGTGTTGTTGCGCACGGTCTTGAGGTCCTCGCGCACCGAACGCATATCTTTTTTGGTCAGAAGCTTCTTCATCTGCGCTTCGGTCAGCTCAAGCTCCGAGATCATCTCGTTGAGACGCCCCAGGTCACGGGTGGCGCGGCCCTGGCCGGCGAAGTGGCGGAAATACTGCCCAAACTGCAGATTCGCCCAGGTCGCAAGCTTGCTGCCTTCGATCGCGGTCTCGCCCTGGGCCTGAACCCGCGCGATCTCTTTGCGCTCGGTGTCATAGGTCTCCAGGTTCTCGACCGCCTGCTCCACCATCGACGCAAGCGCCGGGTCCTGGGCGACGTTGCCCGCAGCGCGCGCCTCGTTCACCAGCGCTTCGAGTTTCTTGATGATATCATCAAGCTCGCTGATGGTGCGCGTGGCGCGAGGCTTGCCCGCAAATCGCGCGCCATACTCGTTATAAAGGGCCTGAGTCTGGTCACGAAAGTCTTTCAAATTAAGAGTTGCCATAAAATATACTGCTCACGAGATGGTGTTGGTGGTTTGATATGAATGGGATGCACAAAATGCGGCATATCAGTCGGCCGGTCTACAGCTCAAAAACCGAAGCGAGAAGCCCGATAGCGCGGCGCGCATTAAATTTGGCACGACTCTAGGAAAGGCAAGCTCGCAGTGCAACCTTTAAGGCAAAAAGCCTGAGAATCAGGCGTGCCGGGCAAATTCTGGCCGAAATTATTCGCCCTCGACCTCGAGCAGGGCTTCGGCGGCCTGGACAATATTTCGGTTGATCGGGCGCGCCATAAAGACCTCGCGCGCCTGGGCGTCGGGAAATTCGTCGCGCAGCAAAATCACGTGGTCATAAGCGCGGCGCAAAACCTCTTTTCGCTCCTCTTCTCGCCCCTTAACCCCCCGCAAAAGCTCGGCGTGGGTATAGCGAATCGCGCCGTCGCCGTAGCTCGTGGCGTCGTCGAGCAGCGCCACCGCGGCGGTCGATCGCGCAAGGCTCTCCTCCCGCGCCCCGAGGCGGTCAAGCGCGCGCGCCATCACCGACGAGGCCGCCGCGACGCCCCAGGTCATCCCCGCGCTATTGCTGCGCTCCAGCGCGTCCTGCGCCTGCACCAGTGCGATACGCGCGTCTTCTTCGTCTGCGCCGTGGGTTGCCCGCTCCAGGTGCACCTCGGCGAGCACGAGCGTCGCCAGGGTCGCCAGATAGACGTTGGGGATCGAATCGGCGATGCGCAGCGCCTCCATCACGGTCTCCTCGGCCTTATCCAGGGCGCCGCGCTCCAGATAACACCGACCGAGCGAGGTCTGGCCGTCGGCGATCTTGCGACCCATGCCGGCCTTCTCGGCCAAATAGATGGCCCGACGAATCGTCTTAATCGCCTCGTCCAGGCGCCCCATATGCAGATAAGAATCGCCGAGGTTGACCAGCGCGCTGGCCTCATCGTTGCGATGGCCCAGGCGGCGGCATTGCTCGAGCGCGCGCTCATAGCGAATCACGGCCTGGCTGAACTTACCGGCATGCGCCAGCGCCACACCGGTGTTGATCAGCAGCATACGCTGCTGCTTCCCGAAGTCACCGGCCTCGGCGTATTCCAACGCCTTCTCATAGGCCGCGAACGCCTCGCGCTGGCGCCCCGCCTGGCGCAGCATCACCCCGCGCATATTATAGCAAGTCGCCAACCCGGAGAGCGCCTCCTCGTCGAGGCTCTCCGAGAAGATCTCAATCGCGCGGTCGACCAACTCATGGGCACACTCGGGATTTCCGGCGCTCATATGAATCGGAATCTCGATCAAATAACTCGCCGCCAGCGTGCGCTTTTGCGTCTGTGGGTCGGCGTCGGCCGCGATCTCACGGGCGCGCTCGAAACTTGCGCGCGCCGTCGAGAACTCACCCTCGTCGAAATAACACCGCGCCTCGCGCAGCATGACTTCGATTTGCTCCGAGCGCGTCCCCACCCTCATCACAAGCTCGCGCAGCTCGCGCAGCGCCTCGTGACGAACCTCGACCTCGCCCAACTCGGCCAGCGCCTTTTCGCGCAATAATAACACCTGCAGGGTCGCCTCTTCGTCGTCGCCCGACAGCGCGATAATTCGTTCGCAGATACGCAGGCACTCGGCGGCGCCGCGGTGATTAAACGCATTCTCGGCCGCGATTCGATAGTATTGCACCGCGCGCTCGGTCTCGTCGGCGCTGGCAAAATGCCCGGCGATGATCGCGTTCTCGGCGCCAACTTGCTCGGCCCCGGTGCCCGCGACCTGCCGCTCCACCAGGTGCTCGGCGATCCGCAGGTGCAACTCCCTGGCGCGCTCGGGCACCAGGCTGCGCGAGGCGACCTCGCGGGTCAGCGCGTTGCTAAATTGGTATAGGCGCGCCTCCGGGGGCGTCGCGGCCGGGTCGTAGGTCTGGCTATTGCCGCGCCCGGGGGTGTCGGCGCGCTCCAATAGTTGCAGCTCGACCAGGTCATCGAGGGTCTCACGGGCGTCGTGCTCCACCACCAACTCCGCCTGTAGAGCCGAAAACGGCGCCCCGAGCAGCGCAACCTGCTGCAATACAATCTTCGGCCCGAGGTCCAGCCGGTCGATGCGCGCCCCGAGCAACCCCTCCACGCTGGCCGGCAGCCAATGGGGATTCTCATCGCTCAGCAGCAGGCTATTGACGGCCTGGGCGTCGTTGATGAGGTTTCGCCCGTGCAATACCTCGATGACCTCCTTGATAAACAGCGGATTGCCACCGGCGCGCCGCTGAATCTCGTCGACCAGGCGCTCATCAAACTCCCCGCGCACCCCGAGCAGACTCGTAATCAGCTCGCGCGCCGCGCTCGACCCGAGCTCGCTGAGCTCCTCGCGCTGCAGATACCTCGCCCCAAGAAACGCCTTCCACGCCGGGGTTTGCGTATTGGTTTGCGACAGGTCCGCGGTGAAGAGCAAATACGTCGGCGCGTCGTGGCGTGCGTTGAGAAACGAGGCGGTAAACTCGAGGGTCGACTCGTCCAGATTATGCACATCGTCGATGGCAACCACGACCGGCTTTCGCCGGGCGTAGCGCTGCCAAAGCCGCATCATGGACAGATATTTGCGCGCCCGGCGCTCCTCGCTATCGAGCGCGCTAAACGCACTATCGGTAAAGCGCAGGTTGAGGATCGCGCCGAGGGAGTGGAGCATCAAATCGCGCTCGGTCTGGTCGTCCTCCGGAAAGAACGCGTCGAGGCGCACGCGCAGGGTATCGCGCAACTGGCGAAGATCATCCGACGAGCCAAGCTGCAACATATTGCGCAACATATTCGCCATCGCCCCCAGCGGCACGTCGCGCTCCAGCGGGGTGATGACGCCGCGCACAATCTCAACGTCGCGCGAGGCCAAGCCGTTCAAAAACTCCTCGACCAGGGTCGACTTGCCGATGCCCTGCTCGCCGGTGATCAGCACGCCGATGGCGCGGTCACGGGTGCGAGATTCCCGGTAGAGATCGCGCAGCATGCCAAGGCGTAATTCGCGGCCATGGAACGCGCGATAGCTCTTGCGCAACTCCTGGAGCTGCGCCTCCTGGCTCTTATGCCCGAGCAAGCGATAGGCCTGTGTCGGGGCCTTGCCGTCGACGGACACCGCGTCCACGGCCTCGCAATCATATTTGCGCAACACCCGACGGTAGACCTGCTTGCCGATCAGGGTCTCGCGCGCCATCGCAGCCTGCGACAGCCGAGTACCGCGGTCCTCGGTGTCCGAATAAAACGACCATTTATAGGCCGAAGCGATCTTGGTATTTCGCTCAACAAACGCCTCGCCAACGCTGACGCCGATGGCCAACTGGAGCGGACTATCCAGGCTAAAGCTCAACCCGGCGAGGGCCTCGTGTAAATCCATGGCGATGCGCACCGCCCGCTCGGCGTCATTCTCGCTGGAGACCGGCACGCCCAGCACGATGACAAAACTCCTTTCATTGAAGCGATCGACGATCGCGCCGTTCTTAAACGCGATGGACTCCACGATCCGGCGGTAGTCCTGCAGCAGCTTATCCCAGCGCGCCCCCCCCGCGTGCCCGGCGCCCATCTCCACCACGCCGACCGCCTCGGCGACCAGCACGACGACTTCCTTAAGTTCGCGTGTCACCGTCGAGACCACCGTGCGGTCCGTGGAGCTTATCTCGCGGGTCGACGCCTTGGAGAAGAGGTCGTCAATCGGCGTGCTCTGCATTGACAGACCCGCGCGCGCCGCGTGGGCGGTTTGGGTCTGCTCGTTGGAGGGGCCGGTGATGACGTCGGTGACCGCGGTGTGGCTGGTCGCCCCGCTGCGCAGAGCCCCCGCCGGCGAGGCCTCAAGCATCGACGTCACATGCCCGGACAGGGTCAGCGCGTCGTGAATCTCGCCGAGCGAATAGAGGACCCGGGTCAACTCCACCTGAAACTCACGCGCCGACGCCGGACGCTGGTCGGGGTCGACCGCCAGAACCCGATAGAGCAGGCGCTCAAGCGCCTCAGGAACCTGCGAATTGAGCGTGGCGATATCGGGGACAACCGCCGACTTCACCAGGCTCATCGTCTCCTGTGAAGTCGCCCCGCGAAACAGTCGGCGCCCGCAGATCAGCTCAAAGAGCACCGTCCCCAGGCTAAAGAGGTCGCTGCGCGCGTCGACCGGCTCGGCGCTGGCCTGCTCGGGGCTCATATAGCTGAACTTCCCCTTGAGCACCGCCGGCTGCTCGTTGACCTCACTGGTCGCCTTGGCGATCCCGAAGTCGACAATCTTCACCGTCCCATCGACCGACACAAGGATATTCTGCGGGCTGATGTCTCGGTGAACGATCCCCAACTCCTTGCCGTATTCGTCCAGGCGACTGTGGGCATAATGAAGCCCTTTGGCGACCTCCGAGACGATATAGACCGCCTCGCCAATCGACAGCGGCGCCTCGGCCCGCTCGCACAGCGTGATCACCTCGGAGAGGTCGAGCCCGTCGACGAACTCCATGGCAAGATAGAAGTCATCGTCGACCCTACCGAAGTCGTAGATCTGGACAATATTGGGATGGTTGAGCTGAACCGCGATCTTGGCTTCAGAGATGAACATCTCGATGAAATTCTTATTCTGAGCGTATTCCGACAAGATCCGCTTGATCACCAGCGTCTTATAGAGCCCCTCCGCGCCATAGCTGCGCGCGCGGTACACCTCGGCCATGCCGCCGGTACCAATGCGCTCGACCAATTCGTATTTACCGAATTTGGTCGTGCTAAAGGGCTGTTTTTCTACGCTTGATTTCACGTCTTCTCTGCGCCGCTACAAAACCGGCGAACTCTAAGGATTCACATCACTCGGCGACCAATCTAACTGCCGAAGCGCCTCATAAAGGACCACCGCGCACGCGTTGGACAGGTTCAAACTGCGGACCTTATCCGTCATCGGGATGCGCAACAGCCGGTCATCATATTGCTCAAGCACATCGTCGCCCAAACCCTTGGTCTCGCGCCCAAAGACCAGCACGGAGCCGGGCTCAAACGCCACATCTGTATAGGAGCGCGTCGTCTTCTTGGAGAAAAACCACAGCCGCTCTCGCCCGAATATCTGCTCAATCTCATCGAAATGGTCATGGACACATAATTTAACATTCGGCCAATAATCAAGCCCTGCGCGGCGCAGACGCTTATTATCGAGCTCGAACCCCAGCGGGCGCACCAGATGCAGCCAGACATCGGTGCCGGCGCACAGCCGGCCAATATTGCCCGTATTCCCCGGTATTTCGGGCTGAAAGAGGACAATATGCAAGTCGGTGTCGGCCGGCGTACCCCAGCGTGCCTGAGGTTGCTGAATTACAAAACCTTCGCGTTTCTCGTTCGTCAAATTACTCCCACTTATCATACGCCTTGTATCAACAATATGATTCCGGAAAATAGTTCATATACCATCGCCGCGCTATATTATAGGCCCGGCGGGTCATCGCGGCGCTTAAACGCCGGCCCATGGTCGCCAAATCACGCGTTAAACAAGAGGTCGTAGCGTGACATTATTTCCATTCTACTTCATAACTTTTGGCGCGAAAAAGCTTCTTCGCACCCCAACCCTTTTCTGATGAGCTACCCGATGCACGACACGCCCTATTCAACCGCCGCTGAGACCATGATACGCGACGCCCACTGCTTCTACGAGCACGGCTGGCTGCTGGGAACCAGCGGCAATCTCTCGGTGCGCCTGGACGATACGAACTTCCTGATTACCGCCAGCGGGCGCGACAAGGGTCGGCTCACGCCGGATGACTTCCTGGCGCGCGAGATCGCGCGGCCGGGCGAGCGCGGGGCGAACTCAAGCGCCTACCCAACCGACCCGTCGCTTAAACCCTCGGCCGAGGAGTGCATCCACCAGGCCATCTACGCCCGGGTCCCCGGCGTGGGCGCGGTCTATCACGTACACGAACCCTATTCGGCCTTCTGCAGCGAGCGCGACGCCAACCTGGGCTCGACCCGCATGTCCAGCGCCGAGATGATCAAAGGGCTCGGCATCTGGGAGGCCAACCCGCGGGTGCGCATCCCCATCTTCGCCAACCACGCCGACGTCCCCGCCATCGCCGCCGAGGTCGACGCGCATTTAAGTGACCCTGCAAATCATAAAATCCCCGGCGTAAATATCCGCAACCACGGATATTACGCCTGGGGATCTACGCCCTTTGAGGCCAAGCGCCACGTCGAAACCTTCGCCTATCTATTTCGCTATAGCTGGGAGTTAGGCAACGGCGCCTGAGCTGGCGCCGTTGCCCCGGGAGCTTAGCCGCGCTCGTCGAGCAGCAGCTTGGCGATGGTCTGCAATTGCATATTGGTCGTGCCCTCGTAGATGGACCCGATTTTGGCGTCGCGGAAGAATTTCTCGGCGCCAAACTCCTTGGTGAAGCCGACGCCGCCGTGGAATTCCACGCATTTGGAGGCGACGCGCTCGGCCACCTGGCTCGAGATCAACTTCGCCATGGCGGCCGCTTTGGTGAAGTCTTCGCCGGCATCTTTGATGCGCGCGGCGTTATAGACCATCAGGCGGGCGGCCTCGATCTCGGAGGCGAGCTGAGCGTATTGGAATTGCAGGCCCTGGAAGTGCGCGATCGGTTTCCCGAATTGCTCGCGCTCCATCATATAATTCATCGCCAGGTCGAAGGCGCCCTGGGCCAGCCCGATCATCTGCGCGCCGATGCCGATGCGCCCCTCATTGAGCGTCTCGATGGCGACCTTATAGCCCTTGCCGATCTCGCCGAGCACATTCTCTTTGGGGACGATGCAGTTTTCCATGATGAGCTCGACGGTCGAGGACGCGCGGATGCCGAGCTTGTCCTCTTTTTTGCCGACCGAGAATCCCTCGAAGTCGCGCTCCACCAAAAAGGCGGTAATCCCGCGATACCCCGCCTCGGGGTTCACGTTCGCCAGCACGATATACAGGCTCGCCTCTTTGCCATTGGTGATCCATAACTTGTTGCCGTTGAGCTTCCAATGGTCGCCGCAATCCTCGGCCTTGGTGGCCAGCGCGAAGGCGTCGGAGCCGCTGCCCGGCTCGCTTAGCGCGTAGGCGCCGACCCACTCGCTGCACATCTTGGGGAAGTATTTTTTCTTCTGGTCTTCGTTGCCCCAGCGCAAGATCGCGTTGTTGACCAGCGTATTCTGCACGTCGATGACCACCGACACGCTCGGATCGACCTTGGCCAACTCCTCAACGGCGAGGATCGCGTTGAAGAAGGAACTGCCGGCGCCGCCGTACTCTTCGGGGACTTCGATGCCCATCAACCCAAGCTCAAACGCCTGGTCAAGGATCGCCTTATCCATCACCTGGTCGTGGTCCATCTTCTGCACGCGCGGGGCGACTTCTTTACGGGCAAAAGTCGCGACCGCGTCGCGGAACATTTTTTCTTCTTCGCTAAGTTTGGTCAGGGCCGGGTGGGTTGCGTTCGTCATGGGAGCTGCTCCGTCACTTGAGAATGGCCGCAGTGGGCCGTCAATGAATACCGGTTCATTTGCCATGAACCCGCCATCGATGCAATACAATGCTCTAAATTCTCGGCGAATCCCTCGGCTTTTTGGCCCCAACGGGTTATACACCTGATTCGAGAAAAACTGGCCGCTGGATTCGCTCTCCGCAGGGAATGTTACGTCCTTGACAATCGTTCTATGCGTGCCTATATCAGGGCAGCAGCCTAATTAGAACAATTCTAAATTAGGCCAAACGCTTGATATAGAATTTAACAATTGGCCACATCACCAACCGCGCATCCTTCAATTTTGAAACCGCGCGATCCCCCAAACCGGAGACTCACATATGAGCATCATGGTCGGACAAAAAGCTCCTGAATTCACCACTTCTGCACTTGTCGGTCGCGACATCACCGAGATCAGCCTGTCTGATTATAGCGGCAAATGGGTCGTGCTGTTCTTCTACCCGATGGACTTCACCTTTGTGTGCCCCACCGAGCTGGTCGATTTCAATAACCATATCGACGAATTCGAAGACCGCGACGCGGTCCTTCTGGGCGGCAGCACCGACACCGCCTACAGCCATCTTGGCTGGGTGAAGAGCCACGAAGACCTCGGCGACCTGAAGTACCCGCTGTTCGCCGACGTCTCCAAGCAGATGGCCCTGGACTACGGCATCCTGCACCCCGAAGACGCGGTGGCCCTTCGCGGCACGTTCATCATCGACCCGGAAGGCAACCTTCGCTGGGTCAACGTCAACGACCTGAACGTCGGCCGAAGCGTGCAGGAGACCCTGCGCGTGCTCGACGCCCTGCAGACCGATGAGCTCTGCGCCTGTGGCCGCGAAGTCGGCGGCGCCACGCTCGAGCTTTAATACGCTGCACCTCGAGTAACCCTAGCCCCTTCGCTCCTGACTCCGAACTTATTTTGGCGCGAGCGCAAGGGGCCTTTCATATCCATCCTTTCGGGAGAAAAGCATGCATTGGTTAGCCCCTATTTCCGACGAAGAAATGAGCGACGCTCAGGCCAAAGTCTTTACGCGCGCGCTGTCGAAATTCGAAGTGCCCGAGGGCGAAGACGCGCCGACGTGGATCCGCGTCATGCTCAACAGCCCCGAATACCTCAAAGACGTCTATATGAACGTCAGCCAGCACCTCTTCAAAGAGACCTCGATCAAGGTCGGCACCAAGGCCGTGCTGGCCGCCGTGGCAGCCTCGCACGCCGGCAATAAAGAGCTCGCCGAGTTCTTCGCCGCGCGCGCGCTCGCCGAGGGCGCCAGCATGGAGCAGATCTACGAGGGCATGGGCATCGCCGCGACCAGCACCTCGTTTAACTTCTATTATAAATTTCGCTCACTCTCCCAAACCGACGAATTCGAGGGCCACAAACCCAGCCTTCGCGCGACCCTGTTTCAGCGCCCGTCGCTCGGAAAAGCCTTCGCCGAATTGGTCAACCTGATGATCTCGACGGCCAACGGCTGCGCGAGCTGTGTCTCCGGGCATATCACGGAGGCCGAACAACACGACGTCAGCAAAGATCAGATCGATGAGGTCATTCGCATCGGCGCCATCGTCCAGTCCATGGCGATGTTTTTGCGCACCCACGAAGCATGACGCCGAGCCCGTCGCGCGCGCCCATTGACGGACGCGCGCGACCACTCAGCCTCGCGCCGACAAGCCCTGTCTCAGGGCTTGTCGGCGATTTTTTTTGCCGCACGCAGCATCTCGGTCGCCCGCTCAACCACAGCGGGGCGCTGCGCCTCGATCGCCGCAGCGAGCGTGGCGGCGGCCTTAGCGCTCATCGCCTCGCCACCCGCGATCTCATCGGTGCCGGCAAGGCTTGCGTCCAGGCGCAACGCCACGCGCTGGACCATCTCGTGCTCGCCCTCACTGGCGATGATCTGGACCTCAAAATACGCGCACTCAGACCCGTCGCCTGCGTCCAGGCACACGGACTCGGCCGGTTGCGCCTCAGACGACTGGGCATTTCGCACCGTAAACGCGACGACCTCGGGCAGCTCATTTGCGTCGGCGTCCTGGGCAGCGACCACTCCGGCCAACGCGGTATATTCGGGATGATAAACCTCGGAGATCGAACTCCACAGGACCCGCTCGCTCAAAATTCGCCACTGCCCGTCTTCGCCGCGATGCATATGCCGAAGCCCACCGCGCTGGGCGCCCGAGGACTCGTTTGAATAGCCCAGGATAAACTGGGCGCCCTCAACGTCGAGCTGCGGCGCCTCCATCAAGGCGTTGCCGTCGAAGGCCGCCAGGGCTTTGCCGACGAGATTGCAGCTCACCACCAGGTGCGCCCCGCTCGGATCGCTCCAGCGCACGCCGCGCACCTCGCGCGAGCGAAAATACGCCCGGTCCTCGGGGCCCAAACGCTCGCTGAGCCCGCCTACGGTATCTAACTCAAAGGTCCACATCTCCCCGCTGCCCTGTCGATCCGGGTAATCTGCGGCCATCCACGCGTAGACCACCGGCGTGTCGTCATGGCAGGGGTGGCCTTCGGGCAACGCGTCGGCCCCGCTGAACCACTCCATTTGACGCGAATCCGCCTCGCTGGAGGCTTCTTGCGGCGCGCTCGCCGCGCGCACCTCAGAGACCGGGGTAGCCGGGTCCACGGCAACAGACTCGGGCGCCTGACTCGCGCAACCCACCACCATCGCAGACGCGGCCACAAAAGAGTGAAGCAAAAAACGACGCGGCCGGCCTTTTGAAAGTCCAAGCGAACACGCACCATGGATCAAAAACATAATTTTCCGATTTAAGATAAAAAACAATATGTTCGCCGCCGACATCATCGCGGCGGCGGCAAGCGAAAAAATGAGTGCGGCTCATAGCGACTTGTAGGCATCGCAGCAACCATCGTTGTCTGGCCAAATATTTATCTGGCGAAATCCCGTGGTGGCCTGCTCGGCCAGGATGCGCGCCCCAAACCGAGCCCTCTTGCGCCCCTGTTCAGACCTATGACGGTTTCACGGGGCCTCGGCGAGTTTTTTGGCGTCGCGCAGCGTCGCCCTGGCCTGCTCAAGGGCCGCATCGCGGTGCGTCTCGAGCGCCGCTTTAAGCGTGTCAAACGCGTCGTCACCCATCGTCCCAGGGCGCACAAACTCGCCCACGCTCACCATCGCGCCATCCACGCGCAGCACCACCCGTTGCGCCAAGATCTCGCCGCCCTGGCGGGCGCTGAGAATAACCTCGAACACCCGACATCGCGAGAGATGATTCTCGGCCGGGCAAATAGCTTTGGCGTTGGGCTCATCGGCGCCCCTGGTATCGCGAAGCGTAAACGCGACCAGCTCGGGCTGGCCGTTCTGGTCCGCGTCTTCGACGCCCACCAACTCCGCGCGCGCCACATAATGCGGCTCGTTACTCTCGTCATTATTTCGCCACAGCACCGTCAGATCCAGGGTATCCCACTCCCCATCCTTTCGGCGGCGCATCTGGCGCAGGTCGCCACGCTCCACGTCATTGATCTCTCCGATATAATCGACAAGATATTGCGCGCGGTCGGCCGAAACCTCATCGCCATTGTCCAACAATATCCCCGTAAATTCGCGGATTCCTCCGCCGCTCAAATTGCAGGTCGCCACGAGGTGCTCACCGTCGGCATCGTGCCACCGCACGCCCCGCACCGAGAGCGAATCAACGCCCACATCCGCTGCTTCACCCTCCCGCAGCGCCCCCAGTGTAGTCCATTCAAGCGTCGGCCCATTATCATCCGCAGAGTCTCCCTTCAGGGGAGCCTTTAATCGCCACTCAACCACCACGGCGGAGGCATGACAGGGGTGAGATTCGGGCAGGTCAGCCGGGTCGCTAAACCAGGTCACGCCCGCAGAGTCGTCCGTGCGCGAACCCTGGGGCCCCGCCGCAGTTTTCTGGGTTTGAGGCTGGGCGTGCGACCCGGTGGGCCGAGTCATCTCATCTTTTGCGCTGGCGTCGCTCGGCTGATTCGAACAACCGCTCGACACGCCACATATGGTAATAAGGCCAGCCACGAGCAGTCGCGTCGCCCAGAGTTCTGGCTGAAGAATTTCAATGAATCGCGCGTGAGAAATCATGCCCCGTCTTCCTTCGGTTCGGGAATTGAATGAGAGATTTAATAACATACCAACAAATCGAGGTTCGATGAACACCCCACAGACACCCTATCATGGGGACTTAACTGTCCTGCCAGAAGTTCGTTTTTGGATGTCGCTTTCGCGTCCTGTGGCCGAGATCAGCCGGTAGAGCGCATCGTAGGAAAATTGGCGCATCTTCGTGTCCGCACCTTCATGTCCGCGCCGCCGACGCCGAGTCTGCATGGCGGCTCTTAGCCGGTTCCTCAGCCGAGAAGCTCGAGGAGTGGCCGCCCTGCTCAAGCCGACCATCATTGAGCCCGCGCGCGCTTCCGGGTATAAAAACCGCGACATTCCATTCCGTCCGCCTGTAACGACAGTGAGACCAATTTATGAGCGATATATATTCTGATCTTGGCGATAAACGCGTTCCCATCGGCGTCATCGGAGGCAGCGGCCTCTATCAGATGGAGGGCATCGACGTCATTGAGACCGTCGAAATCGACACACCCTTTGGCCCCCCGAGCGCCCCGATCACCATCGCCAACGTCGGCGGCAGACGCGTCGCGTTTTTGCCGCGCCACGGGCTTCACCACGAGCATGTCGCCTCAAATGTGCCGTACCGCGCCAATATCTGGGCGCTCAAAAAACTCGGCGTCTTCTGGTGCATCGCGGTCAACGCGGTGGGCTCCCTGGCCGAGGAGGTCGTGCCCGGCGAGCATTTCGTGATCCCGGATCAGACCATCGACAAGACCTATTCGCGCCACCACACCCTCTATGATGACGTCACGGTGCACGTGGGCTTAAGCTACCCCTTCCACCCGATGCTGCGCCAGACGCTGCTTGAGGCCTGCCGCGCCGAGGGCATTGAGACCCACGACGGCTCGACCCTTATCTGCATGGAGGGCCCGGCGTTCAGCACCCGCGCGGAGTCCGAGCTCCACCGAAGCTGGGGCGCCAAGCTCGTCGGCATGACCTCGATGCCCGAGGCCAGACTCGCCCGCGAGGCCGAGATTTGCTACGCCTGCATCGCCCTGCCGACCGACTACGACGTGTGGCGAGATGCCGAAGAAGTCGACGTCAGTGACGTCATGCAGAATATGAAACGAAACCTTTCTCGGGTTCACGGCGTCTTACAGAGGGTGATCCCGAGCATCGACCTGGAACGCGAAGCAGAGTGCGACGCGGGGCGTGCGCTTGAATACGCAATCATGACCCACCCCAGCGCGATTTCGGAATCAACCCTTGAGCAGTTTCGTTTAACCATTGGCAAATATATTTCGCATGACGACAGTGCGGATTAACTTGTCTGCGCTTAATTCTACGTCTGATACCCCCGTTTAGGTGAGTTGATCGATGAAACATACATGCAACGATGCGCTGAAACATCTCGTCGACTATCTGGAGGGCGAGCTTGACCCCGAGGCGAGCCAGGAACTTGAGTCTCACCTGACCGCTTGCCCGCCCTGCGTGAGGTTCCTCGACACCTATAAAACCACCGGGAAGGTCTGTCGAAAGGCCCTCGAGCGCGAGATGCCCGACGAGATGAAGCAGTCCCTGCGCGCTTTTTTGCGCGATAAGCTCGCCGATAACTCCTAAACACGACCCTCCAGCCGCGCCCGTTTGCCGGGCGCGTCTTGATTTCACGCGTGGGAGTCGTGTAGGACACCTTGGTGTGTCGCCGACGGAGCGCCCCCGCATATTTCAACAAAGATAATGAGAGAATACCGTGGCTGATAATTCTAAATATACCGGTTATTTCCAGGCACTTCTCTGGGGATGCACCTCGTGTGGCAACGTCCTCGAGGGCGGCCAGCCGAAGATGGAATGTGATTTTTGCGAAGCCTTCAAATCCGCATATATCGACATCCCCCAGGACCTTGAGCGCGCCGTGCGCGAGGAATTCCCCGATCTTCCTCCCAAGCATATTAAATGCCGCGAGCGCCGCCTTGAGTTGATGAAGGCCGGCAACGCCCAGCGCACCGCGCGGGTCGCAGGTCGCGTGCTCCCCACCCAATCAGGCAATAATATTGACCCCACCGAGTTTGACCTCTGAGAACTCCCATCGCGCGGGCGCTGAGCGCCCGCTAGCCGAGAAAATGCGCCCGCGAACTCTCAACGAGTTTGTCGGGCAATCGCATCTTCTTGGGCCGCGAAAATTTCTGGCCAACGCCCTCAAAGGCCAGAAGCTGCCGAGCCTGATCCTATGGGGCCCGCCCGGCTCCGGCAAAACCACCCTTGCCCGGCTGCTCGCCGAGCAAGTCGGGGCCGAGTTGATCTCGTTGTCGGCGGTGCTAAGCGGCGTCAAAGATATTCGCGCCGCCATCGCGCGGGTCAAACGCGCCGGCCCGCTCTTCGCAAAGACGACGATCCTCTTCGTCGACGAGATCCACCGCTTCAATAAATCTCAGCAAGACGCCCTGCTGCCGCATGTCGAGCGCGGCACCATCACCCTCATCGGCGCGACCACCGAGAACCCGAGCTTCGAGGTCAACTCCGCGCTGCTCTCGCGCTGCAAGATTCTGGTGCTCGAAGCCCTCGACGACAGCTCGATTCGCGACATCGTCACGAACGCCCTTGACGATCAAACCCGCGGCCTCGGCGACCTGGAGCTCACGCTGACCGAACAGGCATCAAACGCCATCGTCAGCGCCGCCTCCGGCGACGCGCGCGTCGCGCTCAACACCCTGGAGACCGCCGCCCGCGCGGTCGCCGCCGACGACCGCGACGCCATCCGCCACAAGGACGTCGAGGAGGCCATGCAGCGCCGCGTCATCCTCTACGACAAGTCCGGCGAGCAGCATTATAATACCGTCAGCGCCTTCATTAAGAGCATGCGCGGCAGCGACCCGGACGCCGCCCTCTATTATATGAACCGCATGCTCGAGGGCGGCGAAGACCCGCTATTTATCTTCCGGCGCATCCTGATCTTTGCCAGCGAAGACATCGGCAACGCCGACCCGCAGGCCCTCCAAATTGCGCTGACGTGCATGCAGGCATTCCAGGCCATGGGCCTGCCCGAAGGCGTGCTCCCGATGACCCAGGCCGTCACCTATCTGGCCTGCGCGCCGAAATCCAACGCGGTCATCGTCGCCTACGGAAAGTCGCGCCAGGACGCCCTCAACCACGGTAACCTGCCGGTCCCGCTTCATATCCTAAACGCCCCGACCGCCCTGCAGAAAAAGCTCGGCCACGGGCGCGGCTATAAATATCCCCATAATTTCGAGGGCAATTACGTCCACGAAGAATACCTCCCCGAGCCGTTGCGCGGCCGGCGCTATTATGAACCCAGCGAGAACGGCGCCGAGGCAAAGATCGCCCAGCGCCTGCGAGAAATGCGCGCACAAACAGACCCGCAAGACCCCGGCGAGAGCTGAGAGCTTACTCCCACAACCACAGCCGCAGGCCGCCGCTCAGGCTGAACCCACCGCTTAGCCGCCCCCGCAGCACCAGGTCGAGCCGATTCGTGCTGCGATAGAGAAATTCCAGCGACGCCATCCCAAGCCCGGGACGCGCGGTCTGCAGGAAGTCCCCCTGCCGATACTCATAGGCGAGGCGCGCGTTGAGGCGCTCGGTAAGGTTGAAGTGCAGGAAGGTCTCGACGGGAATATAGCTCACCTCAATGGCGTGCTTAAGCTCGGGCCCCGAGGGAATCGGAAAGGCGTACCAGTGGCGCCCGTAGCCAATCGAGGCCCCGATGGCGACCCTTCGAAGTTGGCTTACCCAGTGGCCGAGCTCGAACGACACCCCGGCGCGCACTTGCCCGCTGAGCCGACGAAACCCGCCGATGCCCCCGAAATTCAGCCACTCACCGTCCACCTCGGCGAAGACATAATCATGGGTAAACGGCCCCTGCCAGGGACGCCCGCCCAGGGTCGCCCCGTAGACGGAGGTCTCCAGCGAGATCTCCTGGTCGGTTCGGCCCCCGAAATAAAACGTCCCAAAATCGACGGTGGTACCCGCGCTGAGCAGTTGTAAGGAGCCCGCGCTGAGCTCCTCGAGCCCCAGATAACGATAGTCTGCGGCGACCGAGATTCCTCGGGCGCGCCGGGTATTCTCGGCGATGCCGATTTGGGAGTTCTGGGCGGTGCCAATGACGTCGAGAATATAGGACAACCCAAAGAGCCCGAGGCCGGCGTAGAGCGCGGGCCCGGCGTAGACCTGGGAGGCGGGGGAATCATCGGAGAGCCAGCGCCACAAAAATGCGCTGCCCATCAGGCCGACCGAGACCCCCTCGGCCACCAGAAGATAGAGCGCGGTGGTGGGCTCGTCGACGTACCAATGCCCGGCGCCGTGGACCAGGAGGCCGGCGGTGGCCGCCAGAAAAATCGCGGCCGATCGCGACTCTTCCTCTGCCTGGTCGCCGAAGATAAACCCCGCCTCCTTCGCCTCCTCGAGGCTCATCTCCTCGAGCGGCTTTTCGTCAATCTCGCGCACTTCGCCCTGGCGCTCGCGGGCTTCGGCCTCTTGAGACTCACGGACCTCTCGGGTCCGAAAGAGCTCATCCTCCTCGGCTTCTTTGGTCTTGGACTTTTGGGCGGGCTGCTTCGCTTGATTTTTTGCACCGGTAGGCGCGGACGCGTCCCCTGGCTGGGCAAAGCTGGGGAGGCTTGTGGCGAGCACAGAGCCCGCCATTATGAGCGCAATTATCCACCTCATGGGGCGAGTGTTCTCGGCACGACAGCAGCGTCATCGGACGGGGCTTCTTCGGGCTCGGCCGCTTCTTCTTTATGCGCGGTTTCGGCGCGATATGGGAGCGCGACAAAACCTTCGGCGCTCGGCGTCACGAAGCGAAGCGCCCGCTGGGACTCACCGCCCTCGCCCATATAGGACTCGCCGGTGACGCCGCGGTAGGTCGCGCTGCTCACAAGGGCGTCGCGAATCGCGACCGAGCGGCGCATGCCGCGCTCGAGCATCAGCGCGCGCAACCAGCTCACCGTGTCGAAGCTAAACGCCTCGAAATTACTCGGTGAGCGCTGGTAAATCGCCTCGAAGCGCGCGACGAACTCCCGGGTTTCATGCTGTGGGAGCGCCGACGAGAACCAGATAGGAATCACCGCCCCCTCGACATAATTAGACGCCTGACGCCACAAAATCGGGTCTTCCCAGAGGCTCGTCCCCAGGTAATGCACCTGCATCCTGCGCGACTTCTTGGAAGCCTTCTGGGTTGACGGGATGCCCCAGATATTGGCGTTGGCGAAGAACGCGCTCAGCTCGGCGACCTTCTCGGCGGAGTCGGGGACGAAGACCGCCTCGGCGCCGGATTTGGCCAGGCGGGTGGCGGCGTTGGAGAAGTCCGATTTCGAGCGGTCATAGTCGATCTCGGCGACGATCTGGCCGCCCAGTCGGCGGAACTCTTCGGCGAAAGCCTTGCCGGTCACCCGACCGTACCCGACGTCCGGAAAAACGACCGCCGCCTTGCGGTCTTGGAGTTGCTCGAAGGCGATGCGCGCGGATGCGCGCGCCTCGGCGGCGGCGTCGATGAAGTTGCGAAAGACGTAGGAATTCGCGTCGGCGTCGCTCACATCCGCCGCGGGCGCAACGCGCACCGATTCGGTGGTCAACGTGATGAGCGGGATCTGGTGGGTGTCGGCGAGCGGCGCAAATTTCTGGGCGCGCTTAACGTCCAACGGCCCCACGACGGCGAGCACTTTTTGCTGTTTTAGACGCTCGAAGACCGCCTCGGGATTTGCCTGAGAGTCCTCAAATACCAGCGTGACCTCGGGGGCCGATGAATGATGAAACGCGCTCATCGACACCAGCGCCCCGGCCATCGCGCGCTGGCCAATCGACTGATAAGGCCCGCTCATCGGCAGCAAAAACCCAATCGCCAGGCGCTTGGGCCCGCCCACCGCGGCCAGGCGCTGCGAGAGCTCTGCGGCGCGCGACATCGCGCCGATCGACACCAGGTCGGGCGCGATCTGGTTGAAGAGATCCTCCAGGCCGGCGCGCTCCTTCTCCGCCACGTCGGCGTCGAGGGACTGCTCCAAAATCCGCCAGCCCGCCAGAGCGCGCAAAAAAGGCGTCTTCGAGCTTAGGTAGTCCTGCAGCGCGAGGTCTTCTGCGTTTTGCTCCACGATCGAAAACGCCCGCTGGCGCGCCAACGCCTGAAGGCTATGAAGAAACGCGACGCGTTTTTTATCCTCGGGGGCGAGGGCCTGAAGTTGGGCCTGGGCGCCGTCGAGGCTGTCGTCCCCGAGCGCGTTTGTATTGGTGTTTGAGGTGTAGTTTGCCTCGACGTCGGCCGCCTCCTGATACAGGCGCGCGGCGGCGTCCAGGGCGGCGTCGCTGCGCTTTGCACGCCACAGACTCTCGAGCAAAAGGCTGCGCACCGCGAGGCGGTCCTGGGCCAAAACAATATTACTCAGGGATGCGCTCGGGTAGCTCGACAGCGCGTCCAATGCCTTGTCGGTGTCGCCGCGAAGCGCCATCTCAAGAGCATAATAGGCAGCGGCGCCGAAGCGAATGCGCTTGTCGACCGTGGCGCTTTCGGCGAGTGAGCCAAGGATCTGGGCGACCTCAGCGGAGCGTTGATAGGCGGCGGTTGCTTCGGGTGAAAATGAAGTCTGCGGGTCAACTTCGCCCATCGACGCGCGGGCGACATAGACCTCGGCGAGCGTGGCAATCGGGTCCTCAGAATACTCCGCCTGAACCAGGCGAAACGCCTCGCGCGCAGGCGCGTACTCGCCCGCGCTAAGCAACGCCATCGCGGCGTCAAAGCGCTTCTGAGCCTCTTCGTTTTGCGCCGCGATCGGCGCGGTCTCCTCCAACTCCTCGGCGCGCGGCGCGGGCGTGGATTTACACGCGCTCAGGCTGATCAGCCCGAGCAATAGACATAGAAACGCCCCGCGCAGCCTGCGCGCAGTTCCAGCCCGCCTTTGGCCCGGAGTGATCGACATCGGAGACACAGATTTTGAATGCAATACGCCCATGAAAAACTCGTTTAATACTCAATAAATGCGACGCGCCAGGACATCCGAGGGAAGACGCGACTCAGCCGCCTCGCCTGGCAGTATAGGCGAGTTCCGGCGGGTCGCAATAACTTCGTCTTTTATGGGCTAAGTCGCGCCCGCGCGGGACTCTGCGAGGCCCGCGCGCTCGCCGGTCAGCTTATCCCAGGGAGTCGGCCCAGCGGGTCTTTCGCAGCTCTTCGACGTGACGCGCGCGGCGAAACGCGCGCTGCTCCTCGCTCAAACGCGGATCGTCCGGGTCGACCTCGCCGAGATTAAAGACCATGCACTTCGGCCCGCCGCCGCCCTTTCCGAAAAACTCGTTGACGTTGACCCCCACGACCTGGATCCCCTCGCCCTCGATGCGCGCGCGCAACTTCGCGTCGATCGCCGACGGAGTGTAGAGAAAGCGGCCCTTCTCGGTCTCCACGTAAAATGAATTGCCGATGAAATCGACGGCGTCGGCGTCGCTCATCTCGATGAGGCGCTCCGAAAATTCTTCGCGCAATTTCTCAACAGACTCATCGTCAAGCCCACCGGTCCACGCCAGCAGCGGGCCGCCGAGGTCGCAGAGCAAGCAATCACCGTGATAATATTTGGGGTTCGTCAATTTCAGACGCGTCATCGGCGCGCCAACGATCTCATCTTCGAGCCAGTCGGCGACCGGCGCATCGCTGCGAAATCCCCAGGTGAAGAGCCACCGCAGCGCGTCCCCTCTCCCCACCGGAAACGCATCGGCCTCGCCCTCAAAGAGCATCGACGCGGGATAATCTTTCACCGAGAATCCGAACTTCTCCATGAAATCGGAAAATAATTTCGCCTCACCCACGCGATGCGCGGCGGTGAAATGGCTGGGATAAAATTCCTTATCACCCGGCGCATCTTGGCCGAGGCGATTGGTCAAAAACCCCGCGTTCGCGGCGAAGACCATGCCGGTCAGCTCGGGCGTGGCGTCGATGATATAGACGTCGACGCCCCCTGCCAAAAGCGCGTCGATATAGGCGTGCCACTGCGGCCAGGCGCGCGCAATATCCACGGTTTTTAAGGAATTATCGGGCAGACGCGTGTGCGGGTTGGCCCCGCCCTTGATGGCAAAATGGCGAGGATCTGTCATTAATACGGCGGGCTTCATATGGAGGCTCCCTTAATTTTGGTCGTTTAGGTACGCACGCAAACTGATGCTCCCGCTTACCCCGAAATCCGCAGCCTGCAAAGGTTTTTGCGCTCCGGCGGGATTGGCGCTGCTGGAATTTTGGGTTCAAATTCCAGGATTCACTAGATATTTGACGGTTTTAGTATCAATATTCGACTTGCGCTCGCGCGCATGATCTCGCAGACTTCTTTTGCGCTATAAAACCACTTATTCAGGAAGAAAAATGGACGCTATTAGCATCGAAGACTTGGTGGGTGCCGGTTTTGACCGCGAGAACTGGCCTGAAGACGCCGCCGAGCCCGGAAGCGAGAATATCCGGGGTCGCGCGCTCGAAGGAAAGCAAGAGCTGTATCGCTACCAGATTAGCGACGGCGAGCAGGCGTACGCGATGGAAGTCGTGCTCGACCGCTCGACGGTGATGGACCCGGCCGAGGGCGTGACGTTTATGGTCAATCAATTCGCCTATTTATGGCGAACCGATAAGTCCAAGATCGTCTGCGCCCCCGACGGCGCCTGCCGGCGCATCCATTTCTAAGAAAATCGAAAGCGGCGCGCCGCGCCGCTTTCGAAGCTTCAAACGCTCAGGGGCGCACTTCAAAAGTGGCTTCGGCTTTCGGGTCGACCGCGCCGTTCACCACGGCGCGCGCCTTGAGCCGCCAATGCCCGCCTTCCTGGGTGAAGACCGCGTCCTCGGGAATATATAAGACAATCGGAATGACGAATTCGTAATTGGCCGGCAACTCGATCTCCTGGGCGACCTCGGCGGTCTTGGAGAACTCCTGCCATTTACCGTCGCGCTGCACCTGACCTTCCAGGCTGATCGCCACGAAGTCGACGGTGCGCATTTTGTCGGGACACAAGAGCGTCGCGCGCGCTTCGAGTTCGTCGCCCGGCTTAATATGTTCCTTGCCTAAGTCCAGGCGCAGCGACAACTCGCCGCCCGTGACAGAATTAAGCCTTCCGGTCAGAAATTTGAGGGTTTGACTGAGTTTAATCTTGGTCATGAGAAAGACTTGAGCTCGTAGAATCGCGCTAGAAATTTTATCGAAACACAACAGATAATTGAATATCAATACACGCGCTGATTGTGAAGCAAATCGACTCAGCTTTCAAACATCAGAATGACCCTTGGTATAATTAACTTGGGCGTCTTCTCAGTCGCTGCTAAGCTGAACGAGAACCATCGAGCACCCAACTCCTGAGGACACCCTCCGATGACCCCGCGCAAACGTCTTATCATCATCGCTTCGGCTGCCCTGCTGGGGCTGATCGCGCTATTCGCCGCCCTGAAACCGTGGACCGATAAGGCCCCGGAAGCCGCCAATTCGGTCGCGATATATGATGACGCTCTGGTAATGGACCTCCCGCTCACGGCATGGTCAGCGGACGAGGAAGCACGACGAAACGAGATCGAGGTGGATGCCGAGCGCGGACCGATACTACAGGTCGGTGATGCTGATCCGCTCCTACTCACGCCCACGCACCCGGCGCTCAAATTGTCGAATTGGCGCGTAATCAGCGACGATTCGATAACCCAGGTGGTCTCAGATGGCATGTGGAACGACGCACCGGCCGTCGCGCGATGGCACTTCACCGCGCATAATCCCCAGGCGTATTTTTCCCTTAAAATATCTAAATTCCCGGTCAATCAACTCCGCCAGAATATCGCGCTAAAGCTGCCCTTTCCGGAGGGCGCGCTTCAGCTGCCCTCCCCTGCAAAGGGAGTCGAGGCCCAGGCCGCAATTTGGGCGGATGACCTCGGGCTGGAACGCCTCTCTGTGTCGAATTGGAGCGGCGACGCGTTTCAGGTTGCCGGGCAAATCCCCAACTCCGAGGAGGCCCGCGAGCTCCTGCTGAGCCTGTGGCCGGCCTCCGCGCATCTCGAGTCCGAGACATGCGCGGATACGTTGGTGCTCGACTTAGAGATGAACTTTATGCTCACAATTGGGGCCGCCACACCGGCCTCCGTCTGGCCCTATGCCGACGGCTCTTTGGCGGCGCTGACGCCGATTTTCGGCCTCCCCGCGGAGCATAGCGACCCACAGATCGCCGAGGCCGCCGCGCCCGACGCCCGCCGATGGCTTCTGCGCGCGCATACCCTCGTCTATGGTCACTCCGATCCGAGCGACCCACGCTATGGCAATGGCGGATTGCTCGGCTACGACCTCGGCGCGACCATCATTGTCCCCGCGGCCTTCGGCGAAGACCCGGCGATTCAAGATTTCGCCCAAAAGCTCGACCAGACGCGCGTCGAGCTCGCCCCGGCCTTCGACCCGACAAAGCCCGGCGACGCCTATCAGGGGAGCAGCCACGTCCTGCGCAATACCGACTGCGCCCAATTGTCAGCCCTGGCCGAGCGCCGGATTCCCGCCGCGATTATCACGCAGAGCGCGCCGGATGAAGCCGCCAAACGCCCGGTCCACCAGGGCCCGGCAAATTGGCCGCTGGTGGTCCTACCCGAGGGGTTTGACGGGCGCCTCCAATCCCTTCGCCTCAAGGGATTCGACCCAAGCGCGCTCGGCCCGTTGCTCGAAGCCCACCAAACCCGCGTCTTCTCGGCCCCCTTCGTCGCCACGCGAAACCCGCTGATCGGAGCGGCCCATGAAAGCCTGCTTCACCCCGAGCGCGGTGGCCATTGGACCGTGAGCACCCGACTGGGCGGCGTGATGGCGAACCTTGAATTATGGCGAGAAGAATCGCCTATAATGGTGTCGAGCGTGGCCGAGATGGCCCAGCATCGCGCGTCCATTCAACAGGTTAAGACCTGGTGGCGAGGGCCCCAGCAACTTCAGATTCTAAACCCGATGGAATCGACCATTCAGGGCTTTACGCTGGCGATTGAGGGAGAATGGGAAGCGAGCGCCAAGGGCAGCGAGGGTCGCCTGAGCCGGCGCGTGATCACCGGGGGCAAAGGTCGATTGAACCAGCCGACGACCTTAATTTGGTGGGATCTAAAACCGGGCTTAGAGCAAATCGACATCAACCCGAGCATCACGGCGGCGCGCGCGCAGGCGAAACCTGGCGCGCCCGCCACGGTGAGGTGGGAAATCACGGCGCCCTGACTCAGCGAGGGCGCCTCCGGGTCCCGATCGATTAGTGGTCGTGATGGTCACAATCATCGGTGTGAACATGACCGTGGGCGAGCTCGTCCGGGTCGGCCTCTCGCACTTCTACGACCTCGCCGCGGTACCCGATCTTCTTGCCGGCCAGAGGCGCATTCCCGTCGATAAGAACTTCCTTCTCACCCACTTCTTTAATTCGAAAGAGCTGCCCCTCATCGTCGTCCTCAGCCTCCTGAGGCACGAGCTCGATAATCATATCGACCTCAAGCTCAAAATCATCCGGGAACTCATCACGACTCACCGTCTGAGCAAGCTTCGGATTATACTCGCCGTAGGCATCTTCGGGTTCGAACTCGACATCAAAGGTGTCCCCGACAGCGCAGCCCTCAAGGACCCGCTCCATGCCCGGGATGATATTCTCAAAGCCGTGCAGGTAATAAAAGATATCGTCCTCATCCCGCCGATGAAGTTCTTCATCGGTATTCACATCGCGAAGAATATAACGCAGTCCGACCACACGATTCGCTGCAACTTTCATGGTAACTCTCATCTATATTGTTTGAACGGCCGCTTCGTACGCCCGCTTGATTATAGGGCTTCGACGAGCGCGCGCACGCGCTCTGCTTCGTATCTTGAACGCGCGTCACATCGCGCCGACTCCAGACTTGCTAATTGCTGGCGAGCCTCTTCGAGATGACCGTCTCTATAGAGCAGTTCGGCGCGAATTGACAACACCTCACCTTCAACTTGAGGTAAGAGATTTAGCAACGCCTCTTGAATGGAATCGAGCACCTCCAGATGTACAGCGAGATCGGCGTCATCCTTATTCCCGATTTTACCCGCGGAGCCGACGGTCGGGTCGAAGCGAAGCGCCCCCAGGACCTCAACCCATTGGGTACGCGGGAGGCTCTTGCCCTTCCAATTTGCTCGACCGAGCGCGGTCTCGAATGCGCCACGGTCGCCCTCACGAAGCGCCAACTCGGCGCGACACGCCTCGAGCTCACGCCGCGCCGATGCGGGTCGAAGTTGGCCCGCGACTTCGTCGAACGCCCGGTGGCATCGCACCAGGTTCTCCTCGCGAAGCGCGACCTCCATGCGCCAGCGCGCCAACTCCAGGCGCGCCCTCCCGCGCTTTGGCGGGGAGTCCGCCTTCGCCAACAGTTCGCGCGCGCGCTCGTAATCACCGCGCCACACGAACGCCCGCGCCAGCGCGATTCGGTTGCCGAGCGCCTCCCCGCGACTGCGCATCAAGGAGTGGGTCAGGCGCGGCTCGCAATAGGCGATGGCCTCCTCGACTTTGCCACGGCGCAAAAACCATAGCCCCAACTGGGCGCGCAAAAAGAGATAGCTCAACAGGAGCACGTAGGGGATGGCGACCAGGAAGACGGCGCGGGGCACAAAAAACTCGGCCCACTCCTCCCAGCCGGGCTGAAACGCGAGGAACGCCCCGGCCAAGAACGCCAACGAGACCGCCAACCCCAGCGAGCCGAGAAATGATATAAATAGTGGGTATAGACGTGTGGACATTTGAACCAATATCAGCGGGAGCGATGAGCCAGGCAACGCAATGAATCGATGCGGAATATATCGAGTTTAGCCCGGCGGGTGAAGGCTGCTACCGGCCTGCAAACACACCCCCTGTGATACCGCACGGGTGGAGCAGAAGGCGTGCTTATGGGTTGATCTCGCGCGAACACCGGCGTAGGAGTAATGCCACGTTTCTATCCTGGCCCAAAGCCCCGAGCGCGAGAATATTATGTCTGATCAACCCGGAAAGACTCTCGACGATTTGATCGTTCGTTTTGAAGATATCGAGGCGGCTCGAAATCGCATCGCCGGATCGATTGATATTACGCCTTGTTATAAGAGCGAGAACCTCAGCCAACGCAGCTCGAGCAAGGTCTACCTTAAGCTCGACAATCTCCAGCGCACCGGGAGTTTTAAGGAGCGCGGGGCGGCGAATATGCTGATGTCGCTCTCGCAGAGCGAGCGGGAGCGCGGCGTCATCGCCTCGTCGGCGGGGAATCACGCCCAGGCGATCGCCTTGCACGGGACCAAGCTCGGCATCGACACAAAGATCGTCATGCCGGAGGGCACGCCCCTGGTGAAGGTCAGCCGCACGCGGGCGTTTGGTGGGAAGGTCGTGCTTCACGGCGCCAATTACGATGAGGCCTACCTTAAGGCGACCGAAATCGCGGCCGAGGAAGACCGCTGCTTCGTACACGCCTTCGACGACCCGGCGATCATCGCCGGCCAGGGAACACTCGGCCTGGAGTTGCTGGAGCAGAATCCCTATATCGAAGTTGTGGTGGTGCCGGTCGGCGGTGGCGGCCTGATCTCAGGTGTCGCGGCAGCGCTCAAAGAAACCAACCCGCGCATCCGCGTCATCGGCGTCGAACCCGATGTCCTGCCATCGATGCGCGACGCCATCGCCGCAGACGGCCCGGTCGAAGTCCCGGCCGCCCAGACGCTCGCCGACGGCATCGCGGTGCGCAAGGTGGGCCGCTATACCCACGCCAACGCCGCGCGCTATGTCGACGAGATCGTCAGCGTGAGCGAGGAAGAGATCGCCAATGCGATCCTGGTGTGCCTGGAGGAAGAGAAGTTTATGGTCGAGGGTGCAGGCGCGGCGGCGGTGGCCGCGCTCCTGGCCGGCAAGCTCCCCAATATCGCCGGGCGACGGGTTTGCCTGGTTATCAGCGGCGGCAATATCGACGTGAACGTCATTTCGCGCATCATCGAGCGAGGCCTGGTCGCGGCCGGACGCCTCGTGCAACTTAAATTGCGCATGGAAGACGTCCCGGGGCGCCTCGCCGATCTGCTCGCCCTGCTGGCTAAAAGCCGCGCGAACGTCCTGCAGGTATCGCATAACCGCACCTTCATGGAGGCGTCGCCGCTCGGCAAGACCGACGTCGAACTCACCCTGGAGACCCGCGGCCCCGAGCATATCGCCGAGATTCGGGCGCTGCTGGATAAGAAGGGTTATGTGAGCCTGTCCCACCTGAATCTTCGAGGCGTTTAATCGTCTCCCTGCACGATAGAAAACAAGAGCATAAAAGGTCGCCGGGCAATTGCCCGGCGACCTTTTTTCTCCAATGACTCACGTCAATATCTACTCTGCAGGGCTAAACCGTTCGAAATCCCGCCGGAGTCCGTCGCGCAGGCTCACCCAGGGAGTTTTGCTGGCGTAGGTGCGGGCATTACCGACGGTGAAGATGGGCAGCTTTCGCCCCGCCTCAAAACCGTCTTTGAGCAAGGCATTGCCGCGCGCGCTGAGCTTATATTTAAACTGCGTCAGCGGGTCGGCCCCATCAGCACCATCATTTTTCTCGACGATGATATAGGGCTCCTCGCCCTTCTTCGCCTTGCTCCAAACATGCAGGCGCGCCAAGACAACCAACTCTCCAAGATACTCGTATTTATCCAGGATATCGTCGTCGATCACGTCTTCCGCGGAGCGAAACTCGGTGTCGCTTAGCTTCGCGAAGAGGTCCGCGTCGAACTCCGACAAATGCAAAGGTTGGACGCCCTCGGGAAGGCGGCGGCGCCCGCCCAGGTCGGTCGCCTGCGGGAAGAGAAAGGCGTAGTCCTGAATAAAGACAAAGAATTGAGGAAAGAACTTGCGCGTATGTCCCACAGACTTCGCCATCTGGCGCGGCGACACCGTGGCAAAGGTCTCCCAGAGGTTGGCGGCGGTGTCGATATAAATCGGCTCCGGATAGAAGAGTTCGTCGAATACCGCCTCGAAATCCTCCTCCTCAAGCTGGCTAAGATTTGCGTAACGCGCCTCATCGGGATTATCCGAGGGCAACAAGATCTGAGCCTCTGCGATGCTGATTCGATCGTGGGCAATACCTTCTTCGAGCAGAGCGCTGCAGGCAAACCACAAGAAGAGCCGGTCCTCAAAGGTCGGCGTCGTCCAAATCACGAAACGGCCGCCCTTGGCCGCGCGCCCCGCCGCCGACCCCAGCTGTTCGGTGGTCAGATACCCCTGCTCCAACGGGCGCATTAGCGCGTCGACGTGGCCCTTATTTGACTCCGAATCTCCGGGATAGAGCGAGCCATAGAGGTCGCGCAAATACTTCAAACGCTCCTTTCGATGGCGCTTGGAGTCCGAGGACACCGGCCCATGCGTGAGCAGATCAGGGAATGAAATCACCGACTGCGCGCCGAGTGACTCCAGAACACCGGCCGCAACGCTGGGGGCCAGA